>NZ_QTWP01000005.1:0-167347 GCF_003461185.1 Roseburia sp. AF20-18LB
AACTGCTACGCTTAAAAGTCTAACTTTTTGGGGTCACATCATTAAAGTACTCCTTTTTCTAAATTTTCTTTACAAATGTAATACACGGTCTTTGATTTCCTGAGTTCTTCCCTGATTCCAGAACTGGGTTCCGATATAACCACAGGTACGTCTTGCCACGTTCATCTTATCCTGGTCACGGTTACCACAGCTTGGGCATTCCCACACCAGCTTGCCGTATTTGTCTGTTACAATTTTAATCTCGCCATTGTAACCACATTCCATACAATAATCACTCTTGGTATTCAGTTCTGCATACATAATATGGTCATAAATATAACGGATGACAGACAGTACCGCCTCAATATTATCCTGCATATCCGGCACTTCCACATAGCTGATTGCGCCGCCCGGGGAAAGCTCCTGGAACTTTGCTTCAAAACCAAGTTTTTTAAATGCATCAATGTGCTCTGTTACATGTACATGATAACTGTTAGTAATATAGCTCTTATCTGTAACGCCCGGAATGATTCCAAAACGTTTCTGTAAGCATTTTGCAAATTTATATGTAGTTGACTCCAATGGTGTTCCATATACACTGAATCCAATGTTTGTCTCTGTCTTCCACTTATCACAGGCGTCGTTAAGATGCTGCATCACTGCCAGTGCAAATGGTGTTGCTTCCGGATTAGTATGGGATTTACCAGTCATATAACGGGTACATTCACACAATCCTGCATAGCCTAAAGAAATAGTGGAATAGCCGCCATATAAAAGCTTGTCTATGGTCTCGCCCTTCTTAAGACGGGCCAGTGCTCCATACTGCCAGAGAATCGGTGCCACATCAGAAGGTGTTCCCTTCAGACGGTTGTGTCTTGCCATCAGCGCACGATAGCACAAATCCAGACGCTCATCAAAAATTTCCCAGAAACGGGTCATGTCTCCACCGGAGGAACATGCGATATCTACCAGATTCAGTGTTACGACACCCTGATTGAACCGTCCGTAATATTTCGGCTTTCCTTCTTCATCTTTGTATACACTTAAGAAAGAACGGCAGCCCATACATGGATAGCAGTTGCCCTCTTTCAGCTGTTTCATGATTTTTTCTGAAATATAATCCGGTACCAGACGCTTTGCGGTACATTTTGCAGCCAGCTCTGTCAGATAATAATACTTGGAATCCGGCTCAACATTATCCTCTTCCAGCACATAAATCAGCTTTGGAAATGCCGGTGTAATGTAGATGCCCTGCTCATTTTTCACACCAAGAATTCTCTGCTTTAAGACTTCTTCAATAATCGCTGCAAGGTCGTCTCTTACCTGTCCTTCCGGTACTTCATCAATATACATAAAGACTGTTACAAACGGAGCCTGTCCATTGGTGGTCATCAGTGTGATCACCTGATACTGAATCATCTGGACGCCGCGCTTGATTTCGTCTTTTACACGAATCTCTGCTACTTTATTAATCTGTTCTTCTATTAATTCCAGTCCTGCCGCTTCAAATTCTGCTGCTACCTGACGCCGGAATTTCTGACGGCTCACATTGACAAATGGAGCTAAATGTGCCAGCGAAATACTCTGTCCCCCATACTGGGAACTTGCAATCTGGGCAATACTCTGGGTTGCAATATTGCAGGCAGTCTCAAAGCTCTTTGGCTTATCAATCATGGTCTCACTGATTACGGTTCCATTCTGCAGCATATCCTCCAAATTAACCAGACAGCAGTTATGCATATGCTGTGCAAAATAATCGGAATCGTGGAAATGTATAATTCCCTGCTCATGAGCCTCTACAATATCCTGTGGCAGGAGGAAGCGCTTGGTAATATCCTTGCTGACTTCTCCTGCCATATAATCACGCTGCACACTGCTTACAGTTGGATTCTTGTTGCTGTTTTCCTGCTTTACTTCCTCATTCTTGCAGGCAAGCAGCGTCAGAATCTGGTCGTCGGTAGAATTGGTCTTTCTTACCAGAGCACGTTTATAGCGGTAAGTAATATAATTTCTGGCTACCGTATACGCACGCTGATTCATAATCAGGTTCTCCACCAGATCCTGAATCTCTTCTACGGTTAATGCACGGTTCATGGTATTACATGCCTTCTCCACATTTTCACCAATGGCATTAATCTGTGCCTCTGTCATACGCTCGCTGTCTACCACACTTTCATTGGCTTTACACACAGCCGCTAAAATCTTCTCTTTATCAAATATAACTTCCGTCCCACTTCTCTTTATGATTTTCATATTCGCACCCCTATTCAAAATAATTCATTTTCAACGCGTATACTATATATTGTATCAGATTAAATTATCTTTTCAAGGTATTGTGCCAAATTGTTTATTCTTTTTCTAATACAAGAGCGGAAAGCGGCTCTACATCGGCCTTTTCGGAAATAATTTTTTTGCCGTCTGCACCTGCCGTTTTGTCATCCACCAGAATTTTCCATTTTCCTTCCGGCAAATTATACAAAATCTCTTCATCATTTCCGTTGAATATTACCAAAATGTTTTCTGGTGTATCATCTGCACATTTTCCCTTTAAAAGATATGCCACAACATTTTCCGGTGTATCTGATAAGAAGCAGAGATTCTGTGTCATTTCCGCTTCACTCTGCATACGGAATACCGGATGGGCTTTCCGCAGTGCCATCAAACCCTTATAGTATGCTATCATATCCGGATATTCATGTATATTATCCCACTTGATGCTGTTTACCGCATCCGGCATATTATAGCTGTTTTCTGCAAAACCTTTTTTCTCCGGCAGTGGTTTGCTGCGGAGGAATTCTTCACCTGCCTGGATAAAAGGCACACCCTGGGAAGTAAATACAATGGCTGCGCACAACCGGTTCATGGCTTTCTTCTTTTCTTCCGATGCCTCCGGGCAGGAGACAGATAATTTATCCCACAGGGTATAGTTATCATGACAGGAGACATAATTAATACTCTGTCCCGGCTCTTTCGCCCACGGCTTACTGCCATAGGCATCATAATCTACCTGTGGATGTGCGACTGCTCCTGTAATGCCATAGCGCAATGCATTTTCCAGATGGATGCCGCCATTAACGAAGCCCAGATGATCATCATAGAATACGCTTCCTTTTATGGTATCACGGATATCATCATTGAACATGCCGATTCCCGGCATCTTTTTCGCACCGGCTTTAAATGCCCGTTTCTCCTCTGCCAGGGAAGATGGACCACCGTTCCAGCCTTCCCCATAAAGATAAATATCCGGACGGATTTCTTTTAAACGCTCTGCAATAACATTCATTGTATCAATATCCAGAACTCCCATCAAATCAAAGCGGAATCCATCGATATGATATTCCTTTGCCCAGTAAATCAGGGAATCTACGATTAATTTCTGCGCCATCGGACGGTCACTGGCCACTTCATTGCCACAGCCGGAGCCGTTAGTATATCCGGTCTCATCACTTCTATAATAATAGCCCGGCACAATCTTCTGAAGGTTGGAATCATCCCTTCGATAGGTATGATTAAAGACCACATCCATAATCACTCCGATTCCTCTGCTGTGCAATGCCAGCACCATCTGTTTCATTTCCTGAATCCGCACCTCTCCATCATATGGGCTGACTGCATAAGAGCCTTCCGGAACATTATAATTATCCGGATCATATCCCCAGTTATACTGTGCTTTCTGATTTTTCTCATCTACGGTCTCAAAATCAAATGCCGGAAGAATCTGCACATGGGTAATGCCAAGGTCACTGATATAATCAAGTGCTGTCGCTTCTCCAAAATGATTTGTGGTGTTGGCTTCCGTCAGGCCTAAGAACTTTCCATTATGAAATACGCCGCTGGATTCATCCATCGTAAAATCCCTGACACTGCCTTCATAGATAATGGCATCTGTGATATGCTCCGGATTCCGGTACTCATCCAGTTCAAAGCCCTGTGGGTTTGTCTTTGCCAGATTGATAACCATACCGCGCTGCCCGTTTACCCCGGCAGCTTTTGTATACGGATCTACTGCCTCCTGCTCTTCCCCGTGATTTACTACTGTATAGGTATAGTAGATTCCATTACAATCTCCCTGTTTTTCAAAAACGTAAGTACCGTTTGCTGACTTCTTCATAATATGCTGTTCTATGAGATTATCTCCTTCGCCCTGTTTATAAAGGTTCAGCTTCACGGATTCTGCCTCTGGTGCCCAGACCTTAAATCTTGTCATTTTCGGTGAGTATACCGCTCCTAAATCATTTCCTGTGTATACTTCATAATCAAACTTCTGCATATTTGTTTCCTTTCCCTCGTTACCTGCGTACGGCTACAGAAAACACGCTTTGCGCATTTCCCGCATAACCGAAAAAAGGAAGCTTCCGCCAATGCACGGATGCTTCCTTCTTGCAACTGGCTGTCATTTCAAAGACCCTATAGCTTTGCGTCACAGGCTTTCACCTGTTTTGCTGATACATAATCTTTATTATAAGGGTGGCACAATGATAAGTCAATGACTCCGGTTACTTATTGCAATTCTTATATTTCAGCATAATTCACATATGTGAATTATAAATTTAACTCTTTTTTGATTTCGGCAATGGCTTCTCTTTCATCAAAATGATATTTTACACCTTTGATTTCCTGATAATCTTCATGACCTTTTCCAAGGAGCACTATCATATCACCCTTTTTGGCATTTTCGATACAATATTTGATGGCTGCTTTGCGGTCATCAATTTCGATATATTTTCCGTTGCTCTTTGCAAGGCCAATCTTAATATCGTTGTTAATGTCGCGGATTTCTTCATCTCTTGGATTATCACAGGTCAGCACGCTTAAATCTGCCAGTTCTCCTGTCACTTCTCCCATGTCATAGCGGCGCAGCTTGGAACGGTTTCCACCGCCACCATAGACACAGATTAAACGTTTCGGATGATACTCTTTTAATGTGGTAAGCACGCTTCTTGTGCTGACTTCATTATGGGCATAGTCTATAATTACCGTAAAATCTTTGGAAACCGGAACTAATTCCACACGGCCTCTCACTTTTACTTTATCCAATCCCCGTAAAATTGCCTCATCGGAAATTCCTGCCAGATGACAGGTCAGCATCGTTACCAGCGAATTGTATACAGAAAAGCTTCCCGGGATATGCACTACCGCATAGACATTCATACAGCCGGTGGTGGTAAAGTGCATGCCAATCTGTCCTTCTTCATCCAGATAGCCGATTGCTCCCGCCATAAGGTCTGCTTCTTTCTCACAGGAAAAAGTATATAGCTTACAGGTATGATTCTTTACAATTCCATCCACATGTTCATCATCTGCATTCACAATTCCTACCTTACACTGGCGGAACAGCATACTCTTGCATTCCTGATATTCTTCAAAGGTTGCATGCTCATTTGGTCCGATATGATCCGGTGATAAGTTGGTAAAGATTCCATAATCAAATACGATTCCGGCTACCCTGTGCATCTTAAGTCCCTGGGAGGATACTTCCATTACTACATATTCACAACCGGCATCTACCATGGCACGGAACATCTTATGTAATTCATAAGATTCCGGTGTGGTATTCTTTGCCGGAAGTTTTTCCTCTCCAATCAGGGCACCGATGGTTCCAATCAGTCCGACTTTCCTGCCGGCTTCCTCTAAAACGCTCTTTATCATATAAGTAGTTGTGGTCTTTCCCTTGGTTCCGGTCAGTCCGATGGTAGTAAGCTCTCTGTCCGGATGTCCAAAGAAAGCGGCTGACATAATTGCCAGGGCATAGCGGGCATCCTCTACCTGAAGAACCGTACAACTCTCCGGGATATCGGCTTCTACTGCATGCTCTACTACAAGGGCGGAAGCACCTTTCTTTACCGCATCTTCAACAAAGTCATGTCCGTCTACAACAGCTCCTACCATACAGACAAATACGGTGTCTTTTTCTACTTTTCTCGAATCATAGATAATATCACTGATTTCTTTCTCCATCTCTCCCTGCAGGCAGGTATAGGTCAATTCTTCACATATTTCTGCTAATTTCATACTTCTCTCCTAATGTATTATTCCGCTGTTCCGATAATGTGGCTTGCATCAATTTCCGATTCAAATACCGTATGGGAAGGTCCGGTCATAAACATATGTCCGCTTTCTTCCTCCCACTCAATATAGAGCGGTCCGCCAATCTGCTCTACCGTTACTTTCCGGTCTAAGCGTCCGGTTAATACGCCGGCTACCACTGCAGTACAGCATCCGGTTCCGCATCCGATAGTCTCTCCGGTTCCTCTTTCCCATTCCCGGATTTTCACATAATCCCTGCGAACAAATTCCACAAAAGTTACATTGGTCTTATTGGTAAAAAGCTCTGTCATATGTTCAATGGTTTTTCCGTATTTTTCTACATCAAGGTCTGCCACGCTGTCTACATACATGGCACAATGCGGGTTGCCCCATGATACTGCCGTAATATGGAAGGTCTTATCCAGTACCTGTACCGGCTGCTCTACAAATTCATCCAGCTTTGTGTTGACCGGAATCACTTTTGCAGACATTCTCGGTGCTCCGATATCCGCTCTGATATTGCTTACCAGACCGTCTGTTACAGTCAGGTTCAAATGCTGCATGCCGCCTAAGGTTTCAATTACAAGATCTGTCTTATCCGTCAGTCTGTGATCGTATACATATTTTCCTACGCTACGCAATGCATTTCCACACATCTCACCCTCTGTTCCATCCGGGTTAAACATCCGCATCCGGAAATCCCCTTTTTCGGACGGACAAATCAATACCATTCCGTCAGAACCAATGGCAAAATGCCGGTCACTTACGAATCTCGCAAGCTCCGGCAGATTGTCAAGATGCTGATGAATGGCATCGATATATACATAATCGTTTCCAAATGCCTGCATCTTTGTAAATTTCATTTATTTTCTCCTTGCTTTCTCTTTCCTTTATTTTTCTTAAGCATTCATTGCCCGGTCTAAATCTGCAATGATATCATCCACATTTTCAATTCCTACTGACATACGAAGGAAGCAGTCTGTAATACCCAGCTTCTCTTTCACATCAAGTGGTGTATCCTCATGAGTCTGTGTGGTCGGATATGTGATTAAGGTCTCTGTTCCACCAAGACTCTCTGCAAACATAATCATATCTACATTTTTAAGAATCTTCTTAACGGTCTCATAGCTGTCTACGGTAAAGGAAATCATTCCGCCAAATCCGGTGGTCTGACGGCAGGTTACTTCGTAATCCTTATGGTCTTCAAAGCCAACATAATATACTTTCTTTACCTTCGGCTGTGTACGAAGCCACTCTGCTACCTTCCTGGCATTCTCATTGTGGCGGTCCATACGGACTGCAAGTGTCTTGATTCCCCTTAATACCAGCCAGCTGTCTAACGGTGCCAGCTGGCTTCCGTGGGATTTGATATGGATGTGAATCTTATCCGCAATTTCTTTGTTATCTTTTACTACTACGATTCCGGAAATGGTGTCGTTGTGTCCCCCCAGATATTTGGTAGAACTGTGGGTTACAATGTCAGCTCCCAACTGCAGCGGTTTCTGGAAATATGGTGTTAAAAATGTATTATCCACAACGGTTAATGCTCCGATGGATTTTGCGATTTCAGAAATGGCATGAATGTCTGCCACCTTCATCATCGGATTGGTCGGTGTCTCAACGAAGAACATTTTTGTATTCGGTCGGATAGCTGCCTTTACTTCGTCTAATTCAGACATATCTACATAAGTATGTTCGATTCCATATTTTCCAAATACATCTCCAATGATACGGAAGGTTCCACCATAAATATCATCGGAAAGAATTACATGCTCGCCCGGATTTAACAAGGAAAATACTGCCATATTCGCAGCCTGTCCGGAAGAAAATGCAAATCCCTGGATTCCTCCTTCTAAGATTGCCATGGTTCTTTCCAATTCCTGTCTGGTCGGATTCTCAAGACGGCTATAGGCAAATCCTGTTGTCCGTCCTAATTCCGGATGACGGAAGGTTGCTGCCTGAAAGATTGGCATGCTGACTGCGCCGGTTAATGGTTCCGTTCCTAATGCTCCATGTACTGCTTTGGATTCAAAATGTAAATCCTCTTTTGTACTGTAATCAGTATAGTTGCTGAAGTTTTTCATATTGTTACCGCCTTTCTTCGTCTTAATTACCCACCATATATTTTCGTTTCCAACAGGACAGCTGCCGGATGACACACTTGTCCTGCTTTTCATATATCAATCATTATACCAACATTTTATTGAAATTGATAGTAAAATAATGCTTTCCTTATTGCAAATCGTGCTTTATACTGTCCATAGATTGATTTTGTATATAGGATGTGATTTTTATGAAAAAATATGAGAAAACCGGATATCTTCATCATGACTTTAAGATATTTCACCTGACTGACCACGAAATGTCTGCCTACGACTTTCATTATCATGATTTTCACAAACTGCTCTTTTTCCTAAGCGGCAATGTCACCTATTGTATTGAAGGAAAATCCTACCAGCTTACCCCGGGGGATCTGGTTCTGGTTCGTTCCGGTGAAGTCCACCGTCCAATCATTCATGACACCACACCCTATGAGCGGATGATTATTTATGTTTCCCCGGATTTTACAGTTACATCATCCGATAAAACTATTTTCTTAAACCAGTGCTTTCTTCCGGATGCTGCCATGCCGTCCAATGTCCTGCACTTATCCGGCATGAAGGACCGGCGGCTCTTAGATACCATGACAGAGCTTGTCCACTCTTTTTCCGAAGACAGCTTTGCCAATGAGATTTACCAGAATACGCTTTTCTTAGAATTTATGATTCACTTAAACCGGGCTGCCTTATCCGGCACCCTGCAATATGAAGATTCCTTCCAGGCAAATGAAAAGATTCTGTCGGTTCTTACCTATATGAATGAACATCTGACGGAAGATATTACGGTGGATTCTTTAGCAGAGCACTTTTTTACCAGCCGCTATTATCTGATGCACTCTTTTAAGGAGCAGACCGGGTATACCATCGGAAATTATCTTTCCACGAAACGGCTTCTCTTTGCCAGGGATTTAATCAGCTCCGGCACTGCAGTAACCGATGCCTGCTTTGCCTGCGGCTTTCACAATTATTCTACTTTTCTTCGTGCCTATAAGAAGCAGTTTGGGAAATCCCCGCGGGAAATGATTTAGGTGCTGCGAAAGAATAACATTTTAGCAGAAATTTCTTTGCTATTTGAAGTAGGTGTATTTATGTGCGTCAAAATACCAGTAGTTCTTAATATTATGTTTTGCTTGTCTGCAAGCAGTCTTTCCGTTGCTTTGACATAAGATAGTGCCACTGTCCGTCGAATACGGATGCCACATAACACCTGCAAGGGGCACTAGGAATTTCGGATAATTAAGAAGTCCGTCTGGCAACCGGCGCATATTCACATCCATGTTCAGATGCGCCTCGCTGGCACGTCCTGTGCCAGCGTTGCCGGATGCCAGGCGAAATTCCAAGTGCCCCTAACAGCCTTTATCAGGCATCCGCACTTTGACGAACAGTGGCGCTATCTTTGTTAAACATTGGAAAGACTGGTTTTATCGCCAAAAGCAAAACTAATATTTTAGAACTACGGTATTTCGATGCAAAACAAAGATACTTTACATAGCGAAGAAATTATTAGCAAAATGTTATTATCTTTCGCAACTGCCTAAGATATGATTTCATAGAAGGAGACCCGTATGTTTACAAAAGTAAAAGATTTTTTCAAAAAAGAAACCGTCTGCTGCATTGCTTTCCTGCTGGCAGTTGTATCCATGTTTTTTATTCCACCATCCGTAAATTACTTTTCTTATATTGATTTCCGGGTACTGGCTCTTTTATTCTCCCTGATGGCTGTGGTAAGGGGGTTTTCTTCGATTGGCGTCTTTACCAGACTTGGAACCCTGCTCCTTCATAAGGTGCATTCCCTGCGGACACTGGCAGCCCTTTTTGTCTTTCTCTGCTTCTTTTTCAGTATGCTGATTACCAACGATGTTGCCCTGATCACTTTTGTGCCTTTTACAATTCTGGTGCTGTCGATGGCTGACCAGCGACAGGCATTGATTCCAGTTATCGTTCTTGAAACCATTGCCGCCAATCTCGGCAGTATGCTGACTCCCCTTGGCAATCCGCAGAATCTCTATCTGTATACAATTTCCGGTCTGTCTCTATGGGATTTTATCCGGATCATGCTGCCCTATTCCGCTGTATCCGCCCTGCTGCTCATCCTTTTCCTGCTGGTTCTTCCAAAAGCCTCTTTCCAGGCAGGCAATTTTTCTGCAGTCCAAACGGAATCTTCCGCCTGTTCCACTGATAAGCCAGCCTCTTCCCGCAGTCACAGGAATCCCCGGATTCTGTTTGCCGCTTATTGCATTCTTTTTCTGATATGCCTTCTGACGGTACTGCACATTCTGCCATTTCAGATAATGCTGCTTATCGTTTTCTTTGGTTTTCTTATTCTTGATTATCATGTGTTAAAAGATGTGGATTATTTCCTGCTGCTTACCTTTCTTTGCTTCTTCATCTTTATCGGAAATATGAAGCAGATTTCCCTAGTACACGAACTGATTTCAAAGCTTTTGGTCCACCATGAAGTTCTGATGGGTATTGGTGCCAGCCAGATTATCAGCAATGTGCCTGCTGCCATCCTGCTTTCCGGTTTTACCAATAATTATTCCGCACTGCTTATCGGTGTCAACTTAGGTGGTCTTGGCACACTTATTGCTTCACTGGCAAGCCTTATTTCCTTTAAGTTCTATGCCAATAGTAATGGAAGCGATACAAGGCGGTTTCTTGGGATTTTCACCCTCTACAATGTGATTTTTCTTGGAGTCCTCTTTATTCTTTCACTTATTCTCTGCTGATTTTCACAGGCAGTTGTGAAAAAGATAGAACTTTTACCCGAATCATATTTCACTGATTCGCAGGGGATTTTCTTTCGCTACGAAATACCACAGTTCTAAAATGCATGTTTTTCTTTAGATGATTAAAACAGTCTTTCCAATGTTTGTCAGAATAACTGCACTGTCCACCGAAGTACAGATGCCTGATAAGGGCTGTTAGGGGCACTTGGAATTTCGTCTGGCAACATGCAACGCTGGTACAGGGATGTACCAGCGAGGCACATTTGAACATGGACGTGAATTTGTGCCGGTTGCCAGAAGAAAGTATAATTATGCCGAAATTCCCTGTGCCCCTTGCAGGCTTTATGCGGCATCTGTTCTCGACGGACAGTACAGCTATTCAGTCAAAGCAACCGGAAAGACAGTTTATCAGCAAGAAAAACACGCATTCTAAGAACTGTTGGCATTTCATATCGGATAAAGAAAATCCCCTGTGAATCAGTGAAATACGATTGCGGTAATCTATTCCCTTTTCACAACTGCCTGTGATTTTTAAACAGGAATAAGTTGACGGAACATTTTCCCCCTTATATAATAAGATGCAGATGTCTTAAGACAAAACAGAAAATATTTGATACCAGAAAATATTGGAGGAAATGCTATGTGGCTTGCAGATAACTGGAAAGATTATGAAGTAATAGACTGTTCAAAAGGTGAGAAACTGGAGCGTTGGGGTGACTATATCCTGGTACGTCCAGACCCACAGGTTATCTGGGATACGCCACGGAAAGAAAAAGGATGGCACAAAATGAATGCCCATTATCACCGTAGTAAGAAAGGTGGCGGCGAATGGGAATTCTTTGACCTGCCACAGCAGTGGAGCATCCACTACCACAGTCTTACTTTCCAGTTAAAGCCTTTCAGCTTCAAGCACACCGGTCTTTTCCCGGAGCAGGCTGCTAACTGGGACTGGTTCTCTGAACTTATTAAAAAAGCAGGAAGACCAGTTAAAGTCTTAAATCTTTTTGCCTATACCGGTGGTGCTACGATTGCTGCCGCAGCAGCAGGTGCATCCGTTACCCATGTAGACGCTTCCAAAGGTATGGTTACCTGGGCCAAGGAAAATGCTGCTTCTTCCGGTCTTGCAGATGCACCAATCCGCTGGATTGTAGATGACTGTGTCAAATTCGTGGAACGTGAAATCCGCCGTGGCAACCACTACGATGCTATTATTATGGACCCTCCATCCTATGGCAGAGGTCCGAAAGGAGAAATCTGGAAAATCGAAGAATCTATCCATCCGCTGGTCAAACTCTGTGCCCAGCTTCTGGTGGACAGACCTTTGTTCTTCCTGATTAATTCCTATACTACCGGCTTACAGCCAGCTGTCCTCTCTTACCTTATCGGAACAGAACTAAAACGTTTCCCTGGCAAAGTCACAGCCGACGAAATCGGTCTTCCGGTCAGTTCCAACGGACTTACACTTCCTTGTGGGGCTTCCGGACGGTTCGAGGGAATTTAAACTTAATATCAAAAAGGCATGACGTTAATCCGTCATGCCTTTTCATTCCTATCCTTTTCGAATCTTCTCATTAATAATCTTCATGTCCAATAAACTTGCACTTAGCAATATATCCACCACACCAGATGGCTCCTGCCACTGTTACAGACAACAGACACTTGAATACCGCCAGTGCGATGATTCCAATTGTAAGATTTCCTGCAAAGTATGCAGAAACCACCCCCTGTATTGGTTTACATAACATAAGCCAGCCTCCCACATAAAGGGCTAGCAGCGTTCCGATGACAGAACAGAGTGTTCCGATCATCAGTCTCAGTGTTTTATGGCTAATCTGTGTTTTCTCTGCCTGTTTTGTAACTTCTTTCATCCTAATTCCCCTCTTCTCTAACATATCCCTTAGCATTTCTACTTGTTTAAACTTTTCAGATATAAATTTACATTTCTATATCAAATATACAATTTTTTTGTCGAAAGTTCAAGTGATTTTCTATTGCAATCTGTTGTAATCTGTTGTATCTGCGTCTTTCTTACTTTATAATAGTAACACAGTAAAAAGATTTTTTTCAGGGGTGACTCTATTATATGAATGGTTCGAAAAAACTACAACAGCTATTGGCTGTTCTCTTTATCTTTACAATTTTATTATGCAGCTGTAGAAAAGCAGAAAATACTCTTTCCACAAAACAGGAAACTTCGCTGCCAACTATTGTAATCGGCAGCGACAATTATCCGCCTTTTAATTATAGCGGAACAGACGGCAGACCAACCGGCATTGATGTGGAACTTGCCACGGAAGCCTTCCACAGAATGGGCTATCAGGCTGAATTTGTCACCATCGACTGGGAAAATAAAAAAGCTCTTCTGCAGGATGGCAGTATCGACTGTGCATGGGGCTGCTTTAGCATGGACGGACGAATGGATGAATACAAATGGGCGGGACCTTATATGATCAGCCAGCAGGTGGTTGCAGTCAGTCCGGACAGCAATATTTACACCCTGCAGGATCTTGCCGGTAAAAACATCGCCGTTCAGGCTACCACGAAACCGGAAGATATTTTTCTCAACCAGACCGACCCCGACATTCCAAAAATTAACGGGCTTTTCGCCATGCAGAATCGTGAGCTGATTTACCCAATGTTAAGCAAAGGTTATGTGGATGCGGTTGCTGCCCATGAAACTTCTATTTTACAATATATGTCTGATTATCATGTGGAATACCGCATTCTGGATAAACCGCTTCTTACTGTCGGACTGGGTGTGGCTTTCTCTCTTGATGATACCAGCGGGCTTAACGAAAAACTGTCTGATACTTTAGGGGAAATGCAAAAAGATGGAACCTCTGAGAAAATCATCGGAAAATACTTAGCACATCCAAGTACTTATCTGGAGGTAGAAAATTATGAAGTCAAATAAGAACAAACCCTTTAGACTGCGTTTTTTCTGGCCTTTTTCAATATTTCTTGGCATCCTGTTCTTCCTTCTGGTATTTTTTACTTCCGCAAACGATGATATCGAATCCACAGAAGAACACCTTGCAGATACGGTTAATTATTTGAAGAAACAATGCTCCACCTACAGCAATTTAAATTTAGCCTCCGAAACCAAGAGCCTGATGCGTATTATTGAATGCTGTCAGCAGGCTGCCCACAATATTTCTACGGATAACTGTCTGCATGGCACAACATCCATGGAAAAAGCTTCCATGGAAGAATTTACAAAAGAGTTTTATATTACCGGCATTATTTTTCTGGATGAAACCGGAACTGTAACCTCTGAATATTGTACTGATTCCATTGGCAGTGCCGGCCTAACCGATACGCTGGAAAAAGAAGTTCTTCTGGATGTTGCCATACATCCGGAAAAAACATACTCTTCCAGAATCAACTGTGAAGATGGCTCTTATATCGACCTGGCAGCGGTAGGACGTACCGATACCTCTGGTATTATTGTAACTTATTACCATACACCACTTGATTATATTGAAAGTTACAGTATCTCTTTTCAGAATTTGCTGTCCGGCTACAGTATCAGCCGTAACAGCACCATTGTCATTACCAGTGGTGATAAAGTGATTGCCTCAAATGAAGAAAAACTCGAAGGAACAGATATTAATGATATTGAAGTACTACAGAATATAAACAAAAAAGCGGTAAGTGGACAGATGGTTCATGTTCATAATACAGTCTCCTCACCAAAGCATGTCTTTGGTATGTTAGATCAGGGACAGAATTATTATATCTACGTCTATCTGCCTGAGCATGCAGTTTTTGAAACGACTCCGCGAAAAGTATTTTATTATATGTTTAGTTATATCTGCCTTCTTCTGATTTTCCAGATGCTGCGCTGGAGGACTGACCAGAGCTACCAGAAAGCCCAGTTGAAGAAGGATAAACTCTATCAGGAATCACTAAAGGAGGCTGCCCAAAAGGCAGAAAGTGCCAACCTTGCCAAGACCGAATTTTTGCAGCGGATGAGTCACGATATCCGGACGCCGATTAACGGAATCCGTGGTATGGTGGAAATTGCCGGACATTATAAAGATAACCCTGTCAAACAGCAGGAATGTCTCGAAAAAATCCAGGAGTCTTCTGGTCTGCTGTTAGAACTTGTAAATGAAGTTCTTGATATGGGAAAACTGGAATCAGGCGAAATTGTCTTAGAATCCCGCCCGTTCCATGTTCTACACCTGGTCAATGATATCACCACCATCATAGAAAAGCAGGCTGCGGAACGTGGCATCGAAATTATTTGCGGAGTTCCTTCTGTCCAGCATCCCTGTCTCATCGGAAGTCCTATTCATATCAAGCGGCTTCTTATGAATATTGTAAGCAATGCAGTAAAATATAATAAGGAAAATGGAAAAGTCATTCTAAGTTGTCATGAAGTACGTTTCACGGAAGATACTGCCTGGATTGAATTTACCTGCTCTGATACTGGAATCGGCATGAGCAAAGAATTTCAGGAGCATTTATTTGAACCTTTTACTCAGGAAAACCATAATGCCCGTTCTACTTACAACGGTACCGGACTTGGCATGGCAATTGTAAAGAATCTTTTGGATAAAATGGGCGGAACCATTGATTTTTCCAGCGAAAAGGATATTGGCACCACTTACCGGATTACGATTCCTTTTTGTATCGACCATAATGCCGCTTCCACTTCCGAAGCGGAAACTTCCGATGAAGAAATCTCTCTTTCCGGCTATCATATTCTTCTGGCAGAAGATAATTCTCTTAATCTTGAGATTGCGGAATTTATTCTGACGGATGCTGGTGCAACGGTTACTGAAGCCCACAATGGAAAGGAAGCCCTGACCTTATTTGAAGCCTCCTCTCCGCAGGAATACGATCTGATTCTGATGGATGTCATGATGCCAGTTATGGATGGCTACCAGGCTACGAAAGCCATCCGTTCCCTGGACCGTGCAGATGCCGCAACCATTCCGATTCTTGCCATGACTGCCAATGCTTTTGCAGAAGACCGGCAGAAGACTTTTTCTGCAGGAATGAATGAACATCTCACCAAACCGCTGGATACGGAACTTCTTTTAAAAACAATTGCTAAATACACACCAGAGAAAAAAGCTCCAATGACACCATAGTACAGCGGGAGCTTTCTCTTCTTTGCCAGACAACCGTAAGAAACTGCCGGCAGCAGATTCTTACGGTTATTTGATATTATTAGAGTCTCTACCTAATCTGATGCCCGACAATTCGATAATAGGTTCTTGAGGTCATCTTGTATACCAGCAGATAAATAACTGTAAATACTGCAATCGTACCAAGAAGACAGTATGCAAACAGTCTTCCATTATTCAGATTCATCACTGCCAGTATCATCCGGATCATTGGAAATGCTGCCAGCACATGTAGCGCGGCGGTAACAATCGGTAGTAAAAATACCATCCGGATCTGTGCACTGATGGTCTTTTTTACTTCCGCATTGCTCATTCCTACTTTTTCCATAATGGCAAAGCGCTCTTTATCCTCATACCCTTCCGAAATCTGCTTATAAAAAATAATAAGTACGGTAATCATCAAAAACAGGATTCCAAGGAAAATGCCAAGGAACAGAAAGCCACCATACATCTGCCGGAAGGAATCTTCATTTTCTGCCCTGTTTTCTATCATAATATAATATTTACCGTCATGCCCTTCCTCCATTCCGGATGCACCAATTGCCGCAGATACTGCATTTCCACAGGCAATTTTTTCTTCCTTGTTTCCATCGATGTCGATATACAGAGAATAATAATAGCTGCTGGCATTTTTCCCATAAATTTCTTTCTGTGCTTCATACAACGGTGCCATATCTTCTACGCTGTTTACTACCATATAATAGACCTGATTATCCATCCAATGTCCATTTTCAGAAGAAAAATGCTGTTTCTGTAAAATAGGATAAGTATAATCTCCAACCGTAATCGTATCTTTATCATAGCCATCACTGGTTACCAACACCACTTCGTGATCCGAAAGCTCCGGAACCCTTACATTATAAGCTTCCTCATAATCTTCCCTTGTAATCATGCGGAGCATAATAATATCAGAACTATAATCGCCCTCATCATCATGTTTTCGAATTACAAGATTTCCATCTTCTGATATGCAGGAAAATGTCAGCGTCATCATGCCCTGTTCTTCTTTTATACTGCGGTTCTCCTGCTGGATGGTGCGGTTCACTAACTCCCGCAACGTATCACCTTCTGTAATCGGATTTTCACTGATAATGGATACTCCGATATCTCCCTGATAACGGGTTGCCAGTTCATCATCCAGTCCGGCATACATACTTACCGTTGAAGAAATTACCACCAGTACCATCGTAGATAAAATACAGATGCTTGCCAGTCCTGCTGCATTCTGTTTCATCCGGTAAATAAGACCAGAGACTGCCACAAAATGTTTCTTTTTATAATAATAACTTTTTCTCTTTCTTAAGAACTTAAGCACTGCAATGCTGCCTGCCATAAATATAAAATAGGTTCCGATAATTACAAGTATTACCGCTACAAAGAACAGAAGCACTGCAGTTACCGGATTATCTACTGTAATTGCCATATAGTAGCCTGCTGCAAGTGTTACAATTCCAACTATTGCCATCAGCTTTTTCGTCTTCGGCTCCCGCTCGCCCTGGCTGCTTCCATGCAGCAGTTCCACCGGTTTGGCAAGCTGTATCTGAAACAGATTATATATAAAGGTCAGCATAAAAATACCGGCAAACAAAAGGATGGTACTTACAACGCCACTTAGGTCAGTTTACAAGGAACTACACGCAGACCACGAAACGGGGGCTGCTGACAACAAATAAAGGCTGAGTATCAAGCACCGGGGAAGTGCGAGATATTCAGCCTGTTTTGTTGTCTGGGGTTTCCAAAGGGTACCCCTTTGGCACACGACTTTGCTTGCAAAGTGTAGTGTGTTATACGCTCTGTCGGCGTTGCTGCGAAAATGAGGTTGCCGCCCGGAAGGGCAAGCACATTTGAAGCAGCAGGAAAACAGGGCTGTGATTGCGTGGCGTGGAGCCGCAAGCGCAGGACTGGTTTCATCAGCAGACAGGGCGGATATGAAAGCCCCCGTCCCTCGTCCCACACGGATAGCCACACTTACGAAAAAACAGACGGATTTTTCTCTCAAAATTGAAATGGGCGGGAAGCCATTTTAAGGCTTTCCCGCCTTGATTGACTATTAGCAAAGACGGGCGGGACTGTCAACGGCGGCGCATAAAATGCGCCGTTCATCTTGACCATTGACTGGCTCGGCTGGCTTTGCTATCTCCACGATAAATGGGATTTGTTATCTATCTGTCCAAGAATCGAATCTCGTTGAAATTTGTGGGTCGTATAGAGGGCAACCAAAATCAAGTAAAATATCCATGAGAGCGTTCATATCAGCCTCTTGCATACCATAGCAATCAAACCTTACGATTTGCGAAGTTGTAAAAACCTGAAATGCTCCATGTCCTTCTTTTTCAAAATCTTTGCCTCCACCTTGTATATTCCAGTCAGAAAAAGAATCAGCCACTTTTTTCAAAATCTCGTCAATCGGAAGAACTTCCAATACTTCCATTACCTCGCCATCACAACACGCTGCCTGATATACGGTTGAATGGTCATGTGCGGTATCTTCCTTGTACTTCCAAAAATTCAAATCCATACTCATTGTATAATCCTCCTGTTAAAAAAGTAAATTCAATTTTATCAATTTCTTATTTCCTCCCCCGCTGTGGGTTTGGATTTTTCAGCAAGTCCGACTTCTGTGCAATCTTTTTCAGCCACTTCTTTTCTTCCTCGGACAGCTTTTTCAAATTCAGCTTGAGCCGCTTACAGATAAACGCCAAAGCCGCTTGCTCCGGGTCGCTGTCTGGACTGGCAGTTTCCTCGGCGGTCTGCAAAAAATCTTCCAGCGGGTTGTCCTCCGGGACGCTGAAAAAATCGTCCTTATGTGTTTCCCGCAGGTCAAGAGCTATCTTGTTTATGTCCTGCTGTATCACATAGCGGCAAAAGCTGTCATCATCAATATGGGCGGCGATAAGCTGTCTTAACTGCGGGTCAGACAAGCCGGGATTGTGCTGCTTCATAATGGTTGCGCTTACAGCGTCCACAATGGCGTTTGCACTCTGTACCTGTTTTCCCGCCACGCCGTTCACATAGATTTCAAGGTCAGCCATCAGCCGGGGGAAATCCGGGTGTACCGCCAGTTCACACAAGAGGGAATTATCCACCAACCCGCTTTTCAAGAGTTCAATCATATCATCACTCAAACGCAGGTCTGCAAGATCGGCGTTTGGGTGATTTCTTGTTTGGGACAGTCCCAGCAGATAATCGGCGGCCACGCCGTAAAACTTCGCCAGCTTGATAATGGCATAGTGGCTGATGTCCTTGAAGTCCTTTGCTTCATAACTACCCAGTGCAGACTTGGAGAGATTTACCTGTTCTTCAAGCTGCTCCAGCGTCAGCCCACGCTCCACACGCAAATCTTTCAATCGTTCTTGTATGGATAGTTCCATGCTCTCCCTCCTTGTCTGCTCGATAAATGGGAACTGTGTTATCTTAATCTTCACTCAATGTTTTCAACATGAGTTCTTAAATAATCAAAATATTTTTTGCCATCATCATTACCGTCCTCGTCAGGCTCAAATATCTCCCTTCCTTCAAACATATAGGCTCTAAGCAAATATTCTGTGGCGTTTTTTTCGTCCCCTATTTCTAAACAACATTCACCTAATCGAAGCATAACAAACGGATTTCCATATCCCTCGCCGCTCAAATTCCCCCTTGCTTTGTCAAAGCATTCGTGTGCTTTTTCGTATTGTTTCTTTTGAAAATAAATATCGCCAATGGCAGCTAAAAACCATATGGTTTCACTGTAAAATTGCTGTGGCTCTGGGATTAGGCTAAGAGCTTCTTTCCATGCTTGTATAGCTTCCTCATATTGTTCTTCTTCCTCAAACTGATTGCCTTTTTGGGCTAATTCATCTAATTTAGTTTTTATTTGTGGTGTTAGTTCATCAATAGCCACTTCTTCATTTTTCTTCTTTGAAAACAGTCCCATAATATACCTCCGTGAAATTTCGATTTGCCATTCTATTTCTTCTATTCTACCACAATTCCAAGAGCGTGGAAATAGAGAGTTTTCCGGGCTGATTTCCGACCTTATGGATATACGGGGCGGGCGGTCTTTTAGGTGTAGACTTAAGGTAGTTCATCGATGAGCTGCACCTTGAAAACAGAATGACCGTCCGAAAAGGAATACCCCGGCAGGGGAAGCACCGCAACGAGCCACTTCGGGACAAAATGTCCCGAAGTCCGGGGAGCGTGCCAACGCCGGAAATCCTTTCGGGGAGAACGGCTAAGGAAAAATGGAGGGAACACATGAGAGAGAACCCATATAAACGACTGCCGCCCATAGAGCGCAGGCAGGACGGTTCCCTTTACCGCATGACACCGGCACAGAGGAAACAGGCAAACGCCCTGATCCGCCGGGAGTGCTGCAACTATGAGGACGGGAACTGTATGCTCCTTGACGATGGGGACACCTGCGCCTGCCCGCAGACGGCTTCTTTCTCGGTCTGCTGTAAGTGGTTCCGCTGGTCGGTCTTGCCGCAAATCGGAACGCTGGAAGCAGAGATTTTCCGGGATAAGGACTTGAAACGCTGTGCGGTCTGCGGCGGTGTGTTCGTCCCTAAATCCAACCGGGCGAAATACTGTCCCGGCTGTGCCGCCAGAGTTCACAGGCGGCAGAAAACAGAAAGTGAACGGAAAAGGAGGTCTTGTGTGGACAGTTAGGGGCTGAAAAGTCCTTGATTTACAAGGCTTTGCAAGCACAGAACAGGGACAGGCAATAGAAACTACCGTCTGCCCTAGAAAACGGGGTTCTAACCGTCCACAAAATACGATATGACAAACACCATTTATATCCATCAGCCGGAAAAGGCGGTCAGCTTTACCCGGCTTCCCAATTTTCTTTTTGAAGCCCCCACATTCACGCCACTGTCCAACGAAGCAAAGGTATTGTATGCCTTTATCCTACGCCGGACAGACCTGTCCCGGAAAAACGGCTGGGCGGACGAATATGGGCGCATTTACCTCTACTATCCCATCAATGAGGTAGTGGAGCTGCTCCACTGCGGGCGGCAGAAGGCGGTCAACACCCTGCGGGAGTTGCAATACGCCGGACTGGTAGAGATTCAGAAGCAGGGCTGTGGAAAACCCAACCGCATTTACCCAAAATCCTACGAAGCGGTTCTAAACACCGACTTCAATAAATCCCGTTCCGGTACGCCGGAGGACTGAAAACCGCACTCCACAAGTACGATAATCAATCCTCTTGAAGTACGGAAACCGGACGGTATATAGAAATACAGAGATAAAAACGATTTTATTTATATCTTATCCATTCCTATCCGATCCGAGATATTTTCTGCGGGATTTTCCTGTGGAAAAGTCCCGGAAAGGAACGGAATGGGGAAAGGAGTTTCATGGCACAACACGCAATTTTGCGATTTGAAAAACACAAGGGCAATCCGGCAAGACCGCTGGAAGCCCATCACGAACGGCAAAAGGAACAGTACGCCAGCAATCCCGACATTGACACCAGCCGGAGCAAGTACAACTTCCATATCGTCAAGCCGGAGAGCCACTATTACCATTTTATTCAGAGCCGCATTGAACAAGCCGGATGCCGCACCCGCAAGGATAGCACACGCTTTGTCGATACGCTGATAACCGCCAGCCCGGAGTTTTTCAAGAAGAAGTCCCCAAAGGAGATACAGGCGTTTTTCCAGAGGGCGGCGGAGTTTCTAATCGGGCGGGTAGGCCGGGAAAATATCGTGTCGGCTGTGGTACACATGGACGAGAAAACACCCCACCTGCATTTGGTCTTTGTCCCGCTGACAGAGGACAACCGCCTGTGTGCAAAGGAGATTATTGGGAACAGAGCCAACCTCACAAAATGGCAGGACGATTTTCACGCCTATATGGTGGAGAAATATCCCGACTTGGAGCGTGGGGAAAGCGCCAGCAAAACGGGCAGGAAGCATATCCCCACCCGTCTGTTCAAGCAGGCGGTCAATCTCTCCAAACAGGCAAGAGCCATTGAAGCCACGCTGGACGGTATTACCCCGTTCAACGCCGGAAAGAAGAAAGAGGAAGCCCTCTCCCTGCTGAAAAAGTGGTTTCCGCAGATGGAGAATTTCTCCGGTCAGCTCAAAAAATACAAGGTCACAATAAACGACCTTTTAGCAGAAAATGAACAGTTAGAAGCCAGAGCAAAAGCCAGTGAAAAAGGCAAGATGAAAGATACGATGGAACGGGCAAAGCTGGAAAGCGAGCTGAAAGACATTCAGCGGCTGGTAGACCGTATCCCGCCGGAGGTGCTGGCAGAACTGAAACGACAGCAGCGGCACACAAAGGAAAGGTGATTGATGACAGAAAACATTTCACGCCGCAGCATGGCGGCACTGCACTTTGAAAATTAAATACGGAGGTACTATGGAGCATATCAGATACAAGAAAGAAACCGAAGTCGTGACTTTTCAGGGAAAGGAAATCACGCTGGAAAATCTCTCCCCGGTGTTCACGCCGGAGCAGGAAGCGGCAAAACGCCGGGAGCTGGAACAGCAGCTTTATGAGGTGTTCCGCAAGTATGCCGACAAACGGCAGAGTGAGGAAGCCGGGGCATAAGGTTTTCCGAAGCCATCATTGATTTGCGGGGCTGCTGGCGGTATAATAAAACTGTCAGCAGCTCCGTTTCTTTTTTAAGAAAAGGAGCGACAATATGAACAATCGAATAGACGCAATCTATGCAAGACAATCGGTGGACAAAAAGGACAGCATTTCCATTGAAAGCCAGATTGAATTTTGCAAATACGAGTTGAAAGGCGGTAACTGCAAGGAATACACAGACAAGGGGTACAGCGGCAAGAACACAGACCGTCCGAAGTTTCAAGAACTGGTGCGGGACATCAAGCGGGGGCTGATTGCAAAAGTCGTGGTTTACAAACTCGACCGCATCAGCCGTTCCATTCTGGACTTTGCCAACATGATGGAGCTGTTCCAGCAGTACAATGTGGAGTTTGTGTCCTCTACGGAAAAGTTTGATACCTCCACCCCGATGGGGCGGGCGATGCTGAATATCTGTATCGTGTTCGCCCAGCTTGAACGGGAAACGATACAGAAGCGGGTAACGGACGCTTACTATTCCCGCAGTCAGCGGGGCTTCAAGATGGGCGGGAAAGCCCCTTACGGCTTCCATACAGAGCCGATTAAGATGGACGGTATCAACACAAAGAAGCTGGTGGTAAATCCAGATGAAGCGGCAAATATCCGGCTGATGTTTGAGATGTACGCCCAGCCCACTACCTCCTATGGGGACATTACCCGGTACTTTGCGGAACAGGGGATTTTGTTCCATGGCAAAGAGCTGATACGCCCCACGCTGGCGCAGATGTTACGCAATCCTGTCTATGTGCAGGCAGACCTTGATGTGTACGAGTTTTTCAAAAGTCAAGGGACAGTCATTGTCAATGACGCCGCCGATTTTACAGGCATGAACGGCTGCTATCTGTATCAGGGGCGGGATGTGAAGCCCAGCAAAAAGAACGACTTGAAAGGCCAAATGCTGGTGCTGGCTCCCCATGAGGGCATTGTCCCCTCCGAAATCTGGCTGACCTGCCGCAAGAAGCTGATGAACAACATGAAAATCCAGTCTGCCCGAAAAGCCACCCATACATGGCTGGCGGGAAAAATCAAGTGCGGGAACTGCGGGTATGCCCTTATGAGCATTAACAATCCTGTGGGAAAGCAATATCTCCGCTGCACAAAACGGCTGGATAACAAGAGCTGTGCCGGGTGTGGGAAAATCATCACTTCGGAACTGGAAGCGGTTGTTTATCAGCAGATGGTAAAGAAGCTGGCAAGCTACAAGACATTGACAGGCAGAAAGAAAGCGGCAAAGGCAAACCCGAAAATCGCCGCCCTGCAAGTGGAGCTTGCTCATGTGGACGGCGAGATTGAAAAGCTGGTGGACAGTCTAACGGGCGCAAACAATGTCCTGCTCTCCTATGTGAATGTGAAGATAGCGGAACTGGACGGACGCAAGCAGGAACTTCTGGCGAGGATAGCGGAGCTGACGGTGGAAGCCATTAGCCCGGAACAGGTCAGCCAGATTTCCGGCTACCTCGACACTTGGGAGAATGTATCCTTTGACGACAAGCGGCGGGTGGTGGACTTGATGATTACCACCATAGCCGCTACAAGCGACAGCTTGAATATCACATGGAAAATCTGACGGGTGGAACCCCTCCCGTCAGATACCTACCCTGTGTAGTCCCTTGTAAACTGTATTTTTCTGATACATAAAAAACAATTTCTGCATGGTATCCAATCATGGCGTACAATAACATACACATCAGTTTACTGAAAGCAATTCCTGCAACAAGTCCGCCACCGATGGCAACCACTGCCGAAAAAAACGTCTCCAGAAAAATTACTTTTGCCAGATGCCTTTTCTCCATTCCAAGAATGTTATAAATACCAAGCTCCTTTTTTCTCCGTTTCATAATAAAGCTGTTGGTGTAAAACAGGAATATCACAGAGAAAAATCCAATGATAACTGCACCCAGTCCCAGCACAAACTTTACATCCACGGCACCAAATGGCAGTTCGTCCAGTCCCGGATTGTAATTCAGATACAACATGGTATAAAAGAATGCCACCGTCAGCATCCCGGTCAACAGATACGGCAGGTAAAACTGTCTGTTGTGCTTTATATTATTTACTGCCAGTTTTCCATATAACCCCTTATTCATGTTTCTCACCACCTGTCGTAAGCATCGTCAGTGTATCTGAAATCTTTGCATACAATTCCTCACTGGTTAAATTACCACGGTAAATCTGGTGGAATACTTCCCCATCTTTAATAAACAATACTCTTCTTGCATGGCTTGCAGCCTTAGTGCTATGTGTTACCATAAGAATTGTCTGCCCCCGCTCATTAATCTTATTAAATAATGTCAATAAATCTTCCGTTGCTTTGGAGTCCAGTGCTCCAGTAGGCTCATCTGCCAGTACCAGCTCCGGCTTGATTATCAAGGCTCTTGCTACCGCCGCACGCTGTTTCTGTCCGCCAGATACTTCATAAGGATATTTTCCAAGAATATCAAGAATTCCAAGCTGCGCCGCAATCGGTGTTATGCGCCGCTCCATCTCTTTATAATCCACACCGGATAACACCAGCGGAAGAACGATATTATCTTTTAATGAAAAATTATCCAAAAGATTAAAGTCCTGAAATACAAATCCAAGATTTTCTCTCCGGAATGCGGAAATCTCTTTTTCCCGGATATCCACAATGTTCTTGCCATTTAATATGACCTGTCCACCGGTGGGCTTATCCAGTGCTGCCAGAATGTTTAAAAGCGTGGTCTTTCCGGAACCGGATTCTCCCATGATTGCTACATATTCCCCTTCTTCCACAGAAAAGTTAAGACTTTTTAATGCCTCTACCTGATTTCCACCCAGACGGGTTGTATAAACTTTTTTCAGATTATTTACTTCTAAGATTGCCATTGTTTTCTCCTCACTTTATTGCTCTGTCATCTTTTCCATTATCATAGCAAAAAAGGAAAATGTCAGCCATGGATTCTGCTTACATTTTCCCTTTATCTCTTACATTTTTGTAAGATTGAAATTATATTTTCTAGCTTTTTTATTGTACCATAATTATATTCCACATTTTTCAGGTGATAAATTTGCTAATATTTACATTTTTCAGGACATAATTTTGTATATCACTTATCTCTACTTCACATGCTGTGCATCCATCTTATTTTGTCAACACTTTTCTGCAATACTTACGTGCACCACATCGTGGACAGGTCAGTTTTCTTTTTCGGACAGTATGTGGTCCCATAATATAATCCTTCATCTCTGGCACAAATCTGCCATGACATTCCGGACATTCATACGCTCCTGCATCACGGTCAAGAACGCAGGCAATCGCAATACCCATTATAATTACTGCCGTACCTAACACAATTAAAAGAATCCTCAACCAGTTTTCCATTACAAGAGCTCCTGACACCACAAATAATGGTGTTGCTGCAACAATTACTAACATTGCCACCATTGCTGATAAAATTATTTTTTTCTTACTTTCCTGTGCTTCTTTTACTAAATTCACCATATTTTCTTCCGCCTTTCTACGATAATCTTCTTCAGAAACTCTTTCTCCGGATAAAAGCTCATTTACAGTAATATCCAGTTCCCCACACAAAGGTAATAGCAACGACACCTCCGGAAAACCATTTCCACATTCCCACTTAGAAATCGTTTTATCACTAATTCCTAATTTTTCAGATAACTGCTTCTGGGTATAACCCTTTCTTTTTCTTTCTTCTGCAATAAATTTTCCAATTATTATCTGATCCATCTGCTTTCCTCCTTTCTGCTTTGATTATCTGGTAATTTCATTTTTAAGTACACCCACGGGACGTAGAAAATGGTGAATTTATGCGGATTCCACGCTCCGTAGATACTGTTTTAAGAAAACTTTAACTTACTTTTGAAAAAAAAATGGAAGCTTCCACTCCTACCGTATTTCAAGATGTACCTTCGTTCCCACTCCAATCTCCGACTCAATCGTAATTTCATGGGACAGCTTGCGCATAATTTTCCGGCAGAGATACAGTCCGATTCCTGTGGAGCGCTTATCTGCATGACCGTTATAACCGGTATAGCCTTTTTCAAAAATCCTTGGCAAATCCTCCGGTGCGATACCGATTCCGGTATCTTCGATAACCAGCTCTTTTGTCTCTTGCTCCGATTCTTCCTCTAAATAAACAGAAATGGTTCCACCGGCAGTATATTTGATGGCATTGGATAAAATCTGTTCTATCACAAATTCCAGCCATTTTTCATCGGTCAGTACCTGTGTGTCAATGGAACTTAATTCCATTTTAATTTTCTTTCGCACAAACAGTCTGGCATACTTGTGGATTGCCTCCCGCACTACTTTATCCAACGAAACTTCATCAATCACAAAATCCGTACTTTTCGCAGACAGTCTGGAAAACTGCAATGCCATTTCCACATACTGCTCAATGGAGAAAAGCTCTTCCCACATTTCCTGGCTCCGCTCATCCTCTTCCTCTGCCAGCAGCAGGCGCAGTGCCGCAATCGGTGTCTTAATCTGGTGCACCCACATGGTAAAATATTCTGCCTGCTCCACCTGCCCGTTTTCCAGCTCATTAATCTGCTGCTGCAGGGTGATATATAACGAGCGAAGCAGTTCCTGATAATCCGTTTCCATCTGTCCCCGTGGCAATGACAGCTTATCCATTGTCACTGCAATTTCAGAAGTCTGCTTTTCCAGTTTCTTATGATGCAGATAACGCCTTGTAAAGTCTATGATTACTACCAGCAAAAACAGGAAGAAACACAAAAATGCCGCATATCCCCATTGTGCCAGCGGCACCTGCTCAAATCCGATTACAAAGCACAGGATTCCAAAGCAGGCAAGCACTAACAACAGCCATTTCAGATTTTCCTTCAGATAATTTTTGACAAATCTCATTTCAGCCGATACCCGATTCCCTTCTTCGTAAGAATAAAATCCTCTAGACCTGCATCTGAAAGCTTCTTCCTAAGGCGGTTTACATTTACGGAAAGTGTATTCTCATCCACAAAGCAGTCACTTTCCCAGAGCTTTGTCATCAGCGTATCTCTTGAGACTACCTTTTCCTTATTTTCCATCAGTGTCTTTAGAATCCGCAGTTCATTCCTGGTAAGTTCCACTTTCTTATCCTGATAGGTAAGGACTGCTTCCGCCACCTGAAGCATCACTCCGTGATAGGTCAGCATTTCTCCGGTCTCCGTAAAATCATAGGTGCGCCGCAGCATCGCCTGTACCTTTACCGTTAGGACACTTAAGTCAAAAGGCTTTGCAATAAAATCATCCGCTCCCATATTCACAGCCATGACAATATTCATATTGTCCGCAGCCGATGAGAGAAAAATAATCGGCACCTTGGAAATTTTGCGGATTTCACTGCACCAGTAATAGCCATTGTAGAAAGGCAGACCGATGTCCATCAATACCAGTTGCGGTGCAAACTCCGCAAATTCTTTTGTAACTGCTGAAAAATCTTTTGTGCACTGCACTTCATATTCCCAGTTTTCTAAATGTTTTTTAATACTTCTGGCTATAATTACATCATCTTCCACAAGATAAATCCGGTACATCTTCCCCCTGCCTTTCCGTTTTTCCCATACCCTTCACTTTCTCTATGTTTTTCACTCTTTAATCCGGTGTTTCATAATACGGAAAAAGATTTTTATCCTTGTCTTTTTCTTTTTCAAACATGTTGTTGTATTGCAGGATATTATACTGATTCAGAAGGTCTGCATCTTCCCCCTGTGCCTCAGAATAATGAAAGAATTCACCCTGGCTCTTCGAATAAAATGCTCTGGAATTCATTGCCGGTATCTCTTCCTGTAAGTCTGCTAAGAACTGGTTATATGCCGGCAGTTCAATACCCGCCTGCTGCAGTGTCATTGTAGATAAGTAATTCAGGCTGGTCAGTTCCACATCGTTACTTTCACTGTCATAATTCGTCCATACAAAAAATGGTACTGTAAATAATTCCTGCAGTTCATCCAGGGTAAGACCGGATAATCCTTTGCCATTCATGGACTGATAGAAATTATTATTCAGGCTCGGCTGATGGTCTCCGAAAAATACGATTTCGACCTTGTCATCCACATTTTCAAAATAAGTAATCAGATTTTCCAGTGCCTTATCGCTCTCATGAATCAGGCTTAAATACTGATTTACATCACTATAATAATGATTCTTAAGATTTATCGTATTCTGGAAATTATCATAATAATCGGTATAGCCACCGTGATTCTGCATGGTAACACCTAAGATAAATAATTTTTCATCAGAAGTCTTTGCCTCATACTGGTCAATGATTTTATTGTATAATTCCTGGTCCGTAATATATTCCCGCATGATATTGGTCTGGTCAAAATCATCGATAAAGAGACTATCATCAAAGCCCAACAGCGGATAAACCTTGCTTCTGCTCCAGCCGGACGCATAGTAAGGATGCATGGAAATGCAGGAATATCCCCGCTCCTTTAAGGTACTCACCAGGGAATACGGTTTCTTTGACATATACTGCTGATAAGGCACGGAGCCGCTTGGCAGGAATGCCATGGAATTTCCCGTCAGAAATTCCCACTCGGAATCCGGTGTCTTTGCACCAAAGACAGAAGACAGTGCATATCCCTTAATGACATTGGTGTCCATGGAATCGAAAAATGGTGTTACCTCTTCCGTTGTCTCAAATCCATAATGGGAAATCACACTCAAATCCGCAAAGGACTCATTCATAATAACTATAATGGTCGGGTCATCTTCCGAGCCTTTATTCTCCGGTGCCGGATATTCTTTAGAAATCTCTTCCACCACATCTTTTGAGTATCCATCCGGCTCCGCCACAAAGGAATCCCGGATGCTGAGTACAAAATTTAAGATATAGCCGTTGCGGTAAGTTCCTTTCTGTTCCCAGGATTCCATTACCGTATCTTCTGTGGCAATTCCCACATAAATTCCCATTACCAGTGCTGCCGCAAAGGCACTGATCCGAAGCATCCACTTCTTTTTAAATTCAAAATTCAGCTTCCTTATAAAGGCAACATATATCATGCTAAGAAGTATGACATAGACCGCCCGGTCTTCCAATACAAATTTATAATTTGCCGCCACAGAAAGTCCGGTGGATGCCGCTTTCAAATCTCCGAAAGAAAATTCATTTCCACGGAACTGATAGACAAAGTAATTGATTCCTGCAAGGCTTAAAAGGAAAATATGTCCTATCATGCAGGCAATCTTCGGCTTTGCTGTAATCACTAACAGGGCAAGATAAAAGGCCATGCAGCAGAGTACATTCCATCTGGTGTGATTCACACTGATTTTCTCCCGCAGCTCTGCATCCAGCAAAAGATACTGCACCATATGCTCCGTCATGATGGCACTTAGGAAAATTTCAAGAGCAGCCCAGAGTGGATTGGCTTTCTCCGGCAATGTAATCTTAAGATTTTTGATACAAAAATAAATCAGCCCTGCGGCAGCTGCCACCAGAACATTTACCCCACCATAGAGACAAAAGCCCAACATCACTGCAAAAGCAATGAGTCCGGCTCTTATATTTGTTTTCTTATAATCCAGTCCGATAAGTCTAACTGAATGTTTTTTATTCTGCTCTGTTTTATTCTGTTCTATTTCATTTCTTTCTGCTTTATTCTCATTCATTCCTTACAATCCTGCCGTCTTCTTCTGTGACAGAACTTCTGTCCATCCGCTACTATAACGCAGGTCTTTTTTGTTTGCAAGCCTCTTCACAAAATCTTAAAGAAATCTATGCGACTGCAATCGGTCCCATTCCCATTGCCCAGCAGATGATATACAAAATCAGAAGGTGCGCCGGATAGAAAATGTAGAAAAAGTATTTCAAAGAAAGTCCACGTTTTCCATTATAAAACGCAATCGGAATGAATGCCAGCGGTGCGGTAAGCTCCCAGGAAAATCCGATACATCCTGCAAGCAGCTGATAGGATTTTTTCTTACGGAATACATAGAGTAATACGATGCAGGCAACGCCAATTCCAGCATAGTCGGTATTTAAAAATTCTGCCGCAAGGATTCCTGCTGCAAGAATTCCCGCATCAAAAATAACTTTCTTAAACTTCGCAAACCGTTCCTGATTCTCCACTGCCTGAAATCCCCACATAACCATCAATCCGATAAACAGTGTAAAAAATACATTCTGATAACCGAATTCCAATATTTTTCCATTGAATAATAAGTCAAATGGAATTTCAGATACCAGGCAGAAGGAAAGCAGACGAAGTGCATATTTCTTCACATCATGTGTATGTTCAAAACCTTCGATTAAAAGGAAACAGAAAATCGGAAATGCCAGTCTTCCGACAAAACGCATCATCTGATATGTAATCACCAGGGTACTGTTGGCATCAATCCATGCATTCAGATCTGCCGCCTCATTCATACCACGGACTACCAGCAATCTGCCAAGAACTCCGGCTCCGATATGGTCAATTAGCATCGTTATAATCGCAATGATTTTCAGTGTGCTGCCACTGATTCCTTTTCTTTCTTTCATCTTAATTCCTTCTCTTTCCCTTACTGCTGTGCCTTATCTGCCTTGCGTTTTGCAATCCGTCGGTCAATACGCTTATGCAGTAATACCACCACACCACCGATAACAAATGGAAGTACGAATGTTGCAAAACGGTATAACAGTGCCGCAGAACCGGCTTCTCCGGTTCCTACCAATACTGTAAACAATGCGGTAAATACAAACTCTGAGGAACCGATTCCTGCCGGAGACGGAATGACTGCTGCCAGCATAAAAGCAAGGGAAGTAACTGCCCAGGACTGTAACAGTGTCAATCCATATTCCCGATATAAAATCACGAATGGTATGCCATAGCAGAATGCAAATTTTAACAGATTCTTAGCTACAATGGATGCGATTAGTTTTCCCTTGGTCAGAAGCATGCCTGCTGCATCCTCTAAGATGCCACACTGTTCCCGTAACATGGCTGCCTGCGCATCGAATTTTCCTTTGCGGTTCAGCTTGTCCACCAGGAAAAGTAAAATTCCATGGAACTTCTTTGAACAGCAGAATAAAAGTAATGCAGTTGCTATCACTGCCGTCAACACATATCCTGCAATCAGAAGATTAAAATATTCGGAATAATGTTCCTTCATAAATCCGAAATTTAACAGGAAGAAAATAATGGAAAAGATTGCAATCGTTACTTTATGAATCGCATACTCTACCATATACATTCCGGTTCCCTGAAAAACCGGAATTCCTTTTTCATTGAAATAATATACCGCTGCCACACCGGCACCACTGCCTAAGGTTGCCACACGGTAAAATGAGCAATAAAAGGCGCTCTCTACACCCATCCGGTATGTAAACTGTGGATTATACTGCTTTGCGAAGGAATAATTAATCCATCCTTCTACCACATTATACATAACACCGGCACCGCAGATGGTAATGACCACCCAAGGTGCAGTTGTAGAAAGCTCCTTTAAAATTGGTCCGGCTGAATCCCGGAACGTATAAATGATAATTGCTACGATGGCAATTACAAAAACCAGTTTCAGTATTTGCTTTGTCCGCTTATTAATAAAACCTCACTCCCAGTTCTCTTTTTCCTCTGCTGCCTGTCTATTTTACCACGTATCTCCATGGATTATTCGTCACACACAGGATTATATCAAATATCCATTTTTTGTCAAACTTCTGTATTATATTTCCTGGCAAAAAGTGCTATACTTTAATTATCTATATATAAGCGATTGCAAAAAGAATAATTTCTAACAGATTGAATTTTGATTATCCAAAGGGCTTCTTTTTTCGCTATAAAATACCGCAGTTCTAAAGTGCATGTTTTTCTTTCTGTGATAAAAACCGTCTTTCCAATGTTTGACAAAAGTACTGCACGGTTCGCCGAAATGCGGATGCATGATAAGGGCTGTTAGGGGCACTTGGAATTTCGTCTGGCATCCGGCAACGCTGGCACAGGACGTGCCAGCGAGGCGCATCTGAACATGGATGTGAATTTGCGCCGGTTGCCAGAACGAACGAAATGTAAATCGAAATTCCCAGTGCCCCTTGCAGGCTTTATGTTGCATCCGCATCCGGCGGACAATGCAGTACTTCCGTCAAAGCAGGCGGAAAGACAGTTTACAATCAAGAAAAACATGCACTAAGAACTGCTGGCATTTCATATCAAAGAAAAAGAATTCCCTTCGGATAATCAAAATTCACCTGCAGACTTATGTCTCCTTTTTACAATCACTTAAAATATAATTAGTTGAAAGGATTGTTGTTATGCCAGGATTTACCACCCACTATTTATTTGGACTGAATTCTTTTCGTGAATTAGAGGAACCGGATCTTGTTTCCTGCATCCGTAAATTTCCGCATGCATTCTGTATGGGCTTACAGGGACCGGATATTTTCTTTTATTACCTGCCGTCCTACCTCCGCTCTTCCGGAAATATCGGGCAGTTGGCACACCACAAAAATACCGGTATTTTTCTTACCCAGCTTTTAAAAAGTAAGGACATGTTCTTGGAAGAGACGGAACAGCAGATTGCCATTTCCTATATCTGCGGCTTTCTTGGACATTATGTCTTAGATACTACCTGTCATCCATATATCTTTGCCAAGTCACACTATGGCACTTATGATAAGGGTTATTTTGGTCATCATGTATATCTGGAAACAGATATTGATGCAGAGCTTCTTACTTATTATAAAAACTGTGCGCCATCTGAATTCAACCAGAGTGCCACCCTGCACATCAGCCGGAAGGAACGGCACATTATTGCTTCTTTATTATTAAAGGCTTACAGCTCCACATATAAAGAGTACCGCTTTACTTACCGCTCCATGCAGGCTGCCTTAGAAGCTGTGCAACTTAATACCGCATGGATTCGTGACCCGCAGGGCAAGAAAAAAGTCCTTGCCCGTAAAATCGAGGCAAAGACTTTAGGTTATGCATGTATTTCTCCGTTGATTCCAAGTGACTACTTTACTTTTACGGTAGACCCGCTGAATCTTCGTCATTTCCGTTGGCGGAATCCATGGAACAAAGAAGATGTCTCCCATGAGTCCTTCTTTGACCTTCTGGATACTGCGGGAACCCGGTATCAGTCCATCTTAAATAAAACTGCAAGACTGTTTACGCTTCCAATTGGAACGCCGGTTTACCGGGAACAGTTAGATTCACTTTCCTTAGAGCTAGGAAACAACTCTTATGATTCCGGACTTCCATTAGAGAAAAATTCCTGAATCTGACCACAGATAATCTCCATGAGGCGGGTGCGGGCTTCCACACTCGCCCATGCAATATGCGGCGTAATCAGTAATTTCTCACTGTCTTTGATTCTGCGCAGCGGATTTTCCGGACTCATCGGTTCTACCCGGAGGACATCCAGTCCTGCTGCCGCAATCTCACCCTGTTCCAAGGCTTCTGCCAAATCCTCTTCTACCACAATCGGTCCTCTTCCAAGGTTTAAGAAAATAGCCGTTTTCTTCATCTGATGAAAAGCTTCTTTATTCATCAAATCCAACGTGTTTTCATCCAACGGTGCATGAACGGATACAATATCCGATTCCTTTAACAGTTCTTCGAAGCTGACACGCTCATAGCCCGGCTGGCTGTTTCGCCCGGAAGTGGAATAGTAAATGACACGACAGCCAAAGGCTTTTGCAATATCTGCAACTCTTCTTCCGATATTTCCAAGTCCGATAATGCCCCAGGTCATTTTTGCCAGCTCTCCGAAATGTTTATCAAAGTGGGTAAACATTTTATCTCCGATATATTTTTCATCTTTTACATAGCGGTCATAATAAGGCAGTTTTTCCAGTAAATAAAACAGCATGGCAAAGGTATGCTGTGCCACCGATTCCGTGGAATATCCCGCTACGTTGCGCCATGCAATACCACGTTTTTCAAGGTATGCCTTATCGAGATTATTCGTTCCGGTTGCCGTCACACACACAAGCTTTAAGTGGCTTGCATTTCCAATGGTCTTTTCGTTAACTTCTACTTTATTTAGTACCAGCACATCTGCATCCACGCTTCGTACTGCCGCTTCCTCTGCTGTCGAGAAATCATATTTTATAACTTCTCCCAATGCATCATATGCGGATAAATCAATATCCTCTCCAATTGATTTTGCATCTAAAAAAACGATTTTCATTCTATCTCTTCCTCCTGCAATGCTGCCGCAATTTCATTCATTTTCTTCTTGTCCAGCCGGTAAAATTTCAACGCAATCAAAGAACTTACCCAGCCGATAATCGGTGTTCCGCAAAATAGGAATATGGTTGTATAACGCAATACCGGTGTCAAGGCATCACCAATCTGCGGAAATGTTTTATTATATCCAATCACTAACATTACCAGTCCTACAAATGCCGTTCCCAGTGCTGCAAAGATTTTATCTACAAAGGAAAACAGTGCTCCCATCAGTCCCGGTACAAATTTACCGCTGCGGTACTGCTCATAATCGGAGCAGTCTGCAATCATCGGCACCACCATATTATTTGTAATGGACTTACAGCCATTTAACAATACAAAGAATAACATAAACCAGAAGGAAATGGCATTAAAATGTTTGAGATTAAAAGTAACCGTATTGATATTGTCCTGCATCAATACCACAATCAATAGTAACTGGAAGAAAATGCCAAGTCCCGTAAATAATACCAGTGCCTTCTTCTGTCCCATCCGTTGTGCTGCCCGGATGCCAACGGTCACTACCAAAAGCGTTGGCAATGCTGCCACCACACCAATCCATCCGGCGATTCCATAATTTTCCATCATGATGCCATAAAGCATAACGCCTACTGTTGTATGGCTGTATACCGTTGCCGCAAACCGGTTGGTGCAGGCTGCCATAATCAGCATACGGATTGGCTTGTTCTGTTTTAAAATCAAGAAAAAATCCCACACCTTAATCTTCTGTGTCTGCTGATGTTCATAGCGTCCCGGCTGGTCTTTCTTCCAGATTCCGATTACCGCCAAAAGTGTTGCCAGTGCCGACAATACCACAACCCAGAATACATACTCCACATACAGCTCTTCGTTGGTAAATCCACCGTATTTCGGCACCAGATAATTGGCTACAAACAAGGCACTGCCGCCGTATGCCGCCATGATGAAAATGGAATCGAAATAAGTGGACAGTGGGCGTTTCTTCGGATTATTGGTAATAATCGTCTGCCCCGATTTGGCAACCACAGTCTGAAAGGTATATCCGATAATAAAAATTGCATAGATAATAATAAAATACGGAATCCGTACCCACTTTGAAATCAGATGTGTTGTCGCAAACAGGAGAACAGCACTGACTGCCATCAGTATATTTCCAGCCACCATAAAAGGACGGAATTTTCCAAACCGTCCTTTACTCTTATCCAACAGAAAACCAACCACAGGGTCAGTTACACCATCAAAAATATTCATTGCTGTTACCAGTGAAGAAATCAACACAACAGAAAAGCCAGCCATGGAATTGGCATAGTATGAGATATAGCCCATCAAAGCCAGATACAGATTTGCTGCTGTATTATTCATGGAAAAAAATGCAATCTGCCAGATTTTTGCATCATTATAATGAATTGTCTTTTCCTGCTCTATCTGTTCACCCATCATTCCTGCTTCTTACTTCTTCAAATAATTCTTTAATGCTACCATCTGTTCTTTTCCCTCAAGATAACCCTCTTCGTATAATTCTTCTAACCGCTTCGGGTCACTTTCGGTTCTGCCTATCCCATGGGTCGTATCCGGTGCAATTACAAAAACGCGTCCTTCTTTTTCCAACTGGAATAATTTTTGCATAGACTCATTATATTTTGCCGGACGCTCCTTTAAATCCCTTACGATATTCGGATAACGCCGATATAATGCAGAAGAAATCTTCGTTCCGCCATCTGTATGCTTCTCATAGCCACGCTCTCTTGTCAGTACGACAATTACTTTATCGCAGCCCTGCTTTAATGCCCTCTCAAACGGAACTGAATCTGCCACACCGCCATCCAGATAATAGCGCCTGCCTACCTGCACCGGCTTAAAAAATACCGGAAGTGCACAGCTTGCTTCGATAACTGCCATACTGGAGCTGTCTCTTGGCACCTCAAGATACTCCGCCTTACCGGAATGAATGTTGGTCACTGCTGCTTCCACCTGTCCCGGAAATGCTGCAAATGCATCATAATCAAAGGGCAGTAATTTATTTGGCACTTCATCAAAGACGTAATCCAGATTATAAAAGGTCTTGCGGTTCTTATCAAATAAGAACTTAAATCCCTGATAATTACCATCTGACATATATTTTCTTGCAAGCTCTAAGTTTCTGCCGTGCTGCTTTGACAAATAGGATAAGCCAAAGGCTATTCCTGCCGATACGCCGATAAAATAATCAGGCATTATATTTTCTTCAAGAAATGCGTCTGCCACTCCACAGGAAAAAATTGTCCTGCTGGCTCCGCCTTCAAATACCATTCCAAGTTTCATATGCAATCGCCTGCCTTATCTTTTCTTACTCTACTGTGGTTTTACAATCAGTTTGACACCACTTACTGCCACAACTTCTGCAGTAGTATCTGCTTCTATGGTAACTGCATCGTCATTGCTTCTTGCCGTCCATTCCTGTCCGTTTAATACAGCTGTTCCTGTCTCTTCGATATTGTCAATCTTCATTGTTACACGTACGGTCTTTCCGATGGCATCCTCGTAATTCGTCCGGGTCTTATGCGGGTTTAAATATTTTACTGCCCATGGTCTTGTAAAGAATAACAATACAAAAGATACCACAAGGAATAAAATTACCTGCAGCCAGACTGGACCTCCTACTGCTGCCACAATCAGGGCTGCCATGCTTCCGCCTGCAAACCAGATGGTTGTCAGTCCTACCGTAATAATCTCTATAATCAGTAATATTACAAAAAGTGCTAACCAGAAAATAATCATCTCCTGCTCCTCCCTTTTCTTCGTTTGCATCTATTATAGCAAAAAGTCATATATATAGGAAGTAGAACCTTCTCTTTTCCTTATGTCTTTTCCTAAGCTTTACAGATTCTTCTCAAGATTATAGCGTACACGTTTCAAAAGAGAATATAGTTCATCTGCTTCTTCTTTTGTCATTCCATCCACCAGGAGCTTCTCCATTTCAGAAAAGAAGTTCATCATTTTCAAATGCTGCTGTTCCCCCTTTTTCGTCAGAAGAATCTGCTTTAATCGTGCATCTTCTTTTAGTTCTTTTCTGGTAATCAGTTCCTTTTTCTCCATGGACTGCAGCATTTTGCTTGCCGTTGCCCTGGAAATTAAGAATTCCTGCTCAATGTCCTTCTGGCAGATGACCTTATCTTTATTACAATATAAAAAGCCCAGTGTCCGCCCCTGCATCGGTGCCACACCATCTCGGTGATCCGCACCATACCGGTCGCAGTACATCCCTATCATATTGTGTATGACCCGGATATCGTTTCCAAGTTTTCTCTCTTTGCACATTTCATAATCCTTCTTTTCTTTCCCGAAAAATTCATTGACATATAAAAAATATTGTTATATAACAATATCTGTTAGTATGCTAACATTTATGTTATAGCATACAATTTAGAAAAAAGGAAGTGAAATTTATGTTAAAGACTTTAGCTGCCCAGATTAAAGAATTTAAACGTGATTCCATCTTAACTCCTATCTTTATGATTCTTGAGGTTCTGATGGAAACTTTAATTCCTTTTCTGATGGCTTCCATCATTGATAATGGTGTCAACAAGGGTGACATCCATCACATCTATGTAGTCGGTGCCTGGATGGTCGTTGCTGCATGCTTCTCCCTGTTTGCCGGAATTATGGGTGGAAAATATGGTGCCCGGGCATCCACCGGATTTGCCCGTAACTTAAGGAAATCCATGTTTGAAAATATTCAGACCTTTTCCTTTGCTAACATTGATAAATACAGCACTGCAGGTCTTGTTACCCGTATGACTACTGACGTCACCAACCTGCAGAATGCTTACCAGATGATCCTCCGCATGTGTACGAGAGCACCGGCCAGTCTGATTTGTGCCATGGCAATGTCCTTCTTTATCAGTCCGAAGCTTGCCAGCGTTTATCTGATTGCCGTTATCCTCTTAGGTGGTGTGCTTGCTATCATCATCCGGTTTGCTACCAGATATTTTAATGAAGCTTTTCCAAAATATGATGACTTAAACGCAAGAGTCCAGGAAAATGTTTCCGCTATCCGTGTCGTAAAAGCTTATGTCCGTGAAGACCATGAAGCTTCTACTTTTAAGAAAGCCAGCGGAAATATTTACAAGCTCCTGGTAAAGGCTGAAAATGTTGTTGTTTTCAACGCTCCTGCCATGCAGTTTACGGTATATACCTGTATCCTTTTAATCAGCTGGCTTGGTGCAAAGATGATTGTAAACAGCAGCCTCACTACCGGTGAGCTGATGAGTCTCTTAACCTACTGTATGAATATTCTGATGAGCCTGATGATGCTCTCCATGGTATTTGTCATGATTACCATGAGTGTTGCCAGCGCCCGTCGTGTTTCTGAAGTATTAAACGAAAAGAGTAACTTAAATAACCCAAAGCATCCGGTTATGGAAGTAAAAGACGGAAGCATTACCTTCGACCATGTTACCTTCAGCTACAAAGAAGATGCGGCTGAGCCGGTTCTTTCCGATATCAATCTGTCTATTCATTCCGGTGAAACCATCGGTATCTTAGGCGGAACCGGAAGTTCCAAGTCCAGTCTGGTGAACTTAATCAGTCGTCTGTATGATGTAAATGAAGGCTCTGTCTCCGTTGGCGGCATTGATGTAAGAAAGTATGACCTTGATACCCTGCGTAACCAGGTTGCCGTTGTACTGCAGAAAAACGTGCTTTTCTCCGGTACAATTCTTGATAACCTGCGCTGGGGCGATAAAAATGCTACGGAAGAAGAATGTATCCGTGCCTGCAAATTAGCATGTGCCGATGATTTTATCAACACTTTTCCGGATAAATACAATACATACATCGAACAGGGGGGAACCAACGTATCCGGTGGTCAGAAGCAGCGTCTTTGTATTGCCCGTGCCCTCTTAAAGAAACCGAAAATTCTGATTCTGGATGACAGCACCAGTGCCGTAGATACCGCAACCGATGCAAAAATCCGCAAAGCCTTTGCCGAAGAGATTCCGGGTACAACCAAGCTGATTATTGCCCAGCGAATCTCCAGTGTCCAGAGTGCTGACCGCATTATTGTCTTAGATGAAGGTAAGATTAACGGCTTTGGAACCCACGAAGAATTATTAGCAAATAATGCCATCTACCGTGATGTCTATGAATCCCAGACCGGCGGCGGTGGTGACTTTGATGAGAATGGAGGTGCTCAGTAATGGCTGAAAAAAGGAAAGTAAAGAATCCGGGCAAATTATTCTGCCGTCTGATGGCTTACATTTTCCGGAAATACGGAATTGCCTGCTTCCTGGTACTTGTCTTTATTGTACTAAGTGTTCTTGCCAACACCCAGGGAACCATGTTTATGAAAACCCTGATTGACAGCTATATTATCCCGATTCTGAATTCACCGGATAAGGACTTTGCACCGCTGGCTGCTGCCATCCTTCGTGTTGCATGCTTTTACGGTGTGGGAGTTTTAAGTACCTTTGCTTATTCTAAGATTATGATTTATGTTACGCAGGGTACTTTAAATGATTTGCGAATCGATTTGTTTACCCATATGGAAACACTGCCAATTAAATACTTTGACACGCATGCCCACGGCGATATCATGTCTGTATACACCAATGACATTGATACCCTTCGTCAGATGATCAGCCAGAGTATTCCGCAGTTAATCAACAGTGTCATTACCATTGTCAGTGTACTGATTTACATGATTATCCTGAATATCCCACTGACTGTTCTTACTCTTGTAATGGTTGGTGTCATGCTCCTTGTCACGAAAAATCTTGCCGGGAAAAGTGGTAAATACTTTATCGCTCAGCAGCGTGACCTTGGTGCAACCAATGGTTTTATCGAAGAAATGATGGATGGTCAGAAGGTAATTAAAGTCTTCTGCCACGAAGAAGAAAGTATCGAAGCTTTTAACAAATTAAATGACCAGCTTTTCCGCAGTGCTGACAATGCCAACAAATTTGCCAATATCCTAATGCCGGCAAATGCCCAGATTGGTAACATCAGTTATGTACTCTGTGCCATGGTTGGTGGTGTCCTCGCCTTAAATGGCATCGGTGGATTTACACTGGGCGGACTGGCAAGTTTCTTAACCTTTAACAAGAGTTTTAATATGCCAATCAACCAGGTCAGCCAGCAGTTAAACAGTATTGTTATGGCTATGGCAGGTTCCGAGCGAATCTTCACTCTTTTGGATGAGACACCAGAAACCGATGAAGGTTATGTTACTCTTGTCAATGTAGAAAAAGACGGTGAAAAACTTGTAGAGACTTCCGATACCCGAAGCGGACGCTGGGCCTGGAAACACCAGCATCAGGCAGACGGCTCCATTGACTATGTCGAGTTAAAGGGTGATGTGGTCTTTGATGATGTAGACTTTGGATATAATGATGATAAGATTGTTTTACACAATGTGAAATTATTTGCTACTCCTGGTCAGAAAATTGCTTTTGTCGGCTCTACCGGTGCCGGTAAGACTACCATTACGAACCTGATTAACCGTTTCTATGATATTCAGGATGGTAAAATCCGTTACGACGGTATCAATGTCAACAAGATTAAGAAAGCTGACTTAAGACATTCCCTTGGTATCGTATTGCAGGATACCCACCTCTTTACCGCCAGCGTAATGGAAAATATCCGCTACGGTAAACTGGATGCTACCGATGAAGAAGTTATCGCTGCTGCAAAGCTTGCCAATGCAGATTCCTTTATCCGTCATCTTCCGGATGGTTACAATACCATGCTGACCGGTGATGGTGCCAACTTAAGCCAGGGACAGCGGCAGTTACTTGCCATCGCCCGTGCAGCTGTTGCCAATCCTCCGGTACTGATTCTTGACGAAGCAACCAGCTCCATTGATACCAGAACCGAGCGTATCGTTCAGGATGGCATGGATAAACTGATGGCAGGCAGAACTACCTTTGTAATTGCCCACCGACTCTCCACTGTTAAGAACAGTGACTGCATCATGGTATTAGAGCAGGGCCGCATTATTGAACGGGGCAGCCATGACGAACTGATTTCCCAGAAGGGTAAATATTATCAGTTGTATACCGGACTGCACGGATAAACTTTCTACATGCAGGTTCTGTCATAGACAGTGCTTTATAGCTTCTTAGCAACGTAAAAGACACGAAGTATGTTTCAACCAACCATTGTTTGTCTGAACATACCTCGTGTCTTCTTTCGTATTCTATGCAATGTCTGCTATGCAAATGGTTTTGCCACAAATTTTCCTTTACAATATCTGGCAAGAATATTCCGGTCATTGCCATCATAGATATACTGCTTATTTTCGAATGAATTTATCATCCTGCGTGGTTTCATCGTCCGATACGTAACGTTCTACTCTCATGTGAAGGTCGTATTTATCCCTCAATGCCGCAATGGTCTGCATCATCGGAGAAGCATGGTGCACATCCAGTGCCTGCTGGCTCTCCCAGCTGTCTATCAGAAGTACTGTTTCCTTATCCTGCAGCGGCTGAAAATATTCATATCTTAAATTGCCCTCTTCCCGACGGATTGCATCTGCCGTTCCACTGCTTTCCATCTCCTGAGCAAATTTTAATGCATTTCCATTTTCACCGGTATAATAAAGATTTACTGTTATGCTCATATGCGTCTCCCTCCTGATAATATCCCCATTTTATAAATGTAATATTACAGTTACATTATTTCCAGTCATAAAATTGCAGTTACAAAGTCTCTAAGAAATGAATCATCAGCTTCTTTAATCCCTGCTGCTCTGTTGCAAGTATTACATTCATCAGATTTGCTTCTAACATTCGTTTCATTTTCTTCTTTAATTTCATATGCGTCACTCCTTTTTTAACGGAGCCCGGAATCTATTTTCCGGGCTCCAACATGCTATAAATGCAAGGGACATATGGCGATGTCTTCCTTACAGCCCAAGGATAACATGTTTTCTGTTCTCTGCAACAAGTGTGACGGATTTTGAATGATTGTTTCAAAAGAATCGGCTCTTATGAATGAAATCTTGAAATTTTGTTTCATTTTATTGCTATGATTTTTCTGTATCACACAGGTTCTTTGCACCAATCTCATAATATTGCTTGCTCAGTTTTATATTTTCAGCATAACCGGCAGAAAATTCCATTGCAAACATAACATCCAGAAGGTATTTTGTTGCTGCGGAAAATGCCACTGTCCACAGTCCTTCCATCCGGATACTTCCACACTCTGTCAGTGTTCTTGGTGTCAGCAGAACCTCATCCACATATGCTTTCATCCTGCTTTTGCCCTGGGATGTAATCAGAATGGTTTTTGCTTTTGCCCGATGTAAATCCCTTACCAGTTCCACCAGCTTCTTATTATTTCCGGTATGACTAATCATAATGGACAGATGATTTTCATTATTCTGCAATGCCATCATCCTTTGTATATTATCTTCCGCATAAGTATTTGCCACCTTATCGCAATGGAAGAACTGACTGCAGCCGTAGCGTGCCAGATGTATATTCATATCAAAGGCATAGAAATCAATGTACTTGGCCTCATGCACCATTTTTCCCACCCGCGCCAGCTGATCAATCGTAAGAAGACGCTTTGTCTTTTCAACGGCAAGGGTGTCAATGTCCGCAATCTTATTCCTAATGGTCATGGCATTTTCCTGCTGCTGTATTACAAAATGCTCTGTGGTCGTCTCCTGTCCACCCTCCGTACTCTGCAATTCACTTAGGAAACGCAGCCGGAATTCTCCATAATCCTGACAGCCGATTTTCCGGCAAAAGCGGCTTACAGCTGCAGTACTGCTATAAGAAACTTCCCCTAACTGCTTTGCTGTCATGGAAATGACAGCCTCCGGATGTTCCATCAGATAATCACGAATATTTCTTTCCCGTTCCGTCAAGTCCTTCCGCTCCTGCATCTGTCGGATAATTTCCATTTGCCATTCTCCTTTTTACGCATTGAATTCATCTAAAATTGCATACAATTCTTCAGCACTAGCTGCCAGATGTGTTGCTCCATGCTCCTTTAAAAATGGAACATCCCGGAATCCCCAGGTCACACTGATGCATGGCATACCGGAATTTGCTGCTGTTGCAATGTCCACATCAGAATCGCCTACATAGACCGCTTCTTCACTGCTACTTCCAAGCTCCTTTAACGCCTGCATAACAGTGTCAGGTGCGGGTTTCTTACGAATGCCATCTTTTTCTCCAATGGCAACTTCAATCTTTCCTTTAAAATAAATCTGCTGTAATTCCTTTACTGCAAAATCCGCTTTATTTGAAACAATTGCAAGGCGATAGCCCTGTCCCTTTAAGGAAGTAATTATTTCTTCCACGCCCGGATAAAGACAGGTGGTATCATTACAATGCTCACCATAATATTCTTTAAAAGCTGCAAATACATGCTCAAATTCCGGATTTTCCTCTCCGCCCTCTAACGCACGCTCAATCAGCTTGCGGATGCCATTTCCGACAAATTTCCGGACATCCTCTATACTGTGCTGTGGCTGCCCATATTTTTCCAATGCATAATTGGTTGCATCAGTCAAATCCTTTAATGTGTTTAATAAGGTTCCATCCAAGTCAAAGATAACAGTGTTATATTTTTTCATCCTTCTTCTGCCTTTCTGTCACTTCCCCCGCCCCATAATTAGCAGACAGCAAATGTGAATCATGCGCTGACATTGCTCATGAGAAGCTGTCCTCTTGTAGCCATATAATTTCTGCCGCATTTTCTTTCTCAGACTCCGTGCACACGCAGATGTGGTAATCCGGTATCTCATCATGCTCTGCGAAGCTTACCGGCTGCTGGATGCCTTCCCGGTAAAATGAGATGCCATCTTTCTTCGGATAAGATGCGATGCCATTCTCCCTCCGGTGAACTGCAATGCTCTTTAAGGGAAAGGTAATTCCTTCGCCACTCCATTTTACATAGCTTTCCTTGGCTGTCCAGAGGCGTACAAATGCCATTTCTTTATCCGGCTGGCTCTGTATCCATGCCTGCTCGTCCTTTGTGAAGCACTTGTCCAAAAGCGTCTGCTTTAATGCTCTCCGGTGTTCGATGTCAATTCCAACCGGTGCATCAGAAAATACCGCCACTGCATAGTTTCCTGTGTGAGACAGATTAAAATGCAGTCCCTCACAACCTGCCACCTGCGGCTTACCATGGGTTCCCGTTATAAGCTGACAGGCATCTAAATCTATGCCATTTTCCCGTAGCCCATAGGAAAGCAGGATGCCTGCAGCAAGACTCCGCAGTCTGTCCTCTTCTTTTTTTATTTTATTTACCTTCTCCCAACGTGTGGGAAGCAATTTTATTTGTTCTTTATATTCCGGATGTTTTTTTAACAGACGAATATCCATTCCATATATGCTCCACATATTCATATCATAGCACAAATACAAAAAGTTCTCCACATTCTGTTACAAAAAAGAATGTGCCTTGGCACATTCTCGCGCCTGCGACATCTACCTTATGCGCCGCAGTGTGCATCCTCGCGGAGCGTTTTTTACTTTACAGGAAAGCAATTTCCTGTAAAGTAAAAAATCCCCGGGCAAAATACTTCTCTTCCCATAAGAAGCATTTTGCCGGGGGATCACTTTTAAACTATGTAATTAGTCCTGATTGATAGTCTCATTTAAGATTCCAGTAATCTCTTTCATGGACTTTTCAAACTCTTCATCATTGTTGTTATTGAAAATCAGTAAATCATCTTTTACATTCGGATCATGCAGATCTTCCGGAATCTCAAAGTTACAGGATGCAATATATTCATCCCAGTGCTCTAACTTCCAATCATCACGGTCAGATGCTCTGGTAATCATTCTCTCATGAACGATTTCCGGATCTGTCTGTACCCAGATTGTTACTAATGTAGCATCTTTCTTTGCCAGCTGGGCTTTCAGACCTTTGATATATTCCATATCACGGATTTCTCTTGTAAATGGTGCATTGATAAGAACCAGATCTTCATACTCCAATGCCTCCAGTGCCAGATTTACAACACATTCATATTCATAATCACGAATGTTCTTCTCAAAGAAATCACTGCTTCTATTATATGGCTGTCCAGCCACTACAAAAATCTGTTTGGATAATGTAATTAAAGTATCCTTATCCAGATATACAATATGATTTAATCTCTTTGCCAGTTCTTTTGAAATATATGTTTTCCCGCAAGCTGGCGGTGATGTTACGATAATCAGTTTCTTGCTCATTTCTACTTCTTCCTCCGTATGCCTGTTCATTTTTCCCTCTATTATAAAACAGGTTTTCCGATAGAACAAGGGGTTTTTTTTACTTTTTTTCCTATTTTTTCGTAAATATGCAATATTTTTTAAGATAATAACAGCCGTTTATCTTAGAATTTCTCCGTTACTTTCGATTACTTTTTTGTACCAGTAAAAGGATTTCTTTTTGGTTCTCTTCAAGGTGCCTTTCCTTCATATCGATCCAGTATAATTTCAAGGCTTTCATCTTTTTCCTCTTATCCCTGTACTTTTATATGGTTCTTGTCTGTCTCTGATAGCAAAACGGGTCTACCATATTGGTGGCATCTGTAGTAATCATTCCGTTGAAACCAAGCTTTCCTCTTAACAATCCCTGTAGCAGTTCTTTGGATAATGATGCTATATGCAAAAAATGCCCTTTTTCCACACAAATTTAATTTGCACATTTATTTTATCCGGTGTATATTTTTACTGAACTGCCAAAAGAAAGAAGGTCGAAAAAATGGAACACATTGCAAGAAATGATGCTTTTGCATTACTGAAAAAATACAACAAAGACCCATTTCATATCCAGCATGCGCTTACGGTTGAAGCGGTTATGAAATGGTATGCCAATGAATTAGGCTATGGCGAGGATGCCGAATACTGGGGTATCGTGGGACTGCTTCACGATATCGACTTCGAATTATATCCTGCCGAGCATTGTCTTAAGGCTCCGGAATTGTTAAAGGATGGCGGCGTTTCGGATGACATTATTCATGCGGTCTGCTCCCACGGCTACGGCATTACCGTAGAATGTGGCACAACCATTGATGTGGAACCGCTTCACGAAATGGAAAAGGTTTTATTTGCCGCAGACGAATTAACCGGTCTTATCTGGGCCGCCGCACTGATGCGTCCATCCAAGAGCACGAAAGATATGGAATTAAAATCCTTAAAGAAGAAATATAAGAGCAAAGGCTTTGCTGCCGGATGTTCCCGCGAAGTCATCGAGCGCGGTGCCGCTCAGCTTGGCTGGGATTTAGAGAAACTGCTTACCATGACTTTACAGGCAATGGCGGCAACCGAAGATGAAATCAAGGCGGAAATAGAAGCGGAATAATTTTTTGTATAAAATTTTCTTTTTTGCTTGACTCCTACGTTACGTAACAGCTTAGACTATGTTTATCGAGAGGAGGAACTTTCCATGATGACAGTAAATGAAGTAAGTAAACTGACAGGCGTGAGTATACGCACCCTGCAATATTATGATTCCATAGGGCTCTTAAAACCAGATTCCTATAGCCAATCCGGCTACCGGTTGTATGACGATACAGCAATAGAACGGTTGGAACAGATTTTACTGTTCAAAGAATTGGAATTTCCTTTAAAAGAAATCAGACGCATTCTCGACGCCCCTGATTTTGACCGAGCCAAAGCATTGGAGCAGCAGATTGAGCTGTTGACCATGAAACAGGAGCATCTTAAGAATCTGATTTCTTTTGCTCGAAAAATAAAATTGTCAGGAGTGAAACAAATGGATTTTACTGTATTTGATACAACCAAAATGGATGAATATGCCGAGCGTGCAAAGAAACAGTGGGAACAGACAGATGCCTATAAAGAATACGAAAAGAAGCATTCTTCCACTTCTTTGGGAAAAGAACAGGATGCCTATAAAAATCTGATGCTTATCTTTGTAGAATTCGGCAGCTTAAAAGAAAAACCGGCAAATGCTCCGGAAGTCCAGAAGCTGGTAAAACACCTACAGGATTACATTTCCGAGCATTTTTACCAATGTACCAATACGATTTTAAGCGGACTTGGTTCCCTGTATGCTTCCGGCGGCGAATTCACCGAAAACATCGATTATGCCGCCGGAAAAGGTACGGCTGGCTTCGTTGCTAAAGCAATTGAAGTATACTGTGGATAGGGATAAAAAGGAAGGGGTCTGAATTTTTCAGATGCCCTTCCTTTTTGCTAATGATAAATCGTTATTTCTTATAATAATGTCCATCTATATATGATAGCACTTCAAAAACAACTAACAGTAATGTTAATACCTCCATTATGCTCATCTGTTTCACCTCATTATTTTTTCTATTAAGTTAAAAATATCAAATCCGATATTCCATCCACAATCATAAGTTCATCTCGTCTGACAATATATTCCTTTAAACACCAATTCAAACACTCTTTCATACACTTTTTAGAAACTAATACCTTATATGTTTTTCCAATTTTCAAACTAAAGCGCCAATATTTCCACTCATCGCCAGTATTTATAATATTAATATGTGGTTCCTTATATAATACTCTTTCCGGACTAACTTTTTCTAATTTTCTTCTTTCTTTATTACGATTATAATTTGCTATACATGTTACTCTCCCTACGATACACTCTCCAAGCAATCCTACTTTCCTGACATATAAATAATAATACTCATTCTCCTTGTAAATAAGATTTTCAGGTCTTTTTCCTAACTGCATCTCAAGTTCTTTTACTTTATCGTCAATTTTTTTATCAGTCCTATAAAAATGCTCTTCAAAATTTAATTGATATAACTGGCATAACTTCTTTGCAATACTTTCTGTCGAAACTATATTTTCTTCTTCTATTCGTTCCAAAGTTCTTACACTATATCCAATATTGTCTGCTACAACTTCTTTTGTTAAACCCAAAATTTTTCTCAGTTCCTTTAAATCCGCTATTGACTGATATACCATTTTTTCTTTCATTTTCTTTTTTGCCTTTCGCTTAAATTACATTTAGCACTAACTGTTTAATATTATTTTAACAAAGTACCATAATAGATTCAACGACACGTTTTTTTTATCAAAAATGCTGTAAGTTCCTTTATTTTCTGGCTTTTTCATCATTGCGCTTGTACCGGATTTTATACTTCTAATACTTTTTTCATATTTTTTCGTCTTGCTCCTGCTCTCTTCCTATGTTAAAATGTGAAAAAGCATATATTATACAATCTATATGGCACTTTCTATAGTTCAAATCCGGTTCTGTTTAGGACCCAGCATTTCTGTATCTATCTATGCTTTTGATTCACTATTTAACTAAAAAGCAGGAGCGATACAGTATGGAAATAACTGCCATTATTCGATAGCAGGTAATTTTTTGCCTCTGGATATGATATTTATTTTCTATTGCTGCTTATCCTTCTGCCACACACAAGGAGGACTTGCCTATGACAGGAAAAGCACATGAAGCAAATGAAACAACGAAACGCGCACCGGTGGCGAACCGCAAATTTAAGGACACTGTTTTCCGGATGCTTTTTTCGGATAAGGAAGCGTTACTCTCACTTTATAACGCAGTTAATAACAGTCATTACACGGATTCCGGTGCACTTGAAATTGCAACTTTGGAAAATGCCATTTACATGGGAATGAAGAACGATCTGGCTTTTATTCTGGACATGAATCTCTATCTATACGAGCATCAGTCCACAATGAATCCAAACATTCCGCTTCGGGATTTATTCTACATTGCAGCGGAATACCAGAAGCTTGTGGATAAGAAATCCCTGTATTCTTCTGCACTACAAAAAATTCCAAATCCCCATTTTATTGTATTTTATAATGGAAGCACACCGATAGATGATTGCTATACCAGCCGTTTGTCAGATGCTTTTTATCATGCAACCGGCAATCCATCGTTGGAACTTATTGTTACTACATTCAATGTAAACGCAGGACACAACACCGAATTAATGTCCCATTGCCAGATATTAAAGGAATATTCCATTTATGTCGCAAAGGTTCGTTCCTTTACAGAACAAATGCCTTTGGATGATGCCGTACAAAAGGCTGTCACCGAATGCATTCAAGAAAATATTCTGGCAGATTTTCTTAGGAAGAATCAGGCGGAGGTAATTGCTATGAGTATTTTTGAATACGATAAAGTTGAAGAAGAGAAAAAACTGAGAAAAGCCGAATTTGACGCCGGTGTTGAGCAGGGATTAAAACAAGGCATTAAGCAGGGACAGAAACAGGCTTCTAGCGATACTGCCCTTCGTCTATTGAATACCGGAAAATTTGATGCAACGGAAATAGCAGAACTTTGTAATCTTCCTTTGGAGGATGTTACTGCACTCATGAAATAACCTTTATATTACATAAATATTTAATACCTATAGACCCTGCCACCGGCAGCTCAAGAAACCCGCAGACCACCTGTTTTCAAACAGATAATCTGCGGGTTTCCTGCTATAATCTTATTTCTAGTTCTAATTCTATTTCCGGTTCTATCTATATTATATCTTCATTTATAACACTATCACAGCATACCACAACTTTCCTGTTGCTTACTGGTACTTGCTGGTTGCCTTCAGTCGGGTCAGGGCACGGGATAAGGATGCTCTGGAATGATAGTATTCCTGGATGCTCTGCTTCTGCCGCATCTGCTCCTCGGCACGTTCTTTTGCTTCTCTGGCACGGGCAACGTCAATCTCCTCCGGACGCTCTGCGGTTTCTACCAGAAGTGTCACACGGTTGTTGACGATTTCCACAAAACCCATACCAACTACTGCATATTCCCAATTTGCAGTACCTTCCGGCTGAAAACGCATTTCACCTTCATCTATGGCAATGACCATATCCTCATGATGTGCTAAAATCTCTTTCTGTCCATCATATTCCGGAACAATCAGTGAACGGCATCTGCCGGCATAGAATACCCGGTTCGCTGCAATTATTTTTAAATAAAATGTATTTCCTGCCATATCTGCACCTCTTTATTCGAAAGATGTCACCAGGCGTATTCCTACACAGCATATGCTATGCATTCTGGTGTTCCATCTCTTCCGCTTTACGGATGACATCTTCTACTGTTCCTACGTTGAAAAATGCATTTTCCGGATACTGATCCATATCACCATCGATGATTGCCTTGAATCCTCGAATGGTTTCAGATAATGGAACGTAAACACCCTTTACGCCGGTAAAGTTCTCTGCTACATGGAACGGCTGTGATAAGAACTTCTGAATCTTTCTTGCACGATATACCAGTAACTTGTCCTCATCTGCCAGCTCTTCCATACCAAGAATTGCGATGATATCCTGTAACTCTTTGTATTTCTGCAGAATCTCCTGTACTTTCCGGGCTACCTGATAATGTTCTTCTCCAACGATGTCTGCCTCTAAGATACGGGATGTAGATTCCAGCGGGTCTACTGCCGGATAAATACCCTGCTCTACAATCTTTCTGGAAAGTACGGTGGTCGCATCCAGATGTGCGAAAGTAGTAGCCGGTGCCGGGTCAGTTAAATCGTCTGCCGGTACATAGACTGCCTGAACGGATGTAACAGAACCGTTCTTTGTAGATGCAATACGCTCCTGCAATTCACCCATTTCAGTTGCCAGTGTCGGCTGATATCCTACTGCGGAAGGCATACGTCCTAACAATGCAGATACCTCAGAACCTGCCTGTGTAAAACGGAAAATATTGTCAATGAAAAGAAGCACATTCTGGTGTTTCTCATCACGGAAATATTCTGCCATGGTAAGTCCGGTCTCAGCCACACGCATACGTGCTCCAGGCGGCTCGTTCATCTGACCGAACACTAAGGCAGTCTTCTCTAATACACCGGATTCCTTCATTTCTGTCCAGAGGTCATTACCCTCACGGGAACGCTCTCCAACACCGGTGAAAATAGAATATCCACCATGCTCTGTTGCAATATTACTGATTAACTCCTGGATCAATACGGTTTTACCTACTCCGGCTCCACCAAACAATCCAATCTTACCACCTTTTGCATATGGAGCTAAAAGGTCGATAACTTTAATTCCGGTCTCTAAGATTTCTTCTGCCGGATTCTGGTCTTCAAATGCCGGCGGTTCACGATGAATGACCCATTCCGGTGCATCCTTCAATGGTTCGCCACCATCGATTGCCTCTCCTAATACGTTGAACAGTCTTCCCAATGTCTGCTCACCGACCGGAGTTTTTATTCCGCTTCCTGTAGCGGTTACTTCCATATCACGGCAAAGTCCCTCACTGGAAGCTAACATAATACAACGTACCATATGATTTCCGATATGCTGTGCCACTTCCATGATGCACTTCTTATCGCCGTTTTTCACTTCAAGGGCGTCTTTGATTGCCGGCAATTCTTCGTCTTCAAATGAGACATCCACTACCGGGCCTAACACCTGTATGATTTTTCCTGTCTTCATGAAAAAGCCTCCTTATCACTGCCTCTTTTTCCGTTTCTGAGCTTTCGCTCCTGCAATGACCTCGGTTATTTCCTGGGTAATTGCTGCCTGTCTTGCACGATTATATAAAATATCCAGCTCATGGAGCATATCTTTGGCACTTTTGGTTGCTGCCTCCATTGCCATCATTCTTGCGTTCTGCTCGCAGGAATAAGACTCAACTAACGCTCCATAGATGAAACCAACTACATAATCCGGTACAATTCGATCCATCACTGCCTCCGGAGATGGTTTCAATGCCAGTTCCTCCATCGGAATATCTGCAGGCAGTTTCACGTTAAAACTTGCTTTCTTCAGTGGGAGCAGCTGTCTGATCTGTGTCTCCTCCTGAATCGCATTGACCATGCTGGTATAGATGATATAGACTTCGTCTAACTCTTCTTTCCGGTACAGTTCCAGAAGTTCCTCTGCAATATTTCTTGCACGGTTCAATGTCGGATTCTGTACGGTATAGTGGAACTGCTTATCAATCTCAATTCCACGCTGTTCAAAATAGTGACGGCCTAACTCACCTAATACAAACAGTTTGTTATTTTTATGTGCTTTCAAATGCTCCTCTGCAAGCTTTAATACATTATGGTTATAGGAGCCTGCCAGACCCTTATCTGCCGTAATAACAATATAACCTACCATCCGTTCTTCCGGCTTTTTCTCTTCGTTGGTCTTAAAATAAATGTCCTCTATATCCGGAAGATGTCTTAAGATTCTGCTCATTTCCGACTGCAGGGTAAAGAAATAAGGTTCTGTGTCAGAAAGCATTTTCTTTGATTTCTTCAGCTTCGAAGAAGAAATCATATACATTGCATTGGTAATCTTCAATGTATCATTGATACTCTTCATCCGATCCTGAATTTCCTTTGCATTTGCCATAACAACACCTGCTCATTCCTATTGATTTCTACTGTCTTCGAATTCTTTTGCAGCCGCAACAATCTTATCGGTCAGTTCATCGGAAAGCACTTTGGTTTCTTCAATTTCCCTGCCGATTTCCGGATGCTTCAAATCCATATATTCAAGAATCTCATTCTGATACTGTTTTACATTCTTTGTTTCTACTTTATCAAATACACCATGGTTTGCCATACACAGTGTCTCTACCTGTTCATGCAGGGAAAGCGGATGGCAGAGTGGCTGTTTTAAAAGCTCCATCAATGCTTTTCCATGCTGTAACTGTGCCTTGGTCATATCATCAAGATCCGATGCAAACTGGGTAAATACTTCCATCTCACGATACTGTGCCAGGTCGATACGGATACTTCCGGATGCCTTCTTCATTGCCTTGGTCTGTGCAGCACCACCGACACGGGATACGGACAAACCAACGTTGACTGCCGGACGCATACCTGAGAAGAAAAGGTTACTCTCTAAGAAAATCTGTCCGTCTGTAATGGAAATGACGTTGGTCGGAATATATGCGGATACGTCTCCTGCCTGTGTCTCAATGATTGGCAGTGCGGTAATGGAACCTCCGCCCAATTCATCACTTAAACGACTGGAACGCTCTAACAATCTGGAATGTAAGTAGAATACGTCACCAGGATAAGCTTCACGTCCCGGAGAACGCTCTAACAGCAGAGAGATTGCACGATATGCTACCGCATGTTTGGATAAATCATCATATACGATTAACACATCTTTTCCCTGATGCATAAAGTATTCTGCCATTGCAGTTCCTGCATATGGTGCGATGTACTGCATGGATGCAGGATCACTTGCAGTTGAGGAAACCACAATGGAATAATCCATTGCATCATGCCTGGTCAGTGTAGATACGATTTTTGCTACACTGGACGCCTTCTGTCCGATGGCAACATAGATACAGATTACTCCTTTGCCTTTCTGGTTAATGATGGTATCTGTTGCAATGGAGGTCTTTCCGGTCTGACGGTCTCCGATAATTAACTCTCGCTGTCCTCTACCAATTGGGAACATGGAGTCAATGGACAAGATTCCTGTTTCCATTGGTGTATTTACTGATTTACGTTCTACAATGCCCGGTGCTTCCTCTTCGATTGGACGATAATCATCTTCCTTAATCTCGCCCTTTCCATCAATCGGCTCACCTAATGCATTGATAATTCTTCCAACAAAGCCTTCCCCTACCGGGATTCCGGCTTTTTTCCTGGTACGAACCACTTTGGTTCCTTCTTTGATTCCGGTATCACGGCCGAATAAAATAACACCGATTTCATTCTGTCTGATATCCTGTACCATTCCTTTGACACCGTTATCAAATACAACAATTTCACCATACATTGCATGGTCAATTCCGTAAATGGTTGCAATTCCATCACCAACCCAGATTACGGAACCGGTCTCACGACTGGATTCATCCCAGTCAAATTCTTCTATCTCGCTCTGGATAATCGAGATTATGTCTGCAGCACTAATTGCGCCCACAGGCTTCACCTCCCTGTTAATTTTCTTTCCAACTGACGTAAGCGGCCTTCATAGCTTCTGTCATATTCTTTATGATGAACCTTAATGATGTATCCGCCTAAGAGATTCTCATCTTCCTTTTCTGTCAGAACAATCTCACAGTCGGGATATTTCTCTGCAAGAATCTTTCTTGCCTCTGCTTCTTCTTCCGGCTGTGGTGTGCCTGCACAGGTCAGTTCTGCACGCAGGATATGATTCTGTCTGTCCCAATAGAGATAAAATGCATCCAGTATATCCTCCATTTCTCCGATAAAACCCAGTCTGCACATCATCCTGGTATAGTTCACAAGCACCTTGGATAATCCGGCATCCTGATAAATTTTCTCTATCACGGCATCCTTCTTATGTATGGAAATCACCGGACTTGTGAGAACCTTAAGCAGTTCCGGTGTAAGCTCATAAAGCTCCCGGAGTTCATCTGCCTCCTGTCTTGTGGCACCCAGCCGATACAATACCTTTGCGTTATTTACTGCTTCCTGTGTCATGAGCATCACCTGTTTTCATAATTTTCCGTGCAGCGATGACTGCCAGTCTGGCAATCTCAGCCTGAGCTGCCTGCTGTGCCTTTTCCTGCTCGTTTGCAATATCTTCCTTGGCTTTTTCTAACATATGCTCAGTCTCTTCCCGGGTCTTCTCTACCGAGCGTGCATGCTCTTCTTCTGCTCTTGCTCTGGCATCAATAATAATCTGGTCTGCCTCCGTTCTTGCATCCGATAAGTGTTCTTCATAATCTGCCTTTAATTTTCTGGCATCTTCTTCGCTTTTCTTTGCATCGTCGAACTGCTTCTTTACCATTTCTTCTCTTGCCTCAATCACATTCATGACTCTCTGATAAAGAAATTTACGAAAGACTACATATAATACCAGCAGATTTACAACGGTCCATAAGATATTCCAAAAATTAATGCTAAGCATTTCCCGTACCTGCCTTTCTATAATCTTTCTTTATTATTTTAAGAAGAGGATGATTAACAATGCGATAACGAATCCGTAAATAGCAGTTGCCTCTGCCAATGCACATCCAAGAAGAAGTGATTTGCTGATTTTGCTCTCTGCTTCCGGCTGTCTTGCAATTGCATCTACTGCGGATGATGTTGCTTTTCCAATTCCAAGTCCTGCTCCAATACCTGTTAATACTGCGATACCTGCTCCGATTGCTACTAATAATGTTGATGACATAATATGCACTCCTTTTCTTTTCTACTTTTTTGTTTCTCTTTTTGTTTTTTCTTCCCTATTCGGTTGCTTCTTTGACGAACAATGCGGTCAGAAATACGAATACATATGCCTGAATCAATCCGTCAAAAATGTCAAAATAACAGCTAAATACTGCTGGCAGAATTGCCGGTACTACCATTTTCAGCAATTCCATAATGACAAATGAACCTAATACATTTCCAAAAAGTCGCATACACAGCGACAATGGTTTGATAAAGACCTCCAGAATATTGATTGGAAGTACTACCGGCATCGGCTCTGCAAAACTCTTAAGCCAGCCCTTCGTTCCTTTCCTGCGGATACCCGCCATCTCAATCAATATGATACTCATCAGGGACAATGCCACAGTAACATTCATATCCTTGGTCGGTGGTTTAAATCCCAGCAGACCGATTAAGTTGGCAATTCCAATATAGATTGCCACCGTCATAAGATAAGGAATATACTGCTTTCCATTTTCGCCTATGGTATCCCGGAAGAAGTTATTCAACCCGTTTACAGCCGTTTCCAGAATAATCTGTCTGCGTCCCGGATGTTCCACACTTAAGTTCCTGGTCAGGAGTATGCACAGCACAATAACTACTGCCATGATAATCCAGGTTACTACTACGGATTCATAAATGGGAATGCCTCCGAAAATCGGAATTGTAAATACCGTTTCACAGTTCAATTCTTCCATCAGGCTATTTACCAGAGCATCCATCTGTCTCACTTCCTTCTGCTGCTCTAAGGCATTTTTAAATCGTTAAAATTCTAACAAGAAAAAAATGCAAACGCAACCGTTTTCTTCCCGTGAAAATAGGTCTGACCATTTGCCGTTTTTTCGTGTAAATATTCCATATTCTTCTGCAATTTTTGCCAGTTTTTTGGTTGTTTTTTTATGCAATTTGTACACTTGCGTAAATTTGTATATTTTGACATTAAAAAAATGCAGAAATTTCCTGTTTTTTCACAAACATTTTCTGCATTTTTCTTATTCTTTATAGACTTTATACAATTTTAATCATTAAGCTTACTTCACCAGAATTCCGTGGTGTTCCTCCATATAACCGCCGAAAATGGCATTCTTATAGCCTAATTTCTTAAATGCTTTTACCGCCTTTTCGGACCGGCAGCTATAACTTCCTATAATATAAAAAGATTTTTCCTTATCCGGGAATCTCCGCAAAATACGGTCTTCCGTTATCTTGTCCAGCGGAATATTCTTTGTTCCTGCCACATGTCCTTTCTGGTAATCTTCCTTTGCCCGGCAGTCAATTATAATTGCATTTTCCGAAGTATGCGCTGCATTGATTGCTTCATTTACAGTCAGACGTTTCTTAAAAATACCCATTCTTCTGTTCCCTTCTTCTTTTGTTATGCTTTTGCCTGCATATAAATCCGGATGTTTTCTTCTAATAAATCCAGATCCACCGGTTTGGCAATGTGTGCATCCATCCCTGCTTCCATACAGGTCCGGATATCTTCCGCAAAGGCATTGGCAGTCATGGCAAAAATCGGTATTTTCGCTGCTTCCTTCTTCTTAAGTCTCCGGATTTCTTTCGTTGCATCATAGCCATTCATAACAGGCATCTTAATGTCCATTAAAATAATATTATATCGTCCTTCCTCCGCTCTTGCAAACATTTCTACTGCTTCCTTGCCATTTACTGCCCGGTCACAGTCTGCACCTTCCATTTTTAACAGTTCTTCCAATATTTCTGCATTTAAATCATTATCATCTGCTATCAGAAAACGCATTCCTTTTAATGTCATTTTCTCTTTTTCTGTTGCTTGTCCTTTCCCCTGCAATTGCTGCTCTTTTCTTGCCTGTTCGATGCACCGTTTAAAATTTGTCACAAAAAACGGCTTGCTTAAAATACTTTGAATTCCAGCATAACCCGCTGCTTCTTCTATCTCCTTACAATCATAGGCAAAAAGCAGTAATACTGTTTTCTCTCCCAGAATCTGATGCAATTTTTCTGCTGTAGTAACACCATCCATTCCCGGCATCTTCCAGTCTATAATTACAACATCCCAGGTCTTTGTTTTTCCGGCTTCCACAGCCTGTTCTGCCATATGAACCGCCATTTTGCCGGAATCTGCTGTCTGCACATCAATCCCAAACGGATGCAGCGTATCCATAATATATCTTCCTGATTCACTCTCATCATCAACCACCAGTACCTGGCTTATCTTCTGCAGTTTCCACCAGTTAACCTTCTCCTGGTACTTTATTTTCCGGAAATTCAAAATCACCTCAAAAGCAGTTCCTTTTCCAAGCTTACTCTTCACATGAATGCTTCCACCCATTAACTCCACCAGGCTCTTGGCAATTGGCATTCCAAGACCCGTTCCGGAAACCGGATTAACAGTGCTTTGCACTTCCCGGCTGAATGGGTCAAAAAGATTCTTAAGATACTCTTCACCCATCCCCTGTCCATTATCACTGATCCGGAACTGATACTGTGCAAAGTTTCCCTTTTTCTTTGGTACTTCTGTAATATCAAATACTATCTTACCGCCCTTTGGGGTATATTTTACTGCATTGGATAAAATGTTCAGCAGTATCTGCTTCAGACGTAATTTATCTGCTTCCACTTCTTCTGTTTCTATCCGATGTACATGAATCATGAATTCCTGCCCCTTCTCTCTGGTCTGTGAACGGATAATCATATCCAGTTCTTCCACCAGTTCAGCAATATTCGTGTTCATAATATTAAGGACCGTTTTACCGGCCTCAATCTTCGACATATCAAGGACATCATTAATGAGTCCAAGCAGATGTTCCCCTGAATAAGTCAGTTTTCTTGCATATTCCCGGACACAATCCGAATTTTCAGCATCTCTTGAAATCAGTGTAGCCAGTCCCATAACCGCATTTAAAGGAGTCCGCATATCATGGCTCATATTGGATAAAAATACACTTTTCGCTTCATTGGCACGCTCTGCCTCTGCTTTTGCCGTATTTGCAAACAGCACCGTCTCTTCCAATGCATTATTGACTTCTTCCAGCTTCTCTGCTGCTTCTGCCTGCTGCATTGCATTTCGTCTCGCGTAAGCTACCTTATTCTTTTCATTATAAATCCATAGAATACTGATACCCAGTGCTGCTAACATTGCAATGATAATGCAGGTCACTGTCAGCCAGATATGCAGCATCATAATCTGATAATCTGCCAGTACATTCTGCACAATCGTACTGTCCACTTCACAGGCTATCATATACTGTGTTCCTTTTAATGCACGATACGAAAAATAGTCGGACTCATTTTCACGTTCCAGGGTTATACACCCGGAGCTGCGTTCTGCATAGTCCGACTTCACTTTTTCATAATCTTTCTTATTCATAATCTTTTGTTCATGGTAACTATCAAACAGATTATAATTTATGGTTACTTCGCCCGGCTCATTATTAATGCTTGCATATGCCACTTCTCCGTTTTCATCCATGACATAGATATTAGCCTGTCCGTTATAAGCAGACGTTACAAAAAGATCGTTAATAATCTGTGGCCGGAATAGAAATGCAATTGCTTCATATTCTTCCCCATTGACCAAAAAAGAATCTACTGATTTTGCAATTATAAAGATTTCCTCTCCATCCTTCCAGGTACAGTACTGGGCAATTCCTTTATTCTCACCAAATAATTCTGACAATCCATCCTGCATCTGTATTCTGCCATTCAGTCCACGCATGCACAGATATTCACCTTCATCATTGACAAAGACAATATCCCGCACCATATTACTTTCCATAGAGTCAAAATAGTTCTGGTAATCTTTCAGTTCTGCTTCCCTTTCCCCATCCCCGAACATATATTTTTCAATAGAATCTATCTGTTCATAAGTAATCTCCAGACGGTTCCGGTAAGCACGCTCCATCTGTTCCATCAGTTCAGATAAACTCTGTTTACTGTTCTTATCAATGTATTGATTTGAACCCCCAAGGTCTTTTGACATCCAGCCAAATATCAAAGCCATAACCACAATACATACAATCAATACCGTAAAAAACCTTTTTTCCTGCTTTTCCTTTTTCATCCCGCATAATACCTTCCAATCTGTTTCAGATTATCAGACTGGTTCCTGCAAATTTTGTCGAAAAAGCAAGATGTCTCTGCCTAATTAAATCTTTCCTGAAGTCCGTTTTTCCCTTAAGTCCTCTACCAGTGCATAAACCTCCGGTCTCCGTTCCTTCAGATGTTCGTCTAACGCATGCCGGCGTTCTTTAAAGCGCTCTGCCAGTTCCGGATGTTCCTTTGCAATACGCTCATGTACTTCCCGTCGATGTTCCTCTAACCGCATAGCCAGCGTTCTTTCATCTTTACCGGAAATATTAACAATCTCTTTCAAATGCTCCTCTAAATGCTCCAGCCACTCATCTTCGTCCAGTTCTTCCATATGGGACCAGCTTCCATGTAACAGCTTTTCCACATCTCCTGTCTTTTTCAGCTGTTCTATCTGTGCCACAATCTGCCGCTCTATAGCATCTTCAGTTTCCGAACCAAATGCCCAGACAAATTCCTGCACCCGGTTATCCGCCCTCTTTCTTGAGGCACTGCGCTGTTTATTGTCTACACCGCCCTCCAGCGGATAAGGACGTTCATAACCCATATCCTTTAAAGCAATATGTATTGTTCTTCTTGCGCTGCCCTCTTCTATGATGTGTCCCAGACCAAGCTTTCGCATCTGTTCATTCAAATCTGCAATATGTTCTGTAATATAAAAACAGATACCACGTTTCTTAAGACCCTGATACAGCATTTCCAACTGATCCGCCGCTGTAATGTCCATGGAGCCGATAGCACTGGCATCTAAAATGACTGCCTTCGTATCCTCTTTTATATTGTCTTCAATGTCCCGCTTTAACATCTGCACATTAGCAAAAAAGAGATTACTGCTGAACCGGTATATCAGAACGCCTTCTATCGCATGTATCTGATGACTTTCTTTTAAATCCCGGAAATGGCGATGTCCCGGCTGGATTCCAAGAAAACATCTTGATGGCTTGGCAGTACGGATAATCATCTCAGTAAAGGAAAGTATAATGCCAATCAAAACGCCATTGATGGTTCCAAGCATCAGCACACCAAAGAATGCGCCTAAGAAAATGAAGAATTCTGTACGGCTGACCTTCAACAATCTTGCAGCAAGCTCAAATTCCGTTGCCCCAAGTAATGCAGAAATTACAATTGCCGTCAGCATCGGAATCGGAAGATAGCCGATAAATCCGGTTCCGCAAAGCAGCAATACCAGCATGGATAAACCGGCTATGATTCCGGTCAGCTGTGTCTTACTCTGATACTGTTCTCCCATTGCAGTTCTTGAAACAGAGCCATTAATAGGACAGCAGCCTGTAAATGCTGCCAGGAAATTTCCCATGGAGAATGCAAAAATTTCCTGATTATCATTCATTCGATATCCATTCTTCTGTGCGAAATTATTTTCTGCCAGAAGCGTTTCTGCCATAATGACCACTGCCACCGAAAGGCTGATAGTTACTACCTCTTTCATCGGAAGCATGCGGATATCCGGAATCACAAACTGTGGAAGTCCCGGTTCTACTGCAGACAGCGTCTGGATTCCCCATTCCCTCACCGGAAAAAATTTTGTCATTGCTGCTCCTGCTGCCATTAAAAGCACTGCCATTGGAAATTTCGGCATTACTTTCTTTGATACAAGAAGTATCAGAAGGGAAATGCCGCCTAAAATCAGTGATGGCAGATTCACCTTCGTCTGCCCGATATGCTCCACCAGCTCAATGAGTTCTCCAACGCCGGCGGTACCGCCCATTAACTTTGGTACCTGCATCAGAATAATCGTGGTGCAGATTCCGGTAATAAATCCACCCATAACCGGTGCCGAAATATAGTTCACCAGTTTTCCTGCTTTCATAAAATAAAACGCCAATAACCAGACTGCCACAAAGAAAGTAAGTACCGGCACTGCTGCAATTGCTTCACTGCTTCCACTCTCAATACCAAGTCCCACCAGTGCCGAACCGATTAAGGCTGCCGGTGCCGCATCTACGCCAAAAATAAACTGTGGTGAAGTCGAACACAGTGCAAATATCAGAATTGGGAAAATGGAACCATACAGACCATAGACTGCCGGAAGTCCTGCAATCTGTGCATAGCCCATAGCTATCGGAATGGAAACTGCCATAATAATAATACCGGCCAGAATATCCTTTGGAAAATTTTTCTTATCATATTTACGAATGGTAGCTGCAAGTTGTATGCGCATATTATCGCTTCTTTCTACTATATTATTTTTTATTATACGGCAAATAAGATGATTGTACAATTCTTTTGGCAGCAGAAAGGACAGGCTCTTTATCCGTGCCTGTCCTTTCTGTTCTGGTTGTTCTAATTATTCTGTTCTGTTTATTCCATTCTGATTATTCTTTTTTATTTCTGATTATTCATTTTCAGTTGCTTTCTTTCTTCTGAAAACAAACATTCCTCCACAACCTGCTGCAATCAATGTCATACAAACTGCAATTGCAGAATTATCACCTGTCTTTGGTTTACCGGATGTCTTTACGGTTGGCTGGCTATTTGCTGTTGTTGATGCATTTGCTGCTGTTCCAGCCGCACCACCGGAAGCTGTACTGTCACTTTCGGAAGTTGTACCGCCATTTCCGGATGTTGTACCACCATTTCCTGTGGCAGCCGTATCTGCCAGCTTTTCTGTGGTAATAAGATAAGTAGAGCAATGATTCTGTTTTACGGTCAGATATCCTTCTGAATCTACTACTCCCACATCAATATTTAAAATCGTTCCATTGTCAAATAACCGGCTGTAATATAATGTCTTTCCGGCATACCGGGTTCCCACAAAAATACGAATCTGTGCTTCTGCCGGAAGCTGACCGGAATAATTATACTTAATCTGTTCAATGAAAATATTCTTATTTACTGCACTTGGAAGTGTGCCCAGCTCACTGTAATCTTTTACAATCTTTACTCCAAAATCATAGCTGGAAACATTATCAACGGCTGACATGGTTCCTTTTCCAAAGGTAAAGGAAAGCTCATCATTGGATTTGATAACAATGTCCTTTGTCTGATTCTCTGCCAATATCTGCCGGAATCCATTGTCGGAAATAGCGGTATCTCCATCTGTTACATCCACTACGCCATTCACTACAACCTGCTTCGGTGTAAAGGAAATCACATCCGCCCCGGAATATACATTGTAAACATTCTCTACTTCTTTTCCTTCAAATTCATAACCAGCCGGTAAGGTATCTTCCGCAAGCGCCATGTTTTCTACAAGCTCTTTCATAACCGGATGTGCTGCGTCCATAAGATATCTGGTTTCCTGTGTATTATAATCCGTATAACTCATAAGAATCGGACAAAGAATCCGGTAAGAATTACCAGCCTCATAATAGGTTCCTCTATAAATAAAGGTGTCTCCCGTATCCTGTTTCTTTACCAGACAGGCATCACTTCCTCCACTTGCCATCGTAGTGGAATAATAAGCTGCTATCTCTCCATTTGCTGTATATGCCGAAATATCCGTAAGCTTATCTTCTACAGTTATTGCTACCTCTGCACCCAGCGTAGTGCATTCCTGCAATTTTTCAATCCGGTAGGTCTTATTTCCGGACATATCGGTTACTTCTGTTATAACAAACCGGCCTTCTTCTCCGGTTTTTGTATACACATCACTCTGGACCGGACTGATATCAGTTCCAAAATAACCACCATATACCTGAATCATTTCAAAAGGATGCTCTGCCTGCATCTTCATGTCATTAACCTGTCCCTTTGCCACAATCGGTGATGACATATAATTCCAGGATGAACCAAACGGACATCCGTCAGTTCCACGATATACCGTTACTGTACTGTCCCCGGAAACCGTCAGCAGCGACTTGCCGCCTTCTGCAAATAATTCAATACCATCCGGGTTCTTTCTGTTTTCATTGACGGTAAGGCTTCCGGAACCGCAGATTGTCAGGGAGCCGCCCCAGCCGCCATGCCAGATTCCAAGATTCTGCAGCTTATTACTGCCTACCAGATTCAATTTAAAATCGTCTCCCATCATGTTGGTATAAAGTGCAACATCCGGATGGTCATAATTGGTTAAGGTCAGCGTATTGCTTGCCTGGTCATAAGACGCTCCGTCCACTGTATTTTTCTCATTGGTGGAAAATACAACCGTATCATTCAATTGAATATTGGCAAATGCAAACTCTCCTTCCATGCATGGTCCATTTGATGCCTGCACCGGAATCATGGATGGAACCATCATCAGGGATGCTGCCAGTGCCACTGCACCAATGCATTTTAAAGCACGTTTCATTTTCATAAATCTATCCTTCCTTTCTTCGTATTATAAAAACACTATAAGGAAAACGATAGATTCTGTGCAGTCTACATCCGTTTCAAAATATGAGAAATTTATCTCACCCAGCTTTTTGGGGCAGAATTTCAATCTACAAAACCCGCACCAATAGCTGCCGGCAGCTTTTTACGGGTACCCGGCAACTACGAGAAACACGCTTTGCAAGTTTTTCCAATTATCGCATAACCAAAAATCCCCTGAAACAGGTTATGGTTATCATCAACCGCCTGCTTCAGGGGATTCTATTTTTATTCTGTTCTTATTCTACTAATCCTGCTTGCCTAATGAAGTCTTTCTTAATGCTGCCGCAATAATAAATGCATACACTCCACCAATCAGTGCGGTAACTACCTGGGTAAATGAGAACTGAAGCTGCAATACCTTTAACATTGGTGCCATTTTCTCCGGAAGCATATTTGGTAAAATAATCAGGGAAATTACAACTCCCATAAATAATCCTTTTAAGATAGAACCGATTACAATAGAAACCGGGAATCCTGCTTTACTACCAAGCTTACCCTTAAGCAACGCTACACAAAGCACCAGAATGGCATTTCCTGCCATAATGCATGGAAACATTGCCGGAATGGCTGCCATTACCGGGCTTCCGGTAATAAAGAATGCAGTAACCGGTGTAATAATACTTAAAATAATTCCGCATGCCAGTCCCGCATACAATACAGTTAAGATTAATGCTGCATTGATAACTGGTCCTGTTATGTATACACTTAAATTTTTAAAGAACTGACTTGCAATACAGATTGCAAGCATAATTGCAGTAACTGTAATTTGTCTGGTTTTCATGATGTTTTTCTCCTATCCTGCCCGATGTTTTTATAATTGTTCCAGTGTGCTCTTTACACTATTTGCGGCACTTAAAATCACATTGGACGATGCTGCAATCTCCTCCGTTGCTGCGGCAAGATTCTGAATCCGGTTGCCGGTATCATTTACAACATTTGCCAGCTCATCCGCATCTTTGATAATCTCCGCAATGGATTCTTTTACCTTTGCCTGGCTCTCTGTACTCCGGGATGCCGTATCCTTGGAATTCATGGCCAGTTTATTTATCTCATCTGCAACTACTGCAAAACCTCTTCCCGCCTCTCCTGCACGGGCTGCTTCGATATTGGCATTCAATGCCAGAAGGTTAGTCTGTGCAGCAATGGAGACTACTTCCTGATTATTCTCTGCCATAGATTCCAACAGCATATCAATCTCCTGCATTCTGCCAGTCAGCTTCTCACAGAATTCAGACACATTACCAATTTCCTCTGATACTGCACTGCATTCCGTCGCATTACTTTCGTTTCCATTCACCATATCATCCACAGAATCATAGAGTGATACAAACAAGTCATTGACTGTCTCCACCGTTGTTTTAATATTCTCCTGCTGTTTCTCCACTGCATCTTTTTCTGCCTTGATTTCATCAGCAAGTTCTAATGCTCTCTTCTTCTCTTCCTCTACGGTATCCTTTACAAAATGAATACAATTTTCCTTCTTATTGAAGCCATTATAAATAGCCAATGCCATCTTTTCACAGCTTTCATAGCCACAGCATTCGCAGTCAATGCATCTTGCTTCCTTAGTCTTCTTGCCCATCTCATCATAAATCTGATTCAGTTCCTCTGTAGACGGAAGTTTATAATTACACTCTTCGGAGCAGTCTGTATATTTTCTAAGATAATTCTCCAGTTTTAATTTTGAGAACTGCTTATTTAATTTTGCAAGCCGCTGTGCCGGAGTCAGTTTCCGTGACCATGCACTGTTCTTCGTATTCTTCTTACAGTTCTCCTGTATCTGATGGATATTATATAAAGCTTTATCTGTTCCTGCAATTTCCTCTTCAACACCGGTTCCGTAAATACAACCCATTCCACAGTTTAATGCGTCAATGAATAATTCTTTATTCATGCCCTTTGCAATTTCTTCCTTATGCTCCTCTAAATAACGATATGTGTGTTTCTCTCCTTCTATCTGACGTATATATACATCGTCCCCTAAGAACCAGTATACATTTTCCTTCAAGCCACCCGGCATCGGATAGATGGAACCAAGTCCATATTCAATTTCATCACTGGCAAATGTACCTGATATATTATGTTCTCTTACATATTTCATCAAATGATCAAATGTCACATTATACGATACATAGCCTTCTGTATCCGGGTCATGAATCTCTGACCATTTTGCAACACATGGACTGATAAATGCCAGTTTATCCGTAATTTCCATCTCCTGTTTTGCATAAATTGCGCTGCACATCATCGGACTGTGTACCGGGAATAACTTTGGAAGAAGCTCCGGTAAGTAGTGTTCAATATATCCCACAATTGCCGGACATGGCTGGGAAATTCCACCGGTAAAGTTGTATTTCTTTACATAATTAAGATATCCCCAGGTTGTAATGTCTGCGCCGAAAGATACACTGATTATACGGTTCACTCCAAGATTCTTTAATCCTCCCAGTACCCTCTCATAATCTCCTGGATAATTTGCCTTGAACGCCGGAGCTAATAGTATGGATATTTTCTCACCTTTTGCAAGGTCTGCAAAGAATTGCTCCGTATCATCTTCAAACTCTCTTGCACCATGCTTGCAGGCATCCATACATGCACCACAGCCAATACACCTTGCCGGATCCACCTGAATCCGCTCTGTTCCATCCTCTTCTGTTACTGCCACACATGCCCCCGGACAAGGACACACTCGAATACATTTGTTACACCCAATACAGTTGTCATTGGTAAAAACCAGACTCATTTCAAGCACCACCCTTTACTTATACCCATACGCTACCTTTTTTCAATTTCAACAAATAATATCCCATATTTATCTATTCATTAATAATATTATTTCTCAATAAAATTGTCAAATTTTCATGTTTTTATATGATATATTCTTACGATTTCCCGCAATTTTCGACATTTTTTGAGCAAGAAATAGTCCTTGTCTCTATTGTCCGACAGAAGTCTGCAGCTATTTCATCAGAAAATGCTCCCGCTCAGGGTATTGCTGCCGGAATGCTTCCAACGCAGCTTTCTGCAAAACTGCAAATTCCCTGTCCATATGAAATTTATGTGGCATTGTAAATGCAATTGCACTTATCTGCTCTGCTATTTTTTTAGCAATTCCTTCCTCTGACAGCTGTCCCATTCCAAATACTAAAGAGGTGAAACCTCTTCCCTTTTTACTCACATCCATAAATGTAAGAAACGTATTCTTTAATTCTGCCTGAAGTATCTCCTGTTCCACCCGGCTTCGGTTCTCTGCATCCAGAAGATATAACCCATTTATGATTTCAACTGCCTGTTTCTTCCGCTGTCCCGAAAAATCTACTCCGGTACTTTCCGAAAGATATTTCATCTGCATCAGATAACCAATAAAGGTATCCTCTTTCTTTTTCTTCTTTCCATATCGAGCATATAAAAGCTGCTCCCGGAAAGTATCTCCTTCTGCTTGTTCCGTACACCCGTGCTTCTGCCATAGTTCCATTCTTTTTCCAGCATTAACTTCCTGATAAAAATCATTCAGCCACTTTGAATCTTCCTGCATAATATTTCCTCTTCGTCACTATTTTATAAAATCTTCAACATTACTGATGTCAACTTTACGATACTGGGATACATAGTATTTTTCTTCCTGCAGGCTTTGTACTTCCTGATTCTTTCCATCATAAATGTCCACTGCAAGCCTTGCCATTTCTCCAGCCTGGTCTTCCTTGTCATTATATACGGTTCCCTGCATGGTTCCATTCTGTATTGCCTCTAATGCATCTTCCAATCCGTCAATACCAAATATAATCGGCCACTCCTGCCGGTTATAACCGGCATCTTTATAAGCTTCAATTGCCCCTAATGCCATTTCATCATTGTTGGAAATAACCATCTCCACTTCGGTCCCATACTGACTGATAATCTGATTCATTCTATTTTCCGCCTGTCCCCTGTTCCAGTCTGCAAACAGGTAGCTCAGTTTTTCCAGATTGATTCCCTGTTCTATCAGTGTCTTTACCGAACTGTCTGTACGGCTGATGGCATCCTGATGTCCAGCCTCTCCCTCCAGTAAAATATACTGAATTCTCCCATCCTGATTCCTGTCAACCTCAGGATGATTCTTTATGTAATCTGCTGCAATTTCTCCCTGCATCTCGCCGGACTGTTTTGCCTCACATCCCACATAGTATAGTTGATTCCACTGCGACAAATCCTCCGGAACCGGTTCTCTGTTAAAGAAAATGACAGGGATATCATGCTGTCTTGCCAGTCTGATAACGGTTGTCGGATCCGTTCGGTCAACCAGATTTACACATAAAATATCACACCCGGCATCTATCATTTCTTCGACAATTTCATTCTGGGCTTTCTGATCATTATCTGCACTTCTGACAGATGTTATAATCTTCCGTTCTTCTGTTTCCCGCTTCTTTAACTCTTCCTTCAGTTCATCCACCGTGGCGTTGATAAACGGGTCATCATGCGTATAGGTAACTACACTCACCCTCAGCGTATTTTCTATCCGCTTTGTCTTCTGATTGCATCCGGGCAGCACCAGTATCAGTATTATCAGTGTTACCGTAACCGCCATTGTCCTTCTTCTTGTTCTACTCATATGAATACAAAAACCTTTCCAGATCTTTTGAATACAAATCTTCTTTATTGATTATTCTGACTTCTGTTTTACAACTGTTCATTTTGTAAAAGGAATGCCTTAGCTTTTTTGCAATCTCATTCATACTCTTATACCCCGTCTCATAATCATCCGGTACGACAAGACATTCTATATTCTGATTATCTAATAACACAATTGCTTTTTCACTGCTTCCAACTCCATAAATCTTTGCACCGTGATACTTATTTTCTTCTGCAGCCTCCCCCACTTCTTCTAATGCCCAATTGTCCAGAATTACCAGATAATCCACCTGTTTCTTAGATGCAATAATCTCACTGGTGTTCTGGTTTCCCCTGGCATAATTGTACTCCCAGGAAATTTCACAACCACTTCCCTCCAGTCCATCTTTTAACCCTGCAATTCTGTTCACATTTTCCTCTGTCTCTGCCTTTCCAAGAATGACACCGATTTTTTTATTCTCCAGTTGTTCTTCATCATCCTGTATTAACCGCTCCGCAAGCATCTGACCAATCTTATAATTATCCGGCTTTACCGTTGCATAACCAGATGGCTCTTCTGCGTAGGTATCCTCATTAATCAGTATAAACGGTCTCTCCCCCTGCAGCCGGTTTAGCATAGTCTTTGTTTCTTTTCCCGGAGCCGGACAGATTACAAATGCATCTACATTATTCTGCAGTTGTTCATTAATCAGTTCTTCTTCATCCTCCATGCTTTCAATTAAATCTGTATTACAAATAATCAGATGCAGATTATTATTTTCCGCAGACTGTTTTAACCCATTCAGCAATGCATCCCATCTCTTATCTCCGGAATCTTCCACAATAACCGCAACTCTTTTCATCGACTCATTATCTGAAAAAATCCTGATTATAAAAAATGCAGCCAGTACAATAAGCATCAGTTCTGTGAGAATAAAGGTAAGCTTATTTTTTTTCATCTTCTACCCTCTCTCTTTTTCTGTTCTGATTTTCAAGTTCTCCACGTTTTTCCTCTGAATAAGGAATTGCCGGAATATGTATTACAGCCTTTGTTCCTTCATCCGGCTCACTGTAAATTTTTAATCCATATTCTTTGCCAAACATCAGTTGTATCCTGGTATGCACATTGATAAGCCCAACTCCCGAACCATGCTTCGGAACTTTTTCACTATTTGTCAGAAGATTATCAACCACTTCCTGGCTCATGCCCATTCCATTGTCCTCTACCGACAGGAAAATATCATTCCCTTTCTGCTCACCGCATACAATAATTTTGCCGCCCTCATCTTCATCCATATTTCCTACTCCATAATAAATCGCATTTTCAAGCAATGGCTGTACTACCAGTTTTACAGTACAGCATTCCTCTACGTTTTTATCAATCAGAAATTCCACTTGAAACCGGTCTTTATAACGAATCTGCTGTATGTTCATATAACTTTTGCTATGTTGTAATTCTTCCGAAATCCTTATCACTGTTTTTCCTTTTGAAAGACTGATGCGAAGCAGTTTTGCCAGTTCCGAAATCATAAAAACAGCTTCTTCATTCTTATTTGCCTCTACCATCCAGGTGATGGATTCCAGTGTATTATAAAGAAAATGTGGATTAATCTGGCTTTGCAGTGCATCCATTTCACTTTTTCTCCGCTTATTCTGCTGCCGGATAATTTCTTCCATCAATTGTTCTATCTGCTTATATGAATTTTGGACAGAATATGCCAGATGCCTTATCTCTGAAGCACCCCCTATATATATTTCAGTCTTTTCTCCTGTTTCATAAGACTTTACGGATTCATCCAATTTCAAAATCGGTTTCGAAATCTTTCTTGCCATAATTTTATTCACAACAAAAAGCATCATCAGAAGAATAATTGCCGTGGCAATTATATAATACCGGAACTTATTAATGCTTGCCGTCTGTACCCCCTCCGGTACAACTCCTACCAGTTTCCATCCGGTATAAGATAGACTGTTCACAACTATATTACTTTTTTCCCCATTCACAGAAATCTCATATGTACCATCTGCATAACCGGCAGCCGTACTGCTATCTTCTGTAAAAAATCCCCTGTCTATTTCTGCTTTTCTTGGGTGATAAAGAATTTCCCCATCATCTGTACATAAATAATAATACGTCTCTCCCGCTGCTTCATTCAGGTTATCTAAAACCTCTTCTATCATGGAATACTTCATATCAACCAGCAATACTCCACTGTCCGGAGTGTCACCATGATTCATATCCACAAGACTGCTTAAAGACACCACCCAGTTATATTGATATGTCTCATTCTCAAACAAATCCTGTATATGGGGTGTTGATATATGTATATTTTCTATCTCATCTATAGCGCTTTTATACCAGTCCTGCTCTGTTACTTTCTGATTCTTTTCTCTGGTAGCTACTGGTTCTGCTGCAATAATTTTCCCATCACTGTCATAAAGGGCCATACTCTGCAGCTTATCATTATTTACTTCATACAACAGACTGAACTGCCTGCTGAATTCCTGGTCAGAAATATCATATTCCTGTACGATATTATAATTAACAGCATTACAAATCTGTCTCATATTCCGCAATTCATTATTTACCTGATCCACTGTACTCTCTATCCGGCTTTCTGCATTGGAAATTGCGGTTTCTTTTACTGACATTTTAAAACGGCTATAAATCAGTAATCCCATAACTATTGTTGTAACAATGGTCATGGCAGAAAGAACTGTCATAAGCAGTGACTGTATATCCATCCAGGCTGAAATATTCTGCATCATATTTTGAATTGTATTCCTTTTTTCGTGCTTTTTCTTTCTGTTTTTTTTCTGATCCATACCTCTCCATGTTCCTATTCTGGTGATTTTCTGTATTTTGACGGAGATACTCCAAATTTCTTTTTAAACACATAACTGAAGTAATTTGCGTCCAGATACCCTACTTTTTCTCCAATTTCATAACTTTTATCATTGGTTTCTACAATAAGCCTGACTGCGACATCCATCCGGTAATCCGTCAGATATGTAATAAAGGATTTCCCAGTTTCTTTTTTAAATATCGTTGAAAAATACGAATTGGATACACCAAGCACTGAGCATACCGTATCCAGGGAAAAATCAGGTTCCATATAACGCTCTGCCACAACATTCTTTGCATCTGTAATCAGCCGCCTTGAAGTATTATTTCTTGCACTTTTCAGTTTTTCACTAATTGCCACTGCTGCTTTTTTCATCCACTTCATCAGAGTTGCTTTATCCAGTTCTGGCACCTTTTCATAGAGATTTTCTTTTTCTTCAAAGAAATCATTAAAGTCCATAAAATTATTGGCGCAGAACCGGTAAAAAGCACCTACCATCTCCATAACTGATAAATGATACTGATTTACTGTGGCAGCACTTTTATGAAGTTTTTCCACTTCCCTCTCTACTGCTGACTCAATGTCTTTTACATTTCCAAGATAAATCGTTTTAAACAACTCATGCATTTTCGTATCTTCTGACTGTACGGCTACCGTCTGCTCCCGTGGAACTACTTCCGCAATATTTATAGCCCTTGCAGTTCCATAAAGAACCCGGTAGGATACTGCTTTTCTTGCACCTTCATAAGAATTACTGATATTCAAAAGACTATCGCAATATCTTCCAACACCGGCCGTTACAACTGCACCAATCACACGGTTCGCCCATCTGCAGAATCTATCGCAAAAATCTGTCAGTTCTGTTGCCTTATCTTCTGAATCAAGCGATACTATCAAAACTGTATTCCCAAGATACATAAATTCCTGACAGTTGAGTTCTGATGCAATCCTTTCCTTTATTTCATGCTCGACAGACATGGATAACAACAATGGATTCATTCCTTCCGGCACATGGTGCTCTGAAGTATGAAATACCACGCTGCAATAATAGGGTCCCTCCAGTGGAATCTGATAGGCAGATAAAAATTTCTCATATTCTGTCTCATTTACCCTGCCTTCAATTAACGAAACAAAAAAATTCGTCCTTAGCACCGGAAGTGCATCCTGGAAATAATTTTGCAGTTTTTTAACATTTAATTTTTCTTCTCTTTCCCGGTTTAAAGTCTCTTTCAGTCTTTCCATGCAGTCAGATAATTCAACTGCATTTACCGGCTTTAACATATATTCTTCAATTTCCAGATGTACTGCCTCTTTGGCATATTCAAATTCATCAAATCCTGTAAAAATAATAATATGTATATTGGGATAATCATTATTTAACTTCTGTGCCAGTTCCAGGCCATTCATATAAGGCATTTTTATATCGGTTATCACAACATCCGGCTGTATATTTTCTACCAGTTCCAGGGCTTTCACTCCATTGGTTGCACTGCCCGACACCTCAAAGCCCAGTCCATCCCAGTCCATCTTATGTTCCATTGCCTGGATTGCTTCTATTTCATCATCAACTAAAATCACTTTATACTTTTCCATATGACGTTCCTCTTTCAGCATGTTCAGCTCTTTCTTCTCCTGCTCTTATTATATCAGACAAATGTCTTTTTCTGAATACCTGATATTGTTTAGGCCGTCCATTCATCTCTAGCGATGAGCGGGCGGCCTATGGTGATTATATGTGAATGATTCTGATTACGAATTACTTATTTTTTCTGTACATATTTCAGACAGTCAAGTGTTACTGCTGCCAAAATGATGATTCCTTCGAAAATAAACTGAAGATTTGTATCAATACCCAGAATGGTAAGGGAATATGTAAGGGATGTAAAGATAAGTACACCAGTTACAACTCCGGAAATCTTACCAATACCACCGGTAAAGGATACACCACCAACTACGCAGGCTGCAATAGCATCCATATCCCATCCTTGTCCATATGCTGCACTACCGGAACCAACCATTCTGTTACATTCCAGCCAGGAACCAAATCCATACAGGATACCTGCCAGAATAAATGCTCCTAATGTTACTTTAAATACTGATATACCGGAAACTGCTGCTGCTTCAGGATTTCCACCAACCGCATACAGATTCTTACCAAATGTTGTTTTATTCCAGATGAACCATACTACGATAACTGCAACAACAGCCCAAAGGATAATTGTCGGGAATTTTCCAATCTGCGGAATAAACATAGCCGGGATTGCAGAATCAATAGCTCCGAAGGAAACACCTTTTGTTGCATATGTTACAAGTCCGAAAATAATCAGCATGTTTGCCATGGTTGAAATAAACGGATGCATCTTGAACTTCGCCATAAAGAAGCCTGCCAGCATAGAAAATGCTGTTGTAAGTACAATACAGACTGCCAATGCAAGAATTGCTCTTGCAGCAACCGGGATACCGGTAAAGTCAAAGATATGGCCAAATACACCACCTGTATTAATTCCGTTATGCATGATGATGGTTGCTGTTACCATACCCATACCAACCATACGTCCAACAGAAAGGTCAGTACCTGTTAAAAGAATCAGTCCTGCAACACCTAATGCCAAGAACATTCTTGGTGAAGCCTGCTGCAGAATATTTAAGATGTTTGTCGTTGTCAGCAACTGTGTATTCTTTACAACCGGTGTAATAATACATAAAGCAATGAAGATTAAAATAATGACAATATACAATCCATTTTTATAAAGGAACTGTGTGGTATTAAAGGTATATTTGTAATTTTCAAATTTCTGTGCTCTCTTCTGTGCAAATGTATATCTTGACATACGGAGTAAGTCAATCAGATGATACTTATGTGCATATGCATCATGCTTTCTGTCCTTAATCTCCTGAAGTCTGGACTCATGTGCCATCTGGGCATCAAATAATTTATTCTTATAAACATACTTCTCGTCTTTTTTCTCATCTGCATCGCTGAGTCTGCTCATATTCTGCTCATGCTCTGCTTTGATGGAAGCACATATCTTTTTGTATTCTGCATTTTCAGCTTCTTTCTCAGCTTTGCAGCTATCAGCAACTTTCTGATAGTAATCATTTTTATAATGTTTTGCAAGATAACCTTCTGCATCTGCGATAAGTTTTGATACTTTGTCTTTATTCGAAGACTCTACCGCTTTTGCCTGTTCTAAGGCTTCCTTGTCCTTTGCAATCATTCTGCTCTTTTCTTCTTTTGTTAAATTCTTATTTTCCTTTACGATTGCAATGTGATTTTTTAAGCTGCGCACCTTATCTGAACCATCCTTACGAAGTTCATCAATCTGTGCCTGTATTTTTCCTACATATTCATCAATCGGCTTCAAAAGCTCTGCCTCTGCAGCGGATGAAAGAATAATACTACTGTCTGCCATATCCAATGCTCCTTCCTGATTATAAATATTTCGCACTGAGTCTTAATAACTCTTCCTGATTTGTTTCCTTAGTATTAACAATTCCGGCAAGATGTCCATTTGACATAACACCAATCCGGTTTGTGATTCCAAGGATTTCCGGCATCTCAGAGGATACAACAATGATTGTTTTTCCCTGTTTTGCCATATTGATAATTAATTCATATATTTCGTATTTGGCACCTACATCAATTCCTCTTGTAGGATCGTCCATCATAAATATATTTGGTGAGCGCTCCAGCCATTTACCAAATATTGCCTTCTGCTGATTTCCTCCGGACAAACTGGAAATCATATCATCTGGTCCCATACATTTTGTATGCATGACTTTAATTTCTTCTGCCGTCGCACGAACCATATCATCATTGGAAAGTGCGAATCCATTTTTATAATGATTCATATTGGCGATTGTAGTATTAAATGTAATATCTGCTTTCAGGAAAAGTCCATTTGCTTTTCGTTCTTCTGTAATTAAAGCAAATCCATGATCCATTGCATCTTTCGGGGATGTAAAATTCATTACTTTTCCATTATAAATTACATTTCCTGCCGCTCTGGTACGCATACCAAAAATAGTTTCCAATAGTTCCGTACGACCGGCTCCAACCAGACCATACAGCCCAAAAATTTCTCCTTCTTTAATATCAAAAGAAATATTCTGTAATTTTGGTGCATACTTAGTTGAAAGATTCTGTATAGAAAGAACCGTTTCACCAGGCTGGTTATCTACCGGTGGAAAACGGTTATCCAAAGAACGGCCAACCATTGCAGAAATCAGTTCATTCATATTGGTATCTTTACTTGCCTTTGTCATAACAAGGCTACCATCCCGAAGAACTGATATTTCATCACAAATTTCAAAAATTTCATCCATTTTATGTGAAATATAAATCAATGAAATTCCCTGTTCTTTTAACTGCCGCATCATCTTGAAAAGTTTTGCAACCTCCGGTGCTGTCAGTGATGAAGTCGGCTCGTCTAATACGATTACTTTGGAATGATAAGAAATTGCTTTTGCAATTTCACACATCTGGCGCTGTGATACAGACATTTTTTTCATTGGCTGTGTCAGATTAACAGTAATACCAAGTTTACGGAATAAATCGGAAGTTTCTTTTCTCATTCTTCCTTCGTCAATCATTCCCAATGAATTCTTCGGATAGCGTCCTAAGAACATATTGTCAATGACACTGCGCTCCAGACACTGGTTTAATTCCTGATGAACCATTGCGACACCATTTTCAAGTGCATCCTTTGGGCCAGAAAAATTAACTTCTTTTCCATCTAATATTATTGTTCCTTCGTCCTTTTGATAAGTTCCGAAGAGACATTTCATCATTGTCGATTTACCGGCACCATTTTCACCCATAAGTCCCATGATTGTTCCAGGTCTGACATTCAGATTGATATGATTCAGAACCTTATTTCTTCCGAACGATTTGCTCATGCCGTTAATCGATAAGACATATTTATTCTTATCCTCTGCCATAATTCTACTTCCTTTTCTTTGAAAAGAAGGACACCATTTTTATCTGATGCCCTTCTGTATCTATGCTGTTTTCTTCCGGGCAATAACCTTATTTTGAAAGAAGTGATGTATAAGATGATGCATTGTCTGTTTTAACCATGTTGATTGCAAATGCATCATACTCACCCGGGTTGCCAAGACGGTTTGTAATGTTAGACTCTGTCTGTCCATCACCACCGATATAATCTACTTCAAGGTTCAAAAGTTTGTCATAGTTCTGAAGAAGTGGCTGATAGGTTGAGCTAAGGAAGTTATCGGAAGCATTGTAAATATCAAGCCATACCTTCTTGCTTGGGCTCTTGCCTTCATCCAGCTGATTGGATACTTTGTCATAAACCTTGGTTGAGTCTGTAAAATCCTGATAATTATCAGCTGTAACAGCTATATTTAATGCATAGTAGGATCTTTCTTCTTCACTATATCTGTAATCTTCTCCTTCTGTTAAGCAGTTTCCTGCATCATCCGGAGTACCGATACCAGTATCAATGTCTACTCCATCTAAAGCATTACGAAGCACTCTTAATGTCAGGTAAGCCTGAACATCTGCATGCTGTGAAATTGTTCCGCCATATCCTTCTGCGATAGCTGCAACAGCATCACTATTTGCATCGTATCCGAAGGTTGGTACTTTGTTATCTTTTGCCCATGCATTAAACATTGACATTCCCATACCATCATTATTAGAAACAACTACGTCAATCTGGTCGCCAAAAGATGCGGTCCATGTTCCGATTGCATTTCCTGCTGTAGCTGCATCCCATGTTGCACCAGCAGAGTTCTTCATCTCCTGTGAAGCAAGTTCACGAATTGTATAAGTCTTTCCATCTACATCCAGTGTTGCATCCTGAACAACTTTTGCAGAACCGTCTACGTTTGTACCAGCCGGTGTTGAATCAATTGCTCCATTTGCATCTACTCCGGTTCCAAGTGCAGAACGGACACCACGGGTACGTGCAATAGAGTCGTTATGTCCGATGTCTCCGATTGCAAGTACATAACCAATTACTCCGTCTCCGTTACGGTCAATGGACGCTGCATTTTCTTTGATATAATCAAGAACCATCTGTCCCTGCAGTTCAGCACCCTGATTTGCATCAAAGCCTACATAATAGGTATCTTTGTTGTAATTTAATGCATCCATGTCAAGTTCTCCTGTGGAGCTGTTGGATGGCTGACGGTTAAACCAGCAAAGTGGTTTATCCTTGTTTGCTACGCTGCTGGTGCTTCCTGAGTCACCAGAGCCGTTTCCTCCGGAAGAGCCACATCCAACCATGGATAATGCAAGTGTTGCTGCTACCAATACAGTTAATAATTTTTTCCTTCTCATTCTTTTTTCCTCCTGGTTTGCAATTTGTTGATTTTGGTTTCTCCGAACCTGTCTCATCGACTAAATTCATTATAATCACAAACCAATCTGGAAAGAATAGAATTTTTTTGGATGAAATATCAAAATATTTTGATAATCTGTAATTTTTATATGTATTTTGACGAACAACTATGCAGCTGCACCATCATTCTGTTGGCATGTATGCAGGAATGCCTCTGCCAGCTGCTGGTTCTGCTGTGCCTGTTTTCTGATATGATTAACCACGAAAAAAGGCAGGAAAAATAAGGAAAGGAAACCTAAACACAATGCGATGGCACCGACTAATAAATCAATCGGAAAATACGGGACTACAAACCAGCCAAATTTTGCAATGTTCCATGCCCATTTTGCCGCTATTCCAAAACCACCCACTTTGCTGTAACAAACACAGCCCATAACAAATCCTATCATAATAAAAATCGGATGGAATGCCAGCATCATTCCGATACCTCCACAGACCGTTCCGGCAATTGCCAGTCCCCAGATTTTCTGAATCTCATATAACTGTGTCTCCGCTTCCCGTTTTACCTGCATTGCATAACCATAATCGTTACCAAATTCTACTTCTTCATAAAGATTTCTTTTTTCTTTTGCCATAATATTTTCCTCTTTTCTCCGATGTTCCACCGGTTTTTATTATTGTTTTCACTTATATGACGGAATAATATTATGGCAGGTTTTATTTTTTTAAAAATTTTTTTGACAAGTCCTTATTGCTTTCTTCCGATTACCTGCTTCCCACACTTCCTTTGTACTATGCACACAAGGCTTACCATACCGGAACGCTGAAAGATTTGAGAGTCGCAGAAAAAAGAATGTCATTGCAGGAATTGTCTGATGCTACCGGCATCCCAAGTTCCACACCCGGCAACTATGAGAAAGATGAAAATGTAGATATGTCACTTGGCAATCTACTGACGCTTGCAGACTTTTATCAAGTAAGCACCGATTATCTTCTTTGCTGAACCGAACTACGTGAACATACAAATCAGTCAGTATCCGATCTGCATCTCAATGATGATGCAGTTCAAATACTGACTGATGAAAAATATAATCCACGGTTATTATCAGAATTACTCTCTCATGAAAGCTTCCATTATAAAGTTTAGGTTTCATGTACAATCGACAGCCCAACTTAACTATCTGCTTTCTACTATTGTATATGTTCCTGATTCAAAATTTACATATAATGTTGCAAATGCACTATTATATTCCCAGCGGATTTCCAGAGACCTCTCCCCTCCGGAGATTGCTACCTCTGCGCCTTCCGAAAATGCCTTATGGGTATTTCGCATGCGGATTAACGCAAGCTGTTTTTGAACCACATCTTTTTTCAACCCTTCCGTGATCTGATCAGTGGAAAGATTTGTCCGGTTGATTTCCTTATGTCCGGATTCTCCCGCGCGCTGCACCGCTTCATGGTCATTTTTTCCGGCAAACAGATCCAGATACCAGATCTGCGGTTTGCCCGGCATAAACATCTGGATTGCCCGCGCCAGAAGCATTTTTTCATCCGACTCTCCCAATGCACTGTAGTACGTGGCATTTACCTGATAATACAGATTCTTTTGTCCATGTAAATTTTTGACCATGCCTCCGCGGGATACAATCCGGTCAATTAACGACTGGATCTCCTCTTCAGGAAGCAGCCCCTTTAAGTCCAGAAGCGGGATGCCATCGTGACAGCCGAGCATGTTGACCGTGGAGATCTTCTTTTCCACAATCTCCTTCGCCCATGCCGCAAGGTACGTTCCCCGCCGGTTCTCAATCGCATCAATGACCAGTCCCGGCAGGAAAAAGTCATAGGTTGCATAGCCTTTTTCTGCAAGTGTCTCATATATTTTTTCGTCATATGCCGCGTGGATCTCCGGCAAAAGCGTAAGTCCCAAAGGTTCTGCCAGTGCATGGATCTTTTGTAAAAGTTCCCACGTCTCCGGATCATTGAGGAAGTTTTTCTTTCCCGGTGTCTTCGGCGCATAGGCAAAGGCATCCAGCCGCACAATCGCCGCGCCGTAAGAGGCTATTTTTTCCAGTGTTTCACGATAAAACTTCCACACTTTTGGTGACTGGATGTTTACATCCATCTGTCCGAGATACTGTCTGCCATGCACTTCCTGATAAAAGGTATTCCAGTACGGCACTTTTTTTCCATCCGGAAATTCCACCATTAGGATCGGCAGCCCGGGTTTGCGGAAAAACATCTGCTTCAGGCAGCTTTCATCCGGCTGGATATAGCCTTCCTCCGTCATGGTTCCATGCCCTTCCCAGAAATGGTTCCAATCGATGAAGAAATCGCGGTACGCAGAAGCCTCCCCTTTTTCCACAAGATCCCGAAACTGCGGGGACTGTGCGGAAGCATGGTTTAAAATAAAATCGAGTTTCAGATCAATTCCCATATTCTTTAACTGGTCAAGGTCTTCCCGGTCGGCAAGCTGCTCATTCAGGTCATAGTCGATCACGGAAAATCCCCGGTCGAGATCGGAATGGTACAGGCTCGGCAGAATGTAAAAAGAAGAAAATACATCCTGCAAAGCCTCAGTTTTCAGCAATGTTACGATATCTCCCAGATTTCCTCCAAGGCTGTCGGGATATGCATTGAGCATCGGTTTATGGTTCATAAACTCTTCCGTCCTTTCCCACGATTAATCCTGCATTTTTGCGCTGCACTTCAAGTTTTTCCTGTTCCAGTTCTACCACGCGGCAGATAAACGGGCTTGCGGCATTCTCATCGCGGTTTCTGCGGATGCGCCGCTCCCTGGTCTCCTCCGGGGAACTTTCCAGAAAGACGGGCAGATCCACACCATGTAAATCGTCACTGCCTCCGTGTGTCCACTCCAGAAGTAATACGGATATTCCGGAAAAATCGGTTTCTTCCGATGAAATCTCGCCATCTTCCCGTCCCATATGCCGCAATGTGATTGAATCTTTTCCCTCATGAAATGCCGCAAGCACTTCATTGATCCGGTCGAAGTCAATCTCTTTCTTTGTCCCGAGATATCCACGCAGTCCGTCTTCCCCGGCTTCTTTATACACACGCAGCCGTTCTTCATCGTTGCGTTTTGGAATCCGGTGTGGATAATCATCGCCCGAGAGCAGGTAACAGCCCCTGCCGTCATTTAAAAAATACTGCTGCAATGCCGTGGCAAGTGTTGTTTTTCCGGAACCGGAGCCACCGTAAATGCTGATGACCATGCGATTTTTGGTATTCCTCTCACACCATTTCTGTACTTTTTCGTATAATGCTCCAGCCTCTTTCAGCTCTGTAAAAACAAACTGATACGCCTCATATTCTCTGGTAAACGGCGGAAGCGGAATTCCCGCATGCATCAGTGCTGCACCGGAATACTGTCTGCCGCTCTGTTCTTCCAGATACACGGCATCCGGTTTTAACCCACGCAGGCGGACATAAACGGCTGCCTGATTTGCCTCTGCCCTAAGACGCACTGCGCTGACTAATGCATGATCCTGTTCCTCTGATACCGTCATCCATGCCGCAATTTCATCCATAAACGGATCGGACAGCCGCCAGTAGGTTCCCTCGTTAATGAGCGTTTCATACTTCTTGTATGTTTTAATCTGCTCCCGGATCTGCTGTTTTTCCTCATCGGATAAAAGCGCCGGGTTTAATTCGTAACCAAAGGTTCCAGCCATCGCCGTCACCCCTCGGGTGTGGAAACTTGTTACCCGTCCGGTCTGGTGGTTCGGCACCGCTGAAACGTGCGCCCCCATTACGGAAACCGGATAGAAAAACGACGTTCCGTACTGGATCCTTGTGCGGTTGATTGCATCGGTATTGTCACTACACCAGATCTGTGGGGAATAATAAAGCATTCCTGCGTCAAATCTGCCGCCGCCACCGCTGCATCCCTCAAGCAGAAGATCCGGATACCGGCTGCACAGGCGCTCCATAAAATCATAGACACCAAGCACGTAATCATAGGAAAGATTTCCGGCATAGACATCTGCCATACTGCGGTTCATATCCCACTTGACATAATCAATTTTTCCCTGATCCAGCACGGCACAAATCTGATCAAATACACAGTCGCGCACTTCTTTTCTGGAAAAATCAAGCAGTAACTGGTTTCTCGAGCGCACCGGCTTTTTCCCCGGAATCTGAATTGCCCAGTCCGGATGTGCCCGGTAAAGGTCGCTGTCTTCATTGACCATCTCCGGCTCAATCCAAATGCCAAATTTCACCCCCTGATTATGCACACGGGTAATAAGCTCTGCCAGGCTTCCCCCCAGTTTCTTTTCATTGACCTGCCAGTCCCCAAGGGAAGAATTATCATCGTTTCTTTTCCCAAACCAGCCGTCATCCATCACTACCATATCAATTCCAAGGGAAGCAGCTTCTTTTGCCAGATCCACGATCGTATCTCCCGTAAAATCGAAATATGCTGCCTCCCAGCTGTTAATCAGCACCGGGCGCTGCATATGTACATATTTGCTGCGGCACACATGGTTGCGGATGCAGTTATGATATTGCTGCGACAGTGCAGACAATCCGTCTGCCGAATAAGACAAAATGACTTCCGGTACCGTAAAGGTTTCTCCTTCCGCAAGCGGATAGGAAAACAGTTCTTCATTTAATCCGAGTAGCAGGCGCGTCTGGTTGAACTGATCTTTTTCTGCCTCACAGGAGAAATTTCCGCTGTATACAAACAGCATTCCATAGCAGCTGCCTGCGGTCTCTGTTGTTCCTTTTTCTGCCAAAATCACTGCCGGATTATACTGATGACTGGACGTTCCCCTGCGGCTGCCAAACGCAATGGTTCCATGCCCCAGCGGCGTACGCTCCAGATTGCGCTCCATGGCATGCTTTCCATAAAACCGCAGGACATCAAAATCTCCCTGTACAAAATCCAGACAGGCTGCCGCTGCCTTTTCGATCGTAATCTGCCCAGTTCCCGTATTTTTAATCTGGACGCTCCTTGTAATAACATCGTTTTCTTCCAAAACACCATACAGCAGATGAACTTCAACCTGTGCGTTTTCGTCTGCAAGGACAATTTCCAGTGTCTGTGCTTCCTCTTTGTCTGCCCAGACAGCCGGAAGTCCCTGTAACTGGTATTTGCCGCTTCGAATCTCATAACTTTTAAAAAGCAGATCTGCGCTTTCCACCCCTTTTTCATTTTTGATATTCAGCGCAATATTGCGGTAATCCCCAGTTCCAATGGAAGGATACTCCTGTGGCAGCGCATCCAGCGAATAGGTGCGGTCCATGCCCGCTGCATAAGGATTTCCGGAAAATCCACGGTCTGCATAGGTTAAAACATAATCCATGGGGCTGTTTGTTTTATCTCCATAGTACAGATGCAGCAGATATCCCAGTGAATCGACCTGCATCTGATAAGTTGTATGCACCGTATGCAGGTTAAATATTTTTTTATTTGGATTGTATATAATTGCCATAGAAGTCACCTCGTTTTATTTTTATCCTTTGACTGCACCGTTTGCCACACCGTTTAAAATCTGTTTCTGACAAATCACATAGAAAATAAGGATTGGAATCAGTGCCATAATATAGGAAGCAAATGCCAGATTGTAATTGGTTCCAAACTGTGTCTGGAAATTAAGCTGTGCAAGCGGCAGCGTATTCTGTCCGGTTCCAGACATGATCACAAGCGGTGTCATAACATCATTCCACGTTCCAAGAGCTGTCAGGATTGCAACTGTTGCATGCATTGGCATCATCATTGGAAAGACCACTTTCCAGTAAGTAGTCCATGTGCTTGCTCCGTCAATATCTGCCGCCTCTTCCAGCGCTATCGGAATATTTTTTAAGTACCCACTGTAAAGAAGGACGTTCATTGGCATATAAAATACCAGATACAACAGAATGACACCCGCGCGGTTTCCAAGTCCCATATGCGCCGTCTGCTTTACCAGAGGCATCATTAAGATGGAAAACGGAACAAACATTCCGCTGACAATATACAGATAGATAAATCGGAAACTTTTTCTTCTTGCCATGCCGCGTCCGATCACGTAGCCTGCAATTGAGTGGATCAGGATTGCCAGTACGATTGTTACCAATGTGATCAGTAAACTGTTTCCAAGAGAGTGCCAGAAATCGGTCACTTCCATTGCCTGACGAAAATTTTCAAAACTCCACTGTTTCGGGAAAGAAAGTGCACCCGCCACATCGTTTGTCATCTCACTCGGTTTCTTAAACGCAATGATCACTGCCATATACAGCGGGAAAAATACCGTAACCGTCCCCAAAATCAGAATAATTGTAAGTACCCAGTTTGTTTTCTGTTTTTCTTTCATCATAGCTGCTCCTCCTTCTTATTCATGACTGTCATCTGGAAAAGTGAAATCGCCACGATCACAATAAAGAAAATGACTGCATTTGCACTCTGGAATCCAAACTGTCCGCCATCCATACCATTTTTATAAATCAGGTAAGAGATGGATTCGGTGCTCTGTGCCGGACCTCCCTTGGTCAATGACATGATCTGGTCGAATACCATGAGGAAATTCTTTGTGCTCAGTACCAGATTGATCGTCACAAACGGCATCACCAGTGGAAATGTTACTTTCCAGAACTGCTTCCATTTACTGGCTCCGTCAAGCATGCTCGCCTCGTAGATTTCCTCCGGTACAGTCTGCAGACCGGAAATATAGATGATGGTATTCATGGCAACTGCCTGCCATACACCAACAATCAGCACACCAATCCATGCGTATTTTTCACTTGCAAGAATACTGTTCTGTAAAAATCCAATATGGAACACATTTCCCACAGTTGGAAGAATGTAAGTAAAAATAAAACTGAAAATATAGCCGATGACAAGTCCTCCTAAAATATTCGGTACAAAATAAATACCGCGCAGTGCACTTTTAAAACGGATTGCACTGTTTAATCCAACTGCCATGATCAGACTTAGCACATTTACCAGTATCGTTCCTGCCAGTGCATATTTAAACGTAAACAAATAGCTTTTTCCCACGCGGGAATCCGTAAACAGATCTGCATAGTTCCGGAACCCGACATAATCGTAAGTTCCGTATCCTTTATAATTGGTAAAACTGTAAATCACACCTTTGATCATTGGAAGTGTATTGAATGCAAAAAATAAGATTACAACCGGTATGATAACCGCCAAGAATGTTTTGTCCCTGTTTGACATTTTCTTTTTCATTGTGCATCCCCCTGTTCTTTCTGATAATCCTGTACTTTCCGAATCAGATCCCGGTTGTAGCGCTTCCAGTCGGAATCAAATTTTTTCAAAAACTTTTCCTGTGCATTGTCGCTTGTATCCAGCAGGAACGTCTGGATCATGGCATCCACACTCATCTCACTCGGATAATGGTGATCCTGATAATCTGCCATGCGGTTGTTTTCAATGTAAGGACGCATATCCTCGAGTGTTTCCGGAATTGCAAAATCCCCGTCTTTGCAGGCAATTCCGCCCTGATCATCCAGATAAATCTGAATGGTCTCATCGTCATACAGATATTTTAAAACTTCATATGCAGCCTCTTTATTTTTGCATGATTTCATTACGGAAAACTGCAGATCAATTCCTGAATTTAATACATTGTCTGATTCCTCATCATTTGCAGGAAATGTAAAAGAGCCGATATTCATATCCGGATTGACCGATTTGATCTGCGGGATCGCATAGCTTCCAATCGGATACATGGCAGCTTCCCCGCGGGCAAATGCTGTACATGCATCGTTATAACCATATGCATACGGATTTTTTTCTGCGTAATCCAAAAGCGCACGCATCTTTTCTGCTACCGGTCCATACGTATCGGAAAATGTGGTATTTCCCATATTTACCTGATTGCAGGTATCCGAATCGGTAAGTCCGACTGCCAGCGCATTCCACGGAGCCAGACAGGTCCAGGTATCTTTAAAGCCCAGATACAGCGGAAGTGTTCCGCTCTGTTTTATTTCATCACACAGTGTGGTAAATTCCTGCCAGGTGGTCGGAACTTTCCAGCCATTTTCCTCAAACATATCTTTGTTATATAAAATTCCTGCCGCGTTTGCCGCATATGGAAGTGCATACGTGCCATCCTTTGGAATAAACTCCAGTTCCTTATCCATATCCAGATATGCCTGTTTTACGGTCTGGACTTCATCCAGATCGGAAATATCATCAAACAGATCTGCATCTAAAAAGTTGGAATAGTTGATGTCTCCTCCGATTGCGATGATATCCGGATAATCCTCCCGGATAAAACGTGTCTTTAAAATGGTCATTGCTTCGTTTGGAGATGAAATCGTCAGATGGATGTCATCATGTGTTTCATTGAACTGCTTTTCAATCTTTTCAAATGCCTTAACTGCTTCCGGTTTGTAGGAAACCACTTCGATTTCGGTTTTCCCGTCTGCCCTTTTTTCACTTCCGCATCCGGCAAGATCCGTCATACACATGCCAAGTGCGAGCACCACCGCAACACTGCGGAAAATACTTCTTTTTGCCATATTCTTCTCTCCTTTTCTTAAATATATCCGCTTACCTTTTTGATAATCTGATTATAACATACCTTTATGCATCCTTAAATACCAGTTTTTTTTTAATTTTATACCCAAATGCAATATTTTGTGCTATAATAGATACAAATATCGCATTTTGGTATATACGGAGTGTTTTATGAGTAATACATTTTTTAATATTTTTCCAAATGAAAATTTTATCGATCTGTGCATGTATCAGTTTGGATATGAACAATGTGATCCCGGCCATTCATTCGGGCCTGCAACACGCAACCACTACCTGTTTCACTACATTCTTTCCGGAACCGGAACTCTCATGGCAGACAATGCAAACGGGGATACACAGACCTATTCCGTAAAAAGCGGACAGGGATTTATGATTTTCCCGGGGCAGATCAATACTTACATTGCCGATGAACAGCTTCCATGGGAATATATGTGGATCGAATTTGACGGCTTACGTGTAAAAGAGGCTTTAAGTGTCACAGATTTGTGCAAAGACGCGCCCATTTATCATTCACACTCCAAAGAATTACGGGAAAAGCTTGCCGATGAAATGCTTTATATCGTCAATCATCCGCAGGAATCCTCCTTCCATCTGATTGGGCATCTGTATCTGTTTTTGGATTATCTGCTACAGTCGGCACAATCGACAAAGCTGGTCTCCAGCGGACGCATGAGTGATTATTATATAAAAGAAGCGATCAATTATATGGAACAGAATTTTCAGAATAATATTTCGATTGAAGATATCGCTGCGGTATGTGGCATCAACCGGAGTTATTTCGGAAAAATCTTCCGCAACTCGATCGGCCGCTCCCCGCAGGAATTTCTTATGAACTACCGCATGGTAAAGGCTACGGAATTATTAAAGCTGACTTCCTTATCCATTGCAGATGTCGGCTCTGCTGTCGGATACGAAAATCAGCTTCATTTTTCCCGTGCATTTAAAAATATTTATGGTGTCTCCCCACGGGAATGGAGAAATCAGAACAAGTAACAATAGATAAGATAGATATCATTCCTATCAGTTTTAGATACCTTCTGATTGATGTCAGGTTTTGTGCCCGTTCGCGGAAACATATCCGATCAAAACGGAAACATGTCCATACCTTCTGAAACCGCACATTCACAGCTACAAACAGATGCAATCTGTGGCAAAATTGACATCCATATCAAGGTCTTAACCACCCCAGTCTATGGGAACAAATCAGCATAAGGTCTTTTCTACCTATATAATGCAAGGCAATTTTACACTGCCGCTCCCTGCCACTGTCTCGACAGTTGAGACAGTGAAAGCCGCTCAACTTCTACACAATTCATCCGCTCTGAGCACAAGTTGGCCATTCACTCGCAGGGAGTTGAGTTGCCGGATTTCACCGTCTCGACCTGGTATCTGATCATCATTTTATCGGTATCACATATGCCCTAGCTTCCATTAGATTTGAACTATCCGGAAATTCCGAATAGTTCATTTAAACTGATTTGCGAATTGGGTAAATACTGTTTTTCCAATTTCACCCTGTGAATAACCGCTACCAGCAGTTATCCAAAATTATCGGATAACGGACCACTCTTGTAATTATGAGTTATTCGAATTTTTCGAATAACTGAATCCTGTTGCAGTTAAATGCTATAAATAAACCTTTCCTTATTTTTCAAGCAATTTTATCATTCGCTGAACAACACGTTCAACCTGTCCGGATTCCACTCTCTGATCAAAAGCACCATTGCGGAAATCATCAAATACGCACATCCGTACAAAGACAACCGCTCCTATCATATCGGCTACAAAAAAGCCAAGAATCCTATCCTGCTTGGTGTCTGTATCCATGAGAATGATATTAAACCAATCACAAATCAGATATACAAGTTAAAAGATTCTATTTATGGAAAACAGGACGAAATAAAGTCTACAAAACTTATTCGTGAAGCGACAATTACCAAGAATCGTACAAATAATAAAGCATATGTTGAGGGCATGGTAGACATCATTACCTCTTATGACGCTGCTATTTTCGCTGTAATTATGGACAAGCCAGATGAACCAATTATTGTTCCAGAACATCATCTTCCGAAGCAGTATTACCTTCTTTTAAAAAAGGTTGAGTTTTACTGTAACCATCATCACTATGGCAAAGCAATGATGATATTTGATGAGGTACATGAGGATGCTGACCGAAAAATTGCTGAGGCAATTACAGGTTTTCTGTTCAAAACGAAGTTTGGGCGTTCTTTCCATCACATATTAGAAATGCCCTTGTTTGTCAGCTCTGCTGTAACTCCTGCAGTACAGTTCGCCGATATATTTGCTGGTATCGTGAGACATTATTACGAAAATGAGCTCGACCAAAAAGAACCAGGAACAAAATTTCAGGAATGGCTTGTAGAGCTTTTCACCAAACTACATAATCTTACGGAAAACAACTTCATCCCCAAATCACATTATCTGGAATATGGCTTTCAGAAAATAGGCAAAAACTTCTCCTATCCTGTAAGCGAGAAATTTACTACTTCTGATAATGATGAAAACCTTTTAAGTGAAGAATTTTCTAATGATTTATCTGAATAATTTTTTGTTTGACTTCATACAAATATGGTGTATAATATTACTAAAGTCATATGTTTTTCCGTCTTGGAGCTGCGTAGGACTCGTAATATTAACAAAAGTGTCGCACTTGCAGTTTAGCAGGTGCGATTTTTTACACAAAGAAAAGGGGCTGTCGCTTTAACGAATGAATTTTCGTGAAGCGGCAGCTTCCTTTTTGCTATTTTAAGGATAAAATCCATCAAAAAACGCTTTTCATTGTTATAGGCTATTATTAAAGACGCACTTTAATAAGCCATTTTTGATGGCTTGAAAATTGTTTTGACAAGTCAAAATTTAGGCACTTTTTATCGAAAATAAATGTGTTCCGGTTCTTCCATTTTGAATCTTATTATATAGTTTGTTTATGTTTCTCGCCATGGCAAGCAAAGTACTCTCCGCAAGAACATTTGCATTTCCTTTGCTTAAATATCTGCGGAACAGCATATCCTGTTTTAAATCTCCAAAGGAGCCTTCCGCCTGTATGCTTCGGTTTGTCCGGAAGAGAATCCCTTCTTCTGAGAGTATCCGGTCTAAATCTTCTTTTCTATGTTTTAGAAATGTTTTCGCAACCTGAAGTGTCTTTGTCCGTTCTTCCAACGGTGTTTGGCAATTATTCCCTTTGATGCATTCGCTTTTGTAAGGGCATCCATTACAGTCCTCACATTTATAAATCGTTTTTTCGCTTACATATCCTGTTTTGCTTTTTGAGTGGCGGATATGATCTACACCTAATTTTTTACCATTTCTGCAGGTATAGATATCTTTTTTTACATCATACTCCATATTTTCTATCTTACCGATATCATTTTTATATTTACGGGTCTTGGAAATCTCATAGTTCGCAGGTTTTATATAAGAAAGCTGACCATTTGCTTCTAGAAACAGATAGTTTTCTTCACTTTCATATCCAGCATCTGCTGTTATGTTTTTATATTTGAATTTCAAATGCTCCTGTGCATCTTTCAAAAATGGTATCAGCGTTGTGGTATCAGTAGGCTGGGGACCTATGGTAAGCCATGTGATGTATTCAGAATCCACGCCATGTTGAAGATTATAAGCAGGCTTTAACTGTCCGTTTCCCATGGCATCCTCCTTCATTCGCATAAAAGTAGCATCATAATCTGTTTTTGAATAACTGTTGCGTTCCGCACAGATATGTATCTGCTGGTTATATTTTTTGAGCCGGTTCAAATAACTTTCAAGAGTTTCAATACTCTTTTGAAGCGGAGTTTCTTTACATGCTTTATTTTTATCGTATTTCCGTAAACGATTTTTATATCATAAAGCAACTCACACTCAGCTACAAAACCAGCAAGTTTCTGCAAAAGTTTTGCCTGGTTTTTTGTTACTGCCTTCTTCCAGACGAAAGTATACTTATTGGCACTGGCTTCAATTTTTGTACCATCAATAAAAATGGTCTCTCCGGAAATTTCTCCCATATCAAACAATGCATTAGACATTTCTGCAAGGATACGTTTAGAACAGAGAGCAAAATGGATACTTCTAAACCTTGCAAATGTTGCATGATCAGGAGCTGGGGAACCTTCTAGAAGAAACATAAAATTGATATCTCTTTTACAATTTAGTTCCATGGAACGAGAGGAATAATCCCCGTTCATGTAAGAATAGAGCACAATCTTCAGAAGTGTTCTGGGCGATACAGAATTTATTCTTTCATAAGTAGAATACAGGTCAGTCAAATCCATAGCCTCCACAAACTGACTTAGTAATCGAACAGAATCATTATCTGGAATGATTGTTTCAAGATTTAACGGAAGTTTAAGTTGATATCCGTCTGAATTTTTCGTATAATCTTTTTGTAATAATTTAGTTAGTAGCATAACTTAATTTTACACCAACTGCCGGATCCTTTCGAGGTCTGGCAGTTATTTTTTTGCACAAGAAAAGAAAGAAGCTGCGCACTAATCACTTAGTGCGACAGCCCCTTGTTGTAACTGACTATTTCCCGTATAATATTTAGGAATTCTGTTCCTTAAATAACATAATATTGACCACGTTTTTTTGTCGCTTATCTTGCTTTATGAACCTATTTCGACTTGATTACTCTCTATTTTATTTTCCTCAACCACATTTAATAACCAATCCAAATAACGATAGGCCACTCCTCTCGAAAGAACATCATGAAAAAACTGATTTCCATAGTTTCTCAAGCACCCATAGCATGAAGTTTCCTCTGTGCATCCGCAATTACCGTTAACCTTTTCCTTTGCCTTGGCAATTACCATTTCAAGGTTTTCGTAGACATGTTTTACAAATCCAGATCCCCCTGGAGTATCATCATATAATACAATCTGACATTTTCCAGTAACGCATCCGCTTATATCACTTCTATTAATATCTAAAGCCGCACTGGCACCTTCAAGTAATGCATATAAAACAGATAAATATTGATCCTTGTTTTCCAATGAACCTGACATCGGCTGTTCGATCAAATGGTCTGGTAAATTGATTTTCAAAATATCTGTTGAAAACTGATGTCCCAATGATACTCTCTGTAACATTTTATTCGGACAATTTCTGCCATATTTATTGTTATGCCCTTTCTTTGGGATCTTATCGACCTCAGTCGTGAATCCACACTCAGGGCAAACATATAATCCTGCTCCATTGGTTCCCTGATTTAGCACAAATAACTTTCCACCTGGAGAATACTTTGCAGAAACTTCTTTTCCATAAAAATTCAATATCCTGCTTTTAACCTCGCGCTGCTGACTTTCCGTAAGATCCGTATCACTCCAAAACTGTGTCTGTGTAGCATAATAAGCTTTTGGTCTCGTTTCCCCCACTTGCTTAGGAGATTCTTTATAAGAAGTAGAAAATCCAAATAGCGGAATAATAAACTTTCGTGCTTTCATTTTAGCCTGACAAGTTGGACAAAGTTCAATATCGTCACTAATATCAATAGTAACTTCTGTCATTTTTGTCTTTGGAGGATAAATACGCTTACAATTCTGGCATTCATAATACACATATGTTGGCCAACTTTTATCAGGTATAGTATTAACAGCATAACTCTTCCACTGTTTTCCATTAGCCACAATCTGTGCCGGTGGAGCAAATTCACTGATTGCCATTCTTAAATCTCTGGATAGATCAAGCTTTTCGGCTTCTCTGTTTTTATTGTTAATAATATTCAGTGAAACAGTATCAATAGGAAATCCATACTTTGGTAATACCCCCTTTGCACTCAGAAAATTGATAGAACCTTCGTCATTTAACGTCGATATTAGTTTTGTTACTGTTCTAGCTTTTCCAAGTTCGTAATCTGTGCTATTAGCATTTATGCCTTTCTTCATTTCAAGCAAACCCGCTATATCATTTTCTCTTTCTTTTATTGCTATATTCAGTTTACTATCTTCTCCAATTAATTCATCTACAAATCCCCAATTGTCTACATTAAGCTGTTTCAAAATCTGAGAAGTAAAAACCTTATATATGGTATCCAACAATGATTGCGGTTTAGATTCTAAATACTTTTTCAGTTCTACACTCATATTATCCTTTTTATCAAAATCAACAATTCTTTTTGCTTTTCCTGTAAAGAATTCTGGATATTCTTTAAAGAACCCTGCTACCACAATGGAATTCAAATGACGTAATGCAATTTTTTCGTTGTTTACCTCCAGAACTGGCGCATTTATCTTTCCTGCTATTATTTCTGGTGGATCTTGATAAAAAGTCATATCATGACTATTCCTGCGCGCAAAAGTTACAGAAAATGCTGCTGATGATGTTCGTCGCCCTGCGCGACCCGCTCGCTGAATATAATTAGATGTTTCTGGTGGCACATTTCTCTGGAATGTAGCCTCAAGTTCACCTACATCAACCCCCATTTCAAATGTTGTCGAACAACTAAGAACATTAATTGCTCCCTGTTCAAATTTTTCTTGATACTGCCGAGCTGTTTCCGAAGATAATTGTGCAGTGTGTTCCCTTGCTACCATCGGTATAAATTGCTTTCCAGTATACAGACTTTCATAATAACTTCCTGAACGAATTTTTCCCGCTTCAATTTGCTCTAACTCCCCATCACATTTCAATTCTGGACAGATATCATACAAAGAATATGCAAATATCTTTCCGCATTTTTTACATCTATACAACCTTTCTTCTGATTTTATATACTTAAATATCCATTTTTTATAATTCAATGCATATATTTGACCACTAGCATTTTCCGGTCCGATGCTGATATAACCCCGCTTTTTCATTTGCAGAATTAAATCATCATAGCACTGCTGTAAATTTGCAATAGCTTTGGCTTCATTGGTTTCATCTTGTCGAAAATGATTTAATATTTTCAACAACATTGTAGAACGTTTATTTTTGTGTCCTTCACTTGGCATAAAACCATAGACATAACCTTTTTTGTGAATTCTTTCATTTCCTGTATTTCTAAAGAAGCCTGCATGATTTCTTGGAGAAAAAAAGTCGTCTTCCGGACTCACCATTTCTGGAAATGTTATTGTGCCTTTCTGACGCAACGTGTCAAACACAAATCTGTACACATTCCAAATATTTTCTCCGCCTTCAACACCATATCGACTTACGCCATCTTGGAATTGTATCTTTTCTGGCATGATCTGGATGTATCCAAGCCCCTCCAACCCTGTTCCAATGTCTGGCGACATAAATTCTTGCATGATATAATGCGCTGCCATTTCGGTCTTTTGCTCATTGCTCATTATATTGACTTCAAGTTCATTATTACGTTCAACTAAATCAAGAGTATAAAGACCTTCCTTTTCAGCCATCTGTTTTGATTTCAAAATAAGATCATCAACAGATAATCCAACTTCGCCAGCTTCTATCAAACAATTCAGAATAACCTTTCTCCACATCGCCTGTTTATAACGCTTTTCAAAATACCCAGCATAAAAAGCAGCCTCTTGGCGATTATCTGAAAACACCAATAGTTTTCGTCCGCTTTCATCAATTACATGATCATCAATCTCTGTCGCTGTATCATCCAAACTTCCAAACAAATCATCTGAAAACAGGTCATCTGATGTGTCAGGATTTTCTTGGTGTCTTATAGGTCTAGGCGGAATTGCATCATACAGACTTTTTCCAACTGCAAATGTTGCTGGCTGATTTGCTGTTAAAAATCTTTTTATCAGTCCCTCTCTTGTAGCACCACATGCTGGACAACAGTTTGATTCTTTTCCCTTTCCCGCATATTTTAAATTATAAACAGTTACAATCTTCTTATTATCATTTGCTTTGCAACAGGTATAATCTGTTTTCTCTGAAAACTCAGAAATTCGACCACACGCTAAACATAGTTTGAATTTACCAAGCGAAGAAAAATTAGACTGTTCATCAAGATCATCATCTTCATCAAAGTCTTCATCTATGTCGTTATCAGACAAAAAATAGAATTCTGGCTTTTCCAAACCGCTTGTCTGTACCAAATATTTTTTATTATCTTTTGTTATTGTTTTTCCAAGAATATACTCCTGTCCACATTTTTGACAATTAGCCATCTCAAATACAGAATACTCTCCAGATCCATCTTTGAATTTTTCTTTACGATCAAAGAAAACTCTCTTTATTGGATAATATTCAACAAACATGCCTTCCAAGGATTTGACAAACAGGTGATACCTGGCAGGCAGAAGTGCAGACTCATATTCACTCTTCTTCGCAGCAGCTGCTAATTCAATCAAATCAATTAAAGATTGTTCTCTCAACGTATTATCCGCAATATCAGAAAAAACAAAGTTTGCGACTTCATTAATATTCTTTGGTTTTTCCGCCAAAATATCATATAACTTAAACAAACGACCATCATTAACTAGTTTATCGTACAGAAACTGTCCTCTCTCACTTTCCTTTAATTTCAAGGACTCTTCTTTTATTCGTTTGTAATCTTGATATGAAAAATCCCTTACACTATCATCCGGAATTCGTCTCTGTCTTTCAGTTGTAATAATGTCCGTTTCATCAAATGGTTCACCAAATAACTGCTCGGCAAATTTTGCTAATGATGCTTTTCCACTTTCACTTCCTAAAGTTGCACTTGTTGCAATGCATCTAAAAGGTTCACTTCTATGATGCTGAATCCGTTCTTTCAACCTACGAAGAAGAAAAGCAATTTCGGTACCGACAGCCCCCTTGTATGTATGCGCCTCATCAATTACAATAAATTTCCAATTTTTAGCCTTCGCCGTATCAAAAAAAGGAGCCGTATCTGGCCTTAGCAGCATATATTCGAGCATAGCATAGTTTGTTAAAAGAATATGCGGCGGCTTTTTCGCCATATATTCTCTGCACATAAACTCATTAAATATTGATTTTTTTGAATCAGTATCATAATCACCTTGATGTTGAATATCATATTCCTGATGCAGCCTTTTTTCTGCATCCTCTGGTTTCTCGTTTGCTTTCGCGTGTTTAGTCTCACCAGTATATCTTCCAAATGTAATATCCGGATAATCTGCAAGTAATTTTCTCAATTTCTTCTGTTGATCATTAGCCAACGCATTCATAGGAAAAATCAATAATGCTCTTACACCATCATCTAGTGTTCCAGATTCTTTTTCACGCATGATTTCGTTAAAAATCGGGTATAAATAACACTCAGTTTTACCAGAACCTGTCCCCGTCGAAACAACCATATTTCGGTCATTTTTTATGATATGCTTCAAAGCATTTTCCTGATGAATTCGAAGTTTCCAATCATTATAATGAACATTTTTTCCCATTTTAGAAAACTCATTACTGATGATTCCTTCATCCGCAAGTTGCTTGAGCGTTTTTCCATCTTTAAATGGAAGCGTTGTTTCTAAAAAAGGTCCTTTCACAAAATTAGTTTTCTCCACTTCTTCTTTTGCAAGTCGACTTATTTCTCTATCTCTAACCGTCAAAATAGATGCCACATAACTTCTGTAATCTGCTTTGATTTTTTCCGTCGTACTCCTCGGATTCATTGACATAATTATCGTCTCTCCTTCCTTCTCAAGTATATATAGGACATAGCCATCAATACATCGCGTTCTGACATAAAAGGTGCCACTTGAAAAGATCCTACCATAAACTTAACAGCCTCCTTTTTCATCTCTGGGAATTCATTAAATTCATCTAATTGTGCAATAAGTGCAGCTATCCCTTCGAAATAGAAATAAGCAGGGAATGTAAAATGTACTGACGTCATATTTGATATATCACTTTTATTCGCAACACGTTCCATAAGAACACTATTAAACTCTTTAAAAAAACTGTCTGCTTTGCTATTTCTAACTGATGAAATTTTATTCCACACCTTACTTTCAAATGATTCAAACTGTAGTTGCATTCTCTTTCTCAAATCTGAATCATTATTTGTATCCCCCATGTGATTTCTAATGTACCAGTTAACAAATAAATCGATGTATCTTGTTCCTGCAAAGTATGTACCGATTTCTGGAATCTTATTTTTATCCAGATGTACTCTTCCTGTTCGAAGTTTCTTCTCATCTGCCATCTCATAAAAATTATTGATTCCTGAAATATTACTATTTAGAGCTATATGAACACAACTCACACCGTCTTCCAAAAGAAAATGTTTTCTATCTTCTGTCTTTTTTCCCTCTCTCTCATTTGTAGTCATCATTTCTATAATAGCATCCTGACCTATTACATCCCTGTATGCTGCAATGCCAAATGTTTCTCTAATGGGAACATTACCCTTTAACAGTACCTGCAATGCAAGTATTACTGAAACTTGCTTTAATGCAGATGCTAATTCTTTTATATAACTACCCGTTACAGTATCCGGAATTTCTAAAAGCACCAGACAGTAATTTTCTTTGCACAAATTAAATACTATATCACTAGCCTTCATTTCCACCAATCTTTCAATAATTCTAAACCTATCTTCATTCGTAAGAATTAATTCAGATACCATCGCCATAGTTTCTGTAACAATGGTCTTATGTGCTTTTGTAATTTTGCACTCGAGAATATTGCCAAGTAAAACAAGATTTATTATATCATTATCAGATAGCCCAAATTTTGCAAACTGCCCCATGCTATTCCTGCACCTATAGCTTTCTGACATCCGCAATTCATCAATCTTCTTTATCCCCCTGAATCTAATCAGATCGTATAAGAACTGCTCCAACCACTCACCAAATGAATTGATGGGATCTTTGGGATTACGCAATGTCACAAAGAATTGATCTGACTGCAATGTAACTTCAAAATCATCATCAACCGTAAATAACTCATCCACATTATTTTCTCGTATGATTCGATAATATCCTGAAGTAAGTGTGACATTCTCTGGTATTGAAAATATTCTAGCTCCTTTATCATTTACTTGTGATTCTCCATAAATCAAGGATAGCTTAAAATTATCGCCATACTTCTCTAATGTAGCATTTTTGTTTATATCTTCATCCTTCACAGCAATGCCTTTTTTGCTTCTAACATACTTCGGTCTATATCTAAACTTAATAACCTCATCAATCAAAATTACATCAAAAGATGCTTCTCTATCTGCATTTACAACTCGGATTTTTGCAGGAAGCGGAACTGCCTGCAGAGTGTCTCTAAAAACATTCAAATCGAAATTAGCAGATCCATTACTGGTTAACTTTATTTCTTCCCTCTGCTCTATCCCATTTGCTGAAACCAATTCAACTACATAGGTATTCTTTTTGTAATCACCATAAAAAGATACAGAAAGCCACGGATTTCCTTGCAAAAAATCTGCCATGTCACATTTTTCGCTGATTTTATTATTTGAAATCAACTCATACCTATAGGCACAAATTGGCAATTCAAATTCAACAGCCAAACGCAGATTATCCTGTTGTGAAATGATGGTTCCATTTAATGTGCCTTCTCGATAAGGAGCACGTACATCATATTTTTCTAGTGAATCCTGAACGTTTGCATTTGCAAAGTCTATCTGCCAACCATCAACTTTTCTGACAGTCAGCTTTGCTGATTCCGACTTCAAATTAGCTTTATCTTCTAACCACTTCAAATTATCAAAGTAATCCGATTTAAATTCCGGTAACAGGCAAAATCTCACCTGCTTAATAAATCGGTTAAACTGATATATTCTAACTGAATGAATACCATATGATTTTTCATCAAAACACTCATTAATATCTACGATATTTTCTTCATCCATAGCCAAATCACTTGCTATGATTGACGTTCGTCCTACTCTTAGTTCTATACCTTCCACAGAATTAAAACCTTCAAAATTTATATGCACTCTCGGAATCTCAAGAAAAAGTGGTATTTCTGAATCAACAAATTCTGTATCAAACAATTTTCTTCCACTTAAAGAAGTCATAATCTGTGGTTTCATTTGCATGGTTATCTCTTCTTTATTGGTATAAATTATAAATTGAGCATCTGTTGTCAGTGGAGTTATTTGTTCTATACAGTAGTCATCACTAGACAATGGATATGCTTGAACATCTCGCTCAATACCATTACATGTAATGTTATCAATCGTGGAATATATAACAATTCCATATGGTGACCGTAAATACCTTTGGTTGATCCTTCTGCCATTTGAATCAAAATAGAAACAACCATCCATTTCTATTCCTTTTATCTCATATTGTGTCAAATGATTCTCAAACCCATCATTATATTCAAAGTTGAGAATATATGATTTGCATGGTCTAACTGAAATCACCATCTGATCTATGAAACGTTTTCCTTCCACTCCCTGAACACAACATTCTTTTTCAATGCGGAATCCATTATCTCCAGCGATCGTCCATTTTCCACTGTCCACCCATTCCTCTGTCATATTTTGGCGTGGCAAAACAATGCATAACCCCCTTTTTCCATTTTCAAAGAAAAAATATGGTTTTACTTCTACATGTTCTTCAGCAGATTTTCCATGATAAGCAGATTTAACCTTATCCTGTTCTAACCACTCTGAAAGGGTTTCTGAATACTTACTTGAAAAATCCCCCGTTTGAGTAGCTGCTAAATATGTATCCTGAACATCTAACACAAAATTAATGGCACGTTCTTCAGGTGCATCAGCAAAAAAATGTAATAACGGCTTATGTACTCCATACTCTTTAGATGTAATTTCATCTATAAGGAACTGCGGATCAACATTACTCATTAATCCATATTTAAAGATATAAAATAAATCACCAAAATTACTCTCAGGCGGAATTCCCACTTCGTATAAAATAGAATCAACATATTTCCTGTTAGACTCTTTCGTAACACTATAATCTAATTCGCATAAATCAAATATTTTCAATATCATCTTGCCAATCTGAGTCTGATCTGGTGCATTGGGTTTATCAATTCCTATTTCCTCGCTAATCATCCCCCAAAAATCGCCCTTATACTTATACCTTGTCAAAAACACTACATACGAAACCATCGCATATGGATATTGTTCAAAAAGACTTTTAAATACCATACCTCTTTCCAACAGTATAATTATTCTATTCTTTAATATATCCAAAGAAACCCTTGATAGATTCAAATCTCCCCAAAACTTTAGATCTTTCATATTTTCTTTAACAGCTGTATCCATATTTTTCAACGACTCATCACTTGTAAAATTCAATAACATATAGTCCTCCACCACTATTAACAATAATTTTCATCCAGCAACTACCATTATTTATAGTCCATCATATTTACAATTATCGCGTATTAGGTGTCCTATAATCCGAACTCACTCATTGCTTCATCTTCATGTTCCAAGTTTTTCTAATTATCCGATATCATTTTTATCTATCTCAAAATTCCTTACTATAATCTGAAATTATGCCACACATATATAATTAAATTCTAACACTTAAATCATTGTTTGACTATTACTATATTGAAATCATCGACATTCATCCGCAGATCAGATAAGATAGATATCATTCATATCAGTCTTAATACTTCAGTATCATTACCTTGTCCCTTGAACACTTCCATATCTGCAAAAAGGACATCCCCTGATCTGTAATAACTACAGTTCCGGAATGTCCTTTTTTCCATACTTTACTATATTTTTAACACACGATGCTGCTTATCCACAATCTATATTATTCCAAAATGTCTAAATGCCTGCATAATTGCATCTTCCTTCTCCTGTGTACACTGTGGCTGTCTTGCATTCTCAGATTTAGGCAAATTAAAATTCTCACCGACATCCAATCCACACTTCTTCTTAATCTGTGCGATATACAGTGATGAAACCTTAAGTTCTGTCTGTTCCAATACATATGCCTTTATCTGCTCATAAGTTGCTTTTCCCTTGAATTCAGATAAATCCATATCCTCCAGAGAGAAGTCCACCTTCACTTTTCTACTGTCGACCATTCCCTTGGAAAGTAAGACTACCGTCTCAACTGTATTACCACTTTCCCACAAAATCTAACCTTGACGATACCATCCACAAATATCATTTAGCGAACATGCATCTCTTATTATATTTATTTCAGATGAATAATAACCTGCATCCATTAATGAATCCTAAACTCATCCAAAATAACAGCCGCCTGCTCATAATTTAAATTGATCAATATTTCAAGTATATCTTCATATGCTTCAATAAGTTCTTGATCCTGTTTAATTTTATCACTATATGTAATAAAGGATTTAAGGATAATCAACTGTACTATTGCTTCTTGTTCTCTTATTGATTTTTTAAATTTATTTACCTCAGATTTTGCATTTTGAAAGCTATTTCTAATAGAAATTAATATTTCTGGCAGCAATTCATCCATATGCATTTGGTAAATCGTTCTCAACAGTTCCTTTATGTGATATTTTCCATACTTTGTAAATTGCTTATTCAAAAATTGCTTATCTACGTATGAATAATTTGTTTTGATTTTACTCCAGTCTCCCGTGCAATATCTCGTTACAGAAAGCATAAGAGATTTATATAACTGTATTCGAACATACTCCTCATCAATGTCATTTACTTTTTTCTCAATATATAGAATTTTCTTTTTACATATATTTCTTCTTTTTGAGTCAACATAAGAGTCAAAAAATTCACATAAAAAATTGCCAAAGATATCTTGATAGAACTCAATTGTATCTGTTGTAAATTTTGTAAAATCAATCTCTTCAAATAATATATCGATTGCCATTTTTGCATCATCTTGGGTTTGAATCATTTCCCGCTGAAACAGCTCTATGATTTCATGTTCTTGGTAAACATCAAAAATTTCGTGAGCATTATAATTTCTTTTAGTATATTTCCAAATATCAATCACACATAGCAAAATTTCATGAATAACCATTCTAAAAGATTCATTCGTAAAATTTAAGCCGCAATTTGCAACATAGCATATTGTAGATATATCATAGTTACTCATATCAAAAACATCTATCTCTAAAGATTCTTCCTGCAGCAGATACCTATCTATTATCTCCTCTTCGCGACTAGTATAACAATTTCCATCATCATCTTTGATATAACGATCTATTCCTGACAACTTAGGTTGCATATTAGGATTAAATATAAACTCCTTATCTTTCTTACTCACTTTCAAATAATTAGCATTATATTTTTGATGTTCCATCTGATCTTCAGATAATTTAATAATTGTATTAAATACCGCTTGTGCCAAAGTCTCGTGATTAGCTAAATATCTCTTCACGTATTTAGCCATTTCATCAATAACACCATGTTGCCCCTTATACATCAAACAATCCAACACAATTTTCTTTATTTTATTTTTTATCCCAATAGCAACGTCATTTTTCAATTGATTCAATAAAACTGGCATAAGTGCAATATCTGCCAAAAAGCTTCCATTAGAAAACAATTTCTCTATTCCGTTAATCCATATTGTGCAAAACTTTTCCCTTTTCTCATTTTCTAATTCTTGATGATTTATTGCACTAGCAATTAAAAGTATCAAAAGATTTTCATATTGAAATGCCATATCAGTATCCTTCATCAATTCTAAAATAACTTTAATTGCATCAAGAGTTGATGGCAAGTCAATCTGCCCAGGCACCATATTATCATTACACTTTTTAATCGCCGCATTTAATCTCTGCTTAGGTTTATTGAATTCTTCTTGTCTTAGAACAATTTTTTCTGCTTCCCCTGATATTTGGGGTTCTAACATAATTATATTGTCGGTTATCTTGGTTGCTTTTGCACCACGCATATCCATTTTTTGAATCTGTAAATAGTCCTGTGCATTTTCTGCATCATTTTTTATAGTTGAATATAAATAATCAAGAATTCCATAGCATTTATCCTGAACCATTGAATCAAAATATATCTGTGTATGAGATACATATTCTTGTATACTCAGATCACATTTTTTATCCAACTCATATCTATCTTTAAGCTCAGGTATCCCCATGGTCTTAAGAATTTGCCTTTCGAGCAACTCTTTTGTCGGATTTTTTTTGTACAACATATATCTTGTGGTATCCCAATGAACAAGTTCTATGCTTGTAGCCAAATCCAAAGCATAACCCGGTAATTCGTTTTCAAAGTGCATTCCTATACTCTCAATGATTGTAAGCAATACTATATTATTTGATTTTGAATAAATAGTTTCTTTGACATAATTTGCAAATGCAACAGTGAATTCATGATCCTTTTTACAAATCTCCAAACTGCTTATTATAGCCTCTTTAAGGCAAAAAATAACATCTCCTATTAAGGTAGGTACATTGTGATCTCTAATCCCTGCAAGCCACATGTTTCCATTTCCCCAATATTCCTTTATTGCATTACTCTCACTAATTTTTACTTTGATTTTTATTACATATTCAGGATTATTAGTTGCATATTCTAATATTACCCTATTTATAAATTGAATTGCCCAATGAAATCCCACTTTAAAATTCAATCGAAACAGATTCCATAAAAATGCATTCTCGTACACTGTTCTATATAAATAATTATAATGTTCAGCTTTCTCACTTAATCCATATTCAAAATCCTTAGACAGTCTATCGGCTCTATAGAAATCAAATTCCTCTGCATCTACTTTTCCACGTAACCATAGTATATCAGCTATCGAACACAATTCGCTTGCTAATCCAGTTACCAAAGCAGGATAAGCATTCTTCAATGTCCATTCCATAATATCTTCTGACTTACGCATACTTTTTCTATTTCCATTAATATAATTATTAATCAATGTATTAAAAAACTTTTTTAACCACTCTTCTGAGTTATCTGCCATTCGATAAAGTGCTTCCAAGCAAGGCGATATTTCATCTATGATTTTATAATAGTTTTCTTGCTCAGATTCCTGCAACGAATATTCCACATAATATTCCATCATAGCGCATGCATCTGAAGCAATAACTGCCACTTTATCTTCTTGTTTCGCATAATCCAAGCATAACTTAACTATATCATCTCTTCCGATTATATTTTTCTTATATATTTCTTCGTTTTTCAAAAGTCGAATAATACATGGTCTTCCATTACCAATTGGGGACAATTTCATTTGTGGTGATTCTTGTCTAATATGTAATAACTCACCTTCAAATGCGAACAAATTAATATTCTTCACAAAGTCGAACAACATGCCTTGTTCCAGAATCTCCGACCCTTGTTCTTCGAAATAATTATCACAAAACCTTGACTTAACAATTCCAATTTCTGTTTGCCTTTTCCAACTTTGCGGAATCTCATCAGAAAAAGTAAGGCTATATAAAAACTTATCTCTATTTACCTGTATAAACATTTTATTTGAAATCCAAATCTGATACCGTCTATACACACATCGCCCAAGATTTTCTATTTCATCATAGAAGGTCTTATACTTCCCTTTGCACAAATCAAAAGCTTTATCAAAATAATGTTCAAAGCAAATATCTTCGAAAATATCATATTTCAGTCTAATATAATCTCCTTGTTGAGCAATTACACCTTCTGAAAGCAATGCATGCATTATGTCTCTATCTATATCGTCCTTATGAATACCCAACATAAATTTTCTAGCTCTTTCAAACACAATCTTCTCAACAGTTTCAATAACTTTGTTACTGAGTATGCCATACATTCGAGATTTTTCCTCCAAACATATTATGTTTTTCCAAATATATTCTCTTAGAGAATTTTCATCACCTATATTATCAATATCCATCGAATTACTAACTATCAAGTTTATATAAAAGGGCGATTTTAATAAATCAACATATGAATTTGTTTTATACATTTTATGAATAATCGGATATTGCTTCATAAGCAATGCAAGTTCATCTTCTGTTATATCGCCAACTTCATAAATTTTTATTGAAAAATTTGTTTCCAGTTTAATAAAAGCATTTTTATCACTCGTTCTACAAGATGTTACTATGTACACATTTTGATATTCTGCCGCCATATCATACAAATACTGTAATAATTCAAATTTTGTTTCGGCACAGTCCGCAATAAACTCGAGAGCATCAATAAAGAATATTAATTTCTTTCCATTAATACACTCTAAAACGTCTTGGATACAGCAACCCCAAATGTCGTCAATATGACTTTCTTCCAAAAATCTTTCAGCACGAGCATATAAAACCAATTTTTCATTTTCAACATATTTTTTGCATAAAACAGATTTACCGCTACCAGCTCCACCTTGTATTGAAATATATCGCTCATTGTCTTTTGTTATTTTTTCAAGAAATTCATTTCTATCGATTTCATACTCTCCGTTAATCAATCCTTCAATATTTTTCAACCCTGAATTACTAAGTTCCAATGCACCTTTAAATTTTCTGATATTAATATTAAAGTTCTCATACTCATCCTTTAATACCTTGTATAATTTCTTCTGAAAATTAAGATCATTTTGTGCTTTAGTTATAATATCATTTGTAGTAATCAAATTATCTTTAATAGTAAATGAAATACTCCCAATTTGATTATCCCCACTATACTCTCTCACCTTATCAATACTATTATTACTAAGTACAAAAAATACAACATTCTTTAAGTCCGAGCATTTTTTATCTTTTGAATCCCTTATCTTTTCCAATGTAGTTTTTATTTTTGTTGATACATCTTGTACAGTACTTACCTGCACTAAAAGTTCTCTGTTTTCTGATATCAAATCTACATATGGATAAGTTGCCGTCTCGTCATTCAGATTACTAAACTTCTGTCCGAACCATACATTACATACCTCAATCGCAAATAACTCAAACATTTTTGCAGCATCAAATAATCCGTTTTTATTTGCCATTTTGATTTTTTCATCATATGAAGACATATATTCAATTATGAAACCCATTCTTTCGTTTGAATTCAACATATATTCAATGCTCCTTATCCGTTAGTTTCTTTTAAAATATTTACCTGAGTTCATTCTCAATTTCTTCTATCGTTGGCATAGAAGCTCTATATTCCACAGGCAATAAATTTGACAACTTATACTCAGATATTCCTATCGGTTCTTTTGAACTATTTACCGCATATTTTGCAAGGATATTATTTTTGCTTTTGCATATAATCAGACCAATTGTTTTTGCATCAAAATCTGTCTTGACCAAATCATCCACAATATTCACATATGTACCAATCTGTCCAATGTCTCTCGATGTAAAAGCTACTATTTTAACTTCAACAACAACGTAACAATGCAAATACAGATGATAAAATAAAAGATCTATTTTTTCCTCTGTTCCTTCAATCGGTATTGTATATTCTCTTCCAACAAAAGCAAACCCTTTTCCAAGTTCCATAAGAAATTTTGTGATGTTGTCCATCAATGCGTCTTTTAACTCTTTCTCACTATAATCTTCTCTGATTGCTACGAAGTCGAAATTATATGGATCCTTTGTTATTTCCTGTGCAAGGTCGCTTTGTGGTTCAGGCAATGCGTATTCAAAGTTTGAAATTGCTTTTCCCTGACGCTCATATAAATCGGTATCAAGAAAATTTAAAAGTACTGCCCTTGACCAATTATTTAAAATCGTTTTCTTCACAAAAAATATTGATTTTTCCCTGTCCAATTTACATTTATCAATGATAGCTCTATGATGTCCCCACGGAATCGAAAACAATTCTTTATCCGATAAATCTCCCACAAGTTGTGGAACATTTATTGAATCCTCTTTGCTCTTCAATTCTTCCACAAATTGTGGAAGAATTGGATCACTGTACAATTCATAAAATTTCTTCATATATCTGAGATTCGAACTTGATAAGCCTTGAACCCCTGGCAAAATTGTTCTCATATCTTTACTTAAATTAACAAAAAATCCACTGCCCCACTTACTTTCAGCCGACTTTTCTACAATATCTCTTCCTATAGACCAATAGAAACCAATCATTTCCTGATTAACAGAAACAGATGCCTTAATCTGTCTCTGTTTATATCGTTTTCCTATGTCCTCAATCCACTTCCTATACTCTTCATCCATTTTTATAAGTTGATTCATGTAAACCCCTTTCAGAATTCTGTTTTTTCCCACATCTCTTTATAGGCATTGACATAAAAATTTATACATCCAGGATATGTGTATACAAATCTTCTGCACAACTTTTTATACAATTCCAGCATACTCGCATCATCTGCGAAATCTAATAAGTAATCGAGACAATGAGACAATTCTTCTTCTGATACCTCTCTGTTGCACAATTCCTCCACTATGGGTAAATATATTTCATATGCCTGCTGTCTAATCTTGTTGAGCTCAATTACCGCGCTAAATATATCATTTCCCATTCCATTTGACCTCCAAATAACTGATATAATTTCTTCAATAGTTATTATAATCAAAGCTCACAGTAAATAACATATAAATAACGCTCATATTAAATCACCCCAAAATGTTTTAATGCATCTTTTATCGCTTCTACTTTCTCCGCCGTCGGATGCCTTCTCGGCTGTTTCAACTCTTCTACCATATTAGGTGCATCATACATCGGCAATCCTAAATTTCTTTTTACCTCTGCGATATATGCCGTATGTACTTTGAAGCCATATTTTTCTTCAATATATTCTTGTATCATTTTATATGTAACCCTTGGAGCCGGCTGATATTGCTTTGCCCGCTCCGCAATTTTATCTAAAGGTACCTTTTCTTCACCTTCTCCAAATTCAACTTTCACATCTATATGGCTATCTGGTGACTTGTGGGACAAGAGCACGATGCTTTCGACTATTGTTTCATTTTCCAAGGGCAATTCTTTCACTTCTGTTCCATTCACCGGGACAGGGAAGTTGAAGATAATCTTCCTAATCCAGTTGCCATCCGGCTGCTTTTCCGGGAATAACTCAATCCGCTCAATAAACGCCCGCATGAACTCCTTCCGCTCCACTTCGGAGGCTGCTTCATAGACCTGATCGAATGCCAGCAACAGGCGGTAGATATTATCACCCGAAATCTTCTCCTGCCGGATACTCCGTATCTGGCTTTGCACATCGTCAATCTGGACTTCAATCTCATCTATTGCGCCATATTGCTCGTCATATCGGCGCTGCAAATCAGAAATTTTCCGGTCATAATACGGGTCATTCACATCTAAACCGTCCATCTGCCGTTCCAGTCGGGCCTTTGTGCCTAATGTCTGCCGAAGCTGCGCCTGTAATGCTTCCAGCTGCTTCTCCAAATCGTTCGTATCGACAGCGGAGCCGATTTTCGCCTTGATTGCATCCGCAAACCGTGGGTCACTGACCATAGCAGAGATGATTGACGCTACCATGCGGTTCATTTCCATCTGCTCAATATTCAGCCGGAAGGTACACTCGTGGCCTGTTGGCGTCACCGTATTCTTGCAGTAATAGTAATAGCGGGTCTTTTTGTCCTTGCTGTGGGCTTTCGCAATATTCCCGTACAGGCTTTTGCCGCAGCAGGGGCATTTCAGAATACCGGACAAGATATGTGCGTGGGTAGGGTCATTGACTTTCTCACGCCGGTAAGCATTGATTTTCCGTTTTTCCTGCGCGAGGTTCCAATCTTCTTCTGAAATGATAGCCTCATGCTTCCCCTCGTACACAGGGAACTCCGATTGCTCAACTACGTGCATCTCATTCCGTGTGCCGATCTTCTTCTCTGTCCGGCGTCTGCCATAGGCGATTTTTCCCATATATACCGGATTATCAATGATACTCTTCACAAAGCTGGCAGAAAAACCGGGAATGGTGCCGTTCTGCCTTAACTTCTTCACAAAGCCCTGCCGGTTCAGATATTTTGCCACGCCACTGACACCATCGTTGGTGTGAATATAGCGGTCAAAGATGGTGCGGATCACGTCCACTTCATCCTCAGCAATCAACAGTTCGCCTTTTTCAAGGCGGTATCCATAAGGGGCAAAGCCACCGTTCCATTTTCCTTCACGGGCTTTCTGCTCCCGTCCGGCCATCGTCTGTGTCCGAATATTTTCACGCTCTATCTCTGCCACCGCAGAAAGGACAGAAATCATCAGCTTGCCGGAATCTTTGGAACTGTCAATGCCGTCTTCCACACAAATCAGATTGACACCGAAATCCTGCATCAGCTGCAAGGAATTCAGAACGTCAGCGGCATTCCTGCCAAACCGGGACAGCTTGAACACCAGCACATATTCCACACCGTCTTTGCAGTCCTGAATGTCTTGCAGCATCCGCTGAAATTCGTGCCTGCCCTGAATATTCTTGCCGGAAAAGCCTTCATCAGAATATTCACCAGCCACTACCATATCTTCGTATTCAGCGTATTTCCGCAGTTTGTCTCGCTGAGCATCCAGACTATATCCGTCCACCTGCATGGATGTAGATACCCGTGTGTAGAGATAACATTTTGTTTTAGTTTTCTTCATGCAGGCCGCCCCTTTCTTCCAGCTCTAAACATTCATCCGTTACTTTCTTCTTCGCCAGACCTTCATTCTGAATGTAGTACTCCAACAAACGGAGTACATATTCCGGCGCATGGCGGTTATCCAGTTCCCATTCTGTCACAGTCCGATAGGGAATCTGAAAATATTTACAAAATTCCTTGCGATTCATGCCAGTGCTTTCCCGCAATTCTTTTATTTTGGTTTTGCAGTCCATTTCATTTACCCCATAAAGCAAAAATACACGTTGCGTATTTATTATAGCATACGCCAAACAAATACGCAACGTGTAAATTTAATTTATATCAAGCGGCTTTGTCAAATTCCTGATACACAGGAACGGGTTGCTTTCCTGATGCCGCAGACTGTGTACGGCCATCCTTCTCAGTCTCCTGCATCTGCCCCAACAGCTGTGGCCCGTACTTCTGCAACAGCCGCGCCATCACATCAACACAGCGGTCAAATGCCGCATTATATTTCGGATCATCATAAACTTTGCTCAATAGGCCGCTCCTTTCCTCTATGGCTGCTCTGCGCATAGATGTTCAAAACTTCTGCCGGTATCTGTTCCAAAATCGCCACGGCACTGTCATAGTCGCGCCGCAGCTTGAGGTCTTCGATCTGCTTTAGGGTGCTGACCTTCTGCGCCGATGCAAGAGTTTCTTCCAGTTCGGCATTTTTCGTTTTCAACTTTTTGTTTTCGGATGCTGTTTTCGTGAAGGCTACGCCATATTTCCGCAGCAGTGTGTCCATCTTCTCCACGCTGGGAATATAGGTATCCAGAATCTTGCAGATTTCCTCCGCCCGGCTTTTGGCGTTAAAGGGATTGATTCCAGTGAGCAGATCCTCCAGTTTGCTTTTCTGTTTGGTCAGTCTGGTCATCTCCTTAAATACGCGGGGCGGGATATGGTCGCGCCCGGTCAGGCTGGCGCTCTCGCCACGCTCCAAATCTGGAAACTTCTTGACCATGTGTTTCCAAAACTCATCCTGCCACCAGGTCAGCTTCTTTTTATTGCCCATGATGTCTTTGGCGCTGAGCCTGCCATCCTCCGTCAAAGGGACAAAACAAAGGTGCATATGGGGCGTTTTCTCGTCCATATGCACCACGGCGGATATAATTGTCTCTTTGGACTGATGCTGTTCCAAAAAGTGCAGAGCTTCCTCGAAAAATACCCGAATTTCCGCCTGTTTCTTTCCCTTAAAGAACTCCGGGCTGGCTGTGAACAGCGTCTCGATCATACGGATACTGTCTTTCCGGGTACGGCATCCGGCAGCGGCAATTTGCCTCTCTGACTCGGCCCGGTACTTGCCGGGCGGTTTGACCAGATGAAAGTTGTACTTGCTTCGGCTGGTATCCACATCGGGATTACTGGCGTACTTTTCCTTTGTGCGCTCGTTATGGGCCTCGATATTGCCGATTTCAGGCCCCTTATATTTGGCAAATCGCATAATCGCGTATTGTGCTTTTTCCATACTCAATCCCTCCGTTTCTGCCAGACAATGTCATATCCCAGCACGTCAGCCAACTCCACGGCCTCCCGATACCGCAGCGATTCCCGCTGCAATTTTCCGGAAAGATTGGATACGCTGTCACTCCACCCATACTCATCGTGCAGCTGGTCAACGACTTCCTGCATGGTGTAACCGGCGCGGATGATCTGCGCCTTGATTTCGTTTCGGATACTTGACTTCATAAAATATATTCCTCCATTTTCGCAAGTGAAGCCCTTTGTCACTTGATAGATAAAACATGATTTTCGGTTGCGTCATAAAAAGAACCGGCTACGCTGGGGAGCGCACCGGCTTTGGTCAATGGTGAAATTTGTGCAAATGCTGTTTTGCGATAGAAATGATTCCCTGCGTATCGTTGGTCAACGGCGGAATATTCGACTTCACAGAAATGCGGGACTTTTCACTGTTCGGGCTGTATTGTCACAAAATGCTGCAATCTGTACGTCGTTCCGTGAGCCGCCATCCGGCGAACTGTATACGGATAAAAGAGAAACATTTCGCTGTTTTGAGATTGCTCTAAAATATGCCTGCAAAATCACCGCTTTTACTGACCGCTTCAGGTGTGGTCAAAATGACCACACCTACTTCACAGCACAAAAGCGCGAAGAATTTCACGGTTCTGGTGGTGGACAAAATATCCATAACCACTTTTACACATCAAAATAGGTGTACCCAAAATGGGCACGACCACTTTATCCAAATGAAGCGCCTCTACAATATATGAGGTAACAGGGTCAATCGCTGCGTACATACGTACCGGCGACCAGATCGGAAATCAATCCCGCCAGTCTTCCGGTACGTACGTACACTGTGAAGCGTCCGTAAACTCGTTTATATGCGGCCTTGCCACTGCCTCGATCCCCATAAAGCCCCATACCCGGCGTCCTGCCGAATTGGTAATCGTGTTGCAGTGTTCCAGATTGTACTTACCGCAGGCTGCCACCAGCGCATCGCTGAAGCTGCGGCGTTTGAGTGCAGTCAGGCTATTTTCCTCGCACCACATCCGGTAAATGTCGTAGCAATCCTTTGAACTGATGGACGCATCCGCTTTCAGCCGGATATAGCCCTCGGATTCCAGAAAATCAAACACGTTATTGTTGTCCCGCTTGACGGCCTCCCGGTTCTCTTTGGTGCGCTGGCTCTCGGTGAACTTGAAGTTGTTCGCTACCAACCGCTGCAATCCCGCAAAAGCCCACAGCAGAATGCCCTCCACCTCGGCCTTCATCTTCTCTGCCAGGTCGGGATCATCCACACGGTCGGCAGGTTTCTCTTTGGCGGTCAGCACCAACTGCCGCCGATAAAAGCCATCACTGCGGTCAAAGAGAGCCTGCAAGTCGCCATTGCTGAATGCCAGCAGCCGGGCGCACATCCATCCCTGATAGCTCTGCTTGCCTTTACGCTCCAAATCCATTTTACCCTGTGCGGTGACGATGGATTTGACGTAATTGGTCTGACGCAGCGCCTCCATCCGCATATCGTCGTCCACACACAGCAGAATGTGTTCCAGATCAGCGCGGGCGAACCGGTTCTCGGAAATTTTACCGATGCTGCCATCCTTCATGTTGCTGCCGAACAGGGCGGACAGCACCGCGCCGATCTGGCTCTTACCCTCGCCGCCATTGCCCTTAATGACCATCATGCGCTGTCCCTTGTTGCTGGGGATCAGGCAGTAGCCGATATATTCCTGCAAAGTGGGAATGTCCTCCGGGTAAAGAAGCCCATCCAGAAAAGCCAGCCAGCGGGTCGGCGTGGGCGCATCGGGATTATAGGCCACCGGCAGGCGGCAACGCACGATGTCCGGTTTTCCCTCCGTAAAGGAGCCATCCAGAAACAACGTGCCGTTTGCCAGATGAATGCGGTCAGCCTCCGGCGGGAAATCCTCTACCAGCGCCGCCAGCTTCATCAGCTCCACGATATTGCTGATTTTGCGGGGGATATTGCTGACTGCACAGCATTTCAGTTCCTCAAAAATTTCTCCACGCAGTGGCAGCTCATCGGTCACGCGGCCATCAGGCGTGAAAAAAGCCCCGTTTGTGTAGATGATTTTGTGTCTGCCGAGAAAATCATCACAAAACAGGGCTTCATTGATACTCTTGCCGTCAAACCAGATGGGCTGGTTGGCCTCACGCGATTGCTCGTTCTTCGCCACGGTGCTGCACCTCCTTTTCCAGACGTCTGAGCCGCTGCTCCAGCGCGGTGATAGTGCCGTCCTTCAGCAGCATATCCACCGCTTTCACACGCTGCTTCAGTTCCGCAAACATGAGAACGTCCAACAAATCATTTACATACTCGATCATATGACAGGCTTCCACAAAGCGGTCATCCAGTTCATCCTCCGGCGATTGCGGGGCATATTCGACCTTCCAGCGTTCCAGCAGATGCAGATAATCGCAGAGCACCCGCTGGCAGTGTATCTCATCGTTGCGGAAAGCCCGCGCCAGCGGATAGGGCTTTTTCAAAGCCATCGCTGCCGGGGGCTTGTCCGGGTCGATGCCAAAGTCATAGGCCAGCTTTTTTGCGGCCTCGTAGCTGCTCAGGCCGAACAGCCGCGCCACAAAATCGATCACATCCCCGGTAGCCCCGCAGCCAAAGCAATAGAAATAATCCCTGTTCAGCTTCATGCTGGGATGCCGGTCATCGTGGAAGGGGCAGCAGATCATATCGCCCCGGTTGACCTTACAGCCGTAGTATTCGGCGGCCTGCTTCACGGTGACAGCGGATTTTACAGTTTCAAATAAATTCATAGGCTTTGTCCTCCATTATTTATTGACGGTATCTGCCCGTCTGCCTGAATATACGGGGAAAAAGCCTATAAACCGAAAAATCCGCTAAAAGTGCAAGAAATGAAAAAACGCCGCCCTGAAATCTTGCAAAAATGCAAGACCTCAGAGCGGCGAAGCCAGCGGAAAGCATTTGCCCGCGCTGGTTTTATCAGGTATAATGGATAAAGAGAGTTTTCAGAAGAGAGGTGCGTCACATGGAGGGAGCCTATCTGCCCGGCAATATCCGGCAGCGGATGCAGGAGCTTATGAAGGAACATAAAATTACCCAGGCACAGCTGGCGACCCGCATCGGCAGCACCGAGAGCGCCATCAGCCGGTTTGTCAGCGGTAAGACTGATAAGATCAGCACAGAACATTTGCTCCGCATTGCGAAAGTGTTTGAAGTCTCCACAGATTTCCTGCTGGGGGAAGTCAACACGCCCGACCGGACAAATTTTGATATTGAAGAACTGGGCCTGTCGGTGCAGGCGGCGCGGAATCTGTACACCGGAAAAGCCAATGCAGAGATCGTCAACCGCCTTTTGGAAAGCCCTCGCTTTGCAGAAGTCACCTATATGATTGAGCAATATTTTGACGATACGCTGGCCGCCGGTTTCGCCGGACAGAACCAGATGCTTACTACTCTCAGCGCCATGCTGCGCCGAAACAATAAAACAGACGCTGCGGTGCAGGCGGCCAGAACTGTCAACCGGCAGAAAGTTCCCGTATATCAGGCAGACCTGACGATGATACAGAACACATTTATGGCGGCGCTGCGGGAAGTGAAGAAAGAGATCGGCAACGATTTCACAGCAGCGCAGTCCTTGACCAAGGGCATCACTCAGCAGATGTTTACCGAACTCACCAAAGGGGCGGATGTTCATACTCCGACCATCACGCCCGAAATGATTTCCGCCGCCGTCACCCAGAGCGCAGCGGGGATGGACGGTGTGCAAAAGGAAGCATTAGACAAGTTCGGTCAGGCGCTGACGGAATTTCTCCAATCCACCTTAGACCACGCGCAGGAGAAGCAAAATGCCGACCCGGAGCAATGAGCAGCTGTGCAGACTGGCACAGAAAGGGGATACGGCTGCCCGTGACATTCTGCTGGAAAAGAATCTGGGATTCATCCGAAAAATTGCGCTGGAGCAATACCGAAACATGGGGCTGGATGAAAATGATATTGGAATTGATTTGGATGATTTGATGCAGGAGGGAAGTATCGGCCTGCTGAACGCGATCCCTTTGTTTGATGCCGGACGGGGCATGAAATTTCTGACCTATGCAGCACCGGCGCTCCGCAACGCCATGACGGACTGCATCCGCGCCGCCCTCGGTTTATTTGAGCAACGGATGGTGGATAAGAAAGACGGCCCCGGCTTCCAGAGAGTATATCTGGATGACGTTCTCTCAGAGGATGAACGGATGCTGCGGATCGAAGCCATAGCCGACCCTCACACCCAAACGCCGGAGCAAATCTATATCCAAAAAGAGCAGCTGATAGAATTGTATGCGGCGCTGGACAAGCTGACAGCCAGAGAGCAGACCTATCTGCTGTACCGCTATGGCTTTACCGATGGAATCGAGCACCCGCTGATCGGCGCGGCGCTCCATTTCCATCTCAGCGAGAGCTGGACAAAGAAGGTGGAGGGCGAGGCGATGGACAGCCTGCGCGGAAAGCTGCCGTGGTGGTTCTGATACGATGGGAAGCAGCGGCTGACGGGGGCTTTGATATACCTTTGTTCCGCAAATGACACGGCTGACAGACAGTGCTTGCCCGCACCGCCTGCCAGCCTTTTTCTGTCGCTTATGCTGCCCCGCAAGGGGCAACCTTTCCCGCCAGAACGCCGCAACTGTGGCCACACTTTTCAGGGTGTGCTACAATTCCGGCTGCCATCTGCTCCACAAAGGTATAACACACTAGACTTTCCTACGGAAAATCGTGTGCCACGAAACCGCCGGTTTCTTTGGATTCTTCCGGTCAAAGGGGAACACTATCCCCTCTGAACACCCCAGACAAAGGAGAACGCTGTTCCCTTTTGGAATCCCCTTGCCAATAGGGATGCTACCGCCCTATTGAATGATTTAGATAAAAAACAAAATAAAGCATAGTTCGCCAGCACACCGCTATTCTGTCATTACCTTACACAGACATCTTGTAACTTTTTCGTTAAGCCTATTGACTCTGATACTTCGGAAGAGATATAATATAGTTGCTACTTAGCGAGCCTAAATAGCAAAGCTAAAGAGAGGCGACGATATGAATAACAAATATGTCCAGCAATTCAAAAAAGGCTCTCTGGAAATGATACTTTTATGCCTAATCGGACGCAAGGAGACTTATGGATATGAAATTATAACTGAATTGAACAATAGTGCGTCTGTTTTGGGATATGCGAAAGAGGGAACCATTTACCCCATTTTGTATCGTTTGCAGGAAGCAGAACTAATCAAATGCCGATTGGCTCCGGCTGCGGCAAATGGCGGCTCAAAAAAGTATTATTCTTTAACGGATAAAGGCAGGAATGTACTTGATGAACTAATCTTATTTTGGTCAAGCTATGAAAACTGCGTAAACGGCTTTATAGAAAGTTATCAACAAGCGAGGGTATCCAAATGAAAGAACAATATATCAAACAGGTTGAAAAGGAACTATCTTTACCACGCAAAATGAAAAAAGAGGTTGTACGTGACTTGAATGAAGTTTTTGCGTCTGCTATGGAGCATGGAGAAGCAGAGCAGCAGATTATCCAGCGTTTGGGGACGCCAAAAGAATTTGCAGACAGCACCGCAGAACAGTTTGGCATTGATAACACCAAATCGAAAAAAAGGAACGGTATCATTTCTACTCTTGCTGCGCTTGTTATCGCGGCTGCTGCCTTTTCGGTATATGCTGTTACACAATCAGGAAAAGTACCAGAAGGAGCAATCGGACAAGCCGACGCGACAACAAATATAAAGATTGAGGGCGCGTTTGCCTTTGATATTTCGCAAATCCTTTTGGCTATTGGGTTTGCAGCAACAGCTATTGCTCTTTTGTTAATTATCCGAACCATACACAAAAACAGGAGGTAACCAATGAAGAAATATATTTCTGTATTCACAATCATGATTATGATTTTTTTGGCTGCGTGTTCTAATCAAAATACCTCATCTACACCGACAAGCAATGAGAGCAATACGCAATCTAATAGTGTTACAAAATTGGACGAGGGTGTTTGGCCTGAGAATGAGTACACAGAGGGGCTTCCTGTTGCGCCTGGTACGGTTGCATGGGCTACACTTGATACAGAACATGAGAATTGTAATATCAACCTTACCGGTATTAGCGAAAACGACTATAACGAGTATATGGAGCTTTTGAACCAAGAAGGCTTTTCCGTAATTGAAAATGTGTCAGAGGAAATCGAGGGAGAAAACTATGTTTCTATCGGGACACTTTTATCAAACGACGAAAAGTGGTTAAGTATCAGCTACATACCCAATAGTCTAACTATCTACATTTCCTTTGACAATAACTGAAAGAGATCACGGAATAGCAAAGCCAGCCGAGCCAGTCAACGGTCAAGATGAACGGCGCAAGCGCCGCCGTTGACAGCCCCGCCCGCCTTTGCAGATAGGCAATCAAGGGGCGACAGCAAGGAGTGCTGCCGCCCACAGTATTATCAGAGAGGGAGAATTCTATGAGAAATCGGATTGTAAAAGTGACAGAAGTTGTAGTCAGAAGCGCTTTTTACATCATCTCAAACTATGTATTTGTTAGCATGGGACTATCATTTCATACTCAATGGATTTCAATTCTATTTTTGCTTTCAATGGTATGGTCTACTATTGATTACGGAAAGTCCATAAATGAAATAATCGAAAAAAAGGTAATTGCTGAAATACTATGTATATGTTGCATTGCACTGAGTATAGCGATGGCATATTTTGTGGGATATATTCAAGGAGCATTCGTTTCCCTCTGAAAATACAGGGCCACAACTTTCCGCTTAATATATCAGTATGGAACAAGTTATCAAAAAGTCATGAATGCTCGTAGCTCACCGGCCCGGCCAGCAAAAGCAGTAAATCTGAAATTGATTTACTGCTTTTTTGCTCAATAGACTCTTAAATCATCTGAAAATATTTCAACGCATCCCTGATCGCCGCTTCCTTCTCCGGCGGACATTTTGGCACTTTGGCATCTTCCTTCTTTGACAGGTTATAATTTTGCCCCACATCCAGCCCGCACTTGCGCTTTATCTGTGAGATGTACAGGGAAGATACCTTCAAACCGGTATGCTCCAACACATACGCCTTGATCTGCTCATAAGTCGCGCCCTTCTGGAAGCCGGACATATCCATATCTTCCAGCGAGAACTCCTCCCGCACCTTCTTTGAGTCGATTTCTCCCTTGGAAAGCAAAACAACCGTCTCCACATGTACCGTATGGCCGAACTGGTCTACCGGCTGCACCTCCACGAGGTCATATCCATGGCTGCAAAGATATTTCAAATCCCGGGCCAGGGTTGCGGAATCACAGCTTACATAGACGATACGCTGTGGTGCCATCTCACACATCATGGCAAGGAGGGATTCCTCGCAGCCTTTGCGTGGCGGGTCCACTACGATAACTTCTGCACGGGCTTCCTTGCCATGGGCGGCACAGTATGCCGGATAGACTTCCTCTGCTTTCCCAACAAAGAATTCTGCATTGGAGATGTGGTTTCGAAGAGCATTCTCTTTGGCATCTGCGATTGCCTGCGGTACAATTTCCACACCGTAAACCTTCTTCGCTTTCTGTGCGAGAAATAAGGAAATGGTTCCGATACCGCAATATAAATCCCAGACCGTCTCTTCGCCGGTGAGATTGGCATATTCCAAAGCTTTGTTATAAAGCACCTCTGTCTGCGCCGGATTTACCTGATAGAAAGACTGCGGAGAAATCTGAAAAGAAATCGTTCCGATATAATCTGTAATGTAACCCTTTCCATATAGGGTATAAGTTTCTTCTCCTAAAATCACGTTGCCCCGGGATTCATTGATATTTACAGTAATACTTGTCATTCCCGGTAAATCTTTTAATACTTCAATAAAACTTTCTGCATGCGGCAGCTTCTTTCCGTTGATGACAAAGCAGACCATCCACTCTCCGGTTTTCTCGCCGTAACGGATTAAGATGTGGCGGACGCAGCCTTTTCCGGTTTTCTCATCATAGGCACTGACGCCATAGGATTTCATGGTGTCTAAAATAAGGGACAGGATTCTTCCGTTGCCTTCCTTTCCCAAAAGGCAGTCCTGCACCGGAATAATGTTGTGGGTTCTGGACGCAAAAAAGCCTGCCACCAGGTTGCCTTCTTTATCATAACCCACCGGAAACTGTGCTTTGTTCCGGTAGCGGTAAGGCTCCTGCATGCCAAGTGTTGGTAAGACCTTTGGATTTTCAAATCCGCCGATATGTTTTAAGTTGTTGCGTACTTTATTTTCCTTAAACTTAAGCTGGCTCCCATAAGAAAGTGCCTGGATCTGACAGCCACCACACCGCTTATGCTCCGGGCATGGCGGGGTTGTCCGCATGGTGGACTCCTTAAGGATTTCCATCAGGCGGGCATAGCCATAAGTTTTTTTCATCTTCATGATTTTGGCACGAACCATGTCTCCCGGCAGAGCATCCTTGATAAAAAGTGTAATGCCTTCCGTTCTTCCGATACCTTCGCCGTTGGTTCCGATATCGTCAATGGTCAGTGTAACAATGTCATCTTTTTTCATATTTCTTATATACTCGATCTGCGGATGTTCGATTCAAACAGACGGTTGAATCCCTGCCACTGAGTATCTCCTTCCGGTACGTTTGCCAAAAGCTCACGCATGGTCTCCATCTTTGCATCAATATTATCTGCATAGCTTAATGCTACAGCTTCCGGTAATGCCGGCTTCTTCGGAGAACCATACTCTAACTCTCCATGATGTGCCAGAATACAGTGTTCCATCTCATGTGCCAGTTTCACTGGGAAACCATCGATGGTCTTGATGCGCTCTGCAATTTCCATGGCTCCAATCATGATATGTCCTAAAAGCTGTCCCTCATCGGTGTAATCATTTTCCGGGAAAGTAGAAAGCTCTTCTAACTTTCCGATATCGTGAAACATGGCGGCACAAACCAGTAAATCTCTATTGAGAATCTTATAGTTGTCAGCAAAATAAGCAGAAAGCTTCGTTACGCTTAAAGTATGCTCTAAAAGTCCGCCCACAAAACCGTGATGTACGCTTTTTGCTGCAGAATGAAATTTAAAACGTTTTGCAAAATCTGCATCCTCGATAAAGAAACTGCCTGCCAGTTTCTTAAGATATGGATTTTCCATCTGCTTAATATATCCAAGTAACTGCTCATACATTTCATCTACATTATATTCGCTGACCGGAAGATATTCCTTTGGTTCATACTCTCCCTCGGTTGCTTTCCGGACCCTCTTTACATTTAACTGTAATGCGCCCTGAAAACTTGTGATATCTCCCACTACATTGATATAATCAAAGCGGTCAAAATCATCAATTCCCACAGAGCCCGGCTCCCAGATTTTTGCATCCAGTGTGCCTGTTTTATCCTGTAAAATCAATGCTTCATAAGGCTTACCTGCCTTCGTCAGCGCTGACTGCTTATTTTTACAAAGATAGATTTCATTTACTCTTTCGCCTTCGCGTAATGTTTCAATATAATGCATAATTTTCCTCTTTCTATTTTAGTACACCAACGGTTGCAGAACATTCGATTTCTACATAGCCTGCTGCACCCTGGCGTTTTATGGTAATCTTTACAACATCTCCCGGAGTCTGCCCGGATAACACATTCTTATATGCCTGCGCTGTCTCTACATTTTCTCCGGCAATCTTTACGATGACATCACCGCTTTGCAAGCCTGCCGCCATCGCCGGGGAATCAATTCCCACTGATTTAATATATACGCCCTTTGGTATGTCATATTCCTTTTCAATGTCAGATGTTACAGAAGTCAGTTTCAGTCCAAGATACGGAATATCCTGTCCATTGGAAAGCTTCTCGATAATGTCTTTCAACTGGGAAACGGAAATTGCGGTCAGCGTATTCTCATCGCCGCTGCTGTAATCCTGCATAACAATTCCAACCACCTCACCAGAAAGATTGACCAGTACACCACTTCCCTGACTACTGCCCACAATATCTGTTGTCAGTACATTGTAGTTTGCATCAAAGGTGGAAATGCTGTTAGAAGTCGATGTAATATTTCCTGTCAATATGGAGAAATTCGTTCCCAGCGGACTGCCCAGTGCCAGCACAACGCTGCCCTGTGTGGTCTGAAGTGAATTTCCAAGCACTGCCACTTTAATTCTGCCCAGAGTGCTTTCTTCGATGTCGGAACGTTTTACATTTAAAATCGCAATTCCGGTATTTCCGTCATAGTTTTTAAGCTCCGCTTCTACGGTGCTGTTATCAAGGAAGGTCACATGAATGGATTTTGCTCCGCTTATGACCTTGCGCTCTGTCATAATCAGAAGCTCCTGACCGGTATCCGCAATAATGACTCCACTTGCCTGTCCCTGTCTCTCATAAGGCGTGTTAAACCAGTCCACATCACTGGTCACACCTGTCACCGTAACAATGGACTTATTTGCTTCGCTTCCAATCGCATAAAGCTTACTCTGTAATTTCTGATATTCCTCCGGTGTAAGCTCTTTTAAGCCTTCTTCTACATCCGGCTCGTCTACACCTGTCTCCGTGGAATTTGTCTCTTCTTCCGTATCCGGCTGTACCTCTTCATCTTTCGGGATGCTCACCCTGGTATCCTCCGGCTTATTCAGCCACTCTTCCATCACCGGGCGCATCCATGTAAATACAAAACAGGATACAAGTCCAAAGACAACCGCAAGCACAACCGTAAATGCCGTTTTTAAAATAATACGTCTCTTATTTAACGGCTTGTTCTTGATTTTCTCTTTGATAAATGCAAATTCCTCTTTTTCATTTTCTGACATAGGGAATCCTCTTTTCTACTGTAAATACAACCAATTTTAATTATACTTTCTATCTGCCTATGTTGCAACATTTTTTAAAAAAGAGAGCAGATACAATCAGTACCTGCCCTCTTTTAAGAGTAATGATATAAATATGTTTTCTATATAAAAGATTATTTTCCAAGAATATAGCTTTCCATCCGGCGCATGGCTTCCTCTAATTTTTCCATGGCTGCCGCATAACTGATACGGATATAGCCCTCGCCCTCTTTGCCAAAGGCAATGCCCGGTATCACGGAAAGATGTGCTTTTTTTGCCAGGTCCACGCAGAACTGCATACTATCCTGAATCTGTCCTGCCGGAATCTTTGCAAAGATATAAAAAGCTCCGTTTGGTCTTGCAATTTCAAATCCCAATGCGCTTAATTTTTCATATAGGAAATCTCTCCGTTTCTGATATTCTTTTCTCATTTCCAGTGCATCATCTATACCCGCTGTTACAGCCTCTAATGCTGCTTTCTGGGAAATGGAGCTGGTGCTGGATACCAGATACATATGCGTCTTGCGGATTTCTTTGATAATATCGGCACTTGCTAAGATAAATCCGACACGCCATCCGGTCATGGCATGGGACTTGGACAATCCATTGATTACAATGGTATTCTCCTTGGCAAATTCTGCCATGGAATGGTGCGGTTCATCGCCATAGGTTAATTCGCTATAAATCTCATCACAGATAGCCAGTATATGATGCTTTTTGATGACTTCAGCCAATGCTGCCAGCTCTTCCTTTAAATAAGTAACTCCGGTAGGATTACTCGGATAATTTAATACAATTGCTTTGATATCTCCACCATTTTCTTCGATGGCTTTTTCTAACCGTTCCGGTGTCAGCACCATTCCGGTGTCACTGGTATCTACTGTAATCGGTACTGCCCGCGCCAGACGAATCAGTGGAACATAGGCGGTATAAATCGGGGATGGCACAATTACTTTGTCCCCCGGATTCAGTGCAGTTAAAATAGATGCTGCTACACCTTCCTCTGCTCCGACCGTTGTTAAGATTTCACCGGCAGGATCATAATTTAAATGATATTTTGTCTTCATAAATGCGGCAACGCCTTTTAGCAAATCCGGCATTCCGGCATTTGCGGTATAATGGGTAAAGTTTTCTTCTATGCCCTTAATTGCTGCCTGTTTGATATGTTCCGGTGTATTAAAATCCGGCTCTCCTAATGTTAATTTCAAAATATCCGGTACATCACTGGTCTGCTCATCAAATTTTCGAATCAGTGATACCTCTATTGATAAAATCTGGTTATTCAGACCATCTCTTAATGTCTGTTCCATGTTTCTCTTCCTCCCTTAGTTTACAATGTTCTTACAAGCCTTTCCTTCCAGAATATCCAGTGCATTCGTCATTGCCACATCCATCATTTTAATGTGTGCTTCCTCTGTGGATGCACCCATATGCGGTGTTATCACAACTTCATCCAGTGAAAACAGCGGGTCATCTGTCTCCGGCGGCTCCTCCTGCATAACATCTGTTCCATAGGATGCAACAATTCCTGCCTTTATGGCATCCACTAAATCTGCACGGTTTACAAGATAACCTCGTGATGTGTTAATTAAAATGACTCCTTTTTTCATCTGTGCAAATGCTTCTTTATTGATACTTTCTTTCGTCAGCGGAGTCTGTGGCATATGCAGGGAAATAACATCACTTTCCTGCAAAATCGTCTCCCGGTCAGCAGGTATGATTCCATATTCTTTGCAGAATGCTTCATCAATATGGCGGCTATAGCCTAATACTTTCATGCCAAATGCGGCAGCTTTCTTTGCCAGTTCTTTTCCGATTGCACCTAATCCTAAGATTCCCAATGTCTTTCCGGTAAGCTCCATTCCATTTCTGTCATTCTTCCATAATTTCTGCTTTGTATTGGCAAAATGATACAGAAGTGACCTTGCGCAGCACAACATTAACCCCATTGCCAATTCTGCTACTGCGTTGCTGTTAGTTCCCGGTGCATTGCATACATCAATGCCACGGGCTCTGGCAGCCTTAATATCTACTCTGTCATAGCCTACCGCCGGTCTTGATATTACCTTTAAACAATCCGGAAGTTCTGCAATCACATCTTCTTTGATGAAATCTGTTCCTGAAATCAATGCATCTGCATCGGAAACAAAATCTAAAAGTTCTTCTTTGCTTAAATTTACTTTTTCACTTAATACTACTTCTGCTGCTTCTATTGCCCGCTTCCAGGTAGGATGATCATCCGGAAGCGATGCATAGTGGCAGGTAATTGCTATTTTCATATCAATTTCCTCTATTTCTCAGTCTGAGCTTTATTTCTTTTTCCAACGAAGCGGATGATGAAGCATACGCCGATTCCAAGTAATGCAAATATTACGATGGTCCCGAATACATAGTTGAAACCGCCTGCTGCATATTTGTCTAAGAAGTTACCTAAAATAGTATTTTCATAAGAATCCGGCAGATATCCGATAACGGAAATAATACCGGTTGCAGTTCCTGTCATTGCTACCGGAACGCCAGCTTCACCCATGGTTGCATAATAAACACCACGAACTGCATAGTAAACAGTTGCCAAAGCCAGCACTACAACGATTGCAAGGATTAAGAAGTTCGGTTTTCCAAGAATTGCGATTAATGCAATACCAAAGATAATTTCAATCACAAATAAACCAATTAATGTTTTGGTATAAGAACCTACCTTATCAGAAATCTTTCCAATAATTGGTGCGGAAAAAATTCCAATTCCATAAGAACGAATGGTTGCTACGATTCCGGCTACTACCGCACCCATGCCAAATACGGTTGTAAGATATGTTGTGGTATATTCTGCTGCAACCTGTACGCTGTATGCACATAATACCAGGATTGCTACCAGCCATACGCTTGGTACTTTCAATACGTTAATGTAATCCTTAAAGGAAGTTGCAACATTTTCTTTCTTATCATCATGTGGAAGCAGGAAGAACATGAACACTCCCATAATCACATATACGATGCCATAGAAAATTAAGACATAACGTAACGGGCAGGTGGAAGAAATGTATACACCTAAAATACCAAGTGCCGCAAAGTTAATAATTAAGCCTGCTACTGCACGGATTCCTTCGCTGTAACCGAATACGGAACCCTGTTCATCCTCTGAGCCAAACAAACGGACCGCCTTTACAAAGGATACCCAGAATAATACGTTAGAAATTGCCAGGAAGAAATAAATTACTCTCAATACGGCAAACCCCGGTGAAGTTGCATACCAGAATGTTAAAATTGCCAGCAAGCCGGTGGAACCAAGTAACATTTTCCGGTTGTCAAATTTATCTGCCAGAATGCCCCCCGGAATATAAAGAATTGTTTTTGTCAAAGAATACACCGTCATCAATAAACCAATCTGTGTATTTGTAAGTCCGAAGTCAGATACCATGTTGTCATAAAATACTGTTTTTAAATATGGGACACGGTAAATTAAACCTGCTGCAAGTGTCAGGATAATAAAACCAATCCACTTTGTCATCTTATTTGATTTTGCATCACTCATAAGAAAATCTCCTTTACTTTTTATTTCTATTTACAGAGACTCCTGCAAATCCCGGGAAGCAGGAAATCTCGTAAAAGCTATTTTATTTCTGCTTTGCTAAAAGCCGTTTCTGATAACTGCGCATCACAAGACTGATGCCCCATGCAATGATTCCAAAAATAACTATAATTGCAAATATTTTTTTGAATCCTGCTTCATAGCCGTAAGCATCTAAAATATGTCCGCACCAGAGTGACATAAACATATCCGGTGTATAACCAAGCACTGCCACCACTGCCGTTGCAGTTGCTGTCATGGAAACCGGTATTCCGGTTTCTGACATTGTTGAATAATATACTCCGCGGACTCCATGGAGTACTACGCTGAACACCAGTACAAATCCCATTGCAGCATATGCAATCTTTGGTGTCTCAGGACTTAAGAAAAGTACAATGGATAAAACAATTTCTACTACGATTAACCAGGAAATCACTTTTGTGGAAGATTTCACCCGGTCTGCATAAGCGCCTGCTAACGGTGCTCCGATTACTCCACAGATATTATCCCGGATGGTTGCTATGGTTCCAACGGTAACTGCGGCGATTCCCAGTACCTGTGTCATATAAGTTGTGGTATATTCAAAAGCTACCTGCATGCTGTATGTGGTAAATATCAAAAGTGATACCATCCAGATTGCCGGTTTCTTAAAGACTGCTACATAATCTGCCCAGGTCTGATGATGGTCTGCATCTTCTTCCATATCATCTGGATATAGAAACAAAATGAGAATTCCTGTCACCAGATACAACGCTCCATAGAAAAGCAGTGCTCCTCTGATAGAGTGTGCGGTCTCTGCCATCATGGACACGCATTTTAATGCAATGAATGTTGCTATGGAACCGGTAATTCCGCGAAAGCCTTCACTTAATCCGAAGATTTTACCCTGTGCCATATTTTTACCCAGGATTCGGATACTCTTAATAAATGAGGTCCAGAAAAATACATTTACCAGTGCTAACAGTGCCTGTATCAGTTCCAGGATTCCAAAGGAAGGAAGCAGTGCATAGACACCGGTTAAAATTCCCTCTCCCAATAAGGAAAAGACAAGGCATTTCTTGGTATCCAGCCGGTCTGCTATGATTCCGCACGGAATATAAATTAACATCTTTACGCCTGCATAGAAGGAAGAAAGAATTCCAAGCTGTGTATTGGTAATATCAAGGCTTGCTACCAGCTGGTCATAGAAAACAGACTTCAGATATGGAACTTTATAAACGGTTCCTGCAGCTAATATTAATAATATAAATACGGATGTCTGACGTTTTCTGCTTTCAGCCATTGGATTCACTCCTTTCTCGCTATTTGCATCACGCGAGAAATATGCTTTGCAGCATCGAGCTACTCGCGTCACCCGAGAAATATGCTTTGCAAATTTCTCGGGTTATCGCGGTGCTCGTCCAAATCTGGGTTGAAAAGAAGTTCGCTCAAGCAAGCTTGGCTCCTTCTTTTCTCCCAGATTTTTTCTCGCTACTCGCGTAAAAAAAATAGAGTTGACACAGGTTTCCCTGGTCAACTCCGTCGTTGATTTGTTCTCTTTATTTTTTTGTTGTCCTGAGCATATCACTAATTTTGTTATTCGAAAAGTGACAATTTTTACTTTTTTCATGGTTACAATTTTGTTCTTTCTATTGAAAAGGATTTTATGCGACTATATAATAAATTAACTGTATCACCTGATGCAAAGGAGAGGATTTTATGATTTATGTTAACAAGGCGGATTCGGCTCCGCTCTATCAGCAGTTATATACTTCCATCATTGAAGAAATCACTAATGGCTCCCTGCCAAAGAACTCTGCCCTTCCGCCAATCCGGACGCTTTCTGAAAAGCTTAATATCAGCCTGAACACAGTATCCAAAGCTTATCTGCAATTAACGGCAGAGGGTTATGTCCGCTCTGTTCCAGGCTCCGGTTATTATGTAGAGGATATCTCCAATACTTTCTTGGACACCCTTTCTGTTCCTCCGGTTTCCAAAAAGATAACTTCTTCTATTTCCGGACAAAATCCTGCACCAAAAACAACTCCTGTCCGTTATGATTTTAAACATGATGTCGTATATTCCCATCTTTTTCCGTGGAAGCTATGGCGGCAGCACGTAAACAATGCTTTACTTCAGGAAGAGAATCAGAAGAAAATCCAATACGAATCCAATAAAGGAAACTATGAACTCCGTTCCAATATCTGTCATTATCTGAACCGGAACCGTGGCGTTCACTGCGACCCGGAACAGGTAATCCTTGTGCCCGGCACCCAGTACGGCATTGAAATCATCAGCCGGCTGCTCCCGGCAGAGAAGCACCGGATTGCCTATGAAGAGCCATCTCACAACGGTATCCGGAATATTTTTCTCCAGAACGGATATGAACTTTTTCCGATTCCAGTTGTTGAAAATGGCATTGATATTGACAAGCTTTTTGATTCCTGCTGTAACCTTCTTTATGTTATGCCATCCCATCAGTTTCCTACCGGCCGCACCATTCCGGTCAGCAACCGGCTGCGGCTTTTGGAGTGGGCAATCAGAAACGATGCCTACATCATAGAAAATGACTACGACAGTGAATTCCCGCATCAGACCAGACCGATTCCATCCCTGCAGTCTCTTGACCACTATGACCATGTCATTTATTTTAACACTTTCGCCAAGATACTGACTCCATCCATGCGGACGGCATTTTTTGTTCTCCCATATTCTCTTTTGGATAAGTATGAGCAAATGTACCGCTATTTTAATGCGGCACTTCCTTCCTTTAACCAGATTGCCTTATCCAATTTTATTGCATCTGGTGACTTTGAGCGTCACCTGCGGAAGCTGGTTAAGATAAATGAACATAAATATAATCTTCTGCTGAAATCCATCCATACATTTCTTTCTTCCTATATGGATGTAGTAGATACGCCTGCCGGTTCCCACATTATTGTCCGGATCCGCAACTGCACCAACCAGCAAAAGCTGATTGACGCCCTGCGCGAAAAGTCCATTTCCATTTATGGTGTTCAACAGTACTTCCATACTGGAACGGCTTCCGAAGATATCTTTCTATTGGGCTTTAGTTCACTGGAAGAATCAGAAATTCCAGAAGCCTGTGAAGCACTGGCAAAGGCACTGTCCGAGTTATTATAAAATCGTGGGATCAAAATATTTATCCTGCCATTTATCAGGAAACTTATTTTCAACCGCCCTTTTCACCACAATTGGTTTGGGGTATAATAGAAGCAGTGATTTTTAGTACATTTTATGGAGAATATTTATGAATCAAAAGGTTTTAAGAACATTAGAATATAATAAAATTGTAGAGCGGCTCGCGGAGTATGCTTTCGGTGCGGATACCAAGGAACGCTGTCTTTCCCTGCTTCCTTCCACCAGCCTCTCAGAGATTACCAATGCACAGCAGCAGACTAAGGATGCCATGAACCGCAGCCTGAAAAAAGGACGGCTTGACTGCTCCGGTATCAAACCGCTTTCTTCCGCCATCCGACGTGTGGAAATCGGCGGAACCATGAATATCGAAGAGCTTCTCGGCCTCTGTAAATTATTAGAGACTGCCCGCCGGGTCAAAGCCTATGGCAGAAAGGAACGGGAAGATTTTCCGTCTGATTCCCTGAGCGAACTTTTTGATGGTTTAGAACCTCTTAGTCCTCTTTGTGATGAGATCCGCCGCTGCATCATTTCTGTGGATGAAATCAGTGATGATGCCAGCAGTAATTTAAAATCCATCCGCCGTTCTATCCGCTCAACCGGCGACCGCATCCATGCGCAGTTAAACCAGATGTTAAATAACCAGAATGTCAGAAACTGCCTGCAGGATTTTGTCATTACCATGCGTAACGGCCGCTACTGCCTTCCGGTAAAAGCCGAAGCCAAATCCCAGATTACCGGTATGGTGCATGACCAGTCATCCAGCGGTTCTACTCTTTTCATTGAGCCAATGGCTGTGGTAAATCTGAACAACGAATTAAAAGAATTATCCATCAAAGAGCAGGACGAAATTGCCGTTATTCTTGCCACTTTATCGGCAAAAGCAGGGGAATATATTCCTGCCATTGAAACCGATTATCAGCTTTTAACAGAGCTTGATTTTATATTTGCAAAAGCAGCTTATGCCTTGGAATACAATGGAATTACACCGCATTTTAATACGGAACGGAAAATTCGTATTTTAAAGGGCAGACACCCTCTGCTGGACGCAAAAAAAGTAGTTCCTATCGACATTTCCTTAGGCAGCGATTTTGACCAGCTTGTCATTACCGGCCCGAATACCGGTGGTAAAACCGTTTCCTTAAAAACTGTGGGACTTCTCACTCTGATGGGACAGGCGGGACTTCCGATTCCTTCCGGAGACCGCAGTGAGCTTGCTGTTTTTGACGATATTTTTGCAGATATTGGAGATGAACAGAGCATTGAGCAGAACTTAAGCACATTTTCTTCCCATATGACCAACATTATCCACATTTTAAAAGAAGCCAATGAACATTCCCTGGTTCTCTTTGATGAGTTATGTGCCGGAACTGACCCTACGGAGGGCGCTGCCCTGGCGGTTTCTATCTTATCTTATTTTCACAGTCGAGGCATCCGTACCATGGCGACCACCCACTACAGTGAGATTAAGATTTATGCCTTAACTACCAGTGGAATTGAAAATGCCTGCTGCGAATTTGATGTAGAGACCTTAAGTCCGACTTACCGCCTTCTCATCGGTATTCCGGGAAAAAGTAATGCCTTTGCAATTTCCAAAAAACTCGGTCTTTCCGATACTTTAATTGAGGATGCCAGAACCCGTATCAGCAGTAATGAACAGAATTTTGAAGATTTACTTTCCGACCTGGAAGCAAGCCGCATCACCATAGAGAAAGAACAGGCCGAAATCAACCGTTACAAATCAGAAATTGCTGCATTAAAACAGCAGTTAAAGAACAAGCAGGAAAAATTAGATGAAAGCCGGGATGCCATTCTTCGTAAAGCAAAAGAAGAAGCAAACCAGATTCTGCAGGAAGCCAAAGATACTGCCGATGAGGCAATCCGTAATTTCAATAAATATGGCACTACCAGACCTTCCATTCAGGAAATGGAAAAACAGCGTACCAATATCCGGGAGAAAATGGCTGCCAATGAGAAAAAGAGCTCAAAGGAAAAAGATACTGCCATCTACAATCCAAAGGTTCCAAAGAAGCTTCGTATCGGTGACAGCGTAAAAGTATTAAGTATGAATTTAACCGGAACGGTACACTCCCTGCCGAATGCAAAGGGTGACCTCTTTGTGCAGATGGGAATTCTCCGCTCCCAGGTAAACATCAAGGATTTAGTACTAATCGAAGATGCTGCTCCGGGCAGCAAGAAATATGCCAAGACCGGTGCCGGAAAGCTTAAGATGAGTAAATCCGCTTCTGTTTCCACAGAAATCAATCTGATTGGAAAAACAGTGGATGAAGCTATTGCTCTTTTGGATAAATACTTGGATGATGCTTATCTTGCACATCTTCCTTCCGTGCGCATCGTACACGGAAAAGGAACCGGTGCCCTGCGCAGTGCCGTACAGAGTCATTTGAAACGACAGTCTTATATCAAGTCCTTCCACTTAGGAGAATTTGGCGAAGGAGATGCCGGTGTTACCATTGCAGAATTTAAATAAATCAAGTATATGAACTACGTAAAACAGAAAGGAAGTTTCCTATGGCTGCAAAACAGAAAATTTTAATTGTAGATGATGATGTTAATATCGCAGAACTGATTTCCCTGTATCTCACGAAGGAATGCTTTGATACAAAGATGGTTCATGATGGGGAATCTGCTTTGAAAGAATTTGAAACCTATGCACCAAATCTGATTCTTCTTGATTTGATGCTTCCGGGCATTGATGGTTATCAGGTATGCCGTGAAATCCGGGCAAAAGCAAATGTTCCGATTATTATGTTATCTGCCAAAGGTGAAATCTTTGACAAGGTTCTCGGACTGGAGCTGGGGGCAGATGACTATATCATGAAGCCTTTTGATTCCAAAGAACTGGTTGCCAGAGTCAAGGCGGTGCTCCGCCGCTACCAGCCGGTGAAGCAGGAGCCTGTACAGCCGGATTTAAAATGTGTTACTTATCCGGATCTGGTGGTCAATCTTTCCAACTATTCCGTAGAATATTACGGCAAAACAATTGATATGCCGCCAAAGGAGTTAGAGCTTCTTTATTTTCTTGCATCCTCACCGAATCAGGTATTTACCAGAGAACAGCTTTTAGACCATATCTGGGGCTATGAATACGTAGGCGATACCAGAACCGTTGACGTTCATGTAAAAAGACTTCGTGAGAAAATTAACGATCATACCGCCTGGAGCATTTCTACGGTCTGGGGCATCGGATACAAATTCGAGGTTAAAGAATGAAGAAACGACTTTATCTGAAGCTGCTGATTGGATATGTGATTTTTGGCATTCTCGGCTTTATTCTCGTATCCACCTTCAGCTCCCACTATACTTATGAATATATTGAAGATACCGAAGTTGACCGGCTTTACAAGGAAGCCAATATGATTGCATCTACCTATGCTTCAAACTATTTCAATGAAGATATTACGGTAGATGACTTGCATGACAGTCTTGCCACCCTTAGCACTTATCTTTCTTCAGAAATATGGGTCATGAATACAGATGGTGATATTCTGATTAACTCCAATGCATCTGTGGACATGGACCACCTGACACACATTGACGGATTTAATGTGGCAGATTTTGGCAGCAAATATTACACCACCGGTTCTTTTTATAATTATTATGACGATACGCATCTTACGGTATTTTCGCCGATTACGATTAATTACAAGGTGCGTGGATATGTGCTGATTCACCAGCCGCTTTCCGTAATCACGCACCATCATGCACATTTACTGAATATTATGTACCTGACTCTGCTTCTGATTTTTATCTGTGCAACCCTGTTACTGATTATCATTGGCTTCGAGGTCTACATCCCAATCCGCAAAATGATTAAGGGTGCTGATGCTTTTGCCGAGGGCAATTTCAGTTATAAAATTCCGGTACATAAAAATGATGAAATCGGCTATCTTGCCGCTTCTCTAAATTATATGGCAAACGAGCTGAATACCCTGGAGGATGACCAGCGTAAATTTATTTCCAATGTCTCCCATGATTTCCGTTCTCCGCTTACTTCCATCAAAGGTTATGTGGAAGCCATGTTAGACGGAACGATTCCACCGGAGATGCAGGAAAAATATTTAAATATCATTGTTTTCGAGACAGACCGTTTGTCCAAGCTCACCCAGAGCCTCTTAGAGTTAAATAAATACGGCAGCCACGGCACAATGTTAGATGTCAGCGAATTTGACATTAACCAGTTAATTAAAATGACCTGTCTTACCTTTGAGGGAACCTGCAAAGCCAAACGGATTTCCTTCCACCTGATTCTTGCCGGTAAAACACTTTATGTAAAAGCGGATATGAGCAAGATTCAGCAGGTGGTTTATAATCTGATTGACAATGCCATCAAGTTCAGCCACCATGATTCTGAAATCACCATTGAGACCACCAAGAAAAGCGAAAAAGTATTTGTTTCTGTCAAGGATACCGGCATCGGAATTCCAAAAGACAGCCAGAACAAAATTTTTGAGCGTTTCTACAAAACCGACCTGTCCCGTGGAAAGGACAAGAAGGGTTCCGGTCTTGGACTCTCTATCGTAAAAGAAATTATTCAGGCACATGATGAAAATATCAACGTCATCAGCACCGAAGGAGTCGGCACAGAATTTATCTTCACCCTGCCGGCAGCCCAGCGGGAAGAGTTATAACGCCAGTTTATAACCTACAGAGCCCGCCACCGGCAGCTTCTTACAAATAATAATCGCTTGGCAACTACGAAAAACACCCTTTGTGAGTTTCACGCTACTCATGCAAATTGAAAACAGCAGCTCATGAACTTTATCCTGTTCATAGGCTGCTGTTTTTCTCTACATACTTCTATGATTTACTTTCCAGTTGGTGCTTCATTCTTCCCTCGGAGATTTATTTTCCGCTCGGAAGATATGGGCGCAGACATCCTGCCATCTGTGAGATTGGCATGGACTGTAAGAATACACGACCCGGTCCGGTTACTACGGTATTGAATACTCCCTCTCCACCAAACATGATATTCTTAAGGCCAGGTACGGTCTGTATGTCGATAGAACAGGAAGAATCCATTGCTGCAAGATATCCTGTGTCTACGATAATTGACTGGCCAGGCTGAAGCATATACTCTTTGATATAGCCGTCAAATTCAACAAATGCCATTCCCTGTCCAGAAAGTCTCTGCATAATAAATCCTTCTCCGCCAAAGAAACCGGCTCCTACTCTCTTCTGGAAAAATACGGACAATTCAACTCCTGAAGTAGATGCTAAAAATGCTGACTTCTGACATACAATATCTGAACCTGGCTGAATCTCAAATGCCCGGATACATCCCGGAAAACTGGATGCAAATGCAATGGTTCCCTGACCATTCATTGCAGTGTATGTATTTACAAACATACTCTCTCCACTAACCATTCTTCCAAATATTTTTCCAATTCCGCCGCCAACAGTATTCATCTGCATATTCGGAGACATCCAGGACATTGCTCCCTTTTCGGTAATCATCATTTCGCCTGACTCTAATTCACAGACTACAACCGGCATTGGTTCGCCTTCAATATTAAATCTCATTTCTAAACCCTCCTGCTGATTTGCATAACATTTTCATGAACCTTCTTCATTATAACAATATAGGAGTGGTCTGCCAATATATTCTTTCAATCTTTTATCCGTTTTCTGCATCCAAAATAAATAGCTCCTATGCCACTGCACAGTGCCAGTAAAAACCAGATGCCAACCGGAGTCATGTCTCCTGTTTTCACGGTTGCGGTCTGTGATGTGTTTCCTGCTGTGGTATTTCCTGTTGTTCCGCTTCCCGGCGTTGTCGTACCTGATGAAGTTCCGGCTTCAAATACCAGTGCATATGCCGAAAATTTATCAGTTGCAAAGGTTATGGTTCCACTTGCTGCATCATACGTTGCAGGAAGTTTTTCATAGGCACCATCATGCTCTCGAATCATATAATAAGTTCCCTGCTGGTTCTTCATCTCATCTTTTACCTGAAGGGTTACATTTAATTTCGCATTTAAATCGGTCAACTGGGTTTCCCATGCATCGTTGGAATTTCCTTTGTTTACGACCTGGAATAAATCCATGGAAAGATAGCTTTGAATCTCTCCATTTCCTGCCTGTGCCTGCATGCCACTCTGTATCTGATTCAGTTCTGTTCCACTGATATCTGCAATATTTAACTGAAGATTTCCGGAACCAATAATGTTTTCTGCATTTCCAAGGGTTGCACCGTCTACTTTTGTACTTGCCGTATTTACTTTATCCTCTGACTTTGTAAATAATGCACTCAGATGTAAATCTGTTGCAGGCATATCCAATACAAAGGTACCTACCTGTGAATCTACTGCTGTCAGCTTTCCACCATTTAAAGATGCGCTCAATAACTGATAACCATAATCCGGTGTAAACTTAATGGTTACTTTGGTGCCTGCTTTAAATTCGGCATAGCCAAAGTCTCCATCCAGTCTTGTGGATGCATCTGCTATATTTCCACCTGCCAGTTCTGCTGCATTTACCACAGTTCCATCCCCTAACTGTGCACTGATTATTTCCACGCTTCCATGTTCAATAACGCAGTCATTTCCAAATCCATGCTGTTCTGCTACTGTAAGGGATGGTGCCCATATAATATTATAATTACGGCTGCTGTTCGTAGTCAGTGCTACTTCAATCTGATATGAATCTGCCGGAGCCACTTCAAATTCCAGATTGTCTGTCGTTCCACCTAATGGAATTGCTGTTCCATTTACCATAATGGATGCAAATGCATAACCAAAATCTGCTGCAATTGCCACTCTGTGCTGCTGCGTCTTATCTCCAGCAAAGCTGCCCGATATATTCGTTCCCATTCCGGAACCAATCCTCATGCCATCTATCTGTAAGTCTCCAATTGCTCCTCCCACTGCAGTTGCTGTAACTGCAATTGTTTCTCCGGATGCCGGACCCGTTGTGGAACCACCGCCTCCGGATGCTGCAGTGCGAAATTCCAGAATCAGTTCCACCTGCTCTGAGGCACTTACAGAAAATGCCTGTCCTCCCTCTGATGTAAGTATATTCTTGTCAAGACTTGCATCCTGTGCACCATTTTTATTCACCTGACAGTGATTGATTATTGTATCCGTTCCACATACTACTTTAAAATGTACTGTATGGTCAAGACTGTCATCCGGTCTGTTTATTTCTATTGGTGTATCATTATATGCAGTCTGGTTTACTTCCGTCCATTCAGCCGCCGTATCCCATTTATAATACACGGTTCCGGTCGCTGTGCTGTCCTGTCTTGCAATTCTGACCACTGCTTTCTGTCCATCAGCTTTTACAATCATGCCGGCACTTCCCATAAATAATGAAAATACCATAAAAAAGCTTAACAACCAGGAAATTTTCTTTCGCATCTTCATATTTTTTCTCCTTTACTTTCTTCTATAAACTGCCACTTCCACCGCACACGTTACAGGCTCCGCAGCCTCCCAGTACCACCAGTATGAGCAGACAAAGCAATCCTCTAATGGATTTTTTTCTCACGTTTTTCCTCCTTCCTTTTCTGTCCTTTTACTATATGAATATACGCTTTTCCCACCTGCTTTGATAAGTTTACATTTGTCTCATTTTAGGGATTTTCCACGATTTATGGCTGTTTCCAGCTATAATAAAACTGAAGAAGCCCAATTCTCGACTTCGTCTCTGTCTTTTCATTTAAAGAGGCCATATAACGGTACAATGCTGCTCTTGAAATATATAGCTGCTCTGCTATTACCTGTGCACTTTCATCAGAAGAAAGCAATAACCTTAACACATCCTGCTCCCTGTTTGTAAGTGCATAATTCTTCACAAACGCCTGAAATTTATCCTCCAAAAATTTTTCACGTTCTTTTTCCAACATTTTCGCCATATTTTCTTCCTGTATATCCATACGAAACTGTACCATATACAAATATACCAGCATACTGATAACTGCAAATAAAATCAATGCTATGATGCTGATGCGCATTCCATCCCCGGTCTCTATCAGCATCAGGGAAATAGTTCCTGTAATCCCGACACAGATATTATTTGTTGCCCTTCCAAGTCCAGCCCATAACTCCGGTACTTTCATATAATAGGAAAGGTCCATAAAACTGGTGGTAAAATATACCACAAAGAAGCCTGCGGACAAATAGAAAACAATAAGACCTGCCATAAATGGTCCGCCCCAGACTATTATCACTACACACATTGTTGAAAGCAGTGTCACACAGTACATCATAATCTGCATAAATCTATGCTCTTTTATATCAAAAAGCACTCCTGCCAACAGTCCGCTTACCGCAAGCAATAATCTCGGCCACTGACCAATATCTACACTTCCACCTGCATGTACTAAAGTTACTGCATTGTCCAGACTGGAAAAAATGCATGTCATCAGAACCACTATTGAAATCAAAAGCAGTGCCGCAAGCATCGGATGTCTGAGGCTTCGCCTGTTATTCTTCCGGATATCAGTATCTGAATCTGTCCCTGAAGCCTCTGCTCCTACTCCCCCCCGGCTACATTCCAGACTCAGTCTGCGAACCAGCAATACCATTGCTGCCAGAAAAACGGAAAGTGCAACAGACTCTACAGTGCTGTTATGTATCAGATTATTTCTGATAAACTGAAGCAATAATCCAAAGGCATATCCAAATCCAACGGTTTGTGCAAGTCCTTTTTCTGTCGAAAGGCTTACCGCAGCATAATAATGTACAGCACTTCCAATCATGCCATATAAAATATAAAGCAGGAATCCGGATAAAAGCATACTTCGATAGGACAAATGCTCCTGAATTACGAAAATGCAGATGATTCCTGCTATCGGCAATAAATATAAACCCATCTCCCGCATCTTCTGGTTAAAATAACGGTTAATGCACGGGAATAACAGGAATCCTATTACGCTGATTCCCAGCACATAGTTCTGTGCCCTTACTACTCCTGCGGAATCTGTTGCATAGCGTATCATATTGTCAAACAGATACTCCGAGCCTAAAAATATATAATTGAAAATAGCCAGCACTGCTATGATTCGAATTCTTTCTGGTTTCATAAATTGTCTCATCATCTGTTCCCTGCTCCATTCTTTTATCTTAATTTCATTATATACAATTGTCTCTTTCCATCAAGTTGACAAATGTCTCATTTCCTGTAAACAAGAAAAAAAAGAGCCAGGACACGAATGTCCTGACTCTTAATTGATTCATATAAAACGATGTTAATTATACTAACTCGATAAGAACTTCTAAAGCTCCGTCACCTTTACGCTGACCAATCTTTACGATTCTTGTGTAACCACCGTTACGGTCTGCATACTTAGGTGCGATTTCGTCGAATAATTTTGCAACTAAATCAACTTTCTTTGTATTTTTCTTCTTTCCTGCTGCTTCTGTAGGAACTTCAGTTACAGGATAAAGAACTTTTAACATCTCTCTTCTTGCATGAAGACGGGAAGGATTATCCTTCTTGATTGTTTTCTCCACTTCGTCATATACAGTAACTTTCTTACCATCTACAACTTCTTTTACTCTCTTGCCGTCTTTGTCTTTTCTTGCAACTTTAGCTTTTACAGTAACTTCTTCGAAGTTATCTTTCTCGCGAACTGCCATTGCAATAAGGCCTTCTGCAATTTTACGGATTTCTTTTGCTTTTGCTTCTGTGGTAACAATTTTACCATTGTTTAATAATGCTGTTACCTGATTTCTCAGTAATGCTTTTCTCTGGGAAGATGTTCTTCCTAATTTTCTATACTTTGCCATTTTTATTCCTCCATTTGTGGTACATCCGGCCATGCTCATCGGACTTACTTACCGAATGCTTGTTTTGTGCCACTCATGAACCAACATCACCACGCTCGTCGGGCTTACTGGTGCTGCTGCACTGAGTTATCTTAAACCTCGTCGCCCTGATTGAGCTGAAGGCCTAATTCTTTTAATTTTGCTAATACTTCTTCCAAAGACTTACGTCCAAGGTTACGAACTTTCATCATATCTTCCGGTGTACGGTTTGTAAGTTCTTCAACAGTATTGATACCTGCTCTCTTCAAGCAGTTGTAAGAACGTACGGATAACTCCAGTTCGTCAATGTTCATCTCAAGAACTTTTTCCTTCGCATTGTCTTCTTTCTCAATCATGACTTCTGCTGTCTTAGCATTCTCGGAAAGGTCAATGAAAAGACTTAAGTGCTCGCTTAATACCTTTGCAGCTAAGCTGACTGCTTCATCTGGAGCAAGTGTTCCATTGGTATATACGTCAAGTGTCAGTTTATCGTAATCGGTAATCTGACCCACACGGGTATTCTGAATGGATAAGTTCACACGCTCTACCGGTGTATAGATAGAATCTACTGCGATTACACCAATTGGTAAATCTGCATCTTTGTTCTTATCTGCGCTGACATAACCTCTACCTTTGGTAATGGTTAATTCCATGTATAATTTGGAATCAGCACCGCCGTTTAAGTGTGCAATTACTAAATCCGGATTCATGATCTGAATATCCTGATCTACCTGAATATCTGCTGCTGTAACAACGCCTTCACCACTGAACTCAATATAAGCTACCTTAGGCTCATCATCAGCGCTGTTATTACGGATTGCAAGCTCTTTGATGTTCATAATGATTTCAGTAACATCTTCCTTTACGCCAGGAATAGAACTGAACTCATGAAGTACACCATCGATTTTAACCTGACTTACTGCTGCACCTGGCAGGGATGACAACATGATTCTTCTTAAAGAATTACCAAGTGTTGTACCATATCCTCTTTCCAAAGGTTCGCATACGAATCTTCCATATCTTTTGTCTTCAGAAATTTCAGCAATTTCAATTGTTGGTTTTTGAAAATCGAACACTACAAAGCCCCTCCTTCTTTCGGGTAATTTGTTTCTTCTTTCAGCCCGCTAGTTTATGATTATTTAGAATACAACTCGACGATAAGCATCTCGTCTACTGGTACATCAATCATTTCTCTGGAAGGTAACTCTTTTACGGTTCCCTGCATTTTCTCTGCATCAACATCAAGCCATTCCGGAACTAATCTGCCGCCAGCTACTTCTACGACATCTTTCATTCTCTGGGAATTTTTACGGCTCTCTTTGATTTCGATTACATCGCCAGCTTTTACCAGGTAAGAAGGAATGTTAACTAACTTTCCGTTAACTGTAACGAATTTGTGGTCAACAATCTGTCTTGCTTCTCTTCTGGTTCTTGCAAATCCAAGACGGAAGATAACATTATCAAGACGGCTCTCTAAGATAGTCATCAGGTTTGTACCTGTCATGCCTTTCATCTGGTCTGCTTTATCATAATAGTTACGGAATGGTTTCTCTAATACTCCGTAAATGAATTTTGCTTTCTGTTTTTCGCGAAGCTGAAGGCCATACTCAGATACCTTCTTGTTCGCTCTCTTTAATTCTCTGTTAGATTTTTTATCATATCCCAAATAACTTGGCTCTAAACCAAGAGATCTGCATCTTTTCAGAACAGGAACTTTATTTACTGCCATTTTAGATATCCCTCCTAATTATACTCTACGACGTTTTGGTGGACGACATCCATTGTGAGGAACTGGAGTTACGTCACGAATAGAAAGAACTTCAAGTCCGGCTGCCTGAAGGGCACGGATTGCTGCTTCTCTTCCTGATCCTGGTCCTTTAACCATAACATCAACTGTTTTTAATCCATGTATAAGAGCTGCTTTTGTAGCAGTTTCTGCTGCCATCTGTGCAGCATATGGAGTAGATTTCTTTGAACCTCTAAATCCAAGACCACCGGCACTTGCCCATGATAATGCATTACCTTCAGCATCTGTTAATGTAACGATGGTGTTATTGAAGGATGCCTGAATATGTGCCTGTCCATGTTCAACGTTTTTTCTTACACGCTTTTTTGTCACTTTTTTTGTAACTTTAGCCATATCTAAACTAACCTACTTTCTTAAATTTAAAATTATAAAGTTGCCAAGAATTATTTCTTCTTGTTTGCAACAGTTCTCTTAGGACCTTTTCTTGTTCTTGCATTGGTCTTTGTTTTCTGACCACGAACCGGAAGTCCTTTTCTATGACGGATTCCACGATAGCATCCGATTTCCTGTAATCTCTTGATATCAAGAGCTGTCTGACGTCTTAAGTCACCTTCTACAACCTGAGTCTCATCGATTACTGCACTAATTCTTTTTACCTCGTCGTCAGTTAAGTCTCTGCAACGGGTATCAGGATTAACGTTTGCCTCAGCAAGGATACGGTCAGCACTAACTCTGCCGATTCCATAGATATAAGTCAAACCAATCTCAACACGTTTTTCTCTTGGTAAATCTACACCTGCAATACGAGCCATGTGTGTTTACACCTCCATATAGATTTCTTTGTTAATAGTAAGGAATTCCAAAGACCCATGCAGCTGCGGTTTCCCGCCCTGAAATGTGTGCATACACCTTTTTCTTCCTATAGTAATGATTGCTTAGCAATCCCAGCCACAATCTGCTGCATCCTCTCGGTATGTAAGGACTGCGCAACAGACCACGCGCGTTCGCGTTATATTATGAACAGCACATTCTCATGCGCTGCAGCCGCACATAATTTTTCAAACAAAGTGGAAATTAACCCTGTCTCTGTTTGTGCTTAGGGTTTTCACAGATGATTCTGATGCTTCCCTTTCTTTTGATAACTTTGCACTTCTCGCAAATAGGTTTAACTGATGATCTTACCTTCACAGCATAATCCTCCTTTCTACTTGCCTGCGCCCCGGAAAACCTGTTTCCATGGGTATTTCTCTTTTCTTTCTGCTAAACAGCATAATATGCCCTTGTTTTCACAAAAGCGTCCATTTAGCATTTTAGCATAGAGATTCCGAAAAATCAACTACTTTTCTCGAATTTTCTCCTTATTTATCTCTCCAGATAATTCTGCCCTTTGTCAGATCATATGGAGACATCTCAATCGTAACCTTATCACCTGGTAAGATACGAATGAAATTCATTCTTAATTTGCCGCTGATATGTGCCAGTACCTGATGGCCATTCTCAAGCTGCACCTGAAACATTGCGTTTGGAAGCTTTTCCAAAATTGTTCCTTCTACTTCAATTACATCTGCCTTTGACATTTTCTTTCCTCCTGCTAAATCAATCTTTTCTGGTTAATATATATTGCTCATAAGCCTTAATCAGCTTTGCTGCTTTTGCATTTTCTGTAAGCCCAGGTTTATTTACTGCTTCTAAGACTTCCTGCGGAAGCTTTTTTACAAGCTGTACATGTTTGTAGCTTTTCTTTCTCGGCCGGTCACAGGTTCTTGTGGTTCCATTTACAAGATAGACGAATTTTTCATCCTGTGACTGCACTACATAGTACTGATTCCGGTCGTGACCTGCCTTTACTCTTGCCAGATACATTCTCTTTCCTCCTCTGTCAATGTAAGGATTTCCGGTCTTCCTTCTGTAATCAGAATGGTGTTTTCATAATGTGCAGATAAGGAACCATCGTAGGTTACTACTGTCCATTCATCATCCATCCATTCCACATCCGGGCTTCCGGCATTTATCATCGGCTCAACTGCCAATGTCATTCCTGCCTTCAGCTTCAGTCCTCTTCTCCACTGACGGAAATTCGGAATCTCCGGTTCCTCATGAAGATGGGTTCCAATGCCATGCCCTACCAGATCATATACAACTCCGTAGCCGTAACTTTCTGCATAATCTCCAATTGCTCCTGAGATTTCATAAAGCCTTCTTCCGGCTCTTGCATACTGCATTCCCTGGAAAAAGCTTTCCCGGGTTCTTTCTATTAAAAGAGCAGCCTCTTTACTGATTTCACCAACTCCATGGGTTCTTGCCGCATCGGAATGATATCCCTTATAGATAAGACCGGTATCAAGGCTTACGATATCGCCTTCCTTAATAATATGGTCTTTTCTTGGAATTCCATGAACAACTTCGTCGTTGACCGATACACAGACGGATGCCGGATAGCCCTGATAATTCAGGAAATTCGGTTCGCAGCCAAGGCTGCGGATGGTCTCTTCTCCGATTTTATCAATCTCCCATGTGCTGATTCCAGGTTTGATTGCACGTTCCAGTTCCTGATGTACTTTAGCAAGATACTTTCCTGCCTGACGCATCAGCTCTATTTCTTCTGCTGATTTAATCGTAACCGACATTATTTACACTCCTAAGATTGTAACGATGGCTTTGAATACTTCATCCATCGGCTGTGTTCCGTCTACAGATTTTAAAATGCCCTGATTCTTATAATAATCAATCAATGGCTGTGTCTGCTCATGATATACTTTTAATCTCTTCTGAACTGTCTCTGGCTTATCATCTTCACGCAATACGATTTCGCTGCCACAACGGTCACAGATTCCTTCTACCTTTGGTGGAATGGAAATAAGATGATAGGTTGCTCCACAATTTAAGCAGGCTCTTCTGCCGCTCATACGATTTACGATATTTTCGTCTGGAACATCTACATCAATTGCATAGTCCATCTTCTCGTTTATTTTACCAAGTGCTGCATCCAATGCTTCTGCCTGAGGAATGGTTCTTGGAAAACCGTCCAGTACGAAGCCGTTCTTGCAGTCATCCTGCTGTATTCTGTCCATTACCAGATCACAGGTTAATTCATCCGGAACTAAAGCGCCCTGGTCCATATACTGTTTTGCTTTCTTGCCTAATTCTGTTCCGTTTTTGATATTTGCACGGAAAATATCTCCTGTTGAGATGTGTGGAATAGAATATTTATCTGCAATCTGTTTTGCCTGTGTACCTTTACCAGCACCCGGCGCTCCTAACATAATAATTTTCATATAAAGAAAACCTCCTGTTTACCTTCTTCTTTGCAAGCTAATCTGCTTTTTCTTCTATAAACAACTTTAGTGCACCACAGGAGACGCTGCATTTGCAGCACCCCCTTCTGGTACACATTAGTCATTCAAAAATCCTTTATAGTAACGAACTAACATCTGGGATTCGATCTGTTTAATTGTCTCGATAACAACACCTACGATAATGATGATAGATGTTCCACCGAAAGATACGTTTGCTTTAAATACTCCATTGAAGAAGATTGGAATAACTGCAACAATGGATAAGCCTGCCGCACCGATAAAGACAATGTAATTTAAAATCCGATTCAGATAATCGCTGGTTGGTTTTCCAGGTCTGATACCCGGGATAAATCCACCCTGTCTCTTCATGTTGTTCGCAATCTCCAGCGGATTGAATGTAATGGATGTATAGAAGTATGCAAATGCAATAATCAATACAAGATATACAGCCAAACCAATGCTGTAGATTGGCTCCTGTGGGTTACACCAGTTAGACTGGGATAATCCCTTTAAAATCTTACTGCCAATTCCTGTTCCATTGCCCTTTCCTAAGAGAGACGCAATAACAACCGGAAACTGCATTAAAGACTGTGCGAAGATAACCGGGATAACTCCACCGGTATTTACTTTCAGAGGAATATGCGTAGACTGACCGCCTACCTGTTTTCTTCCCTGAATTTTCTTCGAATATTGTACCGGAATCTTTCTCTGAGCTGCCTGAAGGACAACGACAAAGACAACGGTTACTAAAATGATTGCTGCGATAATTACTACTGCAAGAACTGCTTTTGCAGGAATCTTTCCTTTTACAAACTGCTCATACAGTGTTCCAAAATCGTTAGGAATTCGTGAAATAATGTTGATTACAAGTACGATAGAAATACCGTTTCCAACACCCTTTTCCGTAATTCTCTCACCAATCCACATAAGTACTGCAGAACCTGCTGTCAAGGTTACAATTACCTGAAGAATCGTAAGCCATCCTTTATCGGTCAGATAACCGCTTCTGGAGAATCCGATTGCCATTGCAATTGCTTCGATTAAAGCCAGAGCAATAGTCACATAACGTGTAATCTCTGCAATTTTCTTTCTTCCTTCTTCACCGTCACGCTGCATCTCTTCCAGTTTTGGAATTGCAATCGTCAACAGCTGCATGATGATGGAAGATGTGATATATGGTGTGATATTCAATGCAAAGACGGACATCTGTAAGAATGAACCGCCTGTTACTGCATCGAAAAAGTTAAACGCATCACTACTCTGATTAGCAAACCAGTCTGCAAACACATTCCGGTCAACACCCGGAATCGGTAACTGTGAACCGATTCGGATGATAATCAGCATAAAAAAGGTAAATAAAATTCTATTTCTAATATCTTTTACTTTAAATGCGTTACGAACTGTATCAAACATTAGATCACCTCAGCTTTTCCACCAAGAGCCTCGATTTTTTCTTTTGCGCTTGCGCTGAATGCATTAGCCTGAACTGTGAGCTTCTTAGTAAGTTCGCCGTTTCCAAGGATCTTAACTCCATCTCTTGGATTCTTTACGATACCTTTTTCCAGTAAAGTTTCAACAGATACTACTGCATCGTTGTCGAATACTTCAAGAGCAGATACATTGATTCCAACGATAGTCTTGGAATTAATACATTTAAAACCTCTCTTCGGTAATCTTCTGTATAAAGGCATCTGGCCACCTTCAAAGCCTGGTCTTGGAGCTCCGGAACGAGCTTTCTGTCCCTTGTGTCCTTTACCAGCGGTCTTACCGTTTCCTGAACCGTGACCACGGCCTCTTCTGAAATTATCACTATGCTTAGAACCTAATGCCGGCTGTAAATTGGATAAATCCATTTCTGGCACCTCCTTATCTCTATAATTAGATTTCTTCTACTTTCACTAAATGTCTTACCTGCTGAATCATTCCTCTAACAGCTTTGTTATCCGGACGTTCAACTGATGCACCAATTTTCTTAAGACCTAATGCTTCTACTGTCTTTTTATTCTTTGGCACTGCACCGATAGTAGATTTTACGAGTGTAATTTTTAAATTTGCCATTTCTTATTCCTCCTTAACCTACTACTTCTTCTACAGATAATCCACGAAGTTTTGCAACTTCTTCCGGGGATTTCAGTTTGCTTAAAGCATCGATAGTAGCAAGTACTACGTTCTGCTTATTGTTGGAACCAAGAGATTTTGTACGAATATTCTCGATTCCTGCCAGCTCACATACGTTACGAGCCGGACCGCCTGCGATAACACCGGTACCTTCTGGAGCTCTCTTTAATAAAACAGATGCACCAGTATGTTTTCCGCTGATATCATGAGTAATACTATTGTTCTCATCTAATTTTACAGTGATAAGTTTTTTCATAGCATCTTCTTTTCCTTTGCGGATTGCTTCAGGAATTTCAGTTGCTTTTCCAAGTCCTGCGCCCACATGACCATTGCCGTCACCAACAACAACAAGAGCTGTGAAACGCATGTTACGTCCACCTTTTACAACTTTCGTAACGCGCTTGATTGATACCACTTTTTCTGTTAATTCTAATTGACTAGCATCAATAATTGTACGTTTCATGTACTGTTTTCCTCCTTATTAGAATTCTAATCCAGCTTCTCTTGCTGCGTCAGCTAATGCTTTTACTTTTCCGGAATATATGAAACCGCCTCTATCAAAGACAACTGTTGTAATACCTTTTTCTAATGCTTTCTTTGCAATTGCAGTACCAACCTGTGCTGCTGCATCAACGTTATTAGTCTTCTCGCAAGCTGCTTTTACATCTTTATCCATTGTAGATGCTGCTACGAGGGTATTGCCAACTGTATCGTCAATAATCTGAGCGTACATATGATTATTACTTCTAAACACAGCTAAACGTGGTCTCTCTGCTGTTCCAGCCAGGCGATTACGCAGTCTTCTATGTTTATTTTCACGAGCTGCTGTTCTTGATTCTTTATTAACCATCTCTCGTCACTCCTTTAATTATTTCTTACCAGTTTTACCAACTTTACGTCTAATAACTTCATCAGCATATTTGATACCTTTTCCTTTGTAAGGTTCAGGTCTTCTCTTATCTCTGATTTCAGCTGCGTACTGGCCAACTTTTTCTTTATCGATACCTTTGATGATAATCTTGTTACCATCTACTGTAGACTCTAATCCTTCTGGATCTTCCATCTCTACCGGATGAGAATATCCAAGGTTTAATGTAAGTTTCTTTCCTGCTTTAGATGCTCTGTAACCTACACCATTTACTTCAAGTTCTTTGGTAAATCCATCTGTTACACCAACAACCATGTTGTGAATCAGTGTTCTTGTTAATCCGTGTAAGGATTTCATTTTCTTCAAATCATTTGGTCTTGTAACGGTTACTTCAGAACCTTCTACTTTGATTTCCATCTCGGATGGTAATACTCTGCTTAATGTTCCTTTTGGACCCTTTACAGTCACCTGATTATTTTCTGCTAATTCCACAGTAACACCTGCTGGAATTGCGATTGGCATTCTTCCAATTCGTGACATGCCCGTACCTCCTGTATAATTTGTGGTTTATTGTTACCTGCGCTATGCCTTAAGAATATACTCTTAAGGTAGTTCTGCTCGCTAACTTCGCACCGCACCCCAAAGGGCTTGCGCTCAGTAATCTCACAGAACGGCTTTCACACTAGCCTCAATCTTCGCCTGCGGCTCGATTTCATCAAGTGTTCAATGCCTACCAAACAAATGCTAATACTTCGCCACCAACCTGAAGCTTTCTAGCCTCTTTGTCAGTGATGATTCCCTGGTTTGTGGAAAGAATTGCGATTCCAAGTCCACCAAGTACCTTAGGAAGATTATCTTTACCAGCGTATACACGAAGTCCTGGTTTAGAAATTCTCTTCAGTCCGGTAATAATCTTTTCATTCTTATCTGCACCATATTTTAAGGTTACACGAATGGTCTTAAAGATTCCATCTTCAATGATGTCATATTTTGCAATGTATCCTTCTCTTACTAAAATGTCTGCGATTGCCACTTTGATTTTAGAAGCCGGGATATCAACTGTATCATGTTTTGCAGTGTTTGCATTACGGATTCTTGTAAGCATATCTGCAATTGGATCACTTGTCATTGTCATGATGTGTCTGCCTCCTATTATTCTTCTCTTTCTTTGTTGTAGATGTTCTCCGTCAAGTTCGACCTACGCCACAAGGGCTTCGGTCTCACTCAATTTAAGAGAATGGCTTTACAGCCTACCAGCTTGCTTTCTTTACGCCCGGAATCTGACCTTTGTAAGCCAGTTCACGGAAGCAAACTCTACAGATTCCATATTTTCTTAAATATGCATGTGGACGACCACAGATTCTGCAACGATTGTATTCTCTAGAAGAGAATTTCTGTTTACGCTGCTGTTTTACTTTCATAGAAGTCTTTGCCATTTAAATTCCCTCCTGTCTTATTTAGCGAATGGCATATTGAATAATGTCAATAATTCGCGTGCTTCTTCGTCTGTCTTTGCAGTTGTTACGAAAATAATATCCATTCCTCTTACTTTATCAACCTTATCGAATTCAATTTCAGGGAAAATGATCTGCTCTTTGATACCAAGAGCGTAGTTACCTCTACCGTCGAAAGCGTTCGGATTAACTCCTCTGAAGTCACGTACTCGTGGTAAAGCTAAGTTTACCAGACGGTCTACGAACTCATACATCTTCTCGCCTCTTAAAGTAACTTTACATCCGATTGGCATTCCTTCTCTTAACTTGAAGTTAGCGATGGAATTCTTCGCCTTTGTAGTAACTGGTTTCTGACCGGAAATTGTTTCCATATCTTTCATAGCTGACTCTAAGATTTTAGCGTTTTCTTTTGCTTCACCAACACCCATGTTGATAACAATCTTAGAAAGCTTTGGTACTTCCATAATGTTTTTATAGCCGAACTTTTTGGTCATTGCATCAATGATCTCGTTCTGGTACTGATCTTTAAGTCTACTCAACTTGCTGCTCCTCCTCTCTTACGATTAATCGATTACATCACCTGTAGATTTTGCATAACGTACTTTCTTATCTCCATCCATTTTGAAACCTACACGGGTAGCTTTTCCTTTGTGAAGATACATTACGTTAGAAGCATCAATAGGTCCTTCCTGATGGATGATTCCACCCTGCTGGTTAGCCATGCTTGGTTTTGCATGTTTTGTTACCATATTGATACCTTCAACAAGTAAAGTATTGTTTTTCTTATTTACAGCAATTACTTTGCCTTCTTTGTCTTTGTCTTTTCCAGCGATTACCTTTACAGTATCACCTTTTTTAATTTTCAAGCTTGCCATTTTCGGGTACCTCCTACAATACTTCCGGAGCCAGAGAAACAATTTTCATAAACTGTTTTTCACGAAGCTCTCTTGCTACTGGTCCAAAAATACGAGTTCCTCTTGGGGTTTTATCATCTTTGATAATAACTGCAGCGTTTTCATCGAATTTGATATAAGAGCCATCTTTACGACGAGCACCTTTTACTGTACGAACAACGACTGCCTTTACAACGTCACCTTTTTTAACAACGCCGCCTGGTGTTGCATCTTTAACAGTAGCTGTAATTACATCACCAATATTTGCATATCTTCTGGTTGAACCGCCCATAACACGGATGCACAGCAATTCTTTTGCTCCAGTGTTATCAGCAACCTTAAGTCTGGTTTCCTGTTGTACCATGCCGGTAGCCTCCTTCTATTATTTTGCTCTTTCCATAATCTCTACAAGTCTCCATCTCTTATCTTTAGAGAGTGGTCTTGTTTCCATTACTCTGACGGTATCACCGATTTTACACTCGTTGTTCTCATCATGAGCTTTTAATTTGTATGTCTTCTTTACGATCTTGTTATATAATGCATGTCTTACGTTATCTTTAACAGCAACAACAATGGTCTTATCCATTTTATCACTTACAACAACGCCTACACGTGTTTTTCTAAGATTTCTTTCTTCCACGACGAATCTCCTTTCATTTATGATTGCCTGTTTGCCTGCTTAAGCAGGTATGATTCTTTTGAAATTATTCAGCAACTTTTTCTTTCTGAGTAATAACGGTCTGGATTCTGGCAATATTCTTTCTAACTTCTTTGATTCTGCTCGTGTTATCCAGCTGATTTGTTGCGTTCTGGAATCTCAAATTGAAAAGTTCTTTTTTAGCTTCAACCAACTGCATTTTTAAATCAGCAGCGGACTGTGTGTTTAATTCTTCTAAATATTTACTAGTTTTCATTTGATTCACCGCCTTCTAAGTCTGCACGAGAAACCACTTTGCATTTACAAGGTAATTTGTGTGTAGCAAGACGTAATGCCTCTTTTGCAACCTCATCAGATACATCAGAGATTTCAAATAATACACGTCCTGGTTTTACTACAGCTACCCAGTACTCTAAAGTTCCTTTTCCGGAACCCATACGGGTTTCTGCTGGTTTTGCAGTTACTGGTTTGTCTGGGAAAATTTTAATCCAGACACGGCCACCACGCTTGATATATCTTGTCATAGCAATACGGGCTGCCTCAATCTGATTGGAACGAATCCAGCATGGTTCAAGTGCTACGATACCGTAGGAACCATTTGTAATTTTATTTCCTCTCATCGCTTTTCCGGCCATAGAACCACGGAACTGTTTACGATGTTTTACTCTCTTAGGCATTAACATTACTGAACTCCTCCTTCCTTATTTCCTTTTGTAGGAAGTACTTCTCCTTTATAAATCCAAACTTTAACACCGACTTTACCGTATGTGGTGTCTGCTTCAGCAAATCCATACTCGATATCTGCTCTTAATGTCTGAAGTGGAATAGTTCCTTCTGAATAGAACTCGGTACGAGCCATATCAGCTCCGCCAAGACGTCCGGATACGGATGCCTTAATACCCTTTGCTCCAGCTTTCATACATCTTCCCATACAGGATTTCATTGCTCTACGGAAGGAAACACGGTTCTCTAACTGAAGTGCAATGTTCTCAGCTACTAACTGAGCATCTTTGTCTGGTCTCTTTACTTCTTTGATATCTACAACAAGTTTCTTGTCTGTAAATTTCTGTAATTCAGCTTTTACTTTCTCGATTTCAGCTCCGCCTTTACCGATTACAACGCCCGGCTTAGCTGTGTAAAGGATAACCTTTACTCTGTCGGATGCTCTTTCGATTTCAATCTTAGAAACACCTGCAGCATATAATTTCTTTTTCAGAAATGTTCTGATGTTATAGTCTTCTACTAAGAAATCAGCAAAATCAGATTCTGCGTACCACTTGGAATCCCAGTCTTTGATAACGCCGACTCTTAAGCCATGAGGATTAACCTTCTGTCCCATGTTTGCCCTCCTATCTTTCATTCAGCACAATTGTTAAGTGGCTTGTTCTCTTCTCGATTCTGTAAGCTCTACCCTGTGCTCTTGGTCTGATTCTCTTCATTGTTGGTCCTTTGTTTGCGTAGCACTCCTCAACATAAAGGTTTTCTGTGCTCATTCCGTTATTGTTCTCTGCATTTGCAATAGCAGATTTTAATAACTTCTCTATTACGCTTGATGCGTATCTTGGATTGTAAGTTACAATCGCAAGTGCTGTCTCAACGTCTTTACCGCGGATAGCATCTAATACGAAACAAGCTTTCTGAACTGACATTCTTGCATAAGACAACTTTGCGGAAGGTCTAGTATCTTTTACTGCATTTCTTTCTCTCTTAATCTGACTTCTATGTCCTTTTGCCATGAGTGAAACCTCCTTTCAAAATTCTATTTATCTAACGCCTGATTTCTTCTCGTCTTTTCCATGGCCTCTGTAAGTTCTTGTTGCTACGAACTCACCGAGTTTGTGTCCAACCATATCCTCTGTGACATATACAGGAACATGTTTTCTTCCGTCATGAACAGCAATTGTATGTCCAACGAAGGATGGGAAAATTGTGGAACGACGTGACCATGTCTTGATAACTGATTTATCATTTGCTGCGTTCATAGCATCTACTTTTTTCAGTAAGCTTTCGTCTGCAAATGGTCCTTTTTTAAGTGATCTTGCCATTTTATTTCCTCCTATCTACTATTTAATAGCTCTGCCGTCTCTTCTTCTTACGATTAACTTGTTAGAAGCTTTTTTCTTCTTACGTGTCTTAAGTCCAAGAGCAGGTTTGCCCCAAGGTGTACATGGACCTGGACGTCCAACTGGTGCCTTACCTTCTCCACCACCGTGTGGATGGTCATTCGGGTTCATAACAGAACCGCGGACTGTCGGGCGGATACCCATGTGACGTTTACGTCCTGCTTTACCGATATTTACAAGGTTGTGGTCACCGTTACCGATTACACCAATGGATGCACGGCAGTTCAGAGGAACCATTCTCATTTCTCCTGAAGGAAGACGAAGTGTTGCGTATTTTCCTTCTTTAGCCATTAACTGTGCGCTGTTTCCTGCAGAACGTACTAGCTGTCCGCCCTTGCCAGCGTATAACTCGATGTTGTGCACCTGAGTACCTACTGGGATGTTCTCCAGTGGCAAGCAGTTTCCAACTCTTACTTCTGCTTCTGCTCCGTTCATAACAGTCATTCCGTCTGTTAATCCTTCTGGAGCAAGGATATATGCTTTCTCGCCATCTGCATAACTGATTAAAGCGATGTTAGCTGTTCTGTTTGGATCGTACTCGATTCCGATTACAGTTGCCGGGATACCATCTTTTCTTCTCTTGAAGTCGATGATTCTGTATTTTCTTCTGTTTCCACCACCCTGGTGTCTTACTGTGATTTTACCCTGATTGTTACGACCGGAGTTCTTCTTTAAAGAAGTTGTAAGGGATTTCTCAGGAGTCTTCTTTGTGATTTCAGAGAAATCAGATCCAGTCATATTTCTTCTGGAAGGTGTATATGGGTTGTATGTCTTAATTCCCATTGTTTTTCTCCTTTCAATAAATAAGTTTATTATCGCACTTTTCTGTGCCTAGCTGAGTTTCCCGGATTTTACAGTCCGGAGAAAATCTCGATATCTGCACTATCTTCTGTTAACTGAACGATAGCTTTCTTTGTTTTCGCAGTTTTTCCAACTACAGCACCACGTCTTTTGTTCTTGCCCTCCTGGTTCATTGTGTTAACCTTGGCAACCTTAGCGCCTTCGAACATTTTCTCAACTGCTTCTTTGATCATGGTTTTGTTAGCTTCCGGATGTACTAAGAAAGTATATTTCTTTTCTCCCATAGCTGCCATACTCTTCTCAGTTACTACTGGTTTGAGGATTACATCATAATACTGTACGTTTGCCATTATGCATACACCTCCTCGATTTTTTCAACAGCAGCCTTTGTTGCTACTACTGTGTCATATTTCAATACATCAAATACGTTCATTTCGCTGGTCTGTGTTGTCTTAACAGTTGCAATGTTTGCAGCGGATTTGATTACGTTTGTATCCATATCGCCTAAAATAACTAATGCTTTGTCTGCTTTCAGATTGTTCATAACCTCTGCGAATTTCTTTGTTTTGATTTCGTCTAATTTCAGTTCATCAACAACGATGAATTTATTTTCCTGAACTTTAGATGTTAAAACAGATTTTAAAGCTGCTCTCTTTTCTTTCTTGTTTAATTTGAAAGAATAGTCTCTTGGTACTGGAGCGAATACTGTACCACCGCCAGTCCACTGCGGAGATCTTGTTGAACCCTGTCTTGCATGACCAGTTCCTTTCTGTCTCCAAGGTTTTCTTCCGCCACCGGATACTTCAGAACGTGTCTTAGCTTTCTGAGTTCCCTGACGATTGTTAGCTAACTGCTGAACTACTGCCATGTGTACCAGATGTTCGTTAATTTCTACACCGAATACAGCATCGTTTAAGTCCATATTGCCAACTTCTTTGCCTTCCATATTATAAACAGATACTTTAGCCATCTGTGTGTTCCTCCTTTCTTAAATGCACTATTTTGCTGCTTTTACTGATTCTTTGATTGTTACTAAAGCTTTCTTAGGTCCTGGAACAGCACCTTTGATTAAAAGCAGGTTGTTCTCTGCGTCTACTCTTACAACTTCAAGGTTCTGAGTTGTAATCTTAACACTTCCCATATGTCCCGGCATTCCTTTGCCCTTGAATACACGGCTAGGTGTAGAACAGGAACCATTGGAACCCTGATGACGATGGAATTTAGAACCGTGAGCCATAGGTCCTCTATGCTGACCAAGTCTCTTAATAGCGCCCTGGAATCCTTTACCTTTAGAAATTGCAGTTGCGTCTACATGATCGCCTTCTGCAAAGATATCTGCTTTGATTTCATCTGCAAGATTATAATCAGCTGCATTTTCAAGCTTGAACTCTCTTACAAATCTCTTTCCAGACACACCAGCTTTTTTGAAATGTCCCATTTCAGCTTTGTTTACGCCATGTCTGTTTCTGATTTCTTTCTTACCGTTGGCATCTTTGTTTACAACTTTTTCTTTCTTGTCAACAAAACCAACCTGTACTGCACTGTATCCGTCGTTTTCAACAGTTTTAATCTGTGTTACTACACAAGGACCAGCCTGTAATACAGTTACCGGCACTAATACGCCGTCTGCGTTGAAGATTTGAGTCATTCCGACTTTTGTCGCTAAAATTGCTTTCTTCATTATCTTTCCTCCTGTTTTTTCTACAGCGGAACGGTTTCCCGTTCATCCTAGAAAGCCTTGCGGCCCCTCAGGATTTACTACTTGTTTTGACTTTATTTCATTTTGATATCGATGTAGACACCAGCCGGCATTTCTAATCTTGATAATGCATCAACTGTTTTCTGTGTCGGAGCAATGATATCAATCAGTCTCTTATGAGTTCTCTGCTCGAACTGTTCTCTGGAATCTTTGTACTTGTGTACTGCTCTAAGAATGGTAACTACCTCTTTCTTAGTTGGCAGCGGCACCGGTCCGCTCACCTGTGATCCGTTTTTCTTTACAGTCTCGATGATTTTTTTTGCTGATGAATCTACTAATTCGTGATCATAAGCTTTCAATGTGATTCTCATTACTTGACTTGCCATAAAAAAAGTCGCCTCCTTTTCGCACTTTAATTCAGTACGACAAGCGGTGACTGTACACTTCTCCGTGTGTGTCATAAGCTTTACACACGTTGTTTCTACCTCTGTAGACCATATTCGTGATACAGTGACTTGTCGCCAGTTTCCTAACTTGACATTCGCTCCACGGAAAACCTGCCACAGTGGGCAGCAACCTCACGCTTCTACGCTATCAATGTCACAGCAAGGATTAGTATACACGACAGGTTACGCTTTTGCAATACTTTTTTTAGAAAAATTGTATTTTTTTGTGTACAATCCATTTCCTATCTTTTTTACGGTATTTTTCACTTCTGCCTTGTTTTTTCATTATAAAAAGCTGTTTACTTGCCGGCATCCTTTTACCATTGCAAATAAACAGCTTTTCTTTTCTATTATAATTCTATGCTCTTGTCAGCAACATCTGCAAATTCTTTCTGCATTTCCTCGCTTGGTGCTTTGGTGCAAAGACTCACAATTACGATACAGATTAAACTTAAGAAGAATCCTACCAGAAGGGAATAGATTCCGGTTCCGGTTCCAAGTGTTACCATGGTGCCGTCTGCGTTTTTCATCAAAGGAATATAATCCCAGATGATAACTGCCACACCACCGGATACAATTCCTGCAATTGCTCCCGGTTTGTTCGTCCGCTTCCAGAATAGTGACAATACTACCAGTGGTCCAAATGCAGCGCCAAAGCCTGCCCATGCATTGGATACCAGTCCCATAATGGAGTTGTTCGGATTCAGTGCAATGATATAAGCAATAATCGCAACTACCACTACGGTAATACGACTGACCATAAGAACCTTTTTATCACTTGCTTCTTTATTTACTACACCTTTGTATATATCTTCTGATACGGAAGATGCGGTTACTAAAAGCTGTGAATCTGCAGTAGACATAATTGCTGCAAGGATTCCGCACAGGAAGATTCCTGCAACAAACGGCAATGCATACTGCTTCGTAAACAAATGTGTAATCATATTAATGAATACATTTTCCGCAGAATCTGCCCCGGCGCTTCCAAGCACTTCCGGATACAGGTACGCTCTTCCAACCACACCGATGATGCAGGCAAAGGTTAAGGATAATGCTACCCAGACAATTGCAATACCTTTGGATTTATTTAATTCTTTCTGGCTCTTTACCGCCATAAATCTGGTCAGGATATGAGGCATTCCGCAATATCCCAATCCCCATGCGAGCTGTGAAATAATATCGATGGCACGATATGGCTCTCCACCATTCTGCCAGAGGCTCATATAGGAATCGCTTCCTCCTGCTACTCCGCTAGCATCTAAAAGTTCTCTTAATCCGCCATTGCCACTTACCACCGCATATGCCATCAGAGGCACTGCAAGAAGTGCAACCAGCATCAGCATTCCCTGGATAAAGTCTGTTACACATACTGCCATAAAACCTCCCATGAAGGTATACAGTAAAATAACAACTGCACCGATAGTTAAAGCTACGGTATAATCAACACCGGTTACTGCATGGAACAATTTTCCGCCTGCTGCAAATGCAGATGCAGTATATACCAGGAAGAATACGACTATTACTATAGAAGAAATACACAACAACACATTCTTCTTATCATGGAAACGATTCTGGAAATACTCCGGTAAAGTCAGGGAGTTATTGGCACGGATGGTATATCTGCGCAGTCTTCCGGAAATAAATATCCAGTTGCAGACCGTTCCAATAAACAGTCCAATAGCAATCCATGCCTGACCGGTTCCAAATGCATATACCGCACCCGGAAGTCCCATCAGAAGCCATCCGCTCATATCAGATGCCTGTGCGCTTAATGCTGCCACCCAGCCGCTTAAGCCTCTTCCTCCAAGAAAATAATCTTCTGAATTCTTTGTACTTTTCATATATTTCGCACCTATGGCAATCATCACACCCATATATACCACAAATGCCGCAAGAATCCACAGCACGTTACTGTTAAACATAAAATGTCCTCCTCTTAAATTACTTAATATTTAGAATAGCAATTGTTTGTTTTGTTGTAAAGTCTTATTTTATTTTGCCGATATTATTTATATAGTAGATTCTCATAAACGGCATATGTGAAAATGGATTTTCACAGAACTTTTCAAGGAGGAAAAGATATGAATCTCAAACTCGAAAACTCACTTGTGGTTCTTTCCCAACGCAAGAAGGAACAGGGGCTCCCGCAGCGTCCTACAAAAAAAGAACGGAACCAGGAGCTGACCCGGGAGGAACGCCTGTTACAGCATTATCAGGAACAGATTTCCCAGATGCATGAAAGTAATTTCCAGCAGGAGCTTCAGGCAAAATTAGACTCCGGTCAGGAATTAACTCCGGAGGAAGAACAGTATTTAGAAAAAGTCAATCCGGATGCCCTAAAAGAACATGAAAAGCTAAAGGAAGAAGTGGCAGCTTACCGTAAACAGCTTCAAAACTGCCGTACCAAAAAGGACGTTGAAAAGCTAAAACTCTATAAAATGGGGCAGTTTATGTCTGAAGTTAAGACAGTTTCCAATGACCCCCACATTCCAAAAGCCAAGAAAAAGGCTATGTTAGAGCAGATTTTAAAGCGCACCTATGCCATTGAAAAAGAACACAATGATTATACCAAGACGCCGGAATATCAGACAAAACCGGACAAAGAGCCTTATGAAGATGTAAGTCCAGCCGATAAGGATAAAAGTTCTGCCGATTCAACCGATGCAACGACATCCGATTCTGCCGATAATGTAGAAATCTCTTCCGGTTCGGATTCTGCCGAAGAGTCTGTGGGTGCAGCAGATGATGGCTCAGATAAGCACACTGCCGATTTGGTCAAAGCAGAGCATGACGATAAGTCTGGTGAAGAACCTGTCACTGCTCAGTCTGTACGACGCGAAATTAATATCCATCTTTCCGGGCTCCGCAAAAAAGCAGCTCATATTGATGCCAGCGTGTAAGGCAGATGGGGATTTCTTCTTATTTTATTGTTTACAGATATCAGGAAAACAGATAGAATGATATGATATAGGTGATTCGATGATATTTTTAAGGTTTTTGAGAGAAAGATGATTTCATTCTGTCAACGACCTGAATACAATACATCTGCATTACCTTATATAATATAATGAATACAAAAGGGGGAGACATTTTATGCAATGTCAATCATGCGGAACACAATATCCAGATAACTTTAGAACCTGCCCGAACTGCGGTGCACCGGCTCCAATGCCAAACCAGCGTCCATACAACGGACAGCCAAATCCTTATAATGGACAGCCCCAATTTAATAACGCTCAGCAGAACCCTTATAATGGACAGCCCCAATTTAATAACGCTCAGCAGAACCCTTATAATGGACAGCCTCAGTTTAACAATGCTCAGCAGAACCCTTATAATGGACAGCCTCAGTTTAACAATGCTCAGCAATATCCTTATGGCAATCCATACGCTGCACCGAATCAGGTTCCACAGGGAATGAGTAAACACGATTTCTATCATTCTCCACTCTGCAAGAAATACAGAGGAAATATTATTGCTTCTTCTGTTATCATTTATATATGTGTAGGAATTAATCTGCTTCTTATTGCTTTTTTACATAATTATACCTCACTGATTGATGCTGCAATTATGCTCGGACTCGGACTTGCTATTCATCTTGCGCAGAGCCGTGTATGCTCCATTTTACTTTGTGTCTATGGCGTCATTAATACCATTTTCGTATTCCTTTCGTCGGGAGAGTTTGGCGGATGGCTGATTCTTGTGGCAGCAATTTATGCTATTGTGGCAACTTTCCAGTATCAGGGTGCTTGGAATAAATATAGCAAGAGTGGTCAGATTCCTTATTAAAATATATCAATATAAGTGATTAAATTTAATCATACACAAATGTACTTTTTTGTGTTAGTATTACCAAAGACATTTGAAAAAGGCTATGAAAAGGAATAGTAACTGTCAGGAATTCTCTCAGAAAGCCGCCGGTTGATGCAAGACGGCAGAAGGAATACAGTGAACTCGCCTTGAAGCTGCCGGCTGAACCCTATAGTAGGTCGCGACGGACTCCCACCGTTACCCGGGAATGGCATGATAGTGCTAATGAGTGCATGTAACAACATGAAATAGAGTGGTACCGCGAAAGTTTTCTTTCGTCTCTATGATTCATCTTCGAATGATAGAGACGGAAGATTTTTTTTACGCAGGTTACGCTGCAACATAATCAGAATATTTTTTTGGAGGTTCAATATGAAAGGATACGAAAAATATCAGCGTGCATATTTTATGCCGCCTGAATGTACTTATGACTGGGTAAAGAAGGATTATATCGACAAGCCGCCTATCTGGTGCTCCGTTGATTTACGTGATGGCAACCAGGCTCTGATTGAGCCGATGAGCTTAGAGGAAAAGCTGCAGTTCTTTGAAATGCTGGTTAAAATTGGTTTCAAAGAAATTGAAGTTGGTTTCCCTGCTGCTTCCGAGACAGAATACAACTTTATGCGCGCCTTAATCGACCGCAATATGATTCCGGACGATGTTACCGTCCAGGTTCTGACCCAGGCAAGAGAGCATATCATCAAGAAAACCTTTGAAGCGGTAAAAGGTGCTCCGCACGCAGTCATTCATCTTTACAATTCTACCTCTGTTGCACAGCGTGAGCAGGTATTTAAAAAGAGCAAAGAGGAAGTAAAACAGATTGCCATTGACGGGGCAAAGCTTTTGAATAAACTGGCTTCTGAGACCGAAGGAAACTTCTCCTTTGAATACAGCCCGGAAAGTTTCCCGGGAACTGAAGTGGACTATGCCGTGGAAGTCTGCAACGCAGTACTTGATGTATGGCAGCCAAAGGCTTCTAATAAGGCAATCATTAATATTCCAACCACTGTTGAAAATGCAATGCCGCATGTATTTGCCACTCAGGTAGAATACATTCACAAGCATTTGAAATATCGTGATGCCGTAACACTTTCCCTGCATCCACACAATGACCGTGGCTGCGGTGTCTGTGACGCAGAGCTTGGTATTCTTGCCGGAGCCGACCGTATCGAAGGAACTCTTTTCGGTAATGGTGAGCGTACCGGTAATGTAGATATCATCACTCTTGCCATGAATATGTTCTCACACGGCGTTGATCCGAAGCTTAACTTCTCCAACCTGCCTGCAATCCGTGAGAAATATGAAAATTTTACCAGAATGCACGTTTACGAACGTCAGCCATATGCCGGTGATCTGGTATTTACCGCTTTCTCCGGTTCCCATCAGGATGCCATTGCCAAAGGTATGGCATGGCGTGAAGAGAAAAAGCTCAACGAGTGGTCTGTCCCTTATCTTCCGGTTGACCCAATGGATGTGGGCAGAACTTACGATTCTGACGTTATCCGTATCAACAGCCAGTCCGGTAAAGGTGGCGTAAACTACATTTTGAAACAGAACTTTGGCATTTCTCTGCCAGAGAAAATGCGTGAGGAAGTCGGCTATCTGGTAAAACATGTTTCCGATGAAGAGCACAAAGAGCTGTCTCCACAGTGGGTATATGAAATCTTTGAAGATAAGTATGTAAAACGCCAGCCTTACTTCCAGATCGAAGAATGCCACTTCAAACAGGTGGATGGTATTATGGCAGAAGCTACGATTGTTCATGGTGGGCAGAACCGCCTGGTCAGCGCCAACGGAAATGGCCGTCTGGATGCTGTCAGCAACATTATCAAACAGTACTTCGGCATCAGCTATGAGCTGTCCATATACGAAGAACACGCTTTGAGCCATGGTTCCTCTTCCAAGGCTATGTCCTATGTAGGAATCACCTGCTATGGTCAGATGTACTGGGGTGTTGGTATCGACGACGATATCATCAAATCCTCTATCAGCGCACTGGTTGTTGCAGTAAATCAGGTTCCTTCCATAAAATCCAGTGTTGAGATTCAGGATAAGCGCTTAATGGAAATGAAGAATTACATTCAGACAAACTACCAGACCGTCACCTTAGAGGATATGGCAAAACAGTTCCACCTCTCTGAGCCGTACATTTCCAAATATATTAAGGAAAAATCCGGTCAAACATTCGTTGAACTGGTTCAGGGTGTCCGCATGAAAAAAGCAAGAACTCTTTTAAAGAACGGAAATATGACTGTTGAAAACATTGCATACTCCGTGGGTTATCAGAATGTAGAGCATTTCAACCGCCTCTTTAAAAAGAAATACGAGATGACACCGGTACAGTACCGCAATTCCTGTAGTAAATAAATCCTGATTTAAGAATTTAATCAAAGAAACACGCTTAGACCTTGTACTAAAAAAGTACTCGGACTAAGCGTTTTTTCGTAGTTTCTATCTTCCCGGCAAACTGTTATTTCCAACCGGCCATCGGGTCTGATTAACTGCCGTATCTGATTGCAGCGATATCAGTCAGCTACGATATCAGGTCGACTGCCTTACAATCAATGTCGGGATTGTAATATAAGACTGGGCATACAGATTCGGTTTTCTGATTTTCTGGAGGATGTATTTTCCCGCCTGTATTCCCATGTCATACATATCAATATTTACTACGGTCAGCTGCGGCTTCAATATCTGTGAAAATGGATAATCATCAAAAGTAATGACCCTGATATCCGAAGGTATCTCTATTCCGGCATGATGTAATGCATTGACGCAGCCATAGGCAATGTAATTGTTGGCACAGATAATGCCATCCGGTCTTACTTTATTGGAAAGAATCTCTTTGGTCATCTCATATCCACTGTCACATTGGGATTCCCCTCGCTGCACATAATCTTTCGGCACCAGCACATCATGCTCATTCAGAACCGACAACACGCCGTCCAGACGGTGCATGGAAATCTTATCCTCTTCCGTTCCGCCAATAAATGCAAGGGACTGGCAGCCCTGCTCCAGCAGATGTTTCGCTGCCAGTTCACCCGCCAGGCGGTTATCAATATCAATCCAGCAGAAATGGCTGGTAAAGTTAGGATTGCCAATCACCAGATGGGGAATGGATTCCTGAAAAATCATTTCATCCAGTTCTTTAGAAATAACAGCCGCATGAATGATATAGCCGTCTGCCGCCTTCTCTTCTGCTGCTTTGTGGATATAATCCCTCGCTTCTACAGATGACATATTCTTTATTACAAGGCTATAGCCTTTTTCCGTTAAGACATGCTCCATCCCACACACCATTTCAAACATATGCGGGTTGGCAAATCCTGCATTCTTCCCCAGCGAGGTCACAAAGACAATGGTCTTTGTAGACTGTGTGACAAAATTTCTCGCGCGGAGGTTCGGATGGTAATCCAGTTCCTGCATGACCTTTTTCACCCGGTCTATGGTCTCCTGAGAAATGGAATAAGAGCCGTTCATAACCTTTGAGACCGTTGCCGTAGACACTCCCGCCTGCTTTGCCACATCCTTAATCGTAACCGCCATTTTCTGTCCTTTCTGCGCCAAAATAATTTTCCGCCATCATATCTGCATGCTATTGCCCGATATCCTGTTACCATGCAATGCGTGCTATCACTCTTCCACTCTGCCTTTCATTATTACATAACCGTAGCCGTCTAATTTGCTTCCCAGCAGTCCATGCACCAACAGAATCTCACTCTGTCCACTGCCCGACTCTGCCAGAAATGCTGCAACGTCCATCGGTTCTTCATTCCTGTTTATCATAACACGAATCCGTTCTGTGTCACTATATCTTTCATAAATATAGAACCCGCCTTTTTTCTGGGTATAAACCGTGCGGAAATCACCTCTTCGCAGCAGTTCTTCATGCAGGCGCAACCGAATCAGGCTTTGCATAAAGTCAAAAAGAGTATCGCCCGAATTCTGTTCACCAGATTTTTCCCGGAGTCCCTTTTCTTCCATTGTTTTTGCTTTGCATGCCTTTTTCCATGGCATTGCCTGCCGATAGTCCGCCTCTTCAATTCCAGTTACGCCAAGCTCATCACCATAGAAAATGGATGGCATACCCGGAAATGTCATCTGGAAAATCAGTGCCAGCCGGTACTGCCATTCATTTTCATTGCAAAGGGAATAGAACCGGCTCACATCATGGCTGTCTAAAAGGTTTAACTGTGCAAATACCGTCTGTTCCCGGTAACGCATCCGCATATTCGTAACCCGGCTGTCAAATGCTGCACTGCTGATACTCTCTTCTCCAAAGAAGCGTTTACAGTGTTTCCGGAAATCATAATTCATCGTTGAATCAAATATGGTTCCATCCAGCCAGTGATTGGCAGTCTCCCAGACTTCACCAATTAAGATTGCCTCCGGATTGGCTTCTTTTACCTCCCGGTAGAATCTGCGCCACAATGCATCATTAATCTCACTTGCCACATCTAACCGCCAGCCATCTGTGTGAAATTCTTCCACCCAGTATCTCCCTACTTTGCAGATAAAATCTGCTACTTCCGGGTTTGCCGTATCAAGCTTTGGCATCATCCGCTCGTAACCGAAGCACTCGTAATTCGGATACTCCTCCGGGTCTTCGGGGCGGATAACCGGGAATTGCAATCCATAGAACCAGTCCTTTTTATCGGATGCTTCGCCTTTCTGCACCACATCCTCAAATGCCGGGAAATGCCAGCCGCAATGGTTAAATACGCCATCAATAATCACCCGGATTCCGTTGGCATGGAAGGTGTCCACCAGCTCTTTAAAATCATCATTTGTTCCAAAGCATGGGTCAATGTGAAAATAATCCAGCAAATCATATTTATGATATTCGCCTGCTGCAAATATCGGATTAATGTAGATGGCATTGACGCCAAGGTTTTTCAGGTAATCCACATTTTCGGTAATGCCCTTAAGACAGCCTCCCAGCTTTCCTCTTACCACATTTCCTTCAAAGGCGGCTTCTGTTGGCTTGCCGCTGATATACGTTTTTCCTGTAGCAAAGCTGTCCGGAAAAATGTTGTAAATAACGGCATCCTTCGCCCACTCCGGCGGTCTTACAATGTCTGCTCTGTGATTAAAAGGAAGCTGGTAATATTCGGAGCGGTCATCCACCAGTTTTGCACTGAAGCAGTCTCCGTAATAATAGATTTCTTCCGTCCCACTTTCCAGCCTGAAATAATAGCACAGCCGCTTATAGGGGCGCACCAGCTTCACCTCATAATAGTCAAATAATTCACTGCCTGCCACCACATGCATTTCTGCTTCCGTGAAAATTACCGGTGTCAGGCGGCATGCCCGGTCTCCGAAATACAACCTGCAGCGTTTGATATCATCTTTGGCTGTACGGAGCCGGATTGTCACATGCTCTTCGTCTGTTCCATATGCATACTGTGACATGGGTATATGTAAAATTGCACTTTTGTTCATTCTCTGTCCAGCCTTTCTTAACCTTTTACACCTCCGGAGGTCAGTCCGGTTGTCATATTTTTCTGAAGTGCAAAGAACACAATCAGAATTGGTATCGATACCACAATGGACGCTGCCGCAAATATCGGCCAGCTTCCGCTCATTTCCGTTGCCTGCAGGGAATATAAGCCTGCTGCTAACGTATAGGTATCGGAACCTGTCATAAAATTAATTGCAAAAATGTATTCATTCCATACATAGATAAGCACCATCATGGCTGTTACTGCGATGGTCGGCTTTGCAAGCGGCAGTACGATTCTCGTCACAAGCTGCACCGGTGTTGTACCGTCAATCATTGCCGCCTCTTCAATTTCTACCGGAATCGTGTCAAAATATCCTTTCATATTCCACAGGGCAAATACTGCCATGGTTCCCGTGTATACAATAATCAGACCTGTTCTGGTATTAATCAGTCCCATGGGTGACAGCAGCTTATACAGCGCCGTCATGGAAAGCAGGGATGGAAATGCATAGAGCAGTATCAGTGTCCGAAGGATTGCTTTTCTGCCCGGAAATTCCTTTCTGGAGAAAACATATGCCGCCGGAATTCCTGTTCCAAGGGAAATTCCAAGGGTTACTACTGCTAATATCAGACTGTTTTTCAGCCACAGCATAATGGGTTTTTCCGTAAATACTGCTTTATAATTTGCCAGGGTGAAATGTTTCGGAAGGAAAGAAAAATTTGTACTCAATAAGCTGTTATCCGCATTTAGGGACACGGAAAATGCATACAATACCGGCACCAATACCACAAAGCAAAGCAGGATAAGAAAGATATTTGCAAAGACGAGTCCAATATTTTCTCTGGTTCGTTTCTTCATGTTAGTCCGTCTCCTCCTTTGGCTTCATATTGGTCAGCACAGAAAATACAATCAGAATGACAAATATTATCATGGAAATTGCAGAACTGTAGCCGTAATTGTTCGTTATAAATGCCTTTTCATAGGCATAGGTCAGGATTGTCTGCAGATTCGAACCGGTCTTGGCACCCACCTGCTGTGTCAGCAGGAACAGGATATCAAACTGCTTAAAGGTGGTAAATGTTGTAATTACAACCGATGGTGCAATGATTGGCTTAATCATCGGAATCGTAATATACCACATTTTTTGTAACCAGGTTGCTCCGTCCAAAACAGCACTTTCGTAAAAGCTCTTTTCAATACTCTGCAATGCACCGTCCATAATCGTTATCATAAATGGAAGTGCCAGCCAGAGGTTTACGGTGGTACAGCATAAAAATGCCATACCATCGCTGCCCAGCCATTTTACCGGCCCGATGTTGTACTTTGCCAGCCACTGATTGAGCAAACCGAACTGGGAGTTAAACATTCCTGTTTTCCACAGAAGAATGGATACATAACCCGGCATTGCCCAGGGGAAAATCAGCAGCGTCTTATATAGATTTCTCAGGCGGAGCCGCTTTAGGTTCAGCAGATTTGCCAGCAAGAATGCTATGATAAGCTGCAACACCATGTTTATAATTGTCCATAAAATCGTTACCAGAAATGCCTGTATAAAGCCATTATCCAGCACCAGCAGGGCATCCTTATAATTTTTCAGTCCAATCAGTTCATAATTATTCCAGTGATACACATTCATATTGGTCAGTGAAATGTACCCGGTATACAGGATTGGAAAGATTACGATGAGCAAAATCAGTATCAGGGATGGTGCCGACCAGGAATAGGCAAACAGGATTTCTTTTTTCTTATTTTTCTTCAATTTGTTACCTCATACTTTCAATCAACTGCAACGCCTCCTGCTGCGCCGCCTCTGCACTTTCCGTCACATCTTTTCCACTCATGTTGACATCGGTTAAAAGATTACCAACCACCGTCCACATTACATCCATTTCCGGAATATTCGGCATCGGTACTGCATGTTCTGCGGTATCGTGCATTGCCATAACCACTTCATCTGATGTGATTTCATCCATTTCATAGCAGCTTTCCATCGCCGGTGCACAGCCGCTTGCTTTTGCAAGATCCACCTCTACTTCCGGATCCATCAGGGCACGAAGTACTTTTTCTACCGCATCCTTCTTATTTTCTGCAGCATTTTTCAGCACATGAATTCCCTGCACTCCCATATATGGAGAAATCGGATTTCCGGTCTCGTCAATTACCGGCATTGCTGCCACACCAACGTCCATTCCGCTTTCTCTTACGGTTGGCACCAGCCAAGGCCCTGCAATGGTAGAATGTGCCATACCTTCTTTAAACAGGGTATTTACCGTTGCATACTCCGTCTCGCCCGGCATCAAATCCACAAATTTCTTGTGATATTCCAGGGCTGCAATGGTTTCTTTGGAATCCAGCCCCGGTGTGCCATCAGCTGAGAGAATCGTACCGTTAAAGCCATTGATCCAGCCTGCTGCATAGTATGGCGTACTGTGCTGTTCCACAAAGCCATAATGTCCGCCGGCAGTGTTATCCTGCATATATTGATACAGTTCTTCCGTAGTCTGCGGCACTTCATCATCCTTCATATAAAGCCGGTTATACATGAATAACAAAGTCTCGTAATAGACAGGAAGCTGATAGATTTTTCCCTTGTAGGTTGCTGCCTCTAAGGTATTATCCATATATACATCCAGCTCCTCTTCCGGGATAATGTCTGTAATCGGTGCAAGAATGTCCATCTCTGCATATACTCCAATTTTATCATGGGCAAAGAAATACATATCCGGTGCTGCTTTCGGGTCACTTCCCACCATCTTAAGGCTTTCTGTCAAATCACTTTTCTTCTCCAGCACAACATGCACATCCGGTTCCAGTTCCTCCAGTTTCTTCTGAAGGACTTCCGCCACTGCATCTTCTTTATCATGCCAGATTGTTATGGTAGTCTTATCCGTCTCTGACACGCTGTTTCCTCCACAGCCGCTTAACAATCCTGCTGCCATGGTAAGTGTAAGCGCCATTGACATCAATTTACTTCTAACTCTTCTTCTCACTTCTGTCCTCCTGTCTTTTACTTGTGACTTTTTCTTGGTTCTTATTTGTTTAATCTTTATTTATTTTTTGCATTTTTCTTTGCTACAACCACTATAATTACAACTGCTACCGCAATAACCACAATGCCGATTACAATCGGAGCACTATTATTGTTTCCTGCCTCTGCTGTTTCTGCCGGAGCTTCGGTTGCCGGTTCTGCTGCCTCATCTACCTGTGGCTCTTCATAGCTTACTTCAAAGTTATCGGCATCTTTTACCACAAGCCAGATATCCTTTCCTGTATCCACAGAAATATCACTGGTCTGAACACTTCCTTCATTTCCATTGACAATAATGGAATTTACCCAGCCCGGTACTTCTTTTATGAGCCATCCATTTTCGCCTTCTTCTAAGGCTTCGCCCGGCCAGGATGCAAATGCATTGGTTCCGTCCGGTGCCGACCATGCCCAAAGGCAAGGTGCATCCCAGTCAGACGGTGTGATTACATGTACGGTTATATTTGCCACCTCTGCTTTATCCGGGTCTGTATAACTAAAATCTGCTTTTCCGTCTGCATCTACTGTTACCCAGACTTCTGCGGCATCAATAGAAATGTCATCGGTCTGAACACTTCCTTCGTTGGCATTGACAATGATAGAATTTACCCAGATTGGAGCTTTGGCGGTATACCAGCCGTTGTCATCCTGCTTCATTTCCATGCCCGGCCATGCTTCAAATGCGTTAGTTCCATCCGGTGCTGACCATGCCCAAAGGCAAGGATTTTCCCAGCCTGCATCTACTTTTGCATGGATTGCAAATTTCTCCACATATTCCGGTGTCTCACCGGTGGTCTGCTTGTCATAGGTTACTTCTGCATTATCTGCGTCTGTTACGGTAATCCAGCAGTCCTTTTCTCCATCCAGCACCTGCTCTGCAGTCTGGACATTTCCATCATTGGCATTTACAATCACATGATTTACCCAGGTTGGAACCCAGATGTAATACCAGCCTTCATTTGCGCTGTCTGCGTCCATCTCTTCGCCCGGCCACGCCTCAAATGCATTATTTCCATCATCATCCCATGCCCAGACACATGGATTTTCCCAGTCCTGCGGCACCTGTACATATACTGCCTTCTTTGCATCCGTTGCTTCGTCTGCTTTTATTGTCTGCGGTATCATGGCTATCGTCAATACTGCCATAAAGCAAAATGCAATTATTTTTTTCATCACTTTACTCATAAACATTCCTCCTATACATCCTTCATCAGTATCTTCCAAAACAATCTGCGCGCTTTTTGTTTGATAAGCTGATTATATTTCACCCGAAATTGTCGGTCAATTCTTATTTAGGTAATCGTTTTCCCTTATTTTATGGTGATTTTTACTAATTTGTTTTGGATTTTTTGTAGATGTTTCACAGTGATTTCTTATCAATGTGCACAAAGAGGAAATTTTTGTGAATTATTAACGAAACAGTTTCCCTGTGGTTTCCTTACCAAATACCGGGAAATGTAAGAAATACGCTTTGCGAATTTCTCGCAAAAAAGGTATATCGGCAGCAGTGTACCGACCCCTAAAAGTTAGACCAAAAAATCTAACGA
>NZ_QTWP01000006.1:0-158242 GCF_003461185.1 Roseburia sp. AF20-18LB
TTTTTGGGTGAATGGACTGGAATTTAATTTTCCAATTCACCAATAGCTTCCCATTATGTCCCTGCATTGAATAACACTTCCAACAAACATGCTTTGATATTGCGAATCTTAGTAGTATTCTTTCCCATACAGTGCACAACATACCTATGATACTCCTAATTATGTTTCAGAAGCTTTCGCTTCACTAAGATTACTGAACATGCCTAACTTCCACAATATATATTATACATAAAACCCCCACCAGACAGATTTTTCTATCTAATGGGGGCAATCATCATAATATATTTTTAGTAGAGCTTTGCTCCTGCCGGAATATGGTTATCAACCATCAGAAGATGAAGTTCTTCATCCTCTGAATCCTTCAGGTTATTCACTGCGGAAAGTAACATACCACAGGAATCAATTCCCATCATCTTACGTGGTGGAAGATTTGTGATGGCGATAAGTGTCTTGCCAACAAGCTCTTCCGGCTCATAGTAAGCATAAATGCCAGAAAGGATGGTACGGTCTGTGCCTGTTCCGTCATCAAGTGTGAACTGTAACAGTTTCTTTGACTTAGGAACTGCTACACACTCTTTTACCTTAACAGCTCTGAAATCTGACTTACTGTTTAAGCCCTCTACTTTTATATTCTTTCCACTGTTAATACACGTCGTCTTCCAATCATGTAAAGGTGTATTAATCCAAAAGTCGTACTTACCTCAAAATCAATAATTTTAGAGAGTGATGCTAATATCGTTTTGCTTATATCTACTATTTTCTTAGTCGTTACTCCCCTTGCACTACATAAAGCCTTACTCATTATTTCAAACTTAGATGCCGCTAGAACAATAATCTGCTAAAAAATATCTGAGTAAACTTTTCCATGAACAAAATTTATTACTCCATTATGTTCCTCTAAACCATGATCTATATAATGTTTTATATCATCTAATCGTTCTGCCAATGAACAAAATAATTCCAATGCTGTACTAGCTCAACTTTCTCCATGCATTCTTCCCTTCCTAATGATGTTCTCTGCTTTTACCATATGTTGCTTAATCTTAATACCCTTAAAATTACAATAGACTATTTCAATTTCTTACTTTCATATTTTTTAACAGTCAATTTAGAGTCCTCTATTATCCCTCTTATTATTTGTATCCACTCAATCATAATTGAACTTACTAAGCTACCAGCAGAAATCCATCTACATACTATTTCACTCATCTGTGGCGAAATTTTTCCTCTCAAAACAACTGTAACTCCTATTATTCCATATATTGTAACAAATATCATAACCGCAAAAGCCATATATGGATTGAGCTTTTTTACATTCAAAAGAACGGATAATACTAACATCAAAAGCGACATTATTGATATAACTAAATCATTATGGCTGTAAGCTGTAATAAAACTTAACGTCCCCATCAAAATGATTAATGTCACTGTAGCAATTACATACATAATCCTATTTATTATCTCGATATTAATTCTCCACTGAATTTTTCTATTATCTTTCTCTTTTTTTATTTTATTCGACCTTCTTACCCAACTTTGCATAATCACATCTCCGGAAACACCTAATTATGTCATTCATTTTTTCTTGATAATATTCTATATTCGTTTTTTATCCCATATCGACACCATATAAGAAACGTATATTTATAATTCCATCACATATATTTTTGTATATCACTAAACATTTAATGTCACGATTAAAAGTTCTCCACTCTTCTACAGTTTTGTACTAATATTCTCAACCAGCTTTATATCTGCAGGCAACCATTCCACCGAATTAAGCTGTTCTTTTGTCACCCATTTTGCCGCTTCATGCTCCTTCAAAACCAAATCTCCCTTTACAATCTCACACCAAAAGCAATCCATCGACAAATGAAATGTTGGATAATCGTATTCCACCGTATTAATCAATTCACCAACTGAAATCTCTGTATCAAGTTCTTCCATAATTTCACGCTTCAAAGCTTCCTGTGGAGTCTCTCCTTCTTCAATCTTGCCTCCTGGGAATTCCCAACCACCTTTAAAATTGCCATAGCCTCTCTGTGTTGCAAAGATGATTGGCTCACCGTTTTCATTTATAGCTTTAATAACCGCAGCTACCACTCTTACTGTTTTCATATTGCCTCCATTTTAAGCACTTACAATGTACTCATAAATATCTTCTCGAACTGGAACGTCAAGAATCCATTCGATTTCAACCGCTGACTTTTCTGTATTAGCCATAGTAAATTCCCTAGCATTTCCACTAGCTGTCATATGTCCTAGATAATAAAATTCTTTCGAAATCTTATCGTCTTTGTTCTTTCGAACAAATAACTCCACTTGAATTCCACGCTCTTTTGCTTTTAAGAAATTCTGTACATCATCTGACTGTAGTTTCCTTCCCGATTTAGAAATTGCAATCAATCGATCCCTAAACCCTTCTACAAAATGGTCCTCGTATTTTGTAGTATCACTTATATCATCTGATTTATCATAATTAATAAAAACTGGATATGTTTTTGTTTTCTTATCCAACATATAACCATTCATCACGGAAGATAAGTTCTTTTCCCAATTCAGTAATCTACACACTTCTTCGTAGGTATATTTCTGATATAAAACCAAATCCGAATTCTCATAACAATCGCTGTAATCGCGTTCATATCTGCTAATACCGAATTCAACCAATTCCTTTAGTATGGTATAAAAATCATCATTTTTTAACATCTCAATAAAGGACTCTGTAGGTTTATAATCAGAGGCATCTTCCTCTATAAATACACACTGAGAATAGGTTTTCTTTCCAGATCCAGCTGGAAATTCGTTAGTCAAAACATTGACTATATTTTCCTTTTGATCCCTCGATATTTCTTTTCCATATTCTTTCATATCCTCAGAAAGTCCAGCAAATAATCCAATCTTTGAAAAACCACGTGCATATGCGAGAAGTCTCTTTAACATCTGCAATTCTTGCACTCGCTTTCCACTGGCCAACTTCTTAGAAACAAACTCAATAACCTTTTCCTCATCCTCTGATAATCGAATTTTATATTCCTTTTCATATTTCACAAGGAACTTGTAATACGAACCAAGGCCATTGTTATCAAAAATACGGATAACGTCCATTTCTCCATAATCATCAAAGTCTCTAAGGGCAGGAATTCTTCCAAGCTTGTTTTTTAGATTTGTATAATTCTCGCGAATGAGTTTTATATCACTGAAGTTTGCACTATCTACAGATGCAAAAATCCTCTTTCTGCTTATCTCATCAAAGTGTACTGTGGATGCACCTGGAATCACACGTCCACCTTCCATGATGTATCTTCGAATATTATCCTTGTTATATGTTCTGTCACCAGAAAGAGCAATCGGAATCATGAAGTTATTAGTGTAATTTCCAATAAAATCAAGAATTACAACGTATTCTTTCCCATTTGCTTTTCTAAGACCTCTGCCTAGCTGCTGAATGAACACGATTGGTGACTGTGTTGGGCGAAGCATAACTACCTGATTCACCTCAACAATATCCACACCTTCATTTAATATTTCTACTGAGAAAATATAATCTAAAGGTGTTTTTTCTTCATTGGCATCCTCTTCATTCATCGCCAATCGCTCAAAAGCATCCTGTCTTTCCTGCTCAAATGAACTACCATTAAGAGCAATAGTTCTATACAATTTTCCTGTTGCGGGATTTGTTATCTGATTGAACTTAGCAGATAGCTCTTCCGTTTCCTTTATGCTGCTACAGAAAATTAACCCTTTGACCTTATCCCCGCTATATCCATAATAATCGGCCTGTGTAATGATATGTTTCACACGTTCATCACTCGTCAGCATTGAAAAATCACGATTTGCCTCCTCATCATCTCCAATAATTGCCAAGTCTGTGATACCAAAATAGTGGAATGGACAGAGCAAATTCTCTTCCATTGCCTGCTGTAAGCGAATTTCATATGCTATCTGATAATTAAAGAGTTCATACACATTTCGCCCTTCTACATTATCATCTCGCTTATCTGGAGTAGCTGTCATACCAAGCCATAGCTTAGGTGTAAAATGTTTCATTATCTTCTGATATGTATCAGCTGGAACATGGTGTGCTTCATCCAAAACAATGCAATCAAATGTATCTTTTGCGTACTGCAATAAGTGCTCATCACGATTTAACGTCTGCACGGTAGCAAATACATAATCTGCATCATAGTCATGATATCCAGCACCTACAAGTCCCATTGAAACTGTTTTTGCAAACACCTTCTCATAGGATCTCTTTGTCTGTCTTGCAAGCTGACCTCTATGAACCAAGAATAACACTCTCTTAAATCCAAGCTCACGCATAGCGAATGCAGAAGCATATGTTTTTCCGGTTCCTGTTGCAGAGATAAGTAACGCTCTTTCTTCACCTGCATCAATTATTTTCTTCAAATTAGTAATAAACCTAACCTGCATACTATTTGGCTGTAATTTATATTTTTCAAGAGAAGTAACTTCTTCCTGCTTTGCAATATCTCGCTGATGTTTGATGATTTTATATCGTTCTTTGTAATTCTCATAGAATTCATCAAATGATAATGAATACTTAGAATTCCAAAGTTCCCTAAACTCAGCTACAATTTCTTCTGCCATCTCTCCCTGATCCGTAGAGATTAGCTTTGTGTTCCACTCACGATTACTTGTGAGCGCAGCACTTGTTATATTTGAACTACCTATAATGATACGATAGATTTCGTCTTTTCTAAAAATATATCCCTTGGTATGAAAGCCCTCATCCGCCGCTTCCACATCATACATTTTCAAGGTGATATTTGTCAGCTCATTTAACTTTGCTAATGCTCTTGGCTCGCTGAAGTTCAGATAGTTTGTAGTAAGAATTTCTCCTGGAATATTTTTCTTCTCTAATTCTTTTAAGGTCTGAAGAAGAGGTGTAATTCCACTCATTGTGATAAATGCTACGCTAATCTGAAATTGATCGCATTTTAATAACTCATCTTCGATAGAAGATAAGACTTTCTTTCCTTCTTTGTAATTGTTAGAAACAAATTGTGGCCTGTATGCAAGAGAAGATGCTACAGAACCATCAATGTATGCTGTTTCAAAACCAGCTCTTAATTCATTATAATTTTTCATAGTTTACTCCACGTATTCTAAGAATATTTTATCTGCAAATCCGCCTCTTTCGCTGGCTTTCTTTGCCCTAAGTGCTTCCAGTTCCTCTAACGAGTACCCTCGTGCTATACAAATAGCCTGTAATACTTCAAGCACATCCGCCATCTCTTCAAGATTTTTATCTGCCTGGTACTCAGCAACTTCTTCATTCAACTTTGCTTCAAGTACAGCTATATACTCGTCATTGGATAAGATGCGCGTCTTGCATTCTTTGCCATCTGCTTTAATTATTTCAGGTATCTTATCGCGTACTAATTTATTGTATACCCTCATCGTGGTGCCCCCTTATGAAACATCCCAAATATCATATCCTTGCCTTCTTGCTGAGTCATATACCGGATGCATATTTTTATCCAAAATGTTTCTAAACTCATCCGCTGAGTTTCCTTTTCTATATAATTCCTGTATCGCCCAGATTGAATGCAAATTGTCTTTATAGCATTGCTTATACAGCTTTAGTAATTCTGGTTTTTCAAATATCATTTCATACATCATAAATTGATTATTTGCAAACTGACCAAAATAATTTTCCCACACCGGAAGCTTCTTATTTTTCTTCATATTCTGGATTGGATCCATCGGCATTAAATTCCACAACTCATCATTCATGACAAAGTTTCTTGGAATAAAGTGATCCACTGCATAACTTTCTCCGTTTATGTCACCATCCATAAATACATTTTTTACAGGACGTATTTCAAGGATTGCATCCCAGAGTTTTCTTACATTGTCCAATTTTCTTGCTTTCTCATCATCTTGAGCTAATTTATATACAATCCCCGGGACTTCTGGGTTATTATTTTGCAACCACTTAACCTTCTCATACTTTATCCATCCCAAAATTGAGACCATATTATCTTGAATCATCTGAATCCAGCCATCATTGAATTTGACAACCTTTTTTAAACTTTTTTCATCACCAAATGTATATGGCAGCAAGAGTTCTGAACCACTGAGCTTATTATAGTAAGCTATCATTCTTCCGGCGCTGCTCTCCAAATTTATCTTTTCCGTTCCTTTATTTGCAAACCCTGATAAGGCTTTATAAGGCACGTTTTTTGTAAGCTCTGTTTTATATGAATGCAGCTCCTTATCATTAGAAAACTCAGCTAATTTGTTCATAATCTGTATTTCATTAGCATTACTTGGTAACTGAGTTAGTTCATATAATCTAGAAACTGCTTTTTCAAGATTATCCTTTACATCTCCATCTCCATATATCCCGCTTAAATGGATATGATATTCCTGAACAGGGAACCATGCATTCGCAATCATTTTATTTATAATTTCATCATATGTTGCCTCTGTTCTATTCGCAGATATTAGCTGTACAATTGCTTCAAGCCAATAAAATTTATAGCAATATGAAGGAGAACTCATCATCTTTGAAAAGCCTTCTATATCAAGTTTATTGTAATAATTACTATCGATTATTAGCTCAGCCAATATCTCACCTTCTCTCTATCAAAGCAACATTATTCTGCATTCTTTTTGGTCTTTCTTGGATCCTCTGGTTTCTCTGCACTTTTAGGAATCATCCACATTCTTCCCATCATGACAGCGCCTTCAATGCGTCCTTCTTTACAATAAATCGCCACTCTTCTCTGAGATACATTCCATTTTTTTGCACAATCTGCTGAAATTAAATATTCCATTCTGTGTCCTCCATATAAAACGACAACATGTCACTTTAATTATATTCGAATACGCGAACACTTTCAAGATAAATATTCTATGTTGCGAACACTTTTCTATATGTTGACAGCATGGTCTACACTCCGTTTCGGTCGTCGCTAAACAAGTGCCACCGGCACTTAGCGACCTGCTGTAAACATATTTAATTTGCAAACTAGTTTTGGTCCCGACATTAATGTCGGGACCAAAACTATTCGTAAAACTGCTCTTCAACAGAAATGGCATTAAATAATTTTAACTTTAATGCTTCATCATTATCATAAGTATTATCTAATATAGCAGTCATCAGCTCGGTTAAAAGCTCCTCATCTATGTGCCCGGCTGCCACATGATAACTTATATTTTCCATTTCTCTGAAATACACATTTGCAATTCCCATGTATCCATTTCTCAGTAAGAAATCTGCAGTCAATGTGATCGCAATTCTCTTGTTTCCGTCTGTAAAACAATGAAATTTGCAGGAGCAAAAGAATAAATGTACTAGCTTATCAATGAATGTTTTTATGTTTGAATCGTCAACCTTCAATTCGATTATGTTTTCATCTCCAAACACATTTTTTCATCCAATGCAATGTTATATTAAATGAAAAAATCATTTGATATCATAACAAAAGTTATATTATTCTCTTCTTATATGTGCATATAATCCCAACTATAATGATAGTTATGTAATAAAGAATAGTACGAGCATTTTTAATTTTATCAGCTATCATAATTCTGTATGCCTCCTTCTTCCATGAGATTACAGCAAACGTAGTAGTAATGTCTATCAAAAGGCTTTTACATATTAGATAAAAGCATGTAAAATTTCTTTTACATAGCTTAATTGCGGTCTATTTAGCTTGTTTCTTGACTACTCAGGAAAAATATTTCTACCCTCGCCCCACCTGTATTTTCAGAATTTGAAAGTTTAATATCTCCACCATATTTTTCAGCCACAGTTTTTGCAAAAAATAGTCCCATCCCATAATGGGCTTCGCCATTTCTACTTGTGTCATCCATAAAAAACTGCTCTGTGCCATGCAATAATGCTTCTTTTGTAAATCCTGATCCGCTATCCTCCACAATGAATGTCAGCCGGCCATCCTGCTCCTTTGCGTCAATATAAATGATTCCATTTTCTTTTGTATGCTCCACTGCATTCTGAATCACATTCATTACGGCCCGGAACATTGGATCATAAGCAATCGTTACCTTTTTATCACTTTGTTCCGCCTTCCAATCTATCTTCTGGTGATAGATTTCTACCAGTCCGAGTGCCTGTTCCTTTATATCTGCGAAAAAATCTTCTAACCTCACCGTTGTATAGGTAACATCACTGCAATTCCATGATTTTGTGACATCTATCAACTGTTTTACATAACTTTGTATCTGTGTTGTGCCGTTCAAAACATAAGTGATATTTTTCTTCTGTTCTGTGGTCAGTTCAGTCTCTGAAAGTAGTTCTGCATTTCCCCGTACAATCGTAAGAGGTGTTTTAATATCATGCGCCAAAGCAGACATCTGCTGTTTCTTTTCCTGCTCTGTTTTCCACTGCTTTTCTAAAGATTCTCGCAATGCATCCCGCATATCATCGATTGCCGATAAACAGTCATCAAACTCTTTGATACCGGAAGAGGATGTCTCATATTCCAGATTTTGATCCTTTATTTGTCCGATTGCGTCTAATACAGGCTGCATCTGCTTTTTGATTCTTTTTCCAAAACGTATGGACGGAATGATGATAATCGCTACCGCTCCAATCACAGACATAATACTCATCACATTCTGTGGTCCTATAAAATGCTCCCTCAAAAAAGCTGAATGATATTGAGGTGTCAGGCGATATTGCAATACAACATATTCATTTTCCCTTACAATTACTTTATAAAAATATTTCCCGGATGCGTTTCCGTACTTTGCAACATTCCATGCTATCTGTTCGTATTGTTCTGACAGATCTCCACCTATTTTCTCTCCATTCTCTGAAAAGATTACATAATCGCAAAGTGCAGGAATCATCTCAGCAGTTACTTTATCCGCATGTAAAATCGTATCATATGCTTCATTAATCTTTTGCTCTGCATAATTCGCCGGATAGATACAGCCCACACTAATCAAAAGGTACAGCAGCAGCCAAGCAACAATCACCAAACCTACTAATGATCCAAGCATGACCAGTACATATCTCATAAAAATCCAGCTGAGTGCATTGCTTCTCTTTACTCTTCCCATTTATATCCAATCCCCCAGACTGTTTTTATCGGTGTATAATCATAATCCGCAAATTTTGCTCTTATATTTTTGATATGCGTGATAATGGTACTGTCATTACTCTCACTGTCAAAACCAAAGACCTCTTCTAAAATCTGTTCTTTCGAGAAAACCTGTCCCCTGTTTTTAGCCAGGAATTCACAAATTTCGTACTCCGCTTTCGTAAGAGGAAGTTCCTTATCATCCATCAACAGTTTCTTTTGAGACATCTGAATGCAGACTCTCCCTAAAACCATCCGGACAGAATGTTCCCTGTGCTCTCTTCTAAGATGTGCATTGATCCTTGCCCGAAGTTCCATCACTCCAAATGGCTTTGAAATATAATCATCTGCTCCTAAAGAAAGTCCGTTTACCAGACTGTTTTCCTCCGTTTTTGCCGTAAGAAACAAAATCGGACAATCCACAAGTGCCCTGATTCTTTTGCATAATTCGAAGCCATCAATTCCAGGCATCATAATGTCCAGTAAAATCAGGTCATAACGATGTAATTCTTCCATATTAATTTTTAGTGGATTACTTACTTTGGTAACCAGATGTCCATCCTTATTCAAAATGCTTTCTATCATTTCCAGAATTGCCGGTTCATCATCAACTGCCAGTATTTTTGCCATAGTTTCCCTCGATTCTATTCCGATATTCTGTTTCCTTCCCAGTGGTTTACCCACCAAAAATAGTATACCATACTAATCACTGTAAATATTAAGCAACCTGGTATGAATGACAACCATTCACCTACACTAGTTTCTCCCAATACAGATTGCAGATAAGTATATGGTACTCTACCCGTCCAGCAGACAAATACATATTTCCACACATAATCTCCAAGTCCGGTAAGCATCAATGCACTAATTAGTCCTGATATAATCCCTGCTCCAATGGATACCCCTTTTCCAAACTGAAAAGCCAGAATCAGCTGCCACAGATAAAGTGGAACACTGCTTCCCCACAGCAGCAATGCTGCAAATATACATCCTTTCATGATTTCGATATCGCTTGATGCGATTCTTCCAAATCCAATTCCGAATATGATTGCTGTCAATAGGATAGAGCACAGACACAAAACCAGTAGCATCAACAGTTTCGATAAAAATGCTGCAGGTTTATCCGGTAAAGACAACAGATTTTGAAAATCACCTGCATTTTGTTCCTGCTCCATCACACTTGCTGTAAAAATTCCAACAAGTACTGGAAGTCCTGCTCCTATTGCCTGATAAAATGCAATCACTTTCATATTTTCATTCCATGGTGAAAAAAGGTAATACACTAAAAATATAACGCTGGTTAGAATCGGAATCAGTAAGTGTGCCAGAATCACAGATGTTCCTTTCATCTTTCGCAAGTCTGCATTCAGAGATCTTCCAAGCATCCTATCTCACCTCTCTTCTCTCAAACCATTTCAGAAACAAAAGCGTTGCAAGAACAAACCAGATCATTGAGAGGCAGATCCCCGGAGCAATGACTCCCGTATTCAAAAATGGATTCCCCGATTCTGCCGCAAGACCATTCGGTAAAATATGAAGTAACGGACACATCATTCGCATAGGGATTGCCGAAACAAGTACATACCAGATCCTGGTTTGTGATATTACCACACCGCTGACGGTAATAAACAGGCAGACGAACAGGTTTACAATCATTCCAAAGCGTTCGCTTAAAAACAAAGCTACCGGAATCTCCCATAACTCAGAAATCGTCAGAAACAATACTGCAATCAACGCTCCTTTCACCGGAACATGTGTCGTTAGAAGAAAGCCTCCAAGCGTTGCTCCTGCAAACACAATCACATTGGAAAACAGAATCATGCACCCAATATAAATAATTTTCCCCAGCAACAATTTTCTTCTGTCTGTGGGAATAGTCATTAAATGATAGTATTTTATCTTTTTCTCCTGCGCCACAGAAAGATAACAAAATAGAGCAATCATCCCCGGCAGCAAAAGTGTATACCACCAGTTCCAAACACTTTCTGCATAAGCATTTGTCATCCCAAGAGTAAATATAAATGCCATGACAAATGTAAGAAGAGGAAATCCCCAGATAAACTTTTTTCGCATGGTTCTTTTGGCTTTTTGATGTTCTGCTTTTATAATATTAACCATGGATTTCACCTGCTTTCTGGTTTTTTCTTACCACATTCATAAACAAATCTTCAAGATTATCTCCCTGCTTTAATTCTCCTTCGTATCCTAAGATTCCACCTGAAATAATCCCGACTTTATCTGCAAGTAACTGTACCTCCGAGAGAATATGACTGGAGAGAATTACAGTGATTCCCTGTTCCGGAAAAGACCGGATCAGCTCTCGTAATTCCTCGATTCCTATTGGATCTAATCCATTCGTAGGTTCATCCAATATCAAAAGTTCCGGTTCTCCAAGCAATGCCATTGCAATGCCTAGTCTTTGCTTCATTCCCAAAGAAAACTGTCCTGCTTTCTTCTTTCCGGTGTTTGTAAGTGATACAATCTGCAAGACCTCATCAATTCTGTTTTCATCTGTACCAAGCAATAATTGCCTTACCTTCAAATTCTCTCTGGCGGAAAGATTTTCATAAATAGGCGGATTCTCAATTAACGCTCCTATTTTTGATAAATCTTTCCTATCCCAAAGTTTTCCATCAAAGTAAATCTTTCCTGCAGTTGGTTTCATCATACCGGTCAGCATTTTCAATGTGGTAGATTTTCCCGCACCATTCGGTCCAAGCAGTCCATAAATCTGTCCCTTTTCGATATTAAGTGAAACATTATTTACCGCTTTCTGTTTTCTAAAATATTTACATAGATTTTGTGTCTGCAACATCATTTCCATCTTTGCCATCCTTCCTTCTATATTTCATTTCTTACTGAAATATAATCTATCAGGGAAAAATAAAGATTTGATGAAGTTTGCTACATTTTAGAAAATCTGTCCCGGAAGTTTTTTCTTCTCCATATACGGGAACTCTCTATCAAATGCCTCTGCTTCCTTTTCATTTACCAGATAACCTGCCGGAGGTGCATACTCTCCTGTAATTCCATTAAGATATCCCGGCATCAGTTCTTCGCACAGAAAAAAAGATGCATCCTCGCCTTCCGGCAATCCATGATAGCGGATGCCAAACTCACTCGCCTGTCTGAATCCGCTTTTTCCATAAAAATCAATATTTCCTTCAAAACATAGTGCTCCGCATCCAAGCTCTTTTGCTTTTTCTAAAGAATAATCCAGTAAAATCTTTCCATACCCCTTCCTTTTAAGCTCCGGTGCAATACAGATCGGTCCCATAGTCATAATGGGAATACTTCTGCCATCATCGGCTGCAATCACAGCCTTCATAAACATGTTCTGTCCAATTAACTGTCCATCTAATGTCATGACAAAATCCAGTTCCGGAACAAATGCGGGATCATTGCGAAGTTTGTGGAGTACATAATGCTCCAGACAGCCTGGTCGATACACATTCCAGAAACTCTCCCTTACCAGATTTTCTACCTCATGGTATTCATTTTCTCTTTCCAATCGAATGATAATATTTTCCTTCATTTTCTTTTTCTCCACTTCTTTATATAATGCTGCTAATACTTTTTTCAAACCGCTCTTTTATTCTTGTTTTATCCTTTGCTCCATCATACAGACTATAGTAGAAAAACATGATGGAATAAAACATGGTTGCTTTTTTATCTGCCTCCACAACACCCATGCTCTTGAACAAATCCTTCACGTATTCTACCGGACCAGACACAAGATACTGCTGATACAAAGCCTGCATCTCCTCATTCCGAAACTGCTCTAACGTAAGCATCTTTCGAAATGACGATGCAAAATCGTTTTCTGTCCAATATAAAAACATAGATTTACTGTATTCCATGAAATTGTCCGCAGAAATCTCTTCATACTGTTCCGGTTCATTTTCCTTTTTATCAGCAGGCATATCATGTGATTCTGCCTGTTCGCCATCCCCCTGCTCCATCCTTTTTACAATATGTTCAAAAATATCTCTCTTACTCTCATAATGCCTATACAATGCACCTTTTGTCATGCCAAGCTCCCCCGCAATCTGACTGACAGAAACTGCTTCATATCCATCTCTCGCAAATAAATGTAATGCAACAATCAATATATCTTCCTTTGTAGTTTTTGACATACCCAAACCTCCTGCTCATAAAATAAACGACCGTTTACATTTTGATTATAGTAAACGGCCGTTTATTTGTCAAGTCAGATATCTCTACACATTTTTACATAACTTTGTTTATGATAATTTTGTCTTTAATGGGAAACAGATGTCAATCTCCATATAACCATCTTCCTCTATCTTCCGATAAATATCAATAATCGGTCGCTCATCCAGCTCATTCTTTCCCTTAGGAGGACTCATAAACAAGGGGAAAACGATATAACACGATACAAGATGTAATCGAAAGGATACCAGTGAAAGGTTTAGTATTTTCAAGGGGGCGACGAGATTTTTATAACAAGATATAACAGTTATTAAATCCTTTAAAAATCGTCATCTGAAAACTGAAAGTTTCAAGTGGAAATTATCAAATCAATTTTTTCGCATTATCTGCATTCAATTCAACATATCCACATTTTGGACATACATAACATGAAACAGTACTATTCTTTTCATTCTCAAAGATACCGTTTTTCTTATTAGTTAAATAAACAACCGTACCTACTGCATCTCCTTTTAATTTTGCTTTAATCATTTCCTCTTTACATCTTAAACAATCCATCTTTATTCCTCCATAAACTTCAAATAAACGCGTGCTTTTATAGCTCGCCTCTCAAACGTGCTTCTATATCAGATGCCGTGTATAACACATCCGTTACAATTACCCTTTCGTCACGGATTGTATAAAACACTGAATAATTATCGACGAGCATTCTACGCAACTCCATTCTCTTTTCCGGCTCAGAATCCATAATCCTAAATCGTTCTGGGAAAGTGTCTAATGTAAGTATTTCATCAGCAATGCGATTATATTGCCCCATTGCATTATCTGGAGCAAGCAAATCTATAGCAATATAATTGTATATATCTTCCATATCCTGCAAAGCTTCTTTTGTAATCTCTACCTTATATTGCTTCATTAATGCCTCTCTCTAAATGCCACAAACGCACTAGCTGCATCCTCAACATTTCCTTTCTCTATATCGGCATATCCTTTTTCTAACTTTTGATGAATCTGTGTAACAGACATCATATCTGCATTCACTGAATTAGCTGCTTTTGGTAATACAATAGAAAAGGGAATTCCTCCTACTAATGATATTTGTTTTAAATACATATCTATAGCAGTAGCCATTGGTATCCCTAATTGTGCCAATACACTTTCTGCATTTTTTTTTACATCTGGATTTACTCTTATATTTAATGTTGCTGTTTTTCCCATAGAATACACCTCCATCTTTCTTTTATTGTAACGTCTTTTGCGTTACAAGTCAATCTATGAAATATATTTTCGATGCGATAGCTTCACATTGTTTTGATTAACCATTGCATATCTGAGCGTTGTATCTATTTGCTCATGTCCAAGAATTTTCTGTACCTGTTCAATCGGCATACCTTTCTCAATTGCTCTGGTGGCCATCGTCCTTCTGAACTTATGTGGGTGTACCTTTTCTACACCTAACTTCTTCCCCATTTCTCGTAATCGTAACTCCACACCGCTTTCAGTAAGTCTACTGTGTGGTTTGTTTAACGACACAAATAACGCTATATTATTATCTGTCCTTGATTCAATATAATTCAACAAATGAATTTTGGTCTTAGCATCAAAATATGCTTTCCTCTCTTTGTCTCCTTTGCCATAAACCACGCATTCCCGCTCAGAGAAATCTATATCATCAATGTTCAGCCTTACCAATTCGCCTACTCTAATTCCTGTTGAAAGCAGAAAATCAATCATTGCCCTATCACGCAGATTATTACAATTATCTCTAAGAATTTCTATTTTCTCATCTGGAATGGTATCTTTTACAATAACGGCAGTCTTTACCTTATGAATTCTTTTCATTGGGCTTTTTATAATATAGTCCTCTTCCTCTAGCCACGAAAAAAATGTGGAAAGACTTCTACGAATATTATCAATAGTTACCTTTCCACAATTATTTATCGTTTGATACTCTACAAGATATTTTCGTAGCATCTCGGTCGTTATCTTTATGACCGGAATATTTATTGTATCCAACATCTTTTCAATATTACACCTATAATAGCGTATTGTTTTGTCAGAACACCCTTCTAAATGCTTTGCAGTTAAAAACATATCTAGAAAGTCCATATTCGTTGTCTGCAAATAATCAGATACAGTATTTTCAGATAACCGTTTTACCAACACCTCTTGTAGTTTCTGCATCTGCGATGCATTTAATACTTCTGCCATGTCATTACATAATCTTTTTCTCCGGTAGCCTCATCTAAGCCACTATGCTGAATCTCAAATCCTTCTCTCTTATAAAAAGATATTGCCCGTGCGTTCTTTTGGTATACGTTCAAGTACAACTTATTCCTTTTATCCTTTGCATAATTCAGCAGAATTTTACCTATACCCTGCGATTGCATTTCACCAGAAACAAAAATGCCCTCAACATATTCATCATTTAACCCTAGGGTTAAACTTAACTACTATTTTTTCTTTGCGATATAAAATACATAACTGTAATAATCTACTACTAATCTAAAATAAAGCGATTATAAGCTATCCTTTTTCCAGTGTTTGTTTTAAAGTTTTCATCTATACACTTTTTTATCTTTTCCTGTTCTTTTTCTTTATCCATAACCGTTAAATTTTCAAGCAAATCAGCTTCCCATTGTATTTGAAAATCAAGTCCATCAATTTTAGATGGAGTATGATGGTTGCCTATTATAAAGCATATTCTATCAATATTTTTGTTATAGCCTACCTTTTTTAATATTTCTTTCGCTACTTCTGGTCCTTCCTTTTCTTGATAGACACCATCAATAGAACCGTATTTTTTTTGTGCTTCAACCGCACCAATATCATGTAGTATAGCAATAATACTGATGAATTCTTTTTCTTCCTCTCCGATATTTTCTCCTTTCATTATATCTTCTGCATTTTTCAAAACTTTGAGAGTATGCTCTATGCCAAAAGGAATTTCTTTGAATACTTCTTTCATCTCTATAATAATTTTTTCTTTAAACATAAATTCCCCCCATTTATACCTTATAGGTGTTTTAGTTCTATCTATCCACTTTTTTGTTCGCCGATACAATCAGCATCATGGGACGGCGCATTTCATCCTGCATCCCCGGAATATCCATCATGTTTTCCGGTGGCTGCGGCTCCACAATATGATTTATTATAAAACCATTTGAAAGCAGTGTATTTAGATATGTGGTCAGTGTTCTATGAAATTTTGTAACCTTTTCTCCCAAAAACACAGCTGTTCGTTTGCCCTCATAATAATAATTATCCACCGGAAAATGCAGTATTTCTCCTTTTTCGTTATAATACCAGTCTTGTGTTCCATAGGCAGTAAAAACAGGATGTTCAACCGTAAAAACTAGCTTGCCACCAGACTTCAGTATTCTATATATCTTTTTTACTAAAATCTCATAATCTGCTACATAGTGAAACGCAAGTGAACTTAATATTACATCAAAACTCTCCTCTGGGAATTCCACATCTTCTATAGCACAGCATTTATATTCAACCTGTGGAAAATGTGTTTTTTCTTTGGCTACCTCGAGCATTTTATGAGAAATATCAACACCTACAACAGAAGACGCTCCGTGTTCCATCGCATAAATACAGTGCCATCCATAGCCGCATCCTAAATCAAGCACACGCTTATCTTTAAAATCCGGCAGCAGCTTTCTCAATGTTTCCCATTCTCCTGCACCGGCTAGTCCCTGCTGTGAGCGACTCATTTGACTGTATTTTTGAAAAAATATATCATCATCATATTTGTTTTCTTTTCCATATTCTACATAATTCAACATCTTTCACCTCGCTGTAAACTTCCGTTTTGTATTTATCCTGTATATGCATTTTCAGCAGTATTCTTGAAATCGTGTTTTTCTAACCACTGCTTTTCATCTTCGTTTTCCGGTATATCAATTCTTTCGATCTTGAAAATTACAGGTCGTGTTCCATCATTACAGCAAGCAATCATCATTCTTTCATCATTTGTCCATCCATGCATAATCGAACCACCCTGTAATGCTGTATAAACATACCTACTAATAGCATCCCATGCTTCTCCACAGAATTTTCCATTCATAAGATGATAAAAATCATCCTGTTGCGGTGTCCTTTTCAAAAGGAATGTATCTCCAACCTTAAAACATGGACACGGTCCTGATTTCGGATCAGCAAGATATTTTTCTTGAAGATCTGGAAATACTTTTGTCTCTAAAACAGTTATTTTACACTCGTGCTGCATTCTGTATCACCTCGAAATTCCGATTTGTTTACTTTTTGTTCCACTAATAAAACCCTTTCATGAATTACAAATAAGGCTTTAAAGACTTAAAAACATTCAAATATCCATTTGCATACATATGTACACCATCAATGGCATACTCCGATTTCTGTTCACCATGTTCATCAACAAGTGCTTCATTACAATCAAGGTAACGACAACCGTATTTTTCTGCTATTTCTTTTAATCGATGATTACATAATATAAGATTTTCAGGAGTACGGAGTTTCATCCATTGGATTGATTGTTCTGTCTGCCATGGCAGGTGAAGATTTGCAGGATAAAACCCCCTGATAAAAATTTCCACATCTGGAATACGGAATTTGATAATTTCCATGATTCTACAGATATTATCCATTAAATGTAACATCCACTGATCTCCAAATCGTTCTTTTGTAATATCATTAGTACCGATATTGATAAATATCTTTGATGGCTCAAGATCTAAAAGCAATGTATCGATATTTTCCAGAAACTCATCTGTATTCAATCCACTAACGCCGCGATTATATATCTTATATACCACTTGTTCAATACCCTAGCTTCGTGCAATTTCACAGACAGGAAACATTTCCATCAAGGATGATCCTGTAAAAAGGATTTGTCCTGTTGACTCCCGATTTTCTTAATTATATAAACTGGAATTTATATAATTATTCCTCTAACTTTCCCCATTTTATAGGCTTTCCTGCCTGTCCATTAGTGAAATGATATGTAGTTTCCCTTATTTTTGCCCTTATGAGATAATCACAAGGGAAATAAGGGAATTTTTTTTAATCATTGCCTACCACTTTATCAAGAAGCCGAACCGATTTTCGTTTCGCATCTCTTGTGGAGTGAGCATAGACATTCATTGTGGTACTTACATCTGAGTGTCCTAATAATTCCTGCACATCTTTTGGAGCAGCTCCATTTGCCAAAAGGTTGCTTGTATAGGTGTGACGTAACTGGTGGAAATGAAAGCCTTCAAATCCCTCTAATGTTTTTGCCACCTTTCTGCATACCGTCCCCAAAGTAGTCGGAAGTTCCAGACAACCATCCGGTCTTAAGCAGACGAAAGAAATTTCTTTATAATCTGCCGGGACTTCCTCTGTTCTGTCTAAGCAGTAATATTCGTAGTACACTCTGTTTTTCTCTTTGACCTCTTTGTAGTAGTTCGTGTGATAAAGTTCTCCGTACTGCATTCGATTTTTTAACTGCTCTTTCCGGGCATTGCGGAAAATCTCTACCAGCGTATCTCCAAAATCAACAATCCTCACTTTTTTCCGCTTGGTTGGTCCGATGATATATTTGCGCTTTGAGCCATCATATCGGATGCTGCGTCTTATGGTAAGGCATTGTTCTTCCAGATTTACGTCCTGCCATGCCAAACCACAGGCTTCTCCAATACGAAGCCCGGCATAATAGGCTATCTGGATTGGAAGTATTGCGGCTGGGTTCTTTTTTTGAAGATACGCAAGCAGTCTTTCATAATCTTCTCGTGAAATTGGTTGGATATTTCCGTCCATGTCCTCATCCGAAAACAAATCAACTTCGTCCGTCTGATACCGCAGTTTAATATACTGCATGGGATTGAACGTAATATACTGTTTTGGAAATACTGCAAAGCGGAAAGACTGCTGCATGACTGCGGAAAAAGAATGGATGTAATCTTTGCTGTAACCCTTTCTCTCTTTTCCATCGGGATGAACTCCCCCGAAGGAAAGCAAATCAAAGAAAGATTGCAAATGCTCAGAGGTTACATTTTTTAATTTCCGTTCTGCCAGCGGATGTTTCTTAATATTTCGGATTGTTCCGAGGTAATTCTCCACAGTACCATTGCTGAGCGTACCTGTTTTTAATTCCTCCTCTGCCCACACATCCAGAAGTTGTCCGACTGTGAGATTTTCCGCTTTGGCAACAAATTTCTTTTTCTCATAATCATCCATTGCCTGACGGAGCAGCTTTTCAGTTTCACTTTTGCTTTCTGTTCCAACGCATTCTTTCTGAACAAGATTGCCGCTTGCGTCCTCTACATAGAAGCGGTAGTACCATTTCTTTCCTTTTTTTCTTACAGATCCTTTTGCCATAATCGTATGTCTCCTTTCGATATTAGACAATCGGAACTGATGAAATGCTTCGTGCGTGTAAGTATATCATAACTCCGGTTGTCTTACTATACCGATTCGGAATCTTCGTATAAGACTTCTGATAAAAGATTTGCAAGCCTTTGTTCTGCTGTTTTTGGTTTCTTGGAATAGAGCCTTACAACGTCTGCCATCTCATTAAAAGCATTGATGGTAGGAGTGATTTCCCTTAAGAACATAATCTCATTATATTCATCATTCGATTCAAACCCTATTGTTTTGGCAATATCCGTCTGACCAGCATTCCCCTTGAAGTTTTTGCAGGCGAACTGAAAGGAATCCAAAAACAGACCATATTGTTTTAACATCAGCAGTAATAAATCTTTTGAAAAAGCATCTTCTTCTTTGGTAAGGGCAAGCGGTAACTGTTCCAGAATATCTCCCATCGCATCACGAATCTGTAACTCTCTCTTATCCGTAATGTCGGTTTCATATTCATCTGTTTCCCCTTTGAGCCATTCCACAGATACATGGAGTGCTTCCGAAAGACCTTCCAGCACCATTTTTTTCGTATTGTCAATCGAACCATTCTCATAACGCAGGATTGTAGAAGCGGTAACCCCCATCTTTTCTGCAACATAAGGCTGTGTCAGATTCAATTCCAGACGGCGCTGTTTTACTCTGCTGCCTATCAGCTTGCGTAGTTCTTTATCTTTCATGCTGACTGCCTCCTTTTTCGGTATGTATGAATTATAGCATTGTTTTTCCAAAATTGCAATATGCAATATAATATTTACTTTTAATATTTCGTAACGCTTGACAAAAAGATATGAAAAGGATATACTTACATCACAAGAATTGCATAATGCAATTTATAAGGAGGTGATTATATGACGCAAAGAAAAATTGCATTATCCATCGAAGAAGCTGCTGACTATACGGGAATCGGCAGAAACACCTTAAGACAGCTTGTAGAATGGAAGAAACTTCCAGTATTAAAGGTTGGTCGCAAAGTCCTGATTAAAACCGATATTCTGGAAATGTTTATGGAAGCGAATGAAGGTCGTGATTTGAGGGATAGAGGAAATGTAAAAGCCGTAACAAGAACTGCGGCAAATTAAAAAGGCGGCTTCCAAAGAAACCGCCAAAGGTTCTATCAGACCGAAGCCATGATATACCTACACGCAAGAAGATTATACCATGTGCTTCTTCTGATACGCAACCAAGAACTTATGTTTGCAAGAGAAAGGAGAATGTAATAATGGCAAAATCAACAAAAAGTTATGAAGAACGAATGCTTGAAATGGAAAAGAAAGAGCAGGAAAGCCTTGAAAAGGCGAAAAGATATGCAGCACAGAAGAAAGAACTTCTGAAGCGAAAGAAAGCCGAAGAAAGTAAAAAACGAACCCATAGGCTCTGTCAGGTTGGCGGTGCGGTGGAATCCGTTCTTGGTTCGCCTATTGAGGAAGAAGACATCCCAAAGCTGATTGGTTTTCTGAAAAAGCAGGAAGCCAACGGGAAATTTTTCTCAAAGGCAATGCAGAAAGAAACAAATACCGATATGGAGGAAGTGTAATGGCGGAGGGGATGAGGTTTTCATTCCCTTCATTGCTTTTTTATGAAGGGCGCACTTATGGACAACCAGAGGTCGTCCCAATAAGTTTGCCACAAGTGTCAACCGGTCTGCGCTCACGCTTGCCGGGCTCGTTCCGTCGGCGGGGCTTTCAGCCAGACCTGCTCATGCCGCAGGAGGCACTCTTCGCCAGAGAGGCGCATTCCATGCAGGCTGCTATGCGCAGGGCACTCTTACGCAGAGGGAGTTCCGGCAATGCTGCTTTTTCTAAAACTGAAAGCAATGTTGCCGGAAATCTATGCCGGATACGTCAGAAAGGAGGAATCCAGACATGGCGATTTTTCATTACACAATCAAAATAGTCGGACGAAGTAAAGGGAAATCTGTTATCTCCGCTTCCGCATATCTCAATGGGGATGTGATGAAAAACGAGGAAACAGGGAGAATCAGTTATTACACTTCTAAAAAAGAAGTGGTCTACACCCGGCTGATGATGTGCGAAAACGCACCTCCTGAATGGCAGATAGTACCAGAAGAAAATATAAAACGCTTTCAAAAATCTGTCCGATACAAAAGGTCAGAAGATAAAGAAGCTGCTTTAAAAAAATTCAGAATCACATTTCAGAAACAGAGGTTATGGAATGAGGTATTGAAGATTGAAAAAAATGCAGATGCCCAACTTGGCAGGTCATTTGAATTTGCCCTCCCCAAAGAATGGAGCAGACAGGAACAAATTCAATATACAACCGACTATATCCAAAAAACTTTTGTAGATAGAGGAATGTGCGCTGATTGGAGTATCCACGACAAAGGGGATGGCAACCCCCATGTCCATCTGCTTCTAACTATGCGTCCTTTTAACCCGGATCATTCTTGGGGAAAGAAAGAAGTCAAGGATTGGGATTTTGTCAGAGATAAAAACGGAAATATCGTGATTGATGAATCCCATCCGAACTGGTGGCAGGATAAGAAAAACCCTGACCGTCATGGAATCCGTATCCCTGTATTAGACGAAAACGGAATTCAGAAGATTGGAGCAAGAAACCGCCTGCAATGGAAACGGGTGCTGACCGATGCTACTGGATGGAACAATCCAAAAAATTGTGAACTGTGGCGGAGTGAATGGGCAAAGGTATGTAATGAACATCTGCCTTTGCATAATCAAGTTGATCATCGTTCTTATGAAAAGCAGGGAAAACTCCAGATTCCTACCATCCATGAAGGAGCTGACGCAAGAAAGATTGAACAAAAGTTTTTTGCCGGGCAGGAAATAAAAGGCTCGTGGAAAGTAGCGGAAAATCAAATCATAAAACAACAAAACACGTTATTGCAAAAGATACTAAACACCTTTGGGAAAGTATCGGGTGCATTATCATTATGGAAGGAGCGATTAAATGACATTAGAAGAAAGCCGGGAAATTATACCCTTAATGGAATCCATGATTGGTCAAATCGAAGAACAGCAGAACCTAATGGCAGAAATGATTCTGGAAATGCAGAACCGGGACACTCAACTCTCTCTTATGCAAAAACAGAATCAGAAATTACAAAAATTAAACAACGAGTTATCCGAGCTGCTCAACATTTTGCCAAATACCGAGGAACTGCTTTCCAAGATGGAAGAACAGAAAACGAAGATAGAGCTTTTGGAAAACGAAAATCAGCAATGGCAGAAATTGGCACAGAAGCTGAACAGCGAAAACAGTTTATTACTGAAACAGAACACCGAATTGCTGAACTGGAACAGCAGATAGAGAAAGGACGTGATATAGATGAACGAATCCAGAGAATCAAAGAACGCCGAACAGTTGGAAGAACTTCTGCTCTTGACCGAGGAGATACAAGAAGAACTAGAACAGAAAGAACAGCTTATCGTGGAACTGAAGACGCAGCTCAGCGAATCTCTGACCTTGAACGAGAAATTAAACAAAGAGAACAGAGCCGGGAATATTCAAGCATTAAAGAACGACTTGAAGCTGGCAGACAGAGCATTGCGGATCGAGAAAGAGAAGTTGCGAAGCGCAAACGTCATGATAGAGGAATGTCAAGATAAAATATGCTATTTAACACAGGAACGGGATTATGCCCGGACACATCAGAAAATCGTAGAAATACCGGTAGAAAAGCCGGTACTCTATGAAAAATGTGAAGCCTGTAACCGGACAGCCTATCAGAATGCAAAAGCAAAATACGAAACACAAAAAGAGCGACTTGCAGGACAGTATAAAGCAAAAACGGTAATGTTCCAAACAACCTTGTTCCTTCTTGCATGGTATTCGTTGACAACCACTCTTTTTCAGGCAGTACAGTCAGATATGTTCCTTGTCGATTGTAAATCATTCTTCAATGATTTAGCATCATTCATACAAACCTTTGTCGGATGGACGATTGATGCCGGGCATTCTGCGGCACAGATTAGTACAAAAATTCCAAATGCTTTTATAGCCGGAATGGTATATTGGTTATTGCTAATATTGATTGTAGGAATATGTATGGCAGGAACAGGGATGCTGGCGATACTGATAGAAATAAAGGTTATAGAATTATATAAGAAAAACTGTTGGGATGTTATTACTCTACTAATGATACTGACAAGTGTTGCTATTGTCATTTATTTTGGAGAATCAATCAAAAAAGTACTGTCAGTAAATCTTCTATTGCTTTTCGTACTTTCGCAGGGCGCATATGTTGGAATTAGATGTTATCTTAAAGTTTGGTTAGAAAAAAGACCATATTAGTATTTTCAACTTACTGTATAGACAGTAAAATTACTCCATACCAGCCTAGTGAAAATTTACTGTATGAAAAGAAGTATTACAGAGAAAAAAGGCTGTAAAAACAGGAACAGCCAGCCCGAAAGAATTTACGGACTGGCTGTATCAGCAGAGTAATGTAATTGTGGAGCTGACCGAGATATGAAAAGCTTTCTATCATCAATTTCGCATTATTGCAATAACAGATTGCTTCTTCCATGAATGAATAAGCAATATTGTCATCAAACTTTCAAGCATAAACATAGCAACAGCAAAAAGAGTAAAAGCAACAACCGGAAATACAAATCCCGTAGACATGCCTGCATTTTTCAAAAATATACCGATTGCATATCCGCCGGGGATTCCAACAACAGCAGTTATAAGCAATGCAATCAAAGTAGTAAAAAGACCTTCCATCATAAATGCTTGCTTCAACTGCTTATTTGTCATACCAATAGATTTTAGTGTGCCCATTTCCTGTTTCTGTGATAAAAGATTTGTCACAGTAAGATTGATTTGATTGATGACCGCAAATATCCACAAGATGGCTGCAATCGCATAAGCTAATGTAAAACCTGCACGATTGTCTGATTGGTGTTCTACAATAAAATCTTGAAGGGTTTGTAAGCGAACATCCCTATTGTCAGAAACGAGTAATTTGAGTTCTTGCTCGATTATCTCCTGATATTCAGCTTCTGCTTGTATTTCGATTGCGTATGTACAGTCATAACCTGCAAGTTCTTTGAGCATATTTTCCGGCATTCTGAAAATATAGCCACCCATTCCATCATTGCTGGAAGTGATTGCACCAATTTTGAATGCTTTTGTTATTGTTTTACCACTATGATTTTTGAAATTAAAGGTCACAGTATCCCCAATTTGAGGTTTCCAATGGTAAACATCATAAATACGTTCGGGATCACTTACAACTAATTCTGTATCATCAGTAATATTTCCAGACAAAACCGCTGCATTTAGCGACGCCAAATCCTTTTCATTATAGCCGAGCATCAAGGTGCTATCTGAAATATCATTGTCTGTTGAGAAATCAACTGGTACGGTAGCATAAGTAAATATATTGCTAACTCCCTCTATATCTCCAACACGCTTTACATAATCAGAAAAATATTCTTTCTGCAAGAGAGCATCCAAATTTTCACTTTCGTTTTCTAAATCAATGCTGATTTTGAAATCTCCGTACTTCATATCCCAATAACGAGCCATACTCTCGGCATTAAAAGAACTCTGATAACTTGCTGCAAGGAAAAATATAACTCCGCACAGTCCCAATGATAAAATGGTCAATAGAGATTTTTTTCTGTTTCTGGAAAAGCTGATTTTCGCTAAATATACAGGCGTAATACGATGTCTTTTGTGAGTGCGGTAATTTACAATTCCCACTGGATTTTTCAGGGCGGAAATTGGAGAAGTATTCGCTGCAATTTTTGCTGGTTTACGAACACTAATATAAACAAGCAGTATTCCAAAAAGGCATGCGCCACATAGAGAAACAATAAATGCAAATACTGACCAGCCTTTTGATTGCAGACAATAGCTGATGATCGTTCCCATGATACTACCAATTAAAATCCCCGGAACTGCAAGCATATAACCCTGTTTAAGAACTATTTTATAAATTTGCTTTTTACTTGCCCCTATTGTCCGAAGCTGTCCGAACTCAGCAACTTTTTGTCCAACCGAAATATAGAAAATGCTGTAAATTACAAGTGCGGCAGCTAAAAACAAAATGGCAGCAACTACACCATATACCGCATAATTACTGAAGGACAAAGTTGTATTTACATAATCATAGTAACTGCTGACTGTCCAATTATTCAGTCCAGTCTCCTCTGAAATTTGAGATAATATTTCTGTTGCTTCGTCTTTTGTAAGGGTATCTGCATTTTCAAGCCAAACATATCCATTAAGCAGGTTATTTCCACGTAATTCCCGGCATTTTTCAAGTGAAACAAAAACAGGATAAGCGGTAGAAGTTTTATCATGATAAATACCAACAATAGTATAATTCTTCAAAGTACCATCCAGATTCAACTGAACTATGGCGTTGATTTCCGGAGACTTATTTTCACTGGCAAAAAAGGCATCTGTAACAGCAATTTCACTTGCTTTCTCTGGATATTTTCCGTCAAAGGCAGGAATCAAACTAAGCATGTCATCATCATAATAAATCAGAGACAGTTCTTTAGAATTTTCTTTCACTGTTTTGATATTACAGGAAAGTCCTACACTTTTTACTTCTTCGTTTGCTAACAACTTTTCTTTACTGTCCTGCGTAATGTCAAAGAAAATCCCTTGATGTAATCCTTCGATTTCTTTCTGATTTTGATAAATGATATTTTGCACTGTGAGCAACGACATCATTATCATAGCAACGGCTACAATAATTGCCGAAAGGCAAAATAAGTTTTTCTTCTTATCAAAACGCACACTTTTTCGTGCTAATTTTTTAATTACTGCACTGGTATCATTTTCAAAAGGATAATTCATAATTCCCACCTCCTTTAGCCAACAATTTTACCATCTTCAATCCGTACAATGCGGTCTGCGAGTTGAGCGATCTCGTTGTTGTGAGTAATCATTACAATGGTCTGATTAAATTCTCCGCTGGTATGCTTCAAAAGCCCTAACACATCTGCACTGGTCTTGCTATCAAGATTTCCGGTCGGTTCATCAGCAAGGATAATCGCAGGCTTCGTAATTAAAGCTCGTGCAATCGCTACACGTTGCTGTTGACCGCCTGAAAGATTGTTCGGCATATTTTCCAGTTTATCTTCTAAAGCCAACATATACACAACTTCGTCCATAAATTTCTGGTCTACTGTATCGCCATCCAGTTCCACAGGCAGGACGATATTTTCATATACATTCAAAATCGGAACCAGATTATAATTTTGGAAGATAAATCCGATGTTACGACGGCGGAAAATTGTCAATTCATCATCATTCTTTTTTGCGAGTTCTTCTCCCCGTACAATCACGCTGCCGGAAGTGGGGGTATCAAGTCCTCCCATCATGTGAAGCAATGTAGACTTACCGCTGCCGGAAGTTCCAACTACGGCAACAAATTCTCCCTGTTCCACAGTAAAATTTACACCATTAAGGGCACGAGTAATATTTGGTTCTGTGCCGTAATACTTCTTTAAGTCGATTGTTTGTAAAATGCTCATATTCAAATGCTCCTTTCAAGGCTTTCTATCTGTTGATAAAGCCATTGTAAACCACAAATGTTACACAAATGTCCGAGATAGAAAAAATTTTTATCGAAAATCAGAGTGAAATGTTACAACGCTCGGACATTTCAAAAAAAGTGGTTATATCTTACCTTACAGGAAGCATAATAGAAAATTCTGAGCCTTGCCTCAGCTCTGAAACAACCTTGATATAGCCCCCTTGCCTTGTTACAATCTCACGAGCCAAATACAAACCTATTCCCACACCCTGTTGATCGTGTACTTCTTCCTCACGATAGAAGCGCCGGAAGATGGCAGCCTGATTGCTTTCTGAAATGCCCTTGCCGGTGTCGGTCACTTTGACCTCTACGTACATTTCCCACTGAACCACTGATACAGAAATCTTTCCACCTGACGGAGTGTATTTTACTGCATTGTCCAGCAGATTGAAAAGGGCTTCGCTTGTCCACTTGCTGTCATGGGAGATTATCAAATTTTCCGGGCAATCCACGGATACAGCAATTTCTTTTTTCTCTGCGGCATATACAATACTGCTCATGGCTTGTGCAAGCGTATGGAATAAGCTGCTGTCTTTCTTTTCTAATCGTATTGCTCCGGTTTCCAACCGGGACGTTTTAACCAGTGCTTGGAACAGAAAATCCAGTTTATCAGTCTGACTACGTATGCCTTGTAAAAAGTCCATCCGTTCTTCTTCTGAAACAGGCTTTGTTAAAAGTGTGTCCGTTACCATTTGCAAATTGCTGACAGGCGTTTTAACTTGATGTGAAATATCAGAAATCAGCATTTGAAGCTCCTGTCGTTCCATGTCTACCTTGTGCCGGTTTTTCTGCATAATCTCATACAACCGAATTAAGCGGTGGTTGATACGGGCAAAAAGAGTTTCACTATCATTTGACTTTTGTAATTCCTCGTTTCCATCAATCATGTTGTCCAGCGTCCGGCACAAATTAGAAGTAAAATGAGAAAGGCGTTTTCCAAAAATCAGCACCAATAGCCAAATCCAGAAAAACGCACAGAGTGTCAATGTTCCACCCACTATAAAAATTCGTATATCCTGCATTATACCGCCGAAAATACCGGTAATTACCAGCATAGAGAAAACCATGCCAGCACTAACCAGTCTACAAATTTTCTTAGCAGAAAGGTTATTCAGATTCATTTCTTTTCGCCTCCTGTCCATTGATACCCCATACCATAAACCGTTTTGATATATGTGTCGCCATCCGCTTCAATCTTACTGCGAATACGGCTGATAGAAGTAGTAAGGGTATGTTCATCTACATATTTTTCATCAACATCCCACAGTTTTTCTAAAAATTGTTGGCGAGTAAGTACCTGCTTCGGATTTTTAAGAAATAGGTTCAACATTTTATATTCCATCGCAGAAAGTGCTAATGGTTTCCCGTTCAAACTTGCAAATTGTTCCGAAAAATCCAGAAACAAGCTACCATCCTCGTAAATATCCTTAGCTGGTTTGTGATGCTCCAACATAGCGAACATGGCTTTGATTTTTCGCTGCAAAGCACTAATCGAAAAAGGTTTCGTGATATAATCCACTGCACCAGCTTCATATCCCCGTATCTGATTGCTTTCCTGATCGTTGGCAGTTAGAAATATAACTACTGTATCAGGATGCTCTGGCTTGATAAGACGGCATAGGTCATAACCATTTCCGTCTGGTAAATTTATATCCAGCAATACCAAATCAAAAATGTTTGTTTTTAATGATTCAGCGGCTGTCCTTGCATTCAGAACAGAAGTTATTGTGTAACCGTCCAATTCCAAATTATAAGTAAGCGTTTTATTCAAAAGATTATCATCTTCGACAATTAAAATATGCTTCATATTATCACTTCCTTTTCTTTTTGCAGATAGTATAACAGGCAAATGTCCGAGAATTGTTACAAGGACAAATATATTTTTCATTTTACAGCTTTTTTCTGTGTACTGCAATTTTATAAAAGAAAGGACAGCAGTGTCAAATTGCTGTCCTTTCTTTTATCATAGCTGGTAGTGTATAAGCGTGGGTTCATCATATCGGGTGTGGTATCTTTAACTACAGGAAACTCCCTACAACACTATCTCACTTCTTGCTTAATAAAGTTCTAATGAATCTTCTGTATCCACCCACATCTGTAAATTGCCATCAAGATATAATCTTGCATATTCCAAAGGCTCATCCACAGCCAATGAAGTAAGCGCACATTCTGATCCATATGTGGTTTTTAAATTTTTTTCAGCTTCCCAGCAATCAATGCGAAGCATATATCCAGCACTTGTGTAAACATCAATACTATCGTGGTTTATATTATATTCTGCATAAATTGTTCTCATCGTATCTTATCTCCATTTTCTTTTGATAATCAGTTACAGAGTTAAATATCGAAAACATTTCAATCAGTTCACCATGTCGTTATTGTTATATGTTATATTGTGTTATGAAATTTTCTTTCCCTTAATTTTTCCCATATTAAGGTTCATGAAAAGCAATGGGAAAATGTAACACAAGGGAAAGAGTAAGGGAAAGTTCACTTGCTACAAACTTAGTATTTTCAAGGGTTTGCGAAGAATTTGATAATCAAATATAACAGTTATTAAATTTCCTAAAATATGTGAAATATCAACTGGAATTTATCTATCTGCATCGCAGCCATCTGCAAATATCGACCACCTGCACACCCTGATAATCATAAGTTTCATGATGTGTCCTTGCAATTACCATCTTAGGATATGCATCTCGTATTGCAAGCAATGGCGAATATTCCCTCTCAAATGTTGTTTCATCTGAAATATTGTCACTTACCTGAATGTATATCAGTGTGTCTCGTTTCTTTGCTACAAAGTCCACTTCTTTTTTATAAAGTTTACCAACATATACCTCATAACCTCTCCTTCGTAACTCCAGATAAACAATATTCTCATAAACCCTTCCAAAGTCCATATTTCGTGTACCATTGACTGCATATCGAAATGCTGGATCACAAAGATAAAACTTACTATTGTTTTCGAGATATTTTTTCCCCTTTAGGTCATACCGTTTTGCCTCATAAAATAGAAATGCGTTCTCTAAATAACCAATGTATTTTGATACTGTCTTTCTGGTAATCTCTCTTTGGTCATTATTTAATGTCTTGCAGATATTATTGGGAGAAAGCAGGTTGCCAATATTATCCATCATAAATTCAGATATACTGGCAAACTCTGATGTATTTCTTATTCTATATTTCTCAACCAAATCTCTTATAAGAATAGTCCCATACACATCTCTGATATAATCATACTGTCTATCCTCTGTCTTATATACATAAGCTCCTGGCATACCACCGGTTCGGACATACTGATCAAATGCATCATCATACCCATCCGTAATTCCATAATAAGTCAGATATTCCACAAAAGAAAAAGGATATACCTTTATTTCCATCGTTCTTCCAGTAAAAAGTGTTGCCAGATCTGAACTTAACAAAAATGCATTTGATCCGGTAACATAAATATCATAGATTCCTTTTGTATAAATACTATTGATTGCAAGTTCGAACTGAGGGCACATCTGAACCTCATCAATCAATAATACGTTATTCATTCCTTCTTTATATTGACCCAGGATATACTTATGCAATGCATGATATTCCAGTAAATGATCAAACTCTAATTCCTGAAGGTTTATCATTACAATATTGCTCTTTTCCTCTAACGACTGCAGATAAGTGATAAATTCCTGCAGCAAAACAGACTTGCCGCTCCGTCTGATGCCCGTGATTACTTTTATATCTGGCGTCCCATATAATTCAATCAATTCATCTAGATACTTTTGCCTTACCATAAACTGCATATCACTATCTCCTATTCCCATTTTTTTAAATTTCTTTATATTTTGGTAATACATTTTATGCATATTCTAGCACAGTCAGCTGCTTCTGTCATTATTCTATTCCCATTTTTCTTAAATAATTCATTTTCTGGTAATGGCATTTTCTTATAGAACAAAAAAGCAGCAGACATTTCGTAAGCGCATGGTTTGACGTTTCTTCCTAAAACAGACCACTCTGATTGCAGTTTAAATAGATTATCTTCACACCATTCATTTTAAATCTCGCCTCTGCATTGCCCTGTGGATACGGCTTCTTCCTGCTGTAACTGCAATCCATGACACCATTCTATTTCAGCGTATGAATATCCTCAACCTACGGAGAGTAGAGTTCGAATTTGCTCATTTATTTTTCCATCCCGTCCAGAAGCTTTATAAATCTTTTATCATTCATCTGCTCATTCGTAAGGTATTCTCCATTATAAAACAATGCATAGGTTGTAACCGGTGTCGGAGCATTTTGCGCTTCTTCTTTCGTTTCCAGTCTGGTTGCCTGAAACGGAACCTCTCTTTCCCTGGCAACTTCAAGAAGTATCCATTTGATTTTCCCCCTTCAATCAGATTAAGTGCATCTTTCAAAATTTTCTCCCCATTCATCATTCCAAAATCCATTGCCGGAATAACCATGATCCGTTCTGCTGCCTCCGGATATTTTTCAATAAACGTATTTTTCTTAAATCCAATCTGCGGTCCAAGTAAAATACAATCTGCAAGCTGTACTAAGGTACCAATTTCCGAATCCGGATAAGCTGCAATTGTACATTCAATATTATCTTTTGCTGCAGCCTGCTTCATCTTCTCCACACATATCCCTGTGCTCGCACCATGCTGACATACTAACGCAATTTTTAACATTCTATTTCTCTCCTTTCTTTGTCTGCTTATATACCCGTATAAGCTCTTCCACTAATACTTTGATTGTGTCCGCACTGTTTAAATGATCGCCTGCATGCATCATAAGCAAAGTTACTTTTAAGTCTTCCTCCTGCGCTTCACAAAAAAGAAGCTTTGTATGTGCTGCATGTGCCTTATTTAATGCATCCTCTGAATCCTGCAATACTTTTTCTGCTTCTTTAAATGCTCCCTGTCCTGCAAGTGAAAGTGCATTTAAAGCAAGTGTTTTCGCCTCTCCGGCATTTGCGATCATTTCCATACATTCTTCTGAATGATCCATTGTTCCACCTCTTTTCTAATCCTTAATTGATATCATAGTCATATCTTATCTTATTTTCTTCCAGATGTATTTTTCATCATTTGCACGGTATGTGTGCAAATGATGAAAAATTTGTGCAAAAAAAGAGGTGCTGCATTGTGCAAACACCTCTTTAGATAGATTTTTAAACGATTCTAAATTTCTATTATCTGCTCCACTTTTTTCTGAATATTGTCTAAGTTATCATGAAATATCTTAGTATAGTCCAATTTATTTATCCTTTAACCCATAACATTGGTACAACATATCTCTCATTTTTTCATTGAAAATTATAGCCCAAAAAGGCATTTTTGTTCAACGAACTTAATCTGTTAAATTACATCTTAAATTTATATTTTCCTTTTCCGTGACCGGACACTGGTTCAATAATATCTGCCTGCACCAAATTGGAAAGAAGTTTTGAAGCACCTGAACCTTTTAGCTCAAGAAGCTCCATAACTGCACTTCTTCCAAACACCTCATCAAAGCCAAACTTTTTAAAAAGTCTATGAATATGAACTGTCGTTTTTACTGAAAAATCACTACCTTTTTCGGAAAGCACACTTTCAATATCCACTTTTGTTTCTTGAATGTCCACTTTTTCATTCTCAATATCCACTTTCAAATCTCCAATGTCCACTTTTTCTTCGTTCAAAAGTCCACTTATATGAAGATTTCGATTATGAAGCTCATTTTTCTCGTTCAAGAGCAGATTTCTGAGAAACGCTTCCAGATACTCTGTTGTTTCGTGAATGCCTTTTTGCAGATTCGTATAATTTGCACGGACAAGTGCATTTCTAAAATACCACGCATTTTCCGCAAATATATCATTTGTTACAGAAAAGCCAAGTTTCCCGAGATACTTGATAAAGAATACTGCCGTTGTCCTTGTGTTACCCTCACCGAAAATGTGGATTTGCCACAATCGTGAAACAAACACTGCAAGATGATGAATAATCTCATCCATCGAAAGTCCTTTATAGCTGAAATCCCTTTCCTGTGAAAAATCATATTCAAGTGTCTCTCTCAATTCTGATGCACTTCCATACATTACAGTTGCACCATCAAGTACCCACTCTTTTTTCGTAATATTGTAATCTCTGATTTTCCCGGCATGCTTATATATTCCCCGAAAAAGTTTACGATGGATTGAGATATATTCATTCGGAGAAAAGGAAAATGCTGTTTCAGAAAGTATCCCTGCAATACGGGAAGATACCTTATCCGCTTCTTCTATACGTTCCTCATCCGAAAAATGCACAGGTTTTTCCCCATAATAGCTGTCGATAAGGCTCTGTGCTTCTTTCATTGTGATTTTGCCTTCAATATTCTGAATGGCAGTATCAATCAAATATTTAGATGGTTTGAGTCCGTCCACTGCCTGAAGTCCGATTGCCGTACTCCAGGCATAGCTTTTGCCTGCTTTGTCTGGTTCTGCCTCTTTCAGATATTCTTTAAATGGATCTTTTTCCATACCCGCTACCTCAATTCATATGCATTACCTTTATGGCAAAATTCCCCACCAGTAACCTGATGGGGAATATCTATTTTTATTCTTAATATAATTTTGCACCAGCAGGAATATGGTTATCAACCATAAGAAGATGAAGTTCTTCATCTTCTGAATCCTTAAGGTTATTTACTGCTGAAAGTAACATACCACAAGATTCAATTCCCATCATCTTTCTAGGTGGAAGATTTGTGATGGCAATAAGTGTCTTTCCAACAAGCTCTTCTGGCTCATAATAAGCGTGGATTCCGCTTAAAATAGTACGGTCTGTGCCGGTTCCGTCATCAAGAGTAAACTGTAACAGTTTCTTTGACTTTGGTACTGCAACACATTCCTTAACCTTTACCGCACGGAAATCAGACTTGCTGAATGTATCGAAGTCTACTTCTTCCTCAAATAAAGGCTCAATCTTTACATTTGAAAAATCAATCTTCTCATTTGCTGTAAAGAATCCGTTGTTATCGTTTGCAGCTTCTGCTGCATCTCCCTCGGAAGACTTGGAAGCCTTCTTGTCGGAGTCGAGTGACTTCATTGTCGGGAATTTTTTTGATTGCTAAGCTAACTCTTGTATATCCTTGTAAACCCTTGGAAAATGGGCTTTCCCGGATTCTATATACTTGGATACTCTTGGACGTTTTTTTGACTTTTGTGTGTCCAAAAGATGTCATTCGCCTTAAAATACGTCTTTTTATTTTATGCATGTACTGCTGTGTCAAACACAACAATACTTAGCAAGTATAACATATTTGCCACAGTATGAATAGGTATATTTTTCAATCTTCAAAGAGTTCAATCGCAGGACTCTTTTCTAAAAAATATCCATATTTTTTGATAATTTCTCAATTACTGATTTGGTAACATCTGGGTTTGCTTCTGCATATATGTTCATGGTAGTCGATACATCAGCATGTCCCATTACCTCTTGAATTACTTTGATGTTGGTTTCATTCTCGCAAAATCTTGATGCAAACGTATGTCTGAAGATATGGCAGGAGAATCTTGGAATCATAACAGGTTCTCTCTTCTCCTTTTTAGCAGCCACCTCTTCTTCTGAATTATGTGTATCCACAATTCTCTTGATTGCCCGGTTTACTGCTGCTGGGTTATGTGGCATCCCAAATCGGTTTGTAAATACAAAATTGGTCATTCCATCCACATTCTCAACACAAAAGCCTTCTTGCTTCTGTCTCTCATATTCTTCCTGAAGCACATCATATACCTGCTGCATCATAGGTATTCTACGATTACCAGCTTCCGTCTTTGGCAAAGATACTCTAAACTCACATTTATATGAATCATCCGCTCTCTGGTAATAGGTTAAGCTATGATTGATATCAATGATTCGATTCTCCAAATCGATATCATCCCAGCGTATCCCAATTGCTTCTCCTATTCTGCATCCAGTTCCTAACAAAAATACAAAGAATGGATACCAGTGATAAAAGAACGGATTCTTTGCTACATACTCCATGAATTTTCTCTGCTGATCCACAGTCAACGCTCGCCTTGTTTTTCTGGCACCACCATTACGCTTCTTTACTTCACAGTATGCTCCGTCTACCGGATTCTTCCTTATGATATCATCTCTGACAGCAAGCTGAAATGTAGGTCTTAATACTGTGTTAATTGTCTCAAGCGTATTAATCTGTAATCCCTGATTATTAATCAAGTCTGTATAAAAGAATAACACGTCTGAGTATTTCACATCTCTTACTTTCTTCTTGCCAAATGTATCACGAATAAAATGATTCCATGTATACAAATAATTACTGTAAGTAGTGCTACGCAATTCTGTTTTAGTTGATATGTACCTGTCAAACAAAAAGTTTACATCAGCTTTTCCTGCGACATAGATATCAAGTCCATCCAACTGGTCTTTTTGTAACTGTTCTTCTCTTTCTCGAAGCTTTACCAAAGACTTTGCATAAATGGTTCTTTTCTTGCCTAATGGATCAATATATACATATGAGTATCTTCCGTCGCCTTTTCTGTAACCCTCACCCTTTCTTAATACTCTGCCTTTACCATCTTTTCTACAAGCCATTATTCTCTCCTTTCCGGAGAAAAGAACCTGTTCTACTGATTAGCCTGCTGCTTCATTTGTAATTCAACACCCATTCTAATCAATTGCGAAATGGATAGATTATGAGTCTCAGCATACTCAACCATTATCTGGTATTCCTCTTCTTTGAATTTAACAGTTACCTTATGATCAAAAGGTTTATCTGCTTTTGGTCTTCCAGTTCTAGCCATCTGTATGCCTCCTTCATATCTTAGTCATATTATACTTTTGGTCTGACCGAAAGTCAATACATTTTTTCTCTCTTTGCTCATTTTTCTCCATACTTGTTTGTATTTCTTCTATATTAATGCGTCATTTCTCATAATTACTTATAAAACTCGTCATCTACAATATGGAAAGTCTCCAGATATTCATCAATAATATCCAGATTAACCAACACCAGCTGATTCACTTTATAACATGCCTTTGCATCCTTCGCTAACTGCATAAACTTTGACACACTCATTGAATACATCTCTGCTCCTTCTGAATATCTGACAAATCTTTTATTATTAGTCTTTTTAGTTCTGCTGTCCATTTGCTAACTCCTCCATTACCATTTTGCGAGCTACAGGTAACAGATCAAACTGTCGTATCAATGCTCTGTCTATTTCTTCTCTCACGCCGGAATCCTCAATGACAGTTCCACTTTTTGCTCTAATGCAGCCTTTTGAAATTGTCTGTGCATCTTCAGGCATAAAATCAGAGATCTTACTTAATCCAAATCCACTCACATCCTTCGGATTTAAAATCACATGTACCGGAATATCCTTTAACTTACTGCTCAAAGGGACTACTGACACCTGCGGTGCACCATCATGATTACTTGCATCACATGAAATAATTATTCCTGGTCTGATTCCGCCCTGAATGCCATGTGGGTTTTTCCCAAAATCCGCATACACGACATCAAATTTATTATATTTACCATACTTTCTTTTTTCTGTTCGTCTGCTCATATCTATGCTCCCTTCTTGATGTGCATATCCAATCTGCCCTCATCTACAGTCACCACAATGCCGCCTGCTTCAATAACCAGTCCTACCTTAAAATAAGCATCCGCAACACTGCTGGATATAGCTGCCATATTCGCAACAACTACTCCACTGATTTGCTTTTTGCGAATCATATTCACAATCTGATTCCACTGGCGATCAACATCTCTCTGCGAAAAGCCATTGCGTCTTATCTTTCCCACGATTGAATATTCTTTTCTCTTTACAAATTCATGTATATATTTGCTCTGCTTGTCTTCAAGCATATTTACTTTTTCCAATGGAGCCTGCACTGAAAGATATTCTATGCAATCCATCTTTTTAATCTTTCTTCTCATTCTCTGCCTCCTATGCTGACTTCAAAGCCTGCTCTATCATAAAATCAAATGTCTTTTTCAAATAATCCTGCTTATCTGCAGGTAACCGCTTTAGCCTCGAATCTAATGAATCCGGTGTACAGTCTATTGCAAGTAAGCTATTTGCGTCTGTTTCATAAACTTCCATAAGCATATACAAATTTTTCATGCTCAAGTTTCTTCCTCCTTGCTCCACCTGTCCAAGTGTCGAAACACTTATTCCAGTTTTAGCAGCAACCTCTTCAATGAGAAGTCCTTTGTCCTTACGGATATCACGAATCACCGGACCAATTTTATATCCTTCATATTTCATCGTCGTACCCTCCAATGTCCTGTGCCATTTCCCTAATCATCTCTACAGCTGCATCTTCTGTCTCGTACTGACCAAGCCACTTCCCACTTGAATCATGTACAACTGTTCCGAATGCAGTCTGTGTAAATCTGCAATCCTTCACAGCCGAGACTTGTTTGTCCCGACCGGAATGATTTTCTGTTGTCGCTCTACCAAAGGACTCCGTTAGCATCCAAAATCCTCTGCATGAGATACAATAATTGGCACCGGACCGACTTCAAGAGAATAGAGCCATATGCCCATATCTGTGATGGTCTTAACAAATTCTTCCAAATCATAAATGTCATCTGTGATCTCATTCAGGCTTCTGACTACTACAACCTCAAAGTCTTCCTCTTTAAGTGTTGCAAAGAAAGCATTCAGACCTTCTCTGTCATAGTCCCTTGTCATTGAACGATCACAATACGCATCATTGATTATTACTCCATTAGGCATTGCCTGATCACGCATATTCTCGACCATCTGGACTACATTAAGTTCTGCTCTGCGTGACTTTACAAATGCAATACCCTTTGCAAGCTCCTGATTATCTGTACCTTCGTTTCCTACTACGTTAAAATCTCTTTTATTCATTTTGTTATCTCCTTTACATTTTGATTTGTATTGGAGAGTATTGGCGCCTCCACTCTCGTGGTGTGCTGTTTCTAAGCACAATTATATTTTACAAAACATCCATATTTAATTTAATCTATTGGTATTCGGCTTTTATAAAAATAACCCCGAATACTATTCGAGGTTTTTTGTTTCTTGTATATCACTTGCTAGGTGTTATAATTGACTTAACATTTTTGTAGGAGTAGCATTTTCATGATTAACGCAGACAATTTGAAATGGATAATTCCATCTAAAGAACACAGTACAATTTCTGAAAATTGTATCAGATATATTAAAGCCGGACAGCAATACAATATGAATACTGTCGATGATGAAGTAATCATCCAGCTTATTAATCAATACCTTTGTTCTCTATGTATTCCAGCAGTTAGTAATCCGAAGGTAATTCCTAAAGCTCGTGAACTCAGACGTTTTGATTATGCCAGCTATAAAAAAATTTATAATCTAAAAGATAAACGAGATATTGTTTGGTTAAAATTCACCAAGAAAAAACATCACATCGGTGTAATCGGAGCCAGTTGTGACATAAACTTTAATTATGATACTACATCAGGCAAAATAATATCTCACTTGGGCGAAAGTTGGGATGAATCATATGTATTTATTTTTCCACTATATAATATTCCAGAAGAGCTAAATCGATCAGACATTGAAAGTGGCATTGGTAACTATCTCATAGCAAATAATATACCTATTATTGACTTCTATTCTCACAATTATTAATTACAACAAAATAAGCCAACTGCTAGTCTAACAATTTATATGTCAGACTAAGCAGCTGGCTTAGCTAATAAGATGTCTATTATCTGTTCAATTTTTGACAGTTCAAATGGATTACATCCCTTAAGTCGTTGAAATATACGTTCTATACCATCATTCCCCTGTAATTTATAATTTTTACCGAAATAGAAGTAGTCAGCAGAAACATCAAATATCTGGCACATTTGGATAACATGTTCTGGCATACACATAGTTTTTCCAGTTTCAAAATTTGAAACGCTTTCCTCTGAAAGAAACAATAATTCCGCTAGTTCTTGCTGCGTCATTTTCTTCTGTTTACGAATTGTCCTAATTCGTCTTCCAAACTCAACAGCATTATAATGAATTGTTTTGTGCTCCAACTTTCCACTGACACCTCCTTCCTTTCACAACAAATTATAAAATATTATTTACTCAAAGAACTTCTCTAGATTCTTTACCTGAGCATACTCCTCGATTCTTTTTGTTTCCTCAGGATTATCCTTTAAAAAAGCTCCTATTTTTTTTAGCCATGGATAGTATTCTGAAACCATCGTTATATTTTCAGGATCTCTAATCATTTCTATAGCTGTTTCACAATCCGATACCCCTTTTGCTAAAGCATAGCATTCAATAGCAGGTATAGCCTTGTCTTTAGCATCTTCTATCATAAAATCAATGATTTGCTCTAATACATGATAGTAATCCTCCTGAAAACTCAAATCTTTGACAATACTCTTCAAAAGCTCATCAGATAAGGTTTTCTTTTTCTTTTCATAATGGGATGCATAGTCCCTAAATCCATTTTCATGACCTATTACAATATCTCCACAAGAAACAGTACTGTCTCTTACCAATGTTTTAACTCGAAACTCCTCCAATTTATTCTTCAAAGCAATAGTGTTTTCTGCCATATCTACATTTAACAACCCTTTAATTGTTGCTAACCATTCATCTACTGTTACCATATCAGATTCACCAGTCATTTCTGCCCTCATAATTGGTTCTTTTACAGACCAATATAAAAGCAGACATATTTCCGAATCTGATAAATCTAGGCTTCCATTGAACCAGTCTACAATAAGTGGATACTCATCATCTAACGAACTCATTAATAAATTACGAACAATAGCAGCATCCGAATTAGGGATGAGTATATTATTTCCCTCCTTAAAATCTGATACCTTTCTTAACGCCACCTTCTCCACCAAAAAATTCATCTTTTTACGCAAATTCCTAACATAACTCTCCTGTGCCTGTTCTGAAATGTTCTTCATTGTTAAAATATCCTTGTAAATTTCTGCAGCTCTTATGCTCATACTTATGACTCCTCCAACGTTTTTCTTTTATTATATCATCGGGATTTCTTTTTAACAGGAACCAGTTTTGATATTTCTGATTCCTCTTTATGATTATAGAATACTTACTTTTTTCATTTCTGCATAGGACACACGATGTCAAAAAAAGAAGCAGAAATCAGTGAATTCCATCTGCTTCCTACTTCTTTTCCCTTTAAATTCAGTATTAAGATATGACATGCAATGTCCTACTGTTTATTTTTTTCTTAGTTTTTATTATAGATGAAAGAGATGTCAGTCCCATTTGTTCCAGGAACTCATTACATTCATCTATGCTACACTGGTAAAAAACATGTATTAATGCTATATAACCTCTTTCTATTTTCAAGTTTGTTCTAAGTTTGTAACCAGCGAGATCTATGAGTTTGTCACTCTCCCATGGTAAAAGTGACATTGCGATACAGCAAGCAATTATAAATTCTAAAGAAGGCAAATAATCTTCCTTGGTTCGCATTCTAGTTATTGTGCGCTCATCTATCCCAGTAATATCTGCTAACTCTTTTTTTGAAATATTATATTTTTCATCCATTAGCCATGTGAAGTATAACCCAAATGAATCCCCCGGACCTAGACCTCCTGTACCATTAACATAACCCCCCACCTCATTCATAAGATAGCTAGTACTATCTATTACGACACGACCTTTGCGTGACAGTTCTTGATATTGTTTTGCATGTATGAAATATGTTCTCACCTTTATTTCACATGTGTTATTTCTAGGCTTTCTATGTAAATGACCTCGATTGATTCGTGTCAAAAAATACAATGAAGGATTCTTTTTTACATCTTCCGAATAATATACTCCATCATTATTAACAACTATCGTATTATTTAAGCATATGCACAATTTATTCTGAAAATAAAAATAAGCACCTGAGCTTATAATATCTTTAAACTGATGGTTTCTTTTAAACTCTTGTTTAACATCATTTAAAGAAAAGGCATACTTATCGGCTACAAATACGCCATTACTTAATGTAGTATTTATAATCTCTGACATTTCTTTATTCGATAGTTTTTTTCTATAATTACTAATTTTCTTTTCGACTGCTTTGTTGACTTCTTTATCTGTTTTCACCATAAAGACTACCTCCAACTATATATATGATTATATCACATCATTCTCTATATGTATCTATCCAAGAAACAAGGAAATCATCTTATCAATCCTGTCCAGTTCATCCGCACTACAGCCACTAAGCTTAGCCATTATGCTGTCCATTAAAGGATTCTTAACTTTTGATGCACTCTCTATCCCATAGTATATGTAATCAGATGTCACCCCGAACAGCTCACATATCTTTGCTATATTCTCAGGCATACACATTGTCTTGCCATTTTCAAAATTTGAAACACTTTCTGCTGTAAGATATAATTCTTCCGCTAACTGCTCCTGTGTGAACTTGTTCTGCTTTCTGATTGCTCTGATTCTCTTTCCTGTCTCTACTGCATCATATTTGTAATTCATATTTATCCGTCCTTTCGTTTCTGTCGTGGCTAGAAACGTCTAAGAACCGATAAATACTCCTCGATATGTAATTTTCTGCAAATAAAAAAGGACACATGAAAAACAGTTCCAGTCCTCAAACTGGTTTCTAATTTTTCATGCGTCCTTAGGATGGCACCTTTGCGTATCATCAGCTTACGCTTATTGCAGGTGTCTCCCATATCATGATGACCACTAATTTAATTGTCTTGTCCTGTTGCGACCAAATATCTGCCGCAGCATCTGATGTCTGACTGTATTAATCAGATATAATACTTATCCTGTTCTACTCTATCCAGTAGCTCGCCTTCCTTGAAATTCTTCAAGGTCATTACTCTGCCACAATGGTGACATTTCATCATTACTCTCGGCAGTACCAGATAATTTCTGTTACCTGTAACCATGTATGAAACTTTCATACTCTTCTTACACTTCTTACAATAAAAATCTATAACTTTTAACTCTTTGTTCAATTCAGTTCGCTCCTTATTCATACAAAATCATCAATCTACAATTCTGTACTCGTAAAGGAAAGGGAAATCACCTTTGCAAGCCTTTTGCCGGGAGTTCCGATGAATGTCTGCACATTCCCCGGCTTTGCTGATCTAAAGCCAACTGATATGAATTGTGCTGTCAGCACATAATCACATCAGGCTCCGGCTCTTTCCATAAACCACATATTGTTATCTTCATAGAAAAGGAATATTTCCTTTCCATCTACCACACAGGTATAACGCTCTCCAACGCCGCCAGCCCTTGTACTGGCTGCTCTGCGCTTGTCTTTTACTCGTGTAATCTCATACTTTCTGCCATCTTCCCATGTTATCTCTTTGGGAATGAGCAGTCCGTCCTTTGAAAACTCTGCAAGTACATCAACATATACCTTATTGCTCAATGTAATCACCTTCCTTACAAGATTGCTATTGCTCTGGAAGCATCCATCTTCCTTGCTATATAGCCTTTTTCTTCTAATATTTTCAGATGTGCATAAACACTTGAAGTCGATGCCACCCCTACCATCTTGCATATCTCCCTAATAGTAGGAGCATAACCATTCACACACTGATATTGCATAATGCTTTCATACACATTCTGTTGCTTCTCCGTCAATGGTGCTCTGTCTACCAGATCAATTCTCGCTGCTTCGCTCATGTTCCGCCTCCCTCTTTTTTACTCTATCGCTACTCGTAGTGCAGCTCAATTCCGCTTCGCTTCATTTCGCTCACGGCAGTCGCCGTATCAGATAACCAAGTCCCATATGTTTATGTGCAAGCACAACACATCTGCGCCTTGATTATCTAGCACTTCTCGTTGCTAACCTGAAAAGTATCCATGTGGATGTACTGTGTGTTCTTCTTTTGCATTGACTGCCGACAGAATCCTGTCCCGGTACATAAGTCCTCTCTGGATACTGTAAAATCCAAATCTTCTGCGTATCTCATCCACCGCTGAATCCATCTTCATCTGCTTTTCACGCTTCTCCACACTTGAGAACAAATCAATCTGTTCCCAATAATTATCTGTCACTAAATCTGCACCTCGGACACCAACACTACGGATTGGCTTGCTCCAGTTATAGTTTTCCTTAAATATCTGATAAGCGTATGCAGCTATCTCTCCGGTGATATTCGTTGCGTGGTCAATCTTTTTCTGACGGGTAAAAGAGAATAACTCATTATCCCTGACACTTATCTCAACCACTCTGCACCGGAATCCATTCTCACGAAGTCTTGCTGCAACACTCTCAGCCAGAATATAAAGAACAATCTTTACATCCTCATCGCATACTAAATCCTTTGGTGTCGTTGTGCTGTTTCCCACCGATTTGATTGGAGCGTGGGTATTCTCCAGCTTGACAGGTGAATCATCATAGCCATTAGCAAACGACCATAAGATACTGCCCATCTTTCCAAGGTGACTGTTAAGCACATCTTCATCTGCCCTTGCAAGATCACCTATGGTTTTGATACCAAATAATGCAAGCTTTCTGTTCGTACTTTTGCCAACGTATAGAAGATCTGCCACCGGAAGTGACCAAGCCTTCTGCTTAAATTCACTCTTATACATAGTTGTGATTGCATCAGGCTTCTTATAATCAGAACCAAGCTTTGCAAATATCTTATTGAAAGAAACACCAACACTTACTGTGATGCCAAGCTCTGACTTCATTCTCCTGCTGATTTCCTGTGCAATGAGCAATCCATCCCCTTTAAGGGAGCTGCTCCCTGTCACATCAAGCCAGCACTCATCAATCCCATATGGCTCCTGTCTGTCCGTATATTCTGCATATATCTCATGTGCCATTCTTGAGAACCGAAGATATAAGTCCATTCTTGGTGAAACAAATGTTATGTCCGGACAGACCTGCTTTGCCTGCCAGAGTGCCATTCCTGTTTTCACACCGTACTTCTTGGCAATATAGTCGGCTGTTAAGACAATCCCATGTCTTGCCTCCGGGTCACCGCCTACTGCCAGTGGCTTTCCTGCAAGCTCCGGATGATGCAGATGCTCAATCGAGGCATAACAACAGTTGATATCTGAATGAAGTATTACCCTGTCTCCCATCTTCATCACCTCCTGCATTTAATCTGTCACTACCATAACCTTTAGTCCAAGTATATGAGTAATGTTTCTTACAGAGCATAGTATAACCCCAAGAATAATCGACTGTCAACGGACACATATGTCCTTTTTCTCATTATATTGGATTTTTAACTTGAATAATTGGCACTATTGCTATATACTATGGAGTGAAAAGAGAGATTTGAAATCAACAAAATGAAAGAAAAGAGGCGTATGTATGTACTCAATCGGAGAAATCATTTCAACATATAGAAAAAAGAAAGGCTTGCTCCAGCAGGATCTCGCTGATGAACTGGCAAAGGAAGGCATTACCATTTCCTATAAAGCCATATCCAACTGGGAGAGAAATCTTGCTGAACCAAGCGTTACCATATTTTACAAAGTGTGTAGAATCCTTGGTATTACTAACATGTATGAGGCATATTTTGGAGTAAATCCTGCCGATCCTTTCTCATCACTTACTGATGAGGGCAGGGAAAAAGCTATGGATTATATCAATCTGCTCCATGCATCCGGAATGTATGAAAAGCAGACTGCTAAGATAATTCCATTCCGTAGCATTGATATTTTTGAAAATGCCGTATCAGCCGGAACCGGTAACTTCCTTGTAGACGGACCGAAAGAGACTGTACACATAGATGAATCTATCCTGCCGGAAGATACTACTTTCGGTGTCCGTATTAGTGGTGACAGTATGGAACCTGAATTCCATGATGGTCAGATCGCATGGGTATTACAACAGGAATCTGTTGCTAATGGAGAAATCGGCATCTTCGCTCTTAACGGAGAAGCCTATATTAAGAAATTACAAAACGATAAAGACGGAATTTTCCTTATCTCACTCAATGAAAAGTATGCACCTATCAAGGTTAGTGAAAATGACCGCTTAGACATATTTGGAAAAGTTCTTGGAAAATCTGATGCTTCTGCTATTACAGGACATTGCCGATAAAATTGCAAGCCCTTTTTATCGGACACATTATTTTGCATAATGACAATAAGAAAATATCTATAGAACTGAAAGAAGGGATTTTTATGGCGGTTACCAATAATATCAGAGAAATCCGGGAACAGCGTGGCATTTACCAGGATGACCTTGCTGCTGCTATTGGATACAGCACCAAAACTGTCGGCAGGATAGAACGTGGGGATAGCACCCCATCTGCCGAATTTATGTTGCGGATATCAAAGTACTTTAATATGCTGGTGGAAGATGTATTCCATGTAGAAGATTGAGTCGGAGCAGCAATCCGGTTCTCCTTCTATTTTGGACAGCTTTTCATGTCCTTATCAACAACTATAATTTTTTGATAAATGCTTGACTGTAAACCTTGTTTATAGCTTATTATTAAGTAAAATAGAGTTGCTCGAAAGGGGGGCATAATATGACTATAAAAGACGTAGAAGAGCGAACAGGTTTATCCCGTTCTAATATCCGTTTTTATGAAAAGGAAAAACTTATTGAGCCTTCGAGAAATGAAAGTAATGGTTATAGAGATTATTCTGAAAATGATGTGGAAAATATAAAGAAGATTGCATATCTACGTACATTGGGAATTTCTATTGAAGACATACGAAGTATTATATCCGAAAAAGTAACATTGCAGGAAATGCTTGAGAAGCAAAAGGAAGTATTAAAAAATCAGATTACTGATTTGAATAAGGCGAAACTCATGTGCGAAAAAATGCTGGATGAAGAAAGTATTAGTTATGAAAAATTACAGGTAGAACAGTATGTAACAGATTTGCATGACTATTGGAAAGATAATCGAACTGTTTTCAAACTGGATTCAGTCAGCTTTTTGTATATATGGGGAAGTATGCTTACCTGGACTATGATTACCGCACTATGCTTGATTATTGGGGCTTTGTCTTATTCTAAGTTGCCGACAGAAATTCCAGTACAATGGAGTAAAGGAGTGGCAACATCCCTAGTTAATAAAAACTGGATTTTTATTTGTCCTGTTATATGTATCATAATCCGTTATTTATTAAAACCTTTTATCTATGCAAAATTGCAAATGAACAATTATTATGGAGAAATTATAACAGAGTATTTGACAAATTATATATGTTTTATTGTGTTGTCAGTGGAAATCTTCTCCATACTTTTTACTTTCGGAGTGGTAAAAAGTGTTGTTGTACTGTTATTTGTGGACACGGCAATTTTTATTGGATTGTTAGTAGTTGGTTTGGTAAAAATGGATTTGAGAGGGAAAGAAGTTTTATGATTCAAATTTTATATTTCAGAAATAACAATAAGATACTATTTTTCCCACGCCTACTATGAGAACGGCGGCTATGAGATAGAAATTGCATATACCGGCGAATAAAAGAACCGCTGTTGCATGGTTTATTGGCTCTTCCATGTAGCAGCGGTTTATACTATGGGTTATTCAGTTAAATTTTCAGAAGGGACAATTAGAATTTTCTTTTCTATGCATTACTTATTGTATCTGTTTGTAAAATAAATATATGCATCCTCCAATGTTGCCGGAACTGACATACACTCCAATTCTGGCTGTATTTCAGAAATCACTCTTAATTGTAATCCTCCCTCAACGTATTGTTTTGATGTAATGCGATATTTACGTTCCACTTCTCTCGCTTTTTCCTCATCTGGTACTTTGCAAACCCATATTTTTCCCTGTGCTTCTTCAGTCAAATTCTTCATAGACCCAGCATATAAAAAACTGCCTTTGTGCATAATTGCAAGTTGGTTACAGGTCGCAGCTAAATCTTCTACCACATGAGTTGAAAACAAAACTGTTCTGTTCTCAGAAAAATCTACTAATAAATTTCGGATACGAATACGTTCTTCTGGATCTAATCCGGTAGTCGGTTCATCTACAATTAGAAATTCTGGTTCATTCAAAAGTGCCTGCACCAATCCAACCCGCCTTTTCATACCGCCTGATAATTGTTTCATTTTTTTCTTTCGATGTTCTATGAGACTGGTCTTTTTCAAATAATATTCTATCCGCTTTCTACATTCTGCTTTCGGGACACCTGCCAGATCTCCCATATATTCCAAACACTCCTGAACCGTCAAATTAGGATATAGTTCAATTTCCTGTGGCAGATACCCTATCTTTCTTTGGATTTTTTCATAGTTTCCTTCGCTATACAAAATTCCGTCTAATGTAACCATTCCGCTTGTGGGTTTCAGCACAGTAGTTAAAACCCTCATCAATGTTGTCTTTCCCGCTCCATTTTCTCCCAATAGTCCAAATATCCCATTTGATATATCTAAATCTGCATGGTCGATCGCTGTGACACCATTCTTAAATCTTACTGTTAAATCCTCAATATGAATACTCATAAATTTACCCTCTCTTTCTTACGATCTTCGGCAATGCCAGTAACAAAATCAGTCCGATACAAATACACAAGCCTTTTCCATACAGCCATGTAATATCAGTAGCATTTTCTATATCTCTAAAAGAATAAGAAAATACATTCCATGCACCTAAAAACTTGTCCGCTCCTGATGAATTTGTTGCTACCCATATCAAAAGACAACTTCCAATTCCCATCCACATATTGCGAAAAAGCATAGACAATGTATTAGCCAATATTCCCCAAAAGAAAATGGTTACTACAATCGCCCCAAAATATGCAATAAACTGAAGTATTTCACTTTCTGTTACTGGATGTGTAACTGGTTTCTGAAACGCAAAAAACAATCCATATCCAAGAACAGCGAGCAGCAGCAAAAAAGTTCCCTGTATCATCAGTCTCTGTATAATAGAATAAATTCTCTTTTTTATCTGATACAACCTCTGAACTTCGGAACGGTTGCTTGTAATTTCCTGAACATAAGTATCTGCACAAAAAACAGCGATCAATATTGCAAATGGTCCCTCTATGGAAAGCCCTATCTCATTTGTAAATACTACTCCACGTATCAAACTCAAAATTACAACAAAAGCGAACGCATAAACCATCTTATAAACTGGCAAAATAATCTTCATTTCCTTCTTCATTCACATCCGCCTCCTCTTCCAAATCTGCATCGTAATCAAAATAATTGCTACAGATGCTAAAATAAGAAAACTCTGATTTAAAAGTGCCATTGGCGGCGGTGCCGTATCAAAAAACTGTCCGGGAAATCGAACCATAATTGCGAAAGGTCTTCCCACATATCCGTAAACTCCTTCCGCATTTCTTCCCCCCATATTGGAATACACCATATAAAGAATCAGAAGTGGCACTCCCGGAAGTGGATTTTTAAATATAAGTGCAATCAAAGCATACATACTCACAATCATTAGCATATTTGGCAGTATATAAAGTATGGTAGATATTATAAAATTTGACAGATGTATTTCAAATCCACTATCTCTTGTATAAAGAATACATAATATCCAAAACAGTAGGTTTAAAACTGCTAAAACAAATGTACAAGTAAGAAATCCAGCGCTTACTTTTCCAAGCACATATTTTCCTGCACTAATTGGTTTTGTATGGAGTAATTCATAAGTATGCCTTTTTGTATCTTGTAAAAACAAAACGGAAAACATTATCGTTGCAAAAAATCCCATATACAGACCTGTAAAATCAGCAAATTTCCTTGCGTAATAATATGAAAATGGTTTCTTTTCCATTTTCTGATCTAAATACGAATTGATTTCTTCTGCCGTCCCCTTAAAGTAAGAGGTATCTTCATATAAATACCTCGCTCCGTACCATTCATATTTTTCGTTAAGATAATCATATGCTTCTTCTAATTCCATATTCTCTATTTTTCCGATAACTTTTTGCACCTCTGCATCGGTTTCTCCATCTTCAAGCAGGGCTTGTTTTAACTGTTCATGCCATAATTCCCGGTGTTTCTTCGGATCTGCCGGTATATACCCTTCATACACTTCACCCTCATCAGAAATAGCTGGCTTATCATTGGCGATTTTCTCCCCTTCTGCAAGATAACGTGTATGCAGATAAGGACTTGTATCGCTAAAAACTCCATAAATGACCAACAAAACACCAATCCAAAATAATGGTCGCTTAAAATAGTTTTTTATCTCCCTCCTAATAATTGCAATCATACGTTTGCCTCCTTTCCTTCGTTATAGACATCATAAAATATAAATCACAACAAAAAGACAACAGCGTAAAAAAAATCGGACTGCTCATGCAATCCGATGAAATACTGCTGTTATTACAGCTCCACTCAGTTTTTCGTTTTCTATAAGCAACTGTCCGCCATGCTTTTCACAATACAATCTGCTGATATACATACCCATTCCTGAGTGTTTTAAACTATCTTTCACATTTTGCTGATAAAAAAGTTCTGTTGCCTTTTGCTTGTCTACTGTAAATCCCACTCCATCATCTTTTATTCTGATTTGTAATTCAGAACTGGTAAGAAACACTTCCATTTCCACTTTTGTCTTGGCATAACGAAAGGCATTTGACAAAAGGTTTTCTATAACCTCTAAAATCACTTCCTTATCTCCTGAAAATTTTTCTGCTGTTTCCGAACATTTTAATTCATACAGTTTTCCAAATTTTTTCTCAAACACATTCATCTCTGCCCGTATGTCTATTTCCAACTGCTTGCTTGTAATTTCTTCTGCCACCAACTCCCTTGCATCTAAACTGCTCATCTTCCGCATTGTTTCCACAAATATATCCATACGTTCAATCTGTTTTTTGCTTTCATTTACCATTTCTAAGGCTTGTTCCATATTTATCTCTTTTTTAGGGAGATATTCTGAAAGCATTTCCTGATACCCCTCAAGCACAGATAGCGGAGAACGTATATCATGCGCAATGGCAGCCCGCAAAGCCTTTTCTTCCTCAAGCATTTTCCATAACTGTTGATTATTTTCTGCAAGTTGTCCTCTCATTCGTTCAAACTCTCTGCACAATCTGCCCATTTCATCTTCATTTTCATAAGTGATATGGAAGTCTAAATTATTTCGACCAACTTGCTGGGAAGCCAGTTCTAATTCTTCAATAGGACACTTCAATTTATGCTTATAAAAAAGAAATACCGCTATAATACTCCCTGCAACAGATACGATAAGCACTGTAAATGTCTGAAGAAAATCACATATTTCCGATACATGATAATCAAATTCTTTCATTTCATAAGAATGTGGTCTCGGAACATCTGGCAAATACCTTCTACCATCCCCTTCAGCCATTTCAAAATATTCTTCCTGGTCTACATACTTCCACCAAATGTTGTTTTGTACTGTGGTTGCTATTCGCATAATTAGTGCTGAAAGATAAAAACTAATTATTAAACTAATTATCATATACAAAACAATGGTTTTCCTTAACGAAAGATTTTTTATTTTGCCCATTTATATCCCATCCCCCATACAGTTTCAATATATTCGTGTTCCGAATACATTTTCATTTTCTTGCGGATTCTGCGAATCAACTCTGTAACCACCCGGCTGTCCCCTTCTGCATCATATCCTCCAATCTTTTCATAGATTCGTTCTTTATCAAACACAATTTCAGGGTTCATAGACAAAAATTCTATAATGTCATACTCTAATTTCGTAAGATCTAAAGTTTTCTCTTTCATATGTACACATTTGCCGGCATAGTCAATTACTAAATCCCCATAAAACCGTTGTTCTGTTTTCCTATGTAAGCGTTCCTCACGTTTCAAATGGGCAATAATTCTGGCATCGAGTTCTTTCAAACTAAATGGTTTCAAAACATAATCATCTCCGCCAGACAGTAATCCCATTACCCGATCCTGTTCTTCTACCTTTGCAGTCAAAAAGATAATCGGACAGGAAACCCTGTCTCGGATTCTTCTGCATACTTCAATCCCATCCATTCCCGGCATATTCACATCCAATAGAATAATATCAGGGTTTGCACTTATCTTTTCCATTGCTTCTATGCCATTTTCTGCAATCATTACTGTATAATTCTTCAATGTAAAGTATTGATTCAGCATTTTTAGCAATTCTCTATCATCATCAACCATTAAAATTTTATATTGCATTATATTTATGTCACTCCTTAAAGTATAAATGCTTTTGAAGATTATCTTTGATTCATTATGCACTATCTAGTATCCCATAATCGGGACTTTTAACTCAACTTTTCAATTATTTTACTTTACTAACGCCGATAAACATTATTATGAATTTCCAATAACTGCTTCAACACATCCTCTATTATCTCATTATTTTCGGTATATAAAATGTTCTCTTTCTCGTTCAAAGTATTTTCCATGATCTCGATATTGCTATCTTTATCAAAGCAACCTTTTATGCTTCTAAAATGATTAAATTCAATAGCAAAATCCTTGCCATCATAAATAGAAATACTAATCTCTATATCTTCAATCATAAAATCGGCATAACTGTTTTTTACATGAAAGTCTTTCTTTAAGAACGGGAGTTTTTGGTTTGGCAGTCGATACCGAACATTGTCTTTTTCTAATTCATAAAGTTCTCCTTTTATGAATCCCAATTTCTCCGCATTCATTTCATCTGTAAAAGCTGACCATCTATCTTTTTATGTATTTTTGTCTTTTTACTTTTTGCCAAATTTCTCCCACCTTTATATAATTAATAACTTTTGCTAGTATAGCGCATGTTTCGCATTTATCTTTTCACATTATAACATCTATCAAATTGATCCGCACTAAAAAAGGACGCAGAATCTCTCCCACGTCCTCTAAACTATCTGGCTTTATCTTCTCTTACCTTTGATACATCATTGTGTGCCGCTTCCTGCTTCACATCATCCACACCTCTTGCCTCAAATGCATCTGCATTATACTGATACTCCTGTGGCTCAGCGACCATTGGTGAATATACAATCTCTGCTTCCACTCGCTCAGCTTCTGCCCTCTCCGGCTCTGTCTGTTCCACGCTCTTCACATTACCCTTATGCTTTTCCTTATCTATCTGCACATTCATTGCCAGATTATCCAGCTTATCAATCGAAGCGTCCAAATGCAGCTCCATTAATACAAACAGCTTTCTCACTGCTTTCATAGGGACAAGCACTGCTTTGGTTATTGGATTCTTCTGTTCTTTCTTCGAATAATCCACTTCCGGCTTATCTGCAAAAGTACGGAATGCATTGACTGTTGTCTGTCCTGCTTCACGAAGTTCTTTTCCAAGCAATGCAGTTTTGGCTATATCCTTATTCGAAGTCTTGATTGCTCCTCTTACATTCTCCCGAATATTAAGAAGTTTATTCTTTATTCCTAAGAACTCTGATACTCTGTATAATGCTTCTCTGCCTTTTACCTTAGCCTCATCTACAATGCTTTTTGCAGTAGATTTCACATGCACTTTCACCTGAAACACCTGTAATTTTATCTGTTCACATCTGGTATTAAGTCGATCTTGTGCCTCTGATAATGCCTTTTTAGCATTATTGACAAGCGTATCTTCCTGCATTTCTTTGATCTGGTTCTGCATATTGGTAAGTTCTTCCGTCATGGAATCAATCTTTTTCTCCAGTCCGTCCACATAGCTACATATCTCAAATACATCGTTTGCCTGCTCTTTCATGGCATTCTTCTTTATTAATTCGAGAAGTTCTCTTATGACCTCCTCATTGGTAAGTGTTTTTCCAGCTTCCATATCCATTCTGTTTCCTCCATTCTGTAAATGGGGCAGCCATGGCCGCCCCTGTACTCTGATTACTAATTATCGAAAGGGTGTTGCCTCTTTGTCCTTTTCTTTATCGGAATTACCATGATGTTTCTCAGCACTCTCCCTCGCCTTTTCATTGCTCTTATCCTTTGCTTTCTCATATTCCGAGATAATCTCATTATAGAGTTTTTCCCTGAAATCCTTTGTGACCGGATAGCAGACATCCTGATAGATTGGCTTGCCCTGCTCGTCCACCTGCTTTGTCTTATAAGAAGGCATTGATACAAAGATTTTCTCTTTTCCCTGCACGATATTGATATTATTTACAATGAAACTGTTTTCAAAGTAAATGCGGGCAAGTCCTTTGATGTTACTGCCTTCCCTCTCATAAGGTGTCACAGTTACGGAAAACTCAGGCATTTCCTGTGTTCTGTCCTGCTTCTGTGTCTCCTCTTTCTCCGGTTCTTTGATTCTTGCATAGGCATCAAGGATATTAGTATAGAGTTCCTCTCGAAACTCTGCTGTGATAGGATTGCACACATCCTTATAGATCACGCCATTGCTTTCATCACGCTCATTGGAGCGGTATCTAGGCATTGATACGAAAAGTTCTCCCTTGTCCTTATTCTCAAGGATTGCAATATTGGTAATCTTAAATGAATCACCGAATACCACTGTTGCAAATCCTTTGATATTGCTGCCCTCTTTTGCTCTTACTTCGTTTACTTTAATTGAATACTTCATATGCTATTCCTCGCTTTCTTTTTGTTCTTTGTTTTGCTCCGGTATGATAAGCTCACACCAAAGCTGTTCTATCTGTTCACAAGACAATCTGCCATTAAGCCAGTTGCCAAGTGTAACGACCATTCCGTCCTGCTCGTAATAGAGCCACTCCTGTGTTTCAATGTTCCCCTCATACACGATAGTCACATCAAAATCAGGCATAAATAATCCTTCCTCTGCATCCCATACACAGGCTATCCCCTGTCTGAGTGTCAGATTCAGACTTTCGACATACACAGACCAGCCGCTTACAACTATCTGAAAGTCATCATTAATCTCTGCAATATCATCCTCGATGTCAATTAACTCTTCCATTTCCGATACTGCCTCTTCTATCTCAGCTAACCGGTATCTCTTATTCATCCATAACCGCCTCCTTATAAATGCACCTGACCACAAAACGCATGGTTCCTTTCTGGGAACAGGTAAAAAGAGTTAATTCTTTTTCATCTCCCTGTGTCTTGATGCTGTTATCATACGGATTTACTACCTCTGTCTCTGTTACCTCATAGATATGCTCCTGTCCCTTTTTGTCGGTTATCATCACTTCATCACCTATGGATATCTGACTTAGTGGTGTAAAAAATGTGCCATATCTGCTGCCATTGTGACCGCACAATACACAGTTGCCACTCTCACCGATTCCTGCAGTCTCTTCTATATGACCAATCCCTGCATTAAGCACTTTACTTGTGGTTCCTTCCATTACCGGATACCTGATATCTAACCCCGGTATCTCAATGATGCCGATAACACCGCCTTCTTTAAGAATGGCTTCATCCTCTTCACTAATGGAGGTTTGCTCTTCCTCCACATCTGTTTCTTCATCGTAATCATCCTCCAATGTCTGCTCAAATTCACTTATGAGCTGTTCTGTCTGTTTTTCTCCTGTTGCCCGCCAGAAAAAAGGGACTGCCATAATGGCAATCCCTGCTGTAATCAGTAGTCCTGCGACCACTTTTCTTATGCTCATATTATTCACTCTCCTATCGTGTTCTGCCCTCTCTGTCGGCTGGATAAGCACCTTTATCCTCTGCTACAATTGCTGCAGATTTCATCCTGTCATCTGCTTCTCTTTCTTCCTCCGGTCCGCTCAGGTCTGCATCCACAGCCTTTGCGTTCTCAAGGTCAAGCTGGGCATTCAGTTCACACTGCCTTGACAGCTTTTCTTCCAGTTCCTTGCTGTATGCAAATGGCTTGTCATACTCTGCCTTTGATGCTTCAAGGTCATTCTGGTACTGCTCAATCTTCTTTTCTAAGAAATCAATGTTCTCATGGAGTCCATTGAACAGGTTTTCCAGCTTTACCATACTGCCGACCGGACTTGTGGAAAGCTCTGCCTTGTACTCAGTCTTTCCACGAAGCACCATATAATTGATGCCAAGGAAGTTCTTTTCCACAAGCAGCTCAAATCCGTGGAATTTACCGATTGCAGTTGTCTCTCCGGTCTTGCATTTGCTGATTGCTTCAAGCATCATCGTTCCACCATCCACACGTTCAGTATAGGTTGCTTTGCCTATGGTAATGGCAAATTCCGGATTATCAATCAGCTCTTTATCCCTTGCCTTTACATCCTCACGGACATTGGCAAGCTTTTCAGTTGCTGTCTTAATCAGCTTTGGGTACTTAATCATAAAGTTATCCTGCAAGCCATATCTCTGGTTGTCATAGGAAGCCTTCAAAAGCTTTAATCTCTGGACATCATTGTCAATCTCCATCTTCTCACGAATAAGAGGATTGCCTGTGGCGACTGCCTTAATCTCTGCATAGGAAAGTGTTGCCTCGTCGATGTCCTCACAGCTTCGGCTTACTGCCTTGCTTGTCATGACCTGACTGATGAAACGCTGCTTATTTTCAACGAGCGACCAGTTGTATGCATCAAAGGTTCCTTTAGTGACATATCTGTAGATTGCTACTTCTTCATTTTCGTTGCCCTGCCTGATGCCTCGTCCTTCCCTCTGTTCAATGGAGCTTGGCTTCCACGGACAATCCACATGATGCATTGCTACAAGGTGTGTCTGCACATTGACACCTGTTCCACACTTGTCCGTTGAACCGATAAGAACTTTCTTTTTACCTGTCCTCATTTCCTTAAAAAGTGCATCCCTCTGTGCATCCGTTTTGGCATCATGGATAAATGCTATCTCATCTGCCGGAATACCATACTGGATAAGTGTTTCCTTCAGATAATCGTAGATGGTAAAGTCCTTATCCGGTCCCGGTGTGCCGATATCTGAAAAAATAAGCTGACAGCCTATATGACCGTTGGCATTTCCTTTCTCATATTCTTTCCAGACATTCTCCGCTACCTTATTGAGCTTTCCATCTGGATTATTTGGTGCGTCCTTATCAATCAGCCTTGCATCTGTTCCAAGAAGTCTTGCCTCATGGGTAATCTTTAGAAAGTTATCCACGCTTGGATCAACTCCACCGCCTCTGATACGCTCTGCCCTCACAACAAAGTCTTCCATGACCTGCTTCACATACCAGTCAGGCTCCGACTCCACTATAATAGGCTTGCCGCCACGGAGAGCTGGCACATCAAGGTCAAGCATGTCTGCGGTCTGCACATCTGCTACCTCACGGAAGATATTCATAAGCTCCGGCAGATTCGTAAACTTATTAAATCTGCTCTTAAAACGAAATCCGCTTCCCTCTACAGTAAGCTCAAGTGCTGTTGTCACTTCACCAAAGTTTGCTGCCCAAGAATCAAAGTGATAAATCCCCATCTCTTCAAGTGCCGCTTTCTGTAAGTAAAGCTGCATGACATACATCTCACACATGGTATTGGATATTGGTGTACCTGTTGCAAACACAATACCCCTGCCATCATTTATCTCAGACAAATACTGGCATTTAAGCTGCATATCCGTTGACTTCTTAGCTCCGCTACTGCTGATACCTGACACATTATTCATCTTGGAAAAAATCGCAAGGTTCTTAAAATTATGTGCTTCGTCTACCATAATAGAATCTACACCCAGTTCCTCAAAGGTAATAAGGTCATCCTTCCTGCTCTCATCTGACAAGGATTTCAGCTGTTCCTCCAGTTTTTTCTTCTGGCTTTCCATCTGCTTTACAGTCCATCGCTCTCCGTTACGCTCCTTCATCTCATCAATCGCATAGCTGATTTCATCAATCTGCTCGTTAAGCATTCGCTCCTTTCTCTCTGCGGAGATTGGGATTTTCTCAAACTGTGAGTGTGACATGATGATACAGTCATAGTCACCAGTTGCAATCCTTGATACGAACTGCTTTCTGCGGCTTTTTTCAAAATCACGCTCCGTGGCAACTAAGATATTTGCTGACGGATAAAGCCTTAAAAACTCTGATGCCGTCTGACCGATAAGCGGCTTTGGTACAACCATGATTGTCTTATTGGCAAGTCCAAGTCTCTTCTGCTCCATGCAGGCAGCCATCATCTCAAATGACTTTCCGGCACCGACACAGTGTGCCAGCAGAGTATTTCCCCCAAGAAGAATTCTTGCCACCGCATTTTTCTGGTGTGGCTTTAACTCAATCGCCGGATTCATTCCCGGAAACTGTAAGTGACTTCCGTCATACTCACGCAGGCGGATGTTATTAAATGTCTCGTTGTAATACTCCACATATTTCTGTCTTCGCTCCGGCTCTGCAAACAGCCACTCCTTGAACTTCTCCTTGATCATGTTCTGCTTTTCCCTTGCAAGCATTGTCTCATTCTTATTGACTTCGTAATGATACCTGCCATCACCGTCATCAATCCTGTCCCTGACTGTTACTGTCTTTAGATTCAGCGTATCCTCAAAAATAGAATAAGCATCCATGCGGCTTGTACCATAGGTCTTAGTAGCCGCCACTGAATGCTTATCCATGCTTTTATTCTCGATGAACCATTCCATGCTCATCTTATTTAAGTGTACCTGAATGCCTGTATTGTAAAACTGGCTTCTGACTGCCCTTGCCCGTCTTGGTGTATTGAGAAGCTCATAGATAAACTGCTCATAATCAAGCGGCTCAATCCATGTCGTGCCAATCTTTACATCAATATCCGAGGCTTCAATCCACTCCGGCTGTACCTTTTCAAGTGCTGCCACATTGCCTGCAAATTTTTCTGCCTGCGGATTGCCTGTATCCGCTGCCATAGCCTTTGCTACACGAAGCTTGTCTCTCACATTGCCGGAAAGATACTCGTCTGCCGTCTCCCAGCCGATGTCGGGATTGTTCTCGTTGTAGCGGTCGGGATTTAGGAAAATCAATCCATCCAGCTCTTCCACAAGAACTGCCCTTCTAAGCTCTGCCAAAGCATCATCACTAAATGTTATCTCATCAGCTGTCTGCCCGGACTTTTCTGCAAGTTCTTCCTTTACATTAGTAATATCCGGCTCATAGATAGAGAGCATATAGGCAAGATTTACATATCCAAATTCATTGACGGATACATTCAATGCTTCCACAGCAGTCTCAACCCTGTCTATGACAGTCTTTGCCTTAATCGTCTGCTTATAAAACATATCCGCTTTTTTCACCTCCCCGTCTTCATTTACTTCTTCAAGACTGCAAAGAAGTGGGTAATCGCTGTCATCTCTGAAAGCTATTCTGTTTGCTTTTGAAGTAATGGCTCCATACTGCTTTACGAAGGCATCATATTTTACATTAAGAAGTCTCTGCTTATCAGAAAGCTCCTCCTCGCTGCAGCCATCCATCTGGATATCAATCAGATCTCTTGTTATCTGTCTGATTTCATCAAGGCTTCTGATTCGCTCCTCGGCAGTCTGTGATACTTCTTTTCTTACCATCTCGGAATTTTCCCTGTAATAGAGTTTTCCTTCAAAAAATGTGTAAGTGTAGTTTCTCACATCCGGATCAGCCGGGATAACTTCCTCCGTCTGCTCCGCCTCATCTGCCACTCTCTCAAAATCTGTCATCTGGGCTTTGATATTACCGATAGCTTTGTTTAATGCTTCATAAATATTGAAGTTCTCATCATCATTCACGCAGACTGTGTATCTGCTGTCCTGTCCGTAAATCCTTGTGTCATATTCCATAGATCCAAGCATCATTTCCGGATGCTCTGCAAAATAAGAGTTGACTGCAATGCCATTCTCAGTTACACCAAGGTGTACCCAGTCCGGCTCAATATCAATCTTTCTCTCCCTTTTCTGCAAAAACAGGATATCTGCTGTCACTTCGGTTCCTGCATTATCTTTAAATGCAGTATTCGGAAGTCTTATCGCTCCCACAAGCTCTGCTCTTTCAGCCAGATACTTTCGGATAGTAGGATTTGCCTTATCAAGTGTTCCCTTTGTGGTAATCACCGCAACCATGCCTCCCGGTCTTACCTGATCAAGTGCTTTTGCCAGAAAATAATCGTGGATACGGAAGTTATACTTGTTGTACTTCGGATCAAAAACCTTATAATCACCAAATGGCACATTTCCGACAACCACATCAAAGAAGTTATCCGGATAAGTGGTATTCTCAAATCCTGTGATGCTGATATTGGCATTCTGATAAAGCTGCTTTGCGATTCTACCCGATATGCTGTCCAGCTCCACTCCATACAGTCTGCTCTCCTGCATGGCCTGCGGCATACTTCCAAAGAAGTTACCGATACCCATAGATGGCTCTAATACATTGCCGCCTCTGAAACCAAACTGGACAAGTGCCGAATTTATGCACATGGCAATCTCCGGTGAAGTATAAAAGGCGTTATTTACTGTTGCCCTTGCAGCACTGTATTCCTCATCAGATAAAAGGTCTTTCAGCTCTGCATATTCTTTGCTCCAGCCTGCGTTATTCTCATCAAATGCCTGTGACAGTCCGCCCCATCCGACAAACTTCGACAGAGTTTTCTGTTCCTCAGGTGTGGCAAGCCTGTTCTCTGATTCAATCTGCTTTAAAGTGCGGATTGCATCCATATTCCACTGGTATCTGGTCTTAGCACCGCCTTTTTCCATTTCCCAGAGGTTATAGTGGAAATTGTGTTTCGTCTGCCCGGCAACATTCTTCTCATTTTCAAGACTTTCTACTTGCTGTACTGGTTCCTGCTTTGGTGTAAAATCTACAGTTTCCTGTGATTCTGTATCAGCCTGAATATCATCCACAGATACTGATACTGCATCATCTGAAACCACATGTCCATTCTCATCAATCTTGGTTTCCCAGCCATTCGCTATTGCTCTTTCCCTGGTTTCAAGACGATTGGCTTTTACACTATCCTCGATATCAAAGAATCTCTTATAGACCGGATTCATCTTATCCCTGTCAGCCTTCTGCTTTGTCTCCTGATAATACTTCTTCTGGTCTTCTCCGCAGTAAAATGGCTGTTTTACCATATAAGATAAGATTTCATATAACTCACGCCAATCGAGAGCACCTTCTTTACGCACACCATTCCTGTTCTTATAGCTGATCTTCACATATCCGCTTCTGATTGAGTACTCCACAAGACCATACTTATTGTTGGAATATGCCTTTCTTTCTGCATTATCTGTCCCTAATGCAATATCCCTGATAAGGTCAAGTTTATTTGGCATAAATGCAAAATCAGACTGCACCACATCCATAAGGAATGCCCTAAACGGAGTGTAGCAGCTGCAATCTGTTACAAGAATCTCCGCCGCATCACGCAGGTCTTCATCAAGCTCCTCAATACGCTTGGCATAATCAATCGGTGTAATATACTTAAGCTCTGATGGATCTTTTTCAGTTGTTTCAGCTTCTATCTCGGCACCATATTCTGCCTGTGTTACCATGCGGTCTTCATCAGCAGCTTCCTGTGGTGTCATGCCTTTTGCACTTACATAATCTCTGTTAGAAGCATAGCTCTCCGGCTCATCCGGTATTGCATAATCATCAATCTCTGATTCTGCCTCTTCCGGTTCCACTTCCCGATATTCGGCATAAATGACCTCATCATCCTCACGGAGTCCGTCCATCGCAAGCTCATCAATACGAGGTGTCTCAGGCTGGTATTCCCCTGTAAGAATAAGGACACCAAGCTCTTTTTCGATATCTTTCCATGAAACATATCCTTCAACCTCTCCATCCTCATCTCGCCACTGAAAACGCAGTCCGTTCCCATGAAATGTGTCATATCCGTGCAGTCCCAGTCCGTCAACCGGCCAGCCTGCACCTCCCTGACCATATTCTGCTTTGATACGCTTTGCTCTGGTTCCTGCATCAATCTCTGTTTCAAAAATCTTGCATACCCTGCCCTTACCACCGATAAAACCTGTACCTCTCATAAGCACCTGTTTGATATACTCACCTGGTACTGTTGCAGACTTTTTGGGATTCAGGTAATTGTATTTACCTGCTAATGCAGCTTTTCTGTCCTGCTCGAACTGACGCATAAACTGATTATTGTTTTCGTCCTCAGTATGAATGGTGCCAATGCTTGCCTGCCCGTTCTGGTCGAAAAAAAAGGAAGCCTGTGTATATTCGGCTTCCTTACTGACACCCAATGAATTGATTTCATCAAGTTCCCTATTCAGTTCTGTATCATCTGATTCTAGTGGAATCGCATCACTATCTGATTCAGTACCACTTCCTCTGCCTGCATCTTCGCCTGCTCTCTTATCTTCCACATCTCCATTGTCGATGACGTATCCTGTGGCTTGTGCTTCGCCAGATACTGCATCTCTAACTGGTCGTACAGCTGATTCGCTTCCTCCTCTACCGCTGACATCTTCTCGTACATCTTCCCGAATCTCATCAGCGTCTTGTATCTTGCCGGCTCGTTCTCTTTGAGATAGTTCATCGCCATCCTTCCGTATTTGCCCAGCTTCGTGAGATCCTCCGTCTCGTCCGGCATCTCTATCTGCGGATAAAGCAGTCCGTCCACTTCCTTGTAAGTCATTTCTTCTAACATATCCAATTCTCCTTTCGCTCTCGATTGCCTTTAAGTTACGACTAAATTCTCTAAGAACACTACAGGAGACATCGCATACAATGGAACCAAGACGGTAAATGATCTCTTCGTCTTTGATATTTACGATCTGACTGAAATCCTGTTCTTGCACAGATAAGTCAAATCCGCATCTCGTCCCTACAGCATACATGACACTTGCATATACAAGCTGCTCCATGTCCATTTCCTGCTGTAAGCCATTGCGTTTCTTACTTTCTTCCTTTATCACACTACCTGATAGCTGCATGAGCTCGGTCATTCGGTCTCCGAACTCTTCTTTTATTATAAGCCAAACATCTGTTCCTGTAAACTGTTTTAATATATTTTTTAGAGACTCCCTGTTGCTGTTATCGTACTGCTCAATCTGACCTTCTGATACGAGAAAATCCACATAATCTTTAAGATTTTCTCCCTCAAGGTCCCATGTCAGCTTAACATTCTTCCCTCCGGTATCACTGATATCAAATATATACCTCATGCGTGGATTCAGTGCCCTTGACGGGAAGATAGCGCAGCCTTTCGCACCACGCTTTACATATCTTCCCACCTTTTTCCAGGTATCATAATCTGCCATGAGTGTGCTTTTTTCCGGAGGTCTCTGAGCTGTTATCATAACGATATTGTCAAATTCATAGCGGTATAACTGACCTGCGACCTTTAACACATCCTTCCAGTTCTTTTCTGATCTGGTGATGTTACCAATTTCAGAATCGTATATCGCTTTGACCTTCATATCAACGCCCATACCTTTGTCCTCCTCTACTTAAACATCTCTGCAAACAATCCCTTAAAGAGCTTTAACTCATCCTTATCCAGCTCGATTGCAAATTCATTGTCGATTGCCTGTTTTTCGCATTTATCCTTTTTCTTTGCAATCTTACGCACCACACGAAGAAGCACATAGCACTCCTTGGACTTTGCAATGCTCTGTTTAAAGGTCAGCTCATCCTCATCGACTGACTTCTGTGTCTGATAGATAATCTCTTTTAACTTATCATTGATACCATCTACTTCCTCAAGGGAAATAATAACGGATGCCTTAGAAGCACCCGATCTGTCCCACTCCTTATGAAGTTCCTTTACTAAAAACTCCATGTTCTTAATTACTGTTGTTGAATCACTTTTCATCTTGCTTTTCCTCCGTTTTCTTTTAATGAAGAAGGGAGCTGACCTTCGCTGATAGGCGCAAAATCAACTCCCTTCATGTCCTCTGCTCCAAGGACTATCTGCTCTGCATAATACATATCCATTGCCTTATTGATGGCATCGTCAAGCGACTCTGCCTTTACTTTCTGTACTCGTGAAAGCACTTCTTTTATCTCAACATCAAATTCCTGTTCCATATGATATCGCCTCCCGTAAAAATCTCATCACCGGCTCTTTTCTTCCTTTACCTGTCTTTCCTTAAAGCCCTCATCGTACTTTCCATCTTCCAGCCTGTCGTAAAAACAGTCCTCTTCAATCGTTCCGAAATCCTCATACATCTGGTGAAGGAAATCATTCTGCAGTTTCTTTGGCACATCATCATCCTTTGACATATCCTGATAAAAATAGAACTTCTGCTTTAGCTTTGCCCTGTAATCATAGATATCCTCTATCTTTTCCGGTGTGCCATACTCCCTCTTGTATGCCTTGAAATTCGTGGTTGAGAGTGTGGAACCGAGATAAATGCCATGCTCCCACGATACTCCGATTGTGGTATTGTCCTTTGTAGGCTTCTCATCCTTCGGATAACGCTTATACTCTGTCGCACCAAGGGCGATTGTAAGAGAACCTGACTTCATATCCATCACCACGAGATTCCTTGGTGATAATGCTTCAAGCACCATGTAATCATGGTCATTGAAGTTATGAAATGTCTGTCCCCTTTCAAATGATCTGTCCACACTTTCATAATGCAGGTTAAAATCATCCACCCAGCCCTTATCGGTCATTCCAATCTCCTTAAGCTTTGCAACACATTCAGAAGAACTGGCTTCTTTATCAAACCGAAATTCTTTGGAATCGTTATAAAGTCCCTGAAGAAAGTGCCCCAGCTGAATATCATCCAGACAGAATCTCGCAGATACAGTTACATTTGCTGCCCTGTAATACTCTGCGAAGTTATCTGCTTCACCAAGTGTTCTTCCAAGCTGCAACAAATTGTCTGCAAGCTCTGACATGTCATCAACTGCTATAAAACTCTTATAATCATCCAGAGTCATCAGCATATTTGTCTCTGTTCCCCTGTCGTTTTCTGTTACCAGTATCATATCTTTTAAATCCATTCTTACCTCCAGTCTCAGAGAGAGACTATGCCCTCTCTGCAAATTTCCTGTTATGGTCTTCCTATCACAACAATCTTTCCTGTGCTTGCCACATCCCTGTAGACCACACCAAGACTTTCATTAAGCGCCTCTACCACCTTGCCATTTCCGACGTATACTGCCACATGGCTGATGTTCTTATATCTTCCGTTGCTTGTAAAACTGTAGAAAATAAGGTCTCCCGGCTGTAACTCATCAAAGGCGACTGTCTTTCCGGCTTCATCCAGTCCCTGTGCCTCCGCTGCCGCTGTGGTTGCACCGCCGTAACTAATATCCACGCCTGCATCTTTCCATGAATAATAGGCTAAGGAACTACAGTCATAATAGTTACCGCTGTCTCTTAAATCCTGACTATAAGGAAAGCCAACTCTGTGAAGTGCATAGGAGCAGACTGTTTTCTGCCTGCTGTCTGTAATTTCGTTTAGGATGGCATTGATTTCATCCTCAGTCATGGAGCTTACTCCCGGACTTCCGCCTCCGCCGCCACTTCCGCTTCCGGCATATCCAAGCTGTCCCATAAACTCCGGACTCATGATCTGCTCAAGCATTTCCACATGATCAGAGTTAAACCCATAGACCGAAATCATATCCCTGTACGATTTCAGCGTTACATTCACATACAGAACAGACTTCGTGACAGTAGTCACATTGCCGTCTGCATCCGTTTCTTCCACATCCTTTGTTCCGGTGCTTGTGGTGTATGAACACATATCATTTACAACTGCCTGCAGCCAGCCTTTAGAAGTATCATTCATGACTGTTGCAGTATCTCCGACACCATGCTTGACCATATAGACTGCCATGATATCATAGTAATTGCTTGGGTTTTCTTCCATACCTTCATAGTCCACATATACAAGCTCTCCAAGATCATATCCGGTATGCTCATTAACCTTCGTGTTCACATCCCGGTTAAACTCCTGCACATAAGCACTCGTTACTGTCTGCACGGTATCTCCTGATTCAAGTGGTGGCAGAAATAAAGCAAATGGTGAATTGTAAAGGATTGCTATCACCGCTATAACCGGAACCGCAATCATGGCAACTACAAGAACAAGTAATAAAAGCACCAATCCAACAATCGGTGCCGCTGCCTTTACCCAGGTAATCGCTTTTCGCACAATCAGATCCTTTACCAGCTTTGCCACGCTGTCTGTCTGATTCTCCTGTGCTTTCATCTTATCCAGAAAGAATTTTATCTTCCTGCTCCGGTTGGTCATTTTTTCATCCTTGACCTCTATGGACGCACCTGCCGCATATCCGGCTGCCATGCCGATTGCCGTGCCTGCTCCCGGTGCAACCGCTGTTCCTGCCGCTGTAGCAGCTGCCTTTGTAGCAGTTTTCGTTGCAACCTTAGCAGTAGTCTTTGCTGTTTCTTTTGCCGTCTCTTTAGCTACAGTCTTGGCTGTATCTTTGGCAGCTTTCTTTGCTGTCTTTTTTGCCAGCTTCTTTCCTGCCTCTACCTTCTTGATACGCTTCTTTGCCTCGGCTGCCGCCTTTTTCCTGAAAAGTGCAGCACCCTTAGAAGCAGTTCCGGTAACAGGGCGGCTTGCTTCATATGCAAGATATGCTGCCTGCGATACCTCATGCCCACCTTCTACCTGCTCTGTTACTGCCCCGGCTGCAAGTGCTCCAGTTCTTCCTGCAATGTGAAGATTCGTGTTCTTGGTCTTGATGGAAGTGTTGGATTCTTTAAGGTTTCGCTTAAATCTTGATAGTCCCTTATTCTTCGATTCTGACTGATGAATGGTACTCTTTCGATAGGACTTCTTTCTATCCGTATCAGTTACCTTTGCACCAGCTGTCTTAGGACCTCTCTCTACTGTATAGATGTTACTCCCCTTAATCTTGGCTCCCTTCGGTTCGTGGGCATGAATCTTGGCTTTCTCCTTGGTGTGAATGACCATCGGTTTGTCATCAACCTTTCTAATTTTCAATTTTCTCACCTCCTACTTTGAAAAATAAAATAAGCCGCTAGGGAGCAAAAATTACTCCTTAACGGCTATGTAAAATCATTCAATATTCAATTATTAAAAGCAACATGAAACTGGGATTTGGCGATTGCTTACTTCCTTATCGTATTAAGAACATTTAAGGCTTGTTCACCTTCATCTCTGTTGGTACTCCATATGCTGATAGACAATAATTCACCCGCAGAATAATACCCTACATAAACAACATAAATAGTGTTGCTATCTTCCGTTAATACATCGTCGTATATCTTTGCTTCAAATCCGCTTGGAATGTAGAAATCTAAATTTCGCTGTCTTGCAGATACTGGCACTGTTCTGATATAAGCATCTTCCATTACTTCTCTTGGTGCAAGTATACCATCCCTTTCTGCGTGGAACGGTGTTATACGAATTGTCAAATCACTATTGTCAGGATAAAAAATGTACTGACCACTCTCTTTATCGTATTCGCCTTGCCAGTTATCTGGCATAGAAATTTGCCAATCAAAGAGTAATTTATAAGAATTCATGTTGCCCCTCCAAATTCAAATTTGTAAATATCATTTTACATTTTTATATGAAATCACAATATGACTTGGTGCAAATAATACTGATGCAATAATCAATAGCACTGACCTACTCATAATCCCACTAAATAAGAACAACATTGAAGGAATAATAGAAAGTGCTAATGCTCTGAAAATGCTGTTTTTCTTAAAACATATAATCCAAATAGCACAATAAAGCATTACCAATATGGTATCTACAATCAGATATACTGCAAATGTTTCGTCAGACCACCACCCGAACCAAGTTCCCGGAATATTGATTATCATGAATCCGAAACAACCCAATCTCCCTACTTGTTCTGTGACCTCAACATATTTATTGTTCCACTTATTATCAAATCCATCTTTGCACTTAATCGCAAATACAACATTGGGTATCATAATGACTGCAATAAAAATCAGCCCAAAAACATTAAACCATTCCATATTATCTACCATCACAAACTTGAATTTATACCCGGTACTTGTCTCGATTTATAGTCATATCAACTAAATGAAATACAAGTAAGATAATAAAAAAAACGGAAACTATTATTATTCCTGCGCCCAGCTTGATAAAATCAATTATACCGCCAAGACAAAAGAGCATTGCCCATGTCTTAATCCGTTTTCCAGTAACTCTGCATATTTTCTCTGTATTTAATCCAGTATAATCTCCTGATAAAAACAGCACACTTCTTTCTGTATTCCTTGATTTGATAAAAAATCTTCCAACAAAAAAGAGAACAGTTGCCATCAGTAAATCAATAAATATAATTATTATTTTCATTTTCAACACCTCTAATTCTAAGTTCACAACTTCCGATTTTCTCAATTCTCCAAACTTGAATTTATTACTCCAAAATAACCGGAAGCATAATCATAATAATTCCAAATAAGGCAAATAGAATACCACCTATTTTTGTTGTTTTCAAGTAAAACTCAGATGGTTCATCTGCATAATAAGATTTCCATTTTTCTGTTAATTTCCATATTAAGCCCGGCTTTAAGAAGATAAACATACCTAACGCAAAGATTATGATTCCACCACCAATAGACCACCACATATTTACCACCTCCTTTAGCAAATTCAATTTTCTTTTCCCTAATAATTACAAATATTCCTTGGAAATTGCTTCCACACCATACATTTCCATAAATGCATCCAGGTCCGCTGCTGCATCCCCAATCAACATATTCTCGTCAAAGTGTACGATATGCATATCTTAAAATCCAGCCACATGTTCTCCGGTACAAATGATACATTTTAGAACTGCTTCCTTATTTATTTTTCATATCGAATCTTATATGCTTTTTTCTTAAAAACAGGGAATATCTAATTTATTATCATCAAGGTCGGATATTCATCCGACCTCTTGATTATACTATAGATTCTATAAAAATTCATCTGTTATCACTGCAGCATTGCTTCTTTTTTCTTCTGTTCCGCAATCTTCTCATGAATGTTGGTATTATACAGCCTGTACAAATCTGTATCCTTACTAATCTGATTATCAAATGGAATCACCACAGAACCACACTTGATAAGTCCCATTCCCGATGCAGTATTGGTTACGAATCTTAGCTGTGCCTCTGATACCCCGATAACTTCCGCCATCTTGGAACTGTCTGTATTCGCCTGTTTTAAGAGTGCCACAAACTCAGAGTTTGCAAGCATTGTGGTTGCTGTATAGTTCTGCAACAGATCGACGACATTCTGCGTGATACCGGTACAAAGTCCTCCCTGCTTTCTTACTTTCTTCCAGAGCTGCTGCAGATATTTTGCAGAATACTCGGAATTAAGCAGGACGTGAAACTCATCAATATAGAGCCATGTTGCCTTGCCTCTCTTGCCATTCTCAACAATCCTGTTCTGAATAGACTCCATCATGACAAGCATTGTGATAGGACTAAGCTCCGTACCTAAGTCCCTGATGCCATATACTGTGAATCTGTTATCCACATCCACATTTGTCTGATGATTGAAGATATTAAGTGAACCATTTACGAAAAGCTCTAGTGACAATGCAATGTCCTTTGCCTCATCCTCCGGCTGTGCCATAAGGATATCGTAAAAATCACTCATCACCGGGATATACTTCTCTTTGCTCCTTGCAATGTCGATATACAGCTTTCTCACACAACGATCAATGATTGACTTCTGTCTTGAATTTAAGCTGTCCCCGATACACTGCTCACAAAGTCCAAGCATGAACTCGCCTTTTTCTCTTACCATTCCCTTGGAATCATTCGGATCAAGGCTCCATACATCCATCTCCAGCGGATTCACATAGTTATCCGTGTAAGTGGACATATTTACCACTGTTCCACCATAGGTCTCAGCAATATCAAAGTATTCGTTCATTGGATCTATGACGATTATTTCATCATCTCCCGACAAGAATACGCTGCCCATCTCCATCTTGCAGAAAAAGGATTTACCGGAACCCGGCACTCCGAATACGAAGCCATTTCCGTTGATGAGCTTCTTTCTGTTGCCGATATTCACATTCTTGCTGATCTGATTGATACCATAATAGTTCCCTGTGCTGTCATTTAATTCCTGCACATTAAATGGCATAAGCACCGCAAGCGACTGGGTAAGAAGGGTACGCATTGTCTCCACCTGTCTTACTCCAATCGGAAGCGCTGTGTTGAGTGCCTCCCTCTGCTTTAAGTAGTGTGTGTCAATCGTGCAGCTGTTACGCTTTCCGATAGTCTCTACTGTCTCACATACACTCTCAAGCTCCTTCTTGCTTTCTGCCATAAGAATAATGGTTACTCCCACAAAGAAAAGGCACTGGTCATTCTCACGGACATCATCCATGATTTCTTCAATCTCCTTTTTCTCCGTTCTCTTGGCATATGAAATTTCCGTAGAAAAATCGTTATTCTTATTACGAACTCTCTGCTGTTTGATAATATCCGACTCAATACCAAGGTATTTTTTCTGAAGCACCTTTGTTGTCAGATCCTTTGGAACAGGCACCACATCAATACTCGTGATAGAATGAACCGGAAGGGAAGTAATCTCATTGATGAATCTGTCTGACAAACTGCTCGGATACTTTTTGATAAAAAGTGCCTTGCAGAATTTACTCTCATCCTCAAAATGGTCCGGGAAATATTTCACCATCCCATTGCACAGGTCATTTCTAAAATCTGCCCCGACCTTCTTTGCCTTTTTGATATCAAAATCAAAGCTGCCCTCATCTCCAAGATGATAATAGTCATAAAGCACTTTCAGCCTCTCATTTCCATTAAGAGGCACAATCTCCGCACCAAGCTCAATGAAAGCCTTGTGTATCGTTGCCTCAAGGGTTGCAAACTGTGCCTTCGCCTCCTCAAAGTTCTTTCTCTCAATCGTGATTGTCAGGTATCTCTCCTGCTCAATCCCCTGTCTGCCCTCAATAATCTTCTCTTCAATGATGTCATTGTAAATTCTTCTGTAATTATTGAAACCATCATTTTTCTCAGCAATCAGAACCTTGTCACGGAGTTCATCCATGTTTTTGTTCTTATTGTTGATCGTAATCTTATAATTACAGTCCAGCGAATTTAAGAACTTGCAGTATCTCTCGAAAATACCGATCTGCTCATCCTCGGTTGCTGTCGTGTAATTGATGTCCTGAAAGCGGTAGCATTTGGAATACTTATTTTTGCTTACTTCAAAAATGCCGTTTTCAGCCACCGCCATAATCTCTATGGTTTCCTGAATGGATTTAGGTGTCTTATACAAAGGCTCACTCGCCTTCTTTAATAACTTAAATCCGTCTGTAAATAAACCCATGTCTCTAACCTCGCTTTCTTATAATGAAAGCCCGCCGGGAACTTCACCCTGCGGGCTATGTTCCCGACCTTGCGGTCAGATACTATTCGTTTCTAATGCATTGCCTTATATGCTGCAATGCCTGCTACTGCCGCCACAATGACTGCGACAAGTCCAAGCAGCATGTTTCTCGTCTTTTTCTTCATTGCTTCAAACTCCTCCTGCTTCTTTACAGCCGAATCAGCTGTTACAGTCTCCTGTTCTGCCTTTCTGCCTTTCTTCTTTACCTGTTCATTCTGTTCTGCTTCTAACTGCTTTATTGCAGGTTCTCCCTCTGTTGATACATAGGTAAGCGCCCTGTTGCCAAACATAAAATGCAGTTTCTTTCCCATATACTCGTAGAAATTCATCCCATTAAAGGAATAAAATCCGCCAAGAGCAATCGGTGCCACACATGGAATTGCCACATAAGCAGAACCCGTAAGACCGATATACTTGTAAAGAAGAAGGACAATACTGCCACCGACCACTACGCTTGCAATGGAAAATATAAGCTGCCTTGCAGTAAGTCCCATCGCAACCGATTCCTGATAGCGGTCAATATCCTTGTTTACTTCGATTACCATTGTCCCTACCTCCTATCTTGATAAATCCTTTGTTTCCGGCTTTCTTGTCATTCCAATATTTGCCTCATACTTATCCATTCCATCCGGACACAGTTCCCTAAGCTTATCCACATTGAACAGATAAAGCGGATATTCGCAGAAACCGCTCCTTTGCGTGAATCCTGTAAACTCTCCAAGGTCATTGTCTGTAATAAACTTTTCAATATCCGGCATGTCATTCACATTCAGATATCCGCAGTAATTTGGTGCTGCAACCGACAAATTCACAGTCACATCCCCAAAAGGCTCCTCATATCCATCTTCATTACACATAAGACCGATAAACATTGCCCTGTTATTCATATACTGCTGGATATCAAATGTCACCTGCGTTTCTCCGGTTATGCTTGAATTATAAGTAACCTGTTTCTTTTCATTATCCATTTCTGCCTCCCTCTATAATCCAAATGCCTTGCTTGTAAGTGTCTGTGCACCCTTCACGCTTCCAACAGTCATTGCTATCGTAAATGTCATTTCACACAAATAAATAAGCGTCTGTGCCCAGTCAGCGTAACTTCCTGTAAATGCCGGAAGTCCTGCATTGATAAATGCATTACATACCACAATTGCAAGTGCCATCGTTACTGCCTCGAATACACACGAAAGAAAATATTTGCAGTAGGTAGCCATTGTATGACTGACCATTCTGTTTCCTGCCATTGTGGAGCATGCAATCGCACCAAGCGGCACAATAATCAGTATCTTTAAGAACCTGAAATACACTGTGTAAATGATAAAGAATCCACAGATAATAATGATGATTGCAAGCAAAGCTGTAAGTATCAGCATTACCAGACTCTCACCAAATCCGAGTCCCTTAATGATGTCTGCCTGTGTACTGTCAATGGCAAGCTGCGTCGTTGTCCCCGCAGATATAAGTCCCACCAGATTTCCTATGGAAGTAAAAAACGCTTTCATAATCGTGACATTATTTGCAACAAACCATTCTGCAAGTCCCAGTCGGATAAGCATACGAAATATAGACTCAAACCTCATCTCATCTTTTACATCTATGCTTTCCGAGCAGAAACCGATAACAAAGAACAGCACAACGAGGGAAGAGCCGACCGCTACAAAGACCGGCTCTATACCCTCAATGACTGCCCAGGGACCTCCGCCCTTGAAACTGACCGGTGACTGTCCAAGCATTGCAAAGACCAGGGATATCTGATTGTTCCAAAACCCAAACACTGCCTCAAGAAGTGCAAGGATCTTATCACCAAGCTTAAAAATATCCATACTTGTTATTCACCTCTTTCCTTTTACTAAAAGGGGAAATGCATTTCCCTAATCTTAGAAGCCTAAGAATGTCAGAACTGTTGAAATACCAGCCATCATGACACCTGCCACAATTCCTTTCAGAGCGGAGTTCATGGTAGATGAATCCTGCTGCTGGTAGGCTTGTGCGAACTCCATAACATTCTTTGCAAGAATGATGACACCAACCGCACCAATGACTGCAATGATAAGTGTCTTTAAATTCTCAAGCGGCTGTGTTACTGCGGAAGTACCTGTACCTGCTGCAAAACAAGTAGTGCTCATAAGCATTACTCCCATAAGTGCTCCGGATACTGCCGGAACCATTCTTTTCTTAAAATGAAGTAATCTTCTCTTCATGCCTTTTCCCTCCAAACCCTTGTTTTCTGCACTATTGCAGACTGAATTGTTAGTTACTGTAATCTGTTCTTTTCTCATGATAAAAATCTCCTTTTTCTTGATGTGTGACAGATATGGAAAAAGCCAGAAAGGAATGTACACATTCCAATCCGGCTGATTTCCGAATGGAATATATACATTCCTCTCTGTCTTTGTTTTTTTACTATATGATTATCAGGCAATGCCTGTTGTAAAGATTAATCGGGCTTTCCCCGATGCGTTGTGCTTCAACCACCTCCTTTTATGACATGAAAAAAGCACTCTAACCTATTATTGGCTAAAGTGCTTTGTAAAACAGTTATTAAATTATTTATCAGTCAGACAAACTTGAAGTTGTCAAAGAGAATTGTTCCAGTATTCCACAGTATTGCCATTCACATCATAGAATGTAATGGTTCCCGCATTTATAGGCAAAACAATCGCAAAAGGTTTATTGCTGTCAATGTCAAGCACTTGAATTGTGTTGCCGTCATCTATTTCAAGCTGTGTTACCTGTTGCTGATTCATAGAAATAAATGCTCGCTCATTATATCCTTCTACAGTGTACTCGGCAATTCCTCTTTGAACCCCCGAAAGTTTTCCACCCCCACGGAAAAAGTATCCAAAGGAAAGACCAGGGCGGTTGACATAGACGGAAAAAGAATGGTCACTCAAATCCTGAGGGTAAGAAATATATGCAGCCATCGTGCTGGAAACGCTTCCATCGACCGTCCAATCATCCTTAATCTTCTGCGACGAACGAATATCTGTCTCCAGCTTAGATGAAGTCACGCCGATCTCATTGTTTGTATAAAGAAAACAAACAAATAAAATACAAACAAGAACAACCCCTATCACAATTTTAAGAAATATTTTTTTCACGCTATCAAAACTCCTTGTCAACTACCGATTTGTAAGTTTCTTTAATCTCACATAGACACAGTATACCACAACTTCTGTGCCTATGCGATAACTTACTGCTTCTTTCGATAAGAACTCATCTTCTCCACCGTTACCTCTGGATAGAAATAAGTCAGTATCGTTGCTCTAGGAATTCCTGCCGCAAGTGCCATCTTTAGCTCCTCTTTCTGCTCAGGTGTATATGACCAATGAAGCATTCGGTTTGTAATAGTATCTTCCCACTTAGGCTTTTCCCTTTCAGGATTCCTTACAGGCTTACCACCAGCGTTTCCACTAGAACCACTGGCAGTTGCTGTACTATCTGCTTTCTGTGATTCATCGACATACTCAAGCTCATTTGCCTGTTCCCTGTCTATCTTTGCTTTCTGCTCTGCTTCATCCTGCATGGAGAATCTTCTGCTTAATTCCGCATCGCCAAGCATCATAAACTGCTCATAGGTTAGAGAATCTATATACACATTCTCGCCCTTATCCTTCAGTTTTTCATAATACTTAACTGCCTTGTCTGAAAGAATCTCAAATGGCGGACCGATAAGATTATTTGCTCCTCTTATCTCGTGAACATAAGGCTCTCCCTTGCCATCTGCTGTCTGGTTAAACATCGGATGATTAAATGGAATAAACTTGTTGTCCATGATAGGATCAAATCCACGGATAAAAATAATACATTTCTTATTATCCAGCTTTCTTACCTCATCGGGTGTAAACAGTTCCCTGCCTAAAACATCATAATTTCTTGACGAGCTTCCCTGCCTCCCCTTTGTCTCTCCGCTTGATTTTTTATCAATCGTGCCTTTTCCAAGCAGTTCCGAGACATACTTGTGCGTACTCTGCTCATTGCCTCCAAGATAGATGAAAGTATCGCAGTTGCCTGGAATGGTTTCCCAAGTATCCTTGAAAAGTGCCTTTAACTGGGCAAAGTTCTGTATGATGATAATACTGGAAATTTCCCTGCTTCGCATTGTAGAAAGCAGCGAACAAAAATCATCTGGCAATGCAACATTCGCAAATTCATCTAACATAAATGTCACATGAATCGGGAGTCTGCCACCGCAGTTAAAATCCGCCTGATAGTACAATTCCTGGAATATCTGAGTATAGAGCATTCCGATAATAAAATTATAGGACTTGTCACTATCGGGAATTACACAAAAGAGTGCTGTCTTCGTCTCTCCATCACCATTGACTCCAATACCTATATCAGATAGATTCAGCTCATCCTTAGAAAGAAGTCGTAAAACCTGCTTATTCTCAAGAAATGCAAGTCTTGAGTTTGCACTGATAATAATGGAACGTACTGTATCTCCTGCACCTCTCATACACTTGTTGTACTGTTTTACTGCCGGATGATTAGCTCCAAGTGGAGAACTCTCCTCTAAGAACTTCATTCGCACATCCAGTTTCGATGCCTTTCCCTGCTCTGTCACTTCTGCTTCTCCAAGAAGCTTCAGTACTGTCTCAAAGTTTCTCTTTGCCGGCTGTACTTCAAGCCATACATAATAAAAGATTGACTGTAAAAATAATCCTTCTGCTTTCTCCCAGAATGGATCACTTGGAGTGGAACCCTTTGGTGTGGTATTACTGATAAGATTGGTAATCAGCTTTACCACGTCCGTTTCCTCTCTGATATAGGAAAACGGATTGTAACAGTCTGACTTATCCATCTCAAGCAGATTGATGACCTTCACATTGTATCCGTTATTCTTTAACATCTGCCCGCAGCTTCTAAGGATTTCTCCCTTTGGATCGGTACAGATAAAGGAACAGTTATGCGGCATCTGCATCAGATTCGGCTTTACTTCATAAAATGTTTTTCCTGCTCCGGAACCACCACAGATAAGGATATTTCCATTGAGCTTGAGTCTCCTGAAATCCAGCGACATCTTCACATTCTGGCTGAGTATCCGGTTGAAATTTTCATCCTTATCTGCAAGTATCTTGTTGACCTGCTTCGGATTTTCAAATCTTGCCGTACCAAATTCTTTGCCAGGCATATAGTTTCTCTGACTGGTGTAATACATGACAATAGCCATCGCATAGATACCTAATGCAATGGCTACTGCTTTTACTGTATTGGAATTGTAATAATTGGCAAAAGGAACAGCACATACCTCATTGAATCTGTCCATAAATTCATTAAAGGCAATCCCTTCCGTCCACGCACCATTTATCAGATAACCAAGATACCCTGCTAACACTGCACCCACAAGGATGAATATCAGTGACGGCATTTTCTTTGTTGTCTGCATAGGCTGCTACCTCGCTTTCTTTGTGGTAACAGTTTTCTTCTGTGTGGTCTTTTTCTGCTGCTTCTGCACTTTCTCGTAACGCTCCCTGACAGATGACTCCACCTTGTCGTAGTGAGTATAAAGCTCGGTTCCTTTCTGGGTTGTCACCACACGATTCTGCTCATCGTAGAGCTTATAATCCTTGGTTGAATCAAGGAAGGTAAGCATTGTCTTTCCACCATGAATCTCCATGATGTTTTCCTTACGGAGCCATACATATCTTGCCTCTTCTCCCCATGTGCCGGGAACTCTGGTCTTAACAGCATGGTCATTTTCTTCGATAATCAGCTTCTTGCTGATTGTCACATCTGACAGGTTCGCATTTTTTGATGCTGCAACTGCCCTCATTCTCTCAGCAAGGTCCTGATAGCCTCTGACACGGTTGATAAATGCATCCTTGTCCATCATGACTGTATGGGTGCCATCCTCATTCTTGCTGCCAAGCACACCGATTGTCTCAAGCTGTTTGATAACACTTTCAGCCTGCTCACCATTGATACTGAAATTCTCCTTGACCTGATCCACACTGATAGCTTTCTTTTCCATTGCAAACATTCCGACCTTTTCGATCAGTCCGTCAATAGCGGTATTAACCCTATCCCCTTCTATCGTGTGGCTTTTCTCGTTTCCCTGCTGTTTCTTCAAAAAATCCATCAGCTTGCCAAGGGATTTTTCATCTCCATTCTTCAGATAATCGTCAAATGTGGCAATCTTACCAAACTTGAGCTTCTGTATCATCATATTCACACGGGGAACTGCCTCAGTATGGAAGATAACCTCACTCAGTCCATCTTTCCTGTTACAGTCTGGAAGTACCGAATACAGGATTCCATACTTCTTTGCCATCTTTTCAACCTTTTTCATATCTTCGGTATTAAACTGCAACACCTGTAAATCGCCACCTTTTAAGATCAGCTTTCTCATGGATGTCTTGCCAAGTGACTTTTCATAATCAAGCATCCCTTTTAAGAAATCTATTGCCTTCTGCATGGCAGCAATGCCGCCGCTTCCTACCTTCATGGCAATCTCAATGCCATCATAAGCTACACGGATGATCTGCACCGCTTCCTGAATCTCTTCTGCCATTATCGCACCTCCACTTTCTCTCTGACTGTTGTTTTAAGTGTTTCTGTCTCTGTAGTACGGATTTCCTCGGCTGATACATCAATACCATAAGCAGTCAAAATATCTGCCAGATGATTGATTGCTTTCTCCTCCTCGATACGATACATTTCAAGTGCCACAAGCAGGTTTTCCACCTGTTCCACCCATGCAGGCTTCATATCATATTTAGACCTGTATGTGACCATAATCTCGTCCGACTCAGCCTTATCCGCTGAATGTGCCAAAGCTTCAATAAGAGAAATCGTGTCTTCCTTGCTGCCACTTCTGAATGCGAACTGGACAACAAAGTTTTTCTCTTCCTCTGTAAACTGATGCTCCACACCATTCATTTCTGTTACTGCTTCATTTACTACTGCTAAATTCATAAGTTCCTCCTAATCTGCCATGCTGTTTTCAAGCACAGCAATCTCAATGATCTCCTTCATCTTTTCCGCTGAAATGTTGTTGTTTATAAGCTCTACAAGCTGTGACTCAGTAAGTCCCTTTTCTATTGCACTCTTAATCTGCACAAGCTGCGCCGGAACAAGGTCTCCCGATGCAACCAGCTTTACAATGTCTGCTCTTGACTTTTTCTTAAATGACAGTCTTGCAAAAAGACTTGCCACTCCGCTGTTGCTGCTCTTTCTCACACTTCGCTCAATCGGAAGTCTCTGCACCACATTTCCAGTACCATCAACTACCGGAATCTGATAATAGACAGGAATCCCGTTTGCCACAGCCTGCATATTCTGAGGAACTGCAACTGTATCAACCATCTTTTTATCTGCCTGTGATACGGACTGGCTTTCCTGCGGCTCTGCCTTACTTTCTGCCTCTTTCTTATTCTCTGTGGCAACACTTATGATCTTATCTTCCAATGACTCTATTCTGTCTCCCATACGCTTCATCTCCTTATCCTTTTTCTCAATATCATCCCTGAGTCTTGCAATCGTACTGCTTGCCTTATTCAGTTCATTCTGCTGACTGTTGATAAGAGCATCCTTATCCTGGTTCTCCTTGACCAGACGCTCCCTGACTTCCTCATCATCTTTGGAAGTTTCTATTTCAGAAAGCTTCTTATTCAGGGCATCATACCTTTCATTCTGATGATTGATCTTTGCAACCACTTCATCCATCTGAGCTACAAGACTTTTCACATACTCTAAATCCTGTGGCATCTGCTCTTTGGCTTTATTAAGCTTATCTAATACCACATCAAACATCCTGCGCATGTTTACTGCCGTATCATCTTTTTGGACTACCTCTCTGATTGCATCAATCGGCACACCTTTTTCATAGTAATCCAATGCTGTCTGCATCTTAGGTGCTGCCATCCTGCTATCTTTCAGCAGCGTTAACAACTCTTCTGATACACCCTTATGCAGACATTTTGATAACACCTTCATCTGCTCAATGTCATAACTTTTGTTAAGATACAGACCGATTTCATCATCAGTCAGTCCATATTCATAATCGCTTTTGACAAGAGCAATAACCTCACTGTCCATATGCTTATTACGAAGAATCTGTATCTTTCTCTCAATCGCCATTTCACTTAATGGCTCTCTTTTTTCTTCCATATATGCCTCCTAACCACTAAAAAAACAGCCTAACGTACCGGCTGTTCTTTTCTGTCTCTTATTGTTTCTTTGTCATACTGCTTCTCTTCTGCCGAAGCTGATACCGTAAGTTCCTTCCATATTGATCTTCCAAGATTAAGTTCCTTTGATACCGCCCGTTCTGCCTTACAGTCCTGTGCATACTTGCTCTCATATTTTTTTCTAAGACTCTCGACCTCTTCCACACTGTATCCCTGTGCCAGAAGCTCAGTGTTAAGCCTTTCCCATGCATTGTGCTCATCTTCAAAGAAGGTATCCCCACTCTGATAACACGATTCCGCATCATCAAGCCCCCGGATCTGTTCAGCCTTGTCAAAAATATCTTTGAATCTTTCCTTAGCCTTATAGGTCTTACTCTTTTCCTTTGATGCTTCTTTTTTCTTATCCGTCAGATTATCAAGTACCGATACAAGTTCTTCCGCACTCTCAATCTTATGCCTTACCAGAAATAGATACTGCTCCTGCAGCTTATGCATCTTTCGGATATCATCCTTATACTTCCATACCTGACTGTATGGCTTCTTTTTCAGCTTTCCAATCCGGTAAAGCTTTGCATAATATCTTTTCTGCAAGCCTGACATCTTCGCCCTGCGGTATCTTTTGACATAGCACTTTACTATCGCTGCCTGTTTTTCCTCATTCTGTGACTGGTAAAAAGATAAATCTTCCTTAGCAATACGCTCCACAATAGCTTCCTGTGAATAATTCTCGCCAAGAGTCTTACATCTTCTGAATCTTGTCATCCCCTGTGGTCTGACTGCCAGATACTTTCCCTGCTTGACCTCATATCCTTTTTCCGACAGCAGTTCCAGAAATCCTCTGAAATCATTTGCCTGTAAAATGCAGGCATCCAAATCTCTTTTTATCATATCTGCCCACACAAAGCTGCCTTCACGATATTCGCTCCAATCCTTATAATTCTCGTGCTGTTTCTCTTTGCTGCCATCCTCCACATCTATAATGGAAAGACCATACTCCTGACACAGCTTATTGGTAATCGGCTGGATATACTTTGCCCAGTCACCTTTCTCGTAGCGATACTTTTTCCCATCCACAAAGCTTACACTGTTAAATACAATGTGTGAATGAACATGGTCTGTATTATCATGAACCACAAATACCGCTTCATAGGCATCGCCAAGATATTCTGCTACAAACTTCTGTGTTATCTCAAAAGCCCTGTCCGGTTCCACCTCATCCTCTTTGAAGGAAAGAATGATGTGATACCCCTGTCGCTTGTCTGTTTTTCCAAACTGCTTCTTTGTATCCATCATCTGTTCAAAAGCCATATCTGCCTGACAGTTAACAGCTCCCACAAGTCTTTCTCTCTGAGTTTTCTCAGGATTCATCACATAATCCAGTGCCCGTTTCAAATGCCTTGCATGAAAAGAATTCCCGCTGTCCTTCATGTGAAGTATCTTACTGATTGCCAATCTTTACCACCGCCTCGCTGACAGACTGATTCAGCTTTTTCATATATGTCACAAGCTGTTCCTTATCTTTCTTGGAATACAGCTGTGCATTGCTGTTAAATACAATCTGATTGATGTTAATGCCGATTCGATTTATCTCATTGATAAGCTCTTTAAGAAGTTTCCTTACTTCCGGATAATCATTTGGTTTCTGACTGATTAGAAGCCTGATATATTCGGCTTCATTCATTCCATTTGCCTTTGCCTTATCAGAAAGTACCTTCGCTTCCTGTGGCATAAGTCTTAGTGTTTTCCTTATACAATGAACTTTATCCGCCATAGAATCACCTTCCTCTCTTACCCGTACTGTATTCTCTTACTCCTTCTGCTACTGTTACAGCAACTTTTTCCAGTTCTTTATTACCCAGCTGGGCAATAACCCTGTCTGCAAGCTCTGTGGCAACTTCTATAAGTTCCTTACCATAACAGGTTTTATCAAACAATCTGTCCAGTCTCTTTTCATCTGCTTTCAGACTTTCATACTTGCTCTGATACTCGTTATAGTCGTTAAAATCCTTTGGATCACTCCTGTGTGCTTCCGCATCAAGTATCAGTTCATAGTTCCATTCACAGACAATATCTATAACATCATCTATCGGGTATGGTTCAATTTCACCATTCTCCTCAGCTACATCCTGCCTGTACATCTTCCCATCTGAATCTATGCCAATGGCATAATCATGTCCTTCCATATAGTTAAGCAGAATTGCAGCATCTTCTATCGAAGGGTTTAGTAAGATATCAAATGTGTCTGCCCAGGCAATAAGTTCCTCTGGTTCTGCGATTATTGTAAGTTCTTTATCCATTGCTTTCCTGCACCTCCCTTATCCGTGTTTTGTATATCTCTTCCACCCACACGCCTGTCTGAATCTCTTAGGTTTACGGCTAGATACGCATTAGAGACATCTCTGTCCTAATGCCATCTAGTTAGGGAGAAAATCTCCCTAAAACCCTCTGTTTATGAAAGTGGGGGCGCTTTTTGCCCCCACTTTGCTACTTTGGGGGCGCTTTCTGCCCCCATTTTGTTATTTTGGGGGCGCTTTCTGCCCCCACTTTTATTTTTACTTCAGTCCGGATTTTGTCGTGTCCAAATTGTGGGGGCACTTTTTGCCCCCACTTTGACATTTTGGGGGCGCTTTCTGCCCCCACTTTGCTGTTTTGGGGGCGCTTTCTGCCCCCACACATCAAAATCCGGTTTCTCATGCCCTGACTGGTTCATCTGCTCGCTTATTCATCCTGTTCAGATTAAGCTTTGCCGCTACAAGCCACTCGTTGTAATCCTTATATCCGGCTGGAGGCGGGCAGTCTTCTACCTCATATCCAAGCTCATAATACTTTCTCATAAGTTCAGCTGCCGCCTTCCGTCCCGGCTCATCTCCATCAAGGCAGAACCGGATGGCAGTAATCTGCGGATGTTCCCGAAGAAATGTCTCAAGCGGGGCATCTGCAAGCATTCCAAGTGCCAGCTTATTTGATTCATAATCCGTGAAGATATCAACATAACTCATAAGGTCGATTGCTGCCTCAAATACTACAAGCTCTGTACTGTTAACATTTACTACATTAAATCCATAGTTTTTATCATTGCCTGTGACATCACACTTGAATGGCTTGCCCTGCTTATCAAACACGCCCCTCATACTTGCAAATCTTGTCACTCCATTTTTATCATTTCCCTTGAAAACAACATTGTGGTAATGCCTGCTCTCATAAATCAGTCCGTCTTTTAAAAAAAGATCTATGACTGCTCTGCTGATTCCTCTCTCCTGATTCAGATATGAAATAAGATAGGAATTATCTCCTGCCGGTTCCGGTAGGACAAACGGCTTTCTCTCCTCTGCCTGCTTCTGTGATACCTGATGAACAAGTGGTTGCTTTACAGGATTCTCGATTCTTCTGTATCCTGCAAAGTCCAGAAGCCAGAACACAGCCTCTTTTACACTCATTCCACAAAATACCCGTAAGAAATCTATCTGTGAGCCGCCATTGTTGCCTTTGTCAAACTGCCTTGACCATCTGTACCAATGGCTTCTGTTATAGATACGGATGGAATCCATCTCCTTTAAAGTGTGGTATTTGCCAATCCTCTTTACTGTATACCCAAGGCTTTCTGCAACTGCACACAGGTCAACACTCTTTGCTATGACAAGCTCTTCATCCGTAAATCTTCCATCCATGCTTTCACCTTGCCTTTCCCTGCTCTGCTACAAGCGGTGACTTGATATCAAGTGTCCGGTAATCTGTGCTCAAGGTAATCTTAGGATTATCAATCATGCCTTTTTCCCTGAAACTGAAAAATTCACGATTGTCTCCACCGACTATGATATGATCAATGAGCGGTATTCCCATCAGTTCACACAGCTTGTTCATGCGGTCTGTCATCATCGTGTCTGCCTTGCTTGGGAATACATTTCCGGATGGATGACAATGGATTAACATCATGCTTGCAGCATTGCTTAAGATACTTGATTTAAACAGCTCTCTCGGATGTGCCATTGCCTCATTTAAAGAACCAACACTTGCAAAATGCACATTGATAGGTTTTAAATCTGACCTTAGATTGACCACACACACTACTTCCCTGTCAAACTGGCACATACAGTCTCCCATGACAGCAGCTATATCCGCCGGATTATTAAAGGTGTGCTCCGAATAAATCGGAGCATCCTTTACAAGTCTTACCGAAACCACATCAAGCTTGAAGTCATTCTTCTTTGGCATCAGACACCGCCTCCTCTCCAAACTCGACACGGATAACAAAGTCACCTTTCTGGCTGTTTATGAGAGCAATGAGTTCTTCCATTGTGAGTTCCTGCTCCATAGCTGCCTCCTATCTGGACTTTTCCTTCGCGTCATATACAAGGGGAGGTTCTGCAACGATACCATCAAGTCTCTTGTTTGGTGTATCAGTTGCAAGGGTGAGTTTTCTTAAATCCTTATCATAGTGATATACCTGATTGGAAAGTCTCTCATCCAAAGACACCTCCTGCATATTTACCTCGACTACCATCTGTGCTAGCATCTCAGGGCTTCCCATATCTGAAGATACTGCAATAACCTCATGCACGCTCGAAGGGAGAATATAAAGGTCACTCTCTAAACTCTCTGCCAGCTCATGAAGCTCATTCTCATAAAGCATGGATGCTGCGCCATTGATACCCTTTTCATTGGAAATCACCCACATCGTCTGCTCCGGTGGAATCTCAGCTATCATCATCTCTGCGATCTCCTGTGGCATCCCATCCCTTGCGAACATTTCTTTCATAATGTCATTCATGCTACGAACGACAGGTGGGAAGAGTCTTCTTGTGTTTTCCGCTGCACACTTAAAGAGCTGTTCCTCGCTCATTCCAAGTCTTTTCGCAAATTCATTTGTAATTTTTGAACTCTGCACCGCATCCTTATCTGCACTGATTATTACCTTATACACAATAGAAAGATCCTGGAACTCTCTGTGCGGCACCTGTTCCAAAAATGTTTTATTCTGCTCTGTATTGATGAGCTGGAATACAATCTTCTCGTTAGCATCCCTCATAATGCTGTCCACATCAACAACCGGAGTCTGCTCATATGCCCTTTCCATGAAGTCACATGCAGCCATAAGTGTTTCCTCAAGATCGCCACAGTCCTGATACTTCTTATACATGTCATTGATATAAATCGTGGGTGAAATGTTCCTGCCTTCTTCTCTTAAGATGATGCCATCAAGAGTCACATTTACCTTTTCCACTGGCTCTGCCACAAGCTCCATTCCTTTGAATTTCTCAGGCATATAATCCATAAACTTTTCTTTTACTACTTCCTTAAAAATCTCGTAATTCATCATATTACGGTTCCTCCTTAATCTAAATTGTCATATAAAATCCCTTCATCATCAGGATTTTTGTGTTCTCTGTAACTGTTGTCTTCTTCGATTCCCATATCAAAAGTGGTATGAGATTTTCTTTTCTTTCTGTAATAATTCTTGAGAAACATACACTTTCTACAGTCCTCACAGAATAATTCTTCCGGCGGAATGCCTAGTGCCTTTGCAATCCTGTTCAACGTTCCCGTCCTTGGAACTCTTGAACCATTTTCGTATTGGGCAATTCTTACATCACCTCTATTTTCAAAACCACTTTTCTCGCCCAGTTCCCTGAGTGTCATTTTTTGTCGTTTTCTGTAATACCTGATTCTTTCTCCTACCACTGTTTGTCCTCCAAATCAAAAAAAAGCGGGGAACATAAGTCACTGGCTTACATTCCCTGCAAGGTTTATTGTTACTGTTTATTCTTTTTCTTTCTTCCACGAAGTCCGACTCCGACACCAGTAATAAGTGCAAGTGCACCGATTCCAAGATAAAGAAGCGGATTTGCATTGTCACCTGTCTGTGGAAGCTTAGGCTCTGTCGGTACATTGACAAGCTTAAGTGTTGTTACAACAACTTCCGGTGCATTGTCATCATATCGAAGAGTTACATCGTGAGCTGTTTCATCAAGGATATATCCATCAGCTGCTTTTGTCTCAACTACTGTATAATGGATATCTTCCTTAAATGAACCATCCTCATTGTAAGTACAGATAGGAAGCTCCTTGCTCTCTGCATGACCATTCTTGTCAGTAGTGAGTGTATCAAGCACCTTTCCGTCCTTATCCCTTACTTCAAATACAACACCCTCGATTGGCTTTCCGGTTACTTTGTCAGTTTTCTCAATGACAATCTTACCGACTGCCTGTTCATCTTTCATGGATACCTTCTGGATTTCTGCTGTCTCCTTTACTTCAAAGGTTACATCACTTGCCACCTTATATCCATATGGTGCAGATTCCTCTCTGAGTGTGTACTTTCCGACAGGAAGTCTCTCAATCATATGCGTCTTTCCTGCCTCTGATGTCCAGCTCTCAACAAGCTTTCCATCAGCATCAATAACTGAAATCTTTGCTCCAGGCAATTCTTTCTTGCCTGTGATATCAGTCTTTGAAATTTCTACCTTGATCGGTGCATTTTCAAATGCTGCCTCAAACTCGATAACCTTTACCTTATCTCCCTGATATGAAGCATCCACATCAAATGTCTTATCTGACTTCACATAGCCCTTTGGTGCCTCAAGTTCTTTGACATAATACTGTCCAAGTGGAAGGTCAGAGGTAAATGTTACTTTGCCATCCTTTCCAGTAACACCTCTCTCAATCTGTGTATCTGCTTTGACAATAACCTTTCCATCCTTATTTACGATATCTTCTTTCGCAAATAAACCAAATACAGCACCTTCAAGCTCTTTCTTTGTCTCTGAATCCGTCTTGGTTACAGTAATCTGCACTTTCTGACGCTCATTTGTCACATCCATTCCTGCAAATACAACCTTTGTATTCTGATCGATATAGGAAAGATCTGCCTCAATCGGTGTCTCATCTAATACAAATCCATCAATGGTCTTTGTCTCAACAAGATAATACTTGCCAAGTGGAAGGTCATCAATTCTTGCGATACCCTTATCATTTGTCACGATGGTTGCCACCTTGTCTCCTGCCTTGTGATATACAGTGTTAAGTCCGTCAGCACTTACGATATCCTCTTTTGCATATACATCAAAAGTTACTCCTGCAAGGCTGTCCTTGAAGAAATTGAAGATAAAGTCATACCAGTAACCCTTCATAAGAGTAGTATCTGTTACAAATTCGCCGTCCTTATTGATGACGATGGAACCTGTAGGAACTTCATCCTTCATCTCTACATGCTGCACTTTGCCCGTGTCCTCTACTGTAAACTGGATATCTGCTGCCTTGAGATATCCGTAAGGAGCAAATTCCTCACGAAGAGTGTAAGTCTCTCCTACGACAAGTCTCTTGATTACATGTGCTTCCTTAGCATCAGATGTCCATGTGTCTACCACATTTCCATCCTTATCAAGTACAGTAAGTGTTGCACCTGTAAGCTCTGCACCGCTTGTGATATCTGTCTTTGTAAACTCAAAGGTTGTAGGAGTGTTCTTATACTCGCTGTTATATACAGCAGTCTTAACATCCTGTCCCTGATATTTTGTATCAAAGTTTACTGCTTCCTCACTTGTCACATATCCGGCAGGCTTTACAAGCTCCCTTGCAACATATTTTGCAAATGGATAATCCTTAACAAAAGCAATCTTTCCATTCTCATCAGATGTTGCCTTCTCAAGAAGTGTACCTTTCTCGATAATAACCCTGCCATCAGCATTCCTTATATCCTCATCTGCATAAAGACCAAATACTGCACCTGCAATCGGTGTGTTATCTTCTGCATCAAGCTTGGTCACTGACATATCAAGCTTCTGTCTGTCATCTGAGAAAGTAAGGCTTTCCTTGATAACAGGTATCTTATCATCCACATATGTGAATGTGACTTTCTGCTCATTTGGATTTAACACATATCCGTCAGGAGCTGTTACTTCAACAACTCTGTACTGACCAAGAGGAAGATTCTTGGCTACTGCCTTTCCATCTTTTCCTGTTGTAAGAGTTGCCACAAGGTCGCCCTTGCTGTAATACTTTGTACGGTTGCCATCTGCGTCCTTCTGGTTGTCTGCTGTGAAAATATCTTCCGCTGCATACACCTTGAATACTGCTCCGGCAAGAGAGCCCTCTTTATAGACAAACTCCTTATCCTCAGAGTTTGCAAAAAGTCCGCCCTTAAATCCGTCAAGTACCTCTCCCTTCTTTTCAACAGTAAGTTCTCCTACTGCCGGGGCATCGGAATATTCCACTGTGATGATGGCATCATTGGTATCTCCATCAGTCTCAAATGCTGTGTCTGTATCAACCGAAATGTTGATATAGTTATCGTTTACCACATATCCGAATGGTGCTTTGACCTCTTCAATGCGGTAGTTACCGATTTTAAGTGCTTCCGGTAAGATTAAATCTCCATCCTCATCTGTAAAGAATGAAGTATGCTTAACCTTTGACGGATAAGTTGTGTACTGGGTTACATATTCGTTCTTATCAAGATTGAAAATCTTAAACTCAGCATTTGGTACAAGTACTGTCTGCTTTGTGTCAGAATCCTTCTTGATTACACGAAGCTTTGCTGTAAACTCCCTGTCAAGGAATACTCTCCATGTCTGAGGCTTGTCAGGATGGTTCTCGCTGATTTTCACCTCAAATGGCTTGATTGTCTTCATGTTATGCGGAGTCTTTGACTCTACTACCACATAAGTTCCATAAGGAATTGCAATGGAAACTGCATGTCCCTTGTCATCGGATGTGATTGTTGTTGCTCCGTTTTCCCCGATTACCACAGGAGTAGCCTTATCAAAGTCATAACTTCCATCTGCCTTTACGGATAAAGAAGATTTTAAGTATGCTGTGAACTCTGCACCTGCCAACAAGCCTGCTTCAGTATCATCGCCATTGTCAGATACCTTGATAAGCTGGAATGGCTGCTTGATGACCTGCTCTGCTGAGGTTGTGCTTCTTGATACCTCTGCTACAAGGTCTCCCTCATAGTCGCATACTACATCGTGCTCCTCTTCGTCTAAGAGATACCCCTCTGATGGGGTGATTTCTTTCACATAATAGTTTCCAAGGTAAAGGTTATTGACCTCTGCTTCGCCATTTTTATCTGTTGTAAGTGTTGCTACAAGGTCTCCTGCCTTGAATACGACTCCTGTTGCTCCGTCCGGATGCACGATATCGTTTCTCGCATAAAGACCATAAACTGCACCTTCAAGGCTTGCATCTCCCTGGGCTACTGCCTTGCCTGATTCCTTGTCTACCTTGTAGATATGAATCTTTGCTGTGGTTCTGTCATTTACAAATGTGTGACTGAATGATGCCTTTGCCTGTGTTTCAGGTAATACATTGAAATTGAAGCTGTAAACATCTTTACTGTTTCTGATATACGCATATGGTGCCTGTGTCTCTGAGACATAATATCCGTTAGAGATTGGCAGATCCACGCTGTAGCTTGCCTTTCCGTCCTCACCTGTAGTTACTGTCTCAAGAGCTGTGCCCTTTGTTACGATAACCTGTCCGGCATAGTTTTTGATGTCATTTCCGGCATAAAGTGTGTACTTGCCGCCATCAAGAGGATTCTCTGTGTCAGAGTCCTTCTTTACGACAGATACATCCGCTTTCTGTCTGGTATTCTCGATAGTAGTTGACTCATACTGTACTGTCACAGTCTGGTCTTTATACTCAACTGCTACTGTCTGAGGTGTGGTATTGATTGTATACCCGTCAATGCTCTTAATCTCAGTAACCACATAAGTTCCAAGATGAAGGTCAGATAATACCACCTGTCCGTCAGTTCCTGTTGTTAGGCTTTCTGCTACAACATCGCCAGCACTATACACCTTTGTACCATCTGCCTTGTAGATATCTGCCCCGGCAGTTACCTTGAATGCTGCTCCGGAAAGCTTCTTTTTCTCATAGGTGAAATTGCTTCCATTCCATGAGCTAAGCACCTCACCCTCTTTGTAGATTGTGATTGCTCCAAGCTGCTCTTTATCTGTTGCAGAGATTCCCGTTGTCTGTCCTGCTTTTACAGTAAGTGTATGAACCTTACCTGAAAGGACATATCCCTTTGGTGCGGTAATCTCTTTTACATAATAAGTGCCTGCGACAAGTGCAGCTGACTTTGCATATCCGTTTCCATCTGTTGTCATGGTCTGTACTCTATTTGTACATCCGCTGTCAGAATAGATTCCATAGACTGCACCGGAAAGCTTCACTCCGCTTGACTCATCTGTCTTTGTAAGCTCACCATATCCGATGTTCTCTGTCTTGACCTTGATATAGGCTTTGACAGGATCTGCTGTCGGTCTTTCAGAAATAAACTCCTGATATCCGCTCTTTCCTGTAAGCCAGAATACACAGCTTGATGTTGTCTCAACCTTGCCAGCATTGGATGTGAATGTTCCTGTTGTAGCTGTGGTATTCACGCTCGTTGAAGAGATTGTAATACTGTTGCCATTCTTATCAACAGAATATCCACTGATGCCAAAATCAAAATCCGATAAAACACCATTGCTGTCAGATAATGTTGTTTCAAATCTCTGACTTCCCTCATTCCACTTCAACTCATAAGTTGGTGCCTCACTGGTTCTGCGTGATGCAAAACTTGGAAGCGTTGCATTGTAGGAGCTGTTAATATTGTCCCTGAGTCTCTCATAATAGCTATATGAAGAATCAGGACTTGGTGCTGTGTTGCAGAGCTTTCTCGCTGCCGAATCACCACTTCCAGTTCCAAAGATATCTGCTACAATTACCCATACCATTGCCTGAGTTGCGATATACTCATCGCACTGACTGTTGCTTGGAGCCGCCTTTTGTGTACTGTTAAACCCATAATAAAGGCAGTAACTTAAAAGCTTTCTCTGCTGTGCTGACATTGATGTGCTCGCATCATCATAGCTGTTCATAAGCTGACCGCCATCTGCTCTTAATCCGAAATTCATACAATATGCAGAATTTCCGTCAAGAATTGAATACAGAATCTTGCCATGATTATATCCGGGCTTCAGCTCACTTACTTCTCCGGAATTTTTGACTGACGCATTCCAGAACGCAATATTTGCCTGCGGACTGGCTGCAAATGCTGTTGTACCATTCGTAAAGAGTGTTCCAACCAGTGTGAGCATAGCCATAAATCCTGCCATAAAACGCTTTAGTTTCTGTTTCATGTGCTCTTTCCTCCTTAATTTACGCATAAAAAAAGAAAGACATAAGTTTATGGCTTACATCTTTCTTCCTTCTGCTTCTATTCGTTTTTATTTATCTGTGACATCGAAACTCGTAATAGTCTGTGCCGCCTGTCGTGTAAACTCCATCATAACTGATGTAGAATACCGGATCTGTTTCCAAAAGTAACATACTTGCAATATATCCTGCGATTGCATCCTCAGATGATAACCGCTGTCCATCAATGGTACTTGCTTTGTTGAGGTCTGTCTCTACAAACACACTATAATAAGAGCCTTCCATACCATCGTAAGGATAATACTCATTGTACTCTTCCTGCGTGATACTGCCGTCATTCAAATGATTCTGTAAATTCTGCTGTGTGGTAATCATCCCTCCTGCCTGACACTTCGCTGTTGCAAGTGACACAACATTCTGTGGACTGTATGCCACGGATGCAGGCTGTGGATTGCTCACATTGTCTTTCGGACTGTCTGTAGTCTGACCACCATTACCTGCATTACTCTGATTTACGCCAGCTTCCTCATTATCATTTACTGAAGCTTTCTGTTCCGGCTCGTCATTCTGCTTTGGCTTTTCTTCCTGCCTTGAAGCAGTTTCATTATCAGCGGACCGGTTATCTTCCTTATCATTCTTCTCTTCTGAATCTTTAACCTCGGCAATATCTTTCTCTGTCTCTTCACTTCCAGCTTCGGTTGTGACCTCTGTGACAGCTTCCGTTGCAATTTCTGCTTCTTCAGTTGACTTTACGCATTCCGTCTGTTTCTCTGTCTGATTATCAGCCTTTTCCTTACCACCATTACAGGCAGCCATTGAAAAGACCAGTACTGCGGATAATAAGATAATACTTATCTTCTTCATAGTAATCACCCATCCCTTCTCCGCAAGAGGGACGGGCTTTGTGTTCCGTGCCATCCACCCTTGCGGTGAACTATTTATCTGTAATGCACGGGACACATAGGACTGTCCCGTATTCTGTGCATCTTAAACTCCTTTCATTATACCAGCTCTCTTATTTTAAAGAAATACTGCATAAGTCGTCTGTTCTTCTTATAATTCAAGAATAAACCCTTTGCCTGCATATATGCTCACCTCCTCTCAGAATGTGCCCATTCTTACGAATGAAAGAAATACCCTTGCCACCATTGCGAATAGAAGAAGAATTATTCTGGCAAGTCCTAAGACCAGCTTCAAAGCTCCAAGAATTATCCTTAATATCCACTTGAGTATCTCTAAAATCACTGTTCCTACGGCTCCCATAACTCTTCTCATAATAATCAGTCTCCTTTCGACATCCATCCCATTGCAAGTCCTGCAACATCTGCATCGTCCATAACATCTTCTGTAGGTTCTTGTGCTTCACTATTGGCTGCCTGCATTATTACCGGCTGACCAACATTCATCCCGGATATCACACCGCCTAACAGCCTTATGACCTCTTTCCTAGCCTCATTGGTTGCTGCTTCAATGACCTCTTCCTTAATCTCATCAATATCTTCTGACCGGATATATTCAGCCCTCTCTTTTTCCTTCTTCTTGATAACAAAAGTTTCTTTTCCATAATTATCAATGTAGAACTGAATCGCATCTATAATGAACTGGTTCTTAGATTTGAAAATCTTCGGATCAAGGTTCTGAATCACATCATTGATTTTCACATGCTGAGGATTGCTCATGTTGAGGCGGACAGAAGTTTTTACTTCATATTCAAGTCTTCTTCCCATCATCTGCCTCCTTATGATAATCGCTTAGTGCTTTTAAGCCCCATCGTGGCAAGCTGCTCATATCCTCTTGCATTTGCCTTTACATCAAGGTTATAGGAAATGTTCTTGGCATCATGGCTACCAAAATTCTTCATCACAACTGCCCCGCCACCGACAAATACAATCGGTGTAGTCTTTAAGTTATACCCAAACTCACGAATTGAGTTATATACCTTATCAACAAAATCCTCTATCTCTGCCTTGATAATGGCAAAGTATTCATCATCAATATCTGACCTGCCATATCGCATGATGTTCTGTATCTCTGACTCGTCTACCTCTCCGTTAAGTTGTCTTACACACTGTTCATTGATAGAACGCATACAGGTAATAAGACCTTTTGGTATCGTCACACACTTTGATTCATCCGGTGACTTGTTGATTACCGGCATAATGTCGATTGTCCAGCTACCGATATCTACTATCAGCGTTTTCTTTGCCATTGTAGGAATCTTGTCCACTACTGCTGCATAACACTGAGGGAATACTGCCACATCATCCATTTCAATATAATACGGCTCATTCTCATATTTGAAGCTTACACGCTTATTCTTTGTCAGGTACTTGATAAAATCATTCTTCTCTGCACCAAACCTTGTAAGTGGAAGTCCTACTGCAAGGAATACCTTTGCCTCTGCAAGACCTCTTCTTTTAAGTTCCTTAGCAACTGCTGCAAGAGTGAGAAGATAAAAACTGTCATCTTCGACCTTTGTATCCTTTACTTCCTGCCTCACAGTTCCAACCTTATAGAACTTTCCTTCATACTCAAGTACATCGCCGAAAAGTGCCGGAGTTGTTGTAATCTCCTTAACTCCTGTGACAAATACCTGAGAAATTGTTTTCATCATTGACCAACCATGATCAATGCCGATTACTTCTAACTTGTTATTCATATGTTTTGCACATCCTTTCTCCTTAAACAGCCACTTGAACATCTTAACCACCTACTTTCCTATCAGCTTTCGCATACAAGGAAAACAATAACCATTCCCTTGATAATATGGACATCCGACACATTCCGTCGGAAGTTTCTGTTCTTTTTTCTTAGATGGTTTACAACATGTTCCATTGGCACATCTGTTGTTATGTCCCCAGAAGAATCTACAATGCATACAATCTTTTAATTCTCTTTCAAGCTTTTCTTCTGGAGATACAAACCTGCGTTTCTTATGCTTATCTCTTTTTTCAACTGTTCCCACCAGAGCTCTCCTCCCTTCCAAGGAGTGATTGCTCTCTTATATTTTCCAATATCCTGTCCGACTCACCTGCTGTCCTTGCTAATGAATACAATACGATAAGAACAATAATTATAAATGCTATGCTAAATCCCATCATCACTTTATCCTCCTTCAAATTAGTTGCCATATAGACAAAATTTGAATTTGGAAGTGATATAGTCTACATGGCTATGCTTAATGCTAAGCATGTAGGTACACGATTTCTTATTACGACCTACTGCCCCGTGTACAAGAAGATGTTATCATCTTCGGGAACAGGCACATGACGCATTTCAATGTTTGAAACACTATCTCCTCCTTTAGCCAGTTTTGAGGATAAGGACAGTCGCTCTGTCCTCTATGGGTTATTATCATACGCAACATATTTATCATTCCACTCTCGCTGAATCCGCTTCAACTTCTCGTCCTTCATTTCTCAATCCATCAGACTACTAATGTGATAGCTGTAAGTTGGTTCATCATGGTATATGCCCCGTATTCTCCTTATCAAAGTCATACTGTCTTTGATAGCCTGTTGTCCTATTCACTTTTTTCGAGGTCTCCCTCGGATGAACATATACTATCACAGAACTAAAAAATCACCGATAGACAACACTGGTGTATTTTATTTTTTTTGCACCGAAATATGGTGTCTCTTTTTACCATTCCATATATGTGCAGGTAAAGGTCTTGATGGTTCCCTGAACTTTTCTAAATAACTCTCAAATATTTCCGTGTTAATCAAAGCTGAATTACCGACTTTATATACTGCTCCTGCCTCCTTTGCCAAAGCCATAATTCTTGTTTTTCCAAGCCCATATATAGCCGCACCTTCTACTGCATTTACATATTTCTTCATGATATCTTTCGTATCTGAATAACACTTATATGAATAACTCATTCTTCTGTCTCCTTTCCGTTAAATAATGGATGTTTCATCATCACCGGCATTTCTCGAAACTGTTCCATATACTCATCGAAAATATCCAAATTCACAAGAACAGTTCCAGAAGCACCATCACCCAATTTGTAAACTGCACCCGCAGCCCTAGCCATTTCAATCATACGATGTCTTCCAATACTATATATGACAGACGCTTCACCTAGTCTTACATATTTTTTCTCTATTACTTTCCCTGATATCGGGATCTTATATAAATGTTTCATAAAAGTCTCCATTCTTTCTCTATGTATCAGACTCGTCCTCGGAAGCCTGTATAAAGCCCCTGCTGCAGTCGCATAGGCAATAACCTCATTAGATGACAATTCAAATTCATCTGCTGCTTCAGCTTCTCTCAAATACCGCTTCGATATATTTCCGGCATGATAGCCTCTAATATCATGTTTTAATTGAACCGCCACTGACTTATTCCTCCACCTTAAACTGCTCTAAATACGAATCAAGGATTTCCGTATTCACTAAAACCATCTGATTTATTTTATAAATAGCTCCTGCCTCTTTGGCAATTTCCTGAAACTTGGACATTCCCATTGCATACAATTTGCATCCTTCCTTATATCTCACAAATTTCTGCGCCTTTAATCTGCTATCTTCGTAATCATATTTTTTTCTTTCTGCCATTTCTTACTCTCTCCTTTTCCGTAACGCAAAAAGGACACCTTTCTAAAATTTCTTTTAGAAAAGTGTCCTAAATTAGTGCATTATCAAATTTAACTTTCAAGCAGTAATATCTGAACTTATTCGCAAGTATTCATATCCGACTAACCATTTGTTGTCATTTTGTTGTCCTTTTGACACAGACACCTAAATTACAACTCTAGAAAGCCTTGATAAATTGCGGTTTTACGGCATTTCTACTTGTCGATGCTCTTCATCGTCGGAAACAGCAATACGTCACGGATTGCCGGTGAATCTGTCAACAGCATAACCAGACGGTCAATTCCATATCCGATTCCACCGGTAGGCGGCATTCCGATTTCCAGTGCATTCAAGAAATCTTCGTCGGTATGGTTTGCTTCCTCATCACCGGCTTCGAATGCGGCATCCTGTGCTGCAAAACGCTCACGCTGGTCAATCGGGTCATTTAACTCGGAATATGCATTACACATTTCCCATGTATTGATAAATAATTCAAAACGTTCTACCTTGGTTGGGTCAGACGGTTTCTTCTTGGTAAGCGGAGAAATTGCTACCGGATGATCCATGATAAAAGTCGGCTGAATCAGTTCTTTCTCACAAAATTCTTCGAAGAAGAGGTTGATGATATCACCCTTGGTATGACGCTCTTCGAATTCAATGTGATGCTCTCTTGCTAAAGCTTTTGCAGCCTCATCATCTGTTATGGTGTCGAAATCAATGCCGGCATATTTCTTAATGGCATCGTTCATGGTCAGACGCTCGAAAGGTTTTCCAAGGTCGATTTCAATGCCATTGTAAGTAATCTTTGTTGTACCGCAGACTTTTTCTGCAAGATAACGGAACATGCTCTCGGTAAGTTCCATCATGCCTTCATAATCAGTGTATGCCTGGTATAACTCCATCAATGTAAATTCCGGATTGTGGCGGGTATCAACACCTTCGTTACGGAATACCCGTCCGATTTCGTAAACACGCTCCAAGCCACCAACAATCAGTCTCTTTAAGTATAACTCAAGAGAAATACGGAGCTTTACATCTTCATTTAATGCATTGTAATGTGTTTCAAACGGTCTTGCGGCTGCTCCACCTGCATTGGAAACCAGCATAGGAGTCTCAACTTCCATGAAGTCACGTCCAGCTAAGAAATTACGGATTTCCTTGATAATCTGGGAACGTTTGATGAAAGTCTGCTTGGAATCCTGATTCATGATAAGGTCTACATAACGCTGACGGTATCTGGTATCGGTATCAGTAAGTCCGTGGAACTTCTCCGGTAAAATCTGTAAGCTCTTGGATAATAAAGTTACCTCAGATGCATGGATAGAGATTTCTCCGGTCTTGGTCTTAAATACCTTTCCTTTGATTCCTAAAATATCTCCGATATCATATTTCTTGAAATCTTTATAAGAATCTTCTCCGATTTCATCTCTTGCGACATATGCCTGAATGCTTCCCTTTAAATCCTGTACATTACAGAAAGAAGCTTTTCCCATCACACGCTTGAACATCATACGGCCTGCGATAGATACCTCTTTTCCCTCAAAAGCATCAAAGTCGTCTTTGATATCTGTGCTGTGGTTTGTTACATCATATTTGGTTATCTGGAACGGATCTTTTCCATTTTCCTGAAGTTCTTTTAACTTATCACGGCGCACCTTGATTAACTGGTTAATATCCTGTTCCTGTACGTTCTTCTGTTCCGCCATCTTTGTTCTCCTAATCTGTTAGTTTGATCTTTGGATTCCTAATACTTTATATTTTAAGTTACCCATCTGGGTCTCAACTTCTACTACGTCACCAACGCCGGCACCGATTAATGCTTTACCAACCGGAGACTCGTTGGAAATCTTTCCCTTTAAGCTGTTTGCCTCTGTAGAACCAACAATTTTATATTCCAGTTCCTCATCGAATTCCATATCAAGGATTTTTACCTGACATCCGATGTTAATCTTGTCTAAATCAACTTCTTCTTCTACTACGACTTCTGCATTCTTTAAGATTTTCTCGATCTGTTCGATTCTTGCTTCGATATCACGCTGCTCATCTTTTGCTGCATCATACTCAGCGTTCTCAGATAAGTCTCCCTGCTCTCTTGCTTCTTTAATCTTCTGTGCAACTTCTTTTCTTCTGACCACTTTCAGATTCTGTAACTCGTCTTCCAGTTTCTGTAAACCCTGATAGGTCAAAATGTTTTTCTTATCCATGCTTATTAGCCCTTCCTTTTATAGATTTTCTATTCTGCATAAAATTCTCGCTCTAATCGATCTGGAACCGCTCCACAGCCTGTAAAACCGGTTCCCTTAACAATCATAATATTATACCCAATAGGTACCTCAATGTCAAGATTTGCCCTCTGATACCAGTTCCTTTTATAAATGGAAATATAGATACTTTTTTCCGATAGAAATTCTTCCCGGATTCTTCCCTCAGCTTCAAAATCCAGTATCAGTCTGCCCTCTTCCGGACCGATTCCCTTTTGAATTGCATTTTCCTCTTTTCCAATCACTTCTACAATCAGTCCCAGTTCCTCATAGAGATACTCTATTTCCCCTTGGTGATGTTCTGACTGATCGGTGCAAAGCGTATATACATTAAGTCCCGGATAAAGCTGCCGGAGCATATACTGTTCTTCCTCCTGCTGAAGATATTCCCCCGCTTCCGCATCAATGACAAACAGCCGCATGTCCCGGTAGGAAATGCCTTTCTGCTCTAATACTGCTTCGATTATTTTCCGAAAAAATGCATTGCAGGGAAAATAAATTTCTTTTTCAATAAAGTTATTCTGTTCCTGACGGCTGTTCCTGTTTTCTGATTGCAGATTGCTTTTATTTCTGCGTAAAAGACTTTTTAATTTTTTCCACCATTTCATGCTTCATTATATGATGCAAAGGTTTCTAATAATTCCTCCAGCTGTTCGTAAGTCTCCACTTCATTGAGCAGGCTTCGAAGCCTGGATGCATGCTTGTAGCCGCCGGTGTACCAGGCTGCGTGCTTACGCATTTCCCGCATTCCGGTAAATTCGCCCTTAAAGGCAATCTGCATCTTTGCATGACGCAGCACCATATCCACCATTTCTTTGGCGGATGGCTTCGGCAGTTCTTCACCTGTTTCTAAGAAATGGTTAATCTGTGCAAATATCCACGGATTTCCCTGTGCTCCCCTTGCTATCATCAGCCCGTCACAGCCGGTTTCCTGCTGCATCCGATATGCATCCTGCGGTGTAAAAATATCACCGTTTCCGATGACCGGAATCTTTACTGCTTCTTTCACTTTCCGGATAATCTCCCAGTCCGCTTTGCCGGAATAATACTGTTCCCTGGTCCGTCCATGCACCGCAATGGCAGCTGCCCCGGACTCTTCCGCAATATGTGCCATCTCTACTGCATTGACATGGGCATCATCAAAGCCCTTTCTGATTTTTACCGTCAGAGGCTTCTTTATGGCTTTCGCTGTCTTTTCGATGATTTCACCTGCCAGAATCGGATTTTTCATCAGTGCAGAGCCGTCACCATTATTGACTACCTTTGGTACCGGGCAGCCCATATTGATGTCAAGAATATCAAAAGGTCGATGCTCGATACGCTTTGCCATTTCGCTCATAATCTCCGGGTCCGAACCAAAAAGCTGCAGGGAAACCGGATGCTCCCGCTCATCAATGGCAAGCAGGCTCTCGGTATTCTTATTATTATAATAAATGCCTTTAGCACTGACCATTTCCATGCAGATAAGTCCTGCTCCCTGCTCTTTGCAAAGTACACGAAATGGCAGGTCTGTTACCCCTGCCATTGGTGCTAATATCAAATTATTATCAAGTGTTACATTTCCTATTGTCAGTTTCATCGTTTCTGTTTTGCGTAAATAAGACGCATTCCTTCTAATGTCAGTGTCGGATTGTAGTACTGAATATATTTTGTCTCATTTGCAATGATTTTACCCAGTCCGCCGGTTGCAACTACTTTTACATCCTTAAGTCCGGATTCTTTTATCATATTTTTTACGATATATTCTGTCTGTCCAATCTGTCCGAATATCAGTCCTGCCTGCATACTGCTGATAGTTTCTCTTGCAAGAATGGTAGACGGTTTCTTAATCTCGATTTCCGGAAGCTTTGCGGCATCTTCCCAGAGTGCCTTTGCAGAAATGCGGATTCCCGGGGAAGTTACTCCTGCGAAGAAATCTCCATTTCCATTGACGAAGTCATAGGTGGTTGCTGTACCATAGTCGATTACTACAACCGGTCCGCCATAAAGCTCATATGCACCTACAGCGTCTACAATACGGTCTGCGCCAATCTGTGCCGGATTCTCGGATGTGATACGGATTCCTGTCTTCACGCCCGGTTCCACAACCATTGGCTGAATATCAAAATATTTAATCATTCCACTGCAGAGGGAATGCATCACATTTGGTACTACCGATGAAATGATGGCATCCTTGATTTCATTATGGGAAATCTCGTTATGCTCTAATAAATCAATGATTGTAATACCGTATTCATCAGAAGTTCTCTGCATTTTTGTTGTCATACGAAATGTTGTAACTAATTTTTCCTTATCAAACACTCCGATGGTAATGTTGGTATTTCCTACGTCAATTGCCAGTAACATATTAGTCCTCCTTATCCTCTGTGAATTCTTCTCCCAGGAAAAATACACGGTAATACATTTCAAGCGATTCAAAGAGCTCTGTCTTTTCCCGCTGCATCTGTTTGATTTTTAACACACTGCCGATTTCATCATAAAAGAAATCTCCATCCTCACATTCCGTCCGGAAATTAAGAGTTCCCTTTTTGTCAAATATAAGCTGCAGTGTTCCTCCGATATCCTCTGTATACAGTACACAAAGAATATTCAAATCCTCTTTGATTCCCTCCGGAAGTCCGTTAAACAACGGATTCAGATAGAATTTCTTGGTATAAGCGCTGGAACCGCATAAAACGATTTCTTCCTGCTCCATATATTCATACTCCTTTTTCTTATTTATGCCTTTTTTATATCTGGTAAATGTGGCTTTTCCTGTCTATTCTATAAACATCTATCTCTATGCATATCTATACATATCCATAAATGCCGCGGACAGATACTTCCCCGGAAGACACCAGTTTTCTTGCCTCCCAGGTATCCACGATTAATTCGCCCCGGTCGGTAATGCCCTGTGCCACTCCCTCAAATGGCTCTTTCGGGTCTAACACTCTTACCTTCTGTCCTTTATTGGCAAGGCTTGCATCGTATTCCTTCCGCAGATCCCGCAGATCCTGATATGCCATAAACCGGTCATAATAATGCTCGAATTCTTCCCAGACAGCTTCTATCAATGCTGCACGGTTTACCCGTTTTCCACTTTGTAACAGAAGTGAGGTGGCATTCTGCGCAATTTCTTCCGGGAAACTTTCATTATTCACATTAATACCAATGCCTACCACAATATGGTTTACATAATCCATCTGTGCACTCATTTCCGTCAGGATTCCTACTACTTTCTTACCGTTGATGACAATATCATTTGGCCACTTTATCTTTGCTTCCATACCGGTGCAGCGGGTAATGCCCTTTGCCACTGCCATGGCTGCCACCAGTGTCAGCATGGATGCATTGGAAGGATTCAGCTCCGGTTTTAAAATCAGTGTCATAAAGATTCCGGTTCCCGGCAGGGAACTCCAGCCTCTTCCCCGTCTGCCTTTTCCGGCATCCTGCTGGTCTGCCACCACAAGGGTTCCATGCTCTGCACCCTCTTCTGCCAGACGGCTGGCTCTTACATTAGTAGAATCTGTTTCATCATAATAATAGATTTTCTTTCCAATCCAGTCTGTTTTACGGATACTGCTCAATTCATTTTCGCTTAAGATATCCGGTGCGCCTACAATCCGGTAGCCCCGGTTCTGCACCGCTTCAATTTCATAGCCATCCTTTTTCAACTGATTGATTGCCTTCCACACTGCGGTTCTTGATACACCAAAGCGTTCACAAAGCTCCTGTCCGGAAACATAACCTTCCGCTTCCCGCAGTGCTGCAAGTATTTTTGCTTTCATAGGTTCTTATTCTCCTAAAGTTGCAAGCATAACTGCCTTAATCGTATGCATACGATTCTCTGCTTCATCAAATACGATGGATTTCCCACTTTCGAATACTTCATCGGTTACTTCCAGCTCGGAGTATCCGAATTTCTCATAGACATCCTGTCCAATCTTAGTCTTAAGGTCATGGAATGCCGGAAGACAATGCATAAACAACGCCTGCTCTCCTGCATTATCCATCAGCTTCTTATTTACCTGATATGGCATCAGGTCTGTAATACGCTCTTTCCAGGCCTCTTCCGGCTCACCCATGGATACCCACACATCAGTATAGACAATGTCTGCACCCCTGGTTCCTTCCATGGCATCTTCTGTCAGAGTAATGGTTCCGCCTGTGCGGGATGCCACATCTTCACAATATGTAACCAGCTTTGGATCCGGGAAATATTTTTTATTGGTACATGCCACAAAATGCATTCCCAGTTTTGCACAGGTTACCATCAGGGAATTTCCCATATTATAACGGGCATCTCCCATATATGCCAGCTTTACGCCCTTTAATCTGCCAAGATGCTCGCGGATGGTCAGCATATCTGCTAACATCTGGGTCGGATGAAATTCATTGGTCAGTCCGTTCCATACCGGTACGCCTGCATATTTTGCCAGTTCTTCTACGATATCCTGTCCATAGCCACGATATTCGATTCCGTCAAACATACGTCCCAAAACTCTTGCGGTATCCGGAATGCTCTCTTTCTTTCCAATCTGGGAGCCTGACGGGTCAAGGTAAGTTACGTGCATGCCAAGGTCATGGGCTGCCACTTCAAAAGAACAACGGGTTCTGGTACTGGTCTTTTCAAAAATCAGTGCAATATTTTTGCCAATCAGGCTGTCATGCAGAATACCCTGTTTCTTCTTTGCTTTCAGGTCTGCTGCCAGATCTATCATATAGAGGATTTCTTCTGGTTCAAAATCCATCAGTTTTAAGAAATTACGTCCTTTTAAATTCATTGCTTTTTCCTCTTTTCTTCTTACTCTTTGATACAAAACGGGCTGTCCTACATAGATGTGGCAGCCCGATTTCATTTTAGGTTTATGGTTTCCTTTTTAATTATTTATCTCCTGCAACCTCTGTAATTGATTTTACCAGTCCTGCAACGCCCTGTATCTCAGATGGAATGATAATCTTTGTTGCCTTTCCGTCCGCAGCCTTTGCAAAAGCTTCCAGGCTCTTAAGCTGTAATACAGCATCGTCCGGTGCTGCTTCTTTCAAGAAACGAAGTCCGTCTGCATTTGCCTGCTGAATCTTTAAGATTGCTTCTGCCTGACCTTCTGCTTCTTTTACGGTTGCTTCCTTCTGTGCCTCTGCACGTAAGATTGCTGCAGTCTTCTCTGCCTCTGCATCTAAGATTGCTGATTCTTTCTTACCTTCTGCTACAAGAATCGTAGATTTCTTCTCACCTTCTGCACGAAGAATTGCTTCACGTCTTTCACGCTCTGCCTTCATCTGTTTCTCCATGGCATCCTGAATTGCCTTTGGTGGGATGATATTCTTTAACTCTACACGGTTTACCTTGATTCCCCATGGGTCTGTTGCCACATCCAGGGAAGCTCTCATCTTGGTATTGATGGTCTCTCTTGAAGTAAGGGTCTCATCTAATTCCAGATCACCGATGATATTACGAAGTGTGGTTGCTGTCAGATTTTCGATTGCCATAATCGGATTTTCAACACCGTAAGCAAATAACTTCGGGTCTGTAATCTGGAAATATACAACGGTGTCAATCTGCATGGTTACATTATCTTTGGTAATTACCGGCTGTGGTGGGAAATCAACCACCTGCTCTTTTAAAAGAACTCTCTTTGCGATACGGTCAATAAACGGTGCTTTAAAATGAAGACCTACGCCCCAGGTTGCAAGATATCCGCCCAGACGCTCTACAACAACTGCATTTGCCTGCGGTACAATCTTGATACAGGATACAATAATTACCAGTACTAGTATTACTAAAATGATAAGTGCTATTAATCCTTCCATTTTTACCCTCCAAAACTTATATTTTGAATAACTATTCACATATTACTATACTTTTTCCAAGATTACAACAGGGTGCCAAAAACTTCTTTTGACACCCTGACTTTATACTCTCTTATATTTTCTTACATTTTCCTAGAAAAATACATGGTTTCCGATGACTACTCCTGCCTGACCGGAACTTGTACGGCGGAAGCTTAATGCCCCACCGGTATTATCTACACCGGATAATGCTTCCTGTGCTGCCTGTAAACAGCTTCCGCTGACACCGCTTGAAATAACAGATGCAACTTTTCCGTTTCCTGCCGGTGTAAACTGACCACTCTGATAAATTACATCATAAAGGCTGGATGGATATGCACCACTTCTCAGACGGTTCATAACAACTGCTCCCACTGCCAGCTGGCCTTCATAACACTCACTGCCTGCTTCGCACTGGATTAATGCAGCAAGAAGTGTTACTTCATCACAGTTTGCTGCTACAGATGCATTCTGTGTTACCATGGTTGTTGTTGTCTGTGCAGCTTTCTTTGCTGCCTCTTCTGCAGCCTTCTCTTCCAATGCAGCTCTTTCTTCTTCCATGGAAACTGCTGATGCTACATTTAAGGATACGGTTACATAATCTGCAGATACAAATGCAGTGGAATTCTTTAAGCTGACTGCGACCCATCCTTCCGGAGATTCTGTCTGTGTATCAACTACAAGCTTATCTCCTTCTGATGCTGCCTTGATAACAGATGCATCCGGATTTGCTTCACTGCGGACACGAAGACCGCCGGTGGTTACGGTTGCTACGGTGTCACATACGGTCTGTGCATAAGCATATGCTTCCTGACCTGCCACACAGTATTCGCTCTTTACATATCCGTCTACAAAACCGGATGTAATATGATACCAGCCATCTAATGTCTCTACGATATCGGCTGCTGCACCCTTATATAATTTTCCAATTACTTCAGACTCTCCATCTGCGGAGCTTCTTATATATAAGAAATCATCCACATTTGCCATAAGCTTACTGTTCCATGCCTGCTGCTCCTCACTAAGCTGAGGCTCCTCTTCCTGTGCTTCTGCAACAACCACTACATCTGCACGTTCAATGGATGCCTGCTCGGTTGCCGCGTCTCCCAATGATGCCAATTCTTCTATAATGCCGGCGGAGCCATTTGCCTGTACATCTGCCACAGCCTTTGTTTCCTGCTGTGGTTCCGGTACATTTTCTACTGGTGCTGTCTGCATAACTGCTGTGACTGCGGTTACAACGGTAAGCATCACTGCTATAATTGTGCTCTCAATCACTCTTTTTCTTAAATTCATTTTGACCTCCATAACATATACCTTGTTTTTCTTTTTTAAGGATTATTAACAAGTATATGTCATTTTATTCATTTTTATTACATTTATTACAAATTTGTTACATCACGGATTATAACAAAGTAATTTTTATTTGTCAAGTTTCTGTACTTTTTATCCAATTCATGATATAATTTCCTAATAATAATTACGCAAAATCACAAGAAAAGATTTCGTCTTTTTCGTAATGGTTATCAAGGAGGATGTATTTTTATGAAGGAACGTAAGCAAAAAGATTCTGCTTTGAAGCAGAATCCAGTAAAGGCTCCAAAGCCTGTGAAAGCGCAGAAAGTGCCGAAAGCACCAAAGGCGCCAAAAGTGCCTAAGGAGAAGAAGGAGAAGAAGGAGAAAAAGGCCGGACTTCACTCCATGCGTTTTAATGTTGTACAGTTAGTTCTGCTGAGTATTATCATCAGTGTTGCTTCTCTTCTGATTATGATTATACCGGTTGCGGATAATGCAATTTCCACTTTGGCAGAAAGCTATATGCGTGATGTCTGTGATACCTGCGGTTTAAATGTTGATGCTGCCCTGAACCGGAGCGGTAACGTTATTTTAAATCAGGCATATCTAGAAACTCTGATCGGTGATGTCTGCATCAATGATCTGGATTCCAGTTACGCCTATGTGGTTGGTTCAGATGGAACCATGATTTACCATCCGGATGAAAGTAAAATCGGACAACCTGTAGAAAATGCCGCAATTAAACAGGTGGTAGCTGATTTGGAAGCAGGTAAAGAACAGCAGAAGGGTATGGCAATCTATGAATTCAGAGGTGCTGAAAAATATGCGGCTTACTATGTTACTTCCAATAAAGCAGCTATTTTAGTCATTACTGCTGACCGTGGAGATATTTTAAGTGCTAAAGATGTAATTTATGTCCGCGCCGTTAGTGCCGCAATTGTTATCTTTATTGTACTGGGAATCATTTCTTTCCTTATTGCAAGTAAAATGACCCGTCCGATTGTAGAAATTACCAACGTTATTAAGCGTTTCTCTTCCCTGAACTTTGCAGAAAGCCCAACTACCATCCGTATCAGCAAACGTAAGGATGAAACCGGGCAGATGGCAAGAGCTATCGGAGATTTACGTGAGAAGTTAGTCACAATTGTTTCACAGATTAAGTCCCAGAGTGAACTGCTTTACAATGCATCTACTGAACTGGATACCAATGCATCCCACACAACATCAACCGTGGGAAATGTAGAAACCGCAGTAAATGAAATTGCTACCGGAGCAACCAATCAGGCTTCCGAAACCCAGAAAGCTACCGATGATATCGTTAATATGGGTAACATGATTGAACATACCAACAGTCAGGTTGAAAGTCTTACAAGCACTGCTAACCTGATGCGTGAATCCAGCGAGGAAGCTGCTGCCACCCTGAAAGAGCTGGACAGCATCAACCAGCAGGCAATTGCTTCTATTGATGTTATTTATGAACAGACCAATATAACTAATATCTCTGCCCTGAAAATTAAAGAAGCTACAACTTTGATTTCTTCCATCGCAGAAGAAACAAACCTGCTTTCCTTAAATGCTTCTATCGAAGCAGCCCGTGCTGGTGAGGCAGGACGTGGATTTGCCGTTGTTGCATCGCAGATTCAGAAACTGGCTGACCAGTCCAATGAATCTGCAAACCAGATTGACCAGATTATCCATGCTTTGATTGAAGATTCTGAAAAAGCAGTTAAGACCATGGATGAGGTTAAAACTATTATGAACCTGCAGAGCGAAAACGTACATAAGACCGGTCAGGTATTCGAACAGGTTCGTGATGGAATCAGTTCTTCTATCAGTGGCGTAGGCGAGATTGCTACCAAAACAACACAGCTTGATAAAGCCCGTGGAGATGTTGTGGATGTCGTACAGAATCTTACCGCAATTGCCCAGCAGAATGCAGCAAGTACCGAAGAAACTTCCGCTTCCGTTATGGAAGTCAGCAATGTTATGCAGGAAATCATGGAAAATGCAAATCGTCTGAAAGAGATTGCTTCCATCCTGGAAGAAAATATGAATTCATTTACTTTATAATATGCATAACAAAGAATGTGCCTTGGCACATTCTCGCGCCTGCGGCGGTCGCTTGCGACATCTACCTTATACGCCGCAGTGCGCATCCTCGCGGAGCGTTTTTTACTTTACAGGAAAGCAATTTCCTGTAAAGCATAGAAAGAACTCCACCCGGCTGGATATTCCAATCGGATGGAGTTCTTTTTTTGCTGTAATGCAAGGACTGATTCAAATTTAAATGATTTTATCTTACCCTGCTTCAGCAGTTTTTATAAACGTTTCATTAATGCTTCTCTTGCTTCTTCATAACCTGGTTTTCCAAGTAATGCGAACATGTTCTTCTTGTAGCTTTCTACACCTGGCTGGTTAAATGGATTTACTCCAAGCAGGTATCCGCTGACACCACATGCAAACTCGAAGAAGTAGAATAATTCTCCTAAGTAGAATTCGTTCTGCTCTGGAATCTTTACCATGAAGTTTGGGACCTGACCATCGGTATGTGCAAGAATGGTTCCGTTCATTGCACTCTTATTTACAAAGTCCATATCTTTTCCAGCAAGATAATTTAATCCGTCTAAGTCAACCGGTTCTTCCTGAATTGTGATATTGTGCTTCGGAGTCTCAACGTTCATAACAGTCTCAAACATAATTCTGGAACCATCCTGAATGAACTGTCCCATAGAATGTAAGTCTGTTGTTAAATCTACAGATGCCGGGAAGATACCCTTCTGGTCTTTTCCTTCACTCTCTCCGAATAACTGTTTCCACCATTCAGATACATAATGAAGACTTGGCTCGTAGTTGCAAAGAATTTCTACTGCTTTGCCTTTTCTTAATAAAATGTTACGAACTGCTGCATACTGTAATGCATCATTCTCTGTGAAATCCTGCTCTAAAGCAAGTTTTCTTCCTTCTGCAGCTCCATCCATTAATTTCTGGATATCTGCACCACTTACTGCGATTGGAAGAAGTCCTACAGCGGTAAGTACGGAGAAACGTCCTCCGACATCATCCGGTACTACAAATGTCTCATATCCTTCTTCATCTGCAAGATGTTTTAATGCTCCCTTTGCTTTATCTGTGGTTGCATAAATTCTCTTTGCAGCTTCTTCTTTACCATATTTCTTCTCTAACTTTTCTTTGAAGATACGGAAAGCGATTGCAGGCTCAGTTGTTGTTCCTGATTTTGAAATAATATTTACGGAGAAATCACGGTCTCCTACTACATCAAGCAGTCCCTGTAAGTAGCTTCCGCTGATGCTGTTTCCTGCATAATAAATCTCAGGAGTCTTACGAACTTCCTTAGAAACATTATTATAAAATCCATGTCTTAAGAATTCGATTGCGGCTCTTGCACCAAGGTAAGAACCACCGATTCCGATTACTACTAACACTTCAGAATCAGACTGAATCTTAGCTGCTGCTTTCTGAATTCTTGCGAACTCTTCCTTATCATAATCTACCGGAAGATCCAGCCAGCCCAAGAAATCATTTCCGGCTCCGGTTTTATCCAATAACTCTTTTTTTGCATTGTCTACAAGTTTGCTCATATAGCCAACTTCTTCTTCACTGATGAAGGAAGCTGCCTTTGAGTAATCAAATGTTACTTTACTCATTTCAAATTCACTCCTTTGTTTTTTCTATACACAATTCCCTAATTATGAATAAAATTTCATTAGAGTTTATTTTATCAAACCTATATGCATTTATCAAGGAAAAATTTCCTTCAAAACAGCATTAAATACCGCTTCTTCCTGCTGTTTTCTCTTCTTTTCAATAGAATCCCGCATCAGTTCTTCCTGTCTCGATACCAATGGTTCTTCTTTTCCACTGTCTTCAGTTAATATGACATTCAGATAATCTTCTACTTTTCCCTGTATCATTTGTAATCTGCGGTCTGTCCGGTTCACTTTAACCAGAACCTGCAGAATTATTATCATTTGTAAGAGCATTCCTGCCAGAATTATGTAATTTGCATATTCATACACCAAATTCATGAAAGCTCCCATTCTTATAACCTCTTTTCCTTTTTCTTTCTATTATAAAAAGGAACATTCCATTTGAAAAGAGGACAACGCCGTGTTTTCGCCGCATCTTTTTCCATTTTTCCCTTTGTTTCTGCGGTCTTCTACAAAAGCTGCTGATATTCTTCCCCATCCAACATATAGCCGGAAAGGCAGCAGCCATATTCTTCATTTACGCTGATAATCCGGTTATAGGACCCAGCCAGCAGAATATCTTTTAGTATCTTCGTATCCATTCGCTCATTGATATTTCCAACCCAATAACGGATACCTTCTCCTTCAAATTTCCACGGAAATTCCGGATTCCATTTTGACACATCGTCATTGCCGGGAATCGATACAATCCGTACCGTCTTTCCATAGCCCCGATAACGTTTTAAAATCTCTTCCATATTTTTGTGCATATCAATATTTCCCAAAAACAGTACGCCCATTCGAAGGGTTCTGCTCTCCCTGGTAAACTGGTTCCGGAGCATTCCATAATCATTTCGCTGGATACATTTTAACATGCATACCGTTCTGCCGGCATCCAGATACGGAGAACAATGATTTTCTCTGCCAAAAGACTGTTCATACATGGCACCATTGATTTTACTTCCGCTTTCTTTTACCTGACCCGGACCTGCATACATAATAACTGCTGCAAATGCTTCCAAACCGTAAGTCTTCTTATATGCCTCTAATAACCGTTGCATTCCCGCCTGATACTGTGTATTTTCCGGATGACGAAGTGCCCTGTCATAGCCTTCTTTCGTATAATATCTTCTGGTAAACTGATATAGTTCCATTACATTCATTCCATATGCAGAAAAATAAAATACCCACTTATTTTTAATGATGCATCCGGCCTTGACCACCGGAATGTATTCCCGTTCCATAATCTTTATCGTTTCTAAATCCTCTGCATCTGCCAGTTCGAAATAATTTCCTTTTCTGGCATTCTGCACTGCGTCCAGGGAACAGGGCGGACAATTTCCATATAATAAATAGACATTTTCCACCCCCATATTCTTTAATGCATGGTAAGGATGCCGGATGAGGCAGGAAAATTCTAATAGTTTTTCCGGTGACATTTCCGGCCCCAATATCCATTGTTCCGGTAATGCCTTCTCTTCCATATCCTGTTCCTCCGATATCCACTGCTCCACCAGCATACGGTGAATCGGTGCTACATAAGGCATAATCACCGTCTGAATCGTCGTATTTTGCAATAGTGCATACAATATACCAAGACAGTCCCTCGTATATTCTCCTACTACCACAAGATCTATCGGTGCACCGGCCAGTCTTCTAATGGTTCTTTTGTCCAAGATACCGATGCCTGTTATATCATTTGTTCTGCTGCTGTCTTTGCTGCTTACACCGTCGTTTATGTTACTGTTCGTAGGATTTCCGGATAAGTATACATAATTCACACTGCAGTCATTCTCCTCGTTATAGATACTGCCTGCCTGAATCATTCCATTTTCCACATTTTCAAATAAGTACCGATAATACAATGCTTTCATTTTCACATACCCCCCGCTTTATTTTCTGGTATTTTTACGATTGTATAAGGTTTTAAATAGAGTTGACTTTTTTTACCAAGAGTATAATATATTATTCAGCAAATCATTTTACATTATAAGTAATCTGATATTAAAGAAAGGATTCTTTTCATGAAAAAAATCGTTTTAACAGGCGGTGGTACCGCCGGTCATGTAACTCCAAACATTGCTCTTTTTCCTGCTTTAAAAGAGGCTGGTTATGAAATCTCTTATATCGGTTCCTATGCCGGCATGGAAAAACAGTTAATTGAAGAGCAGAACATTCCTTATTATGGAATTTCCTCAGGAAAACTCCGTCGTTATAAGGATCTCCGTAATCTCACAGATCCGTTCCGTGTGATCAAAGGCTACGCACAGTCTGTATCTCTTTTAAGAAAAATCAAACCGGACGTTGTCTTTTCGAAAGGTGGATTCGTTTCCGTTCCTGTCGTTCTCGCAGCGAAACGCCTCCGTATTCCTGCTATTATTCATGAATCTGATATGACACCTGGTCTTGCTAATAAAATTGCAATTCCGGCAGCCTGCAAGGTCTGCTGTAATTTCCCGGAAACTGTAGACTATCTTCCAAAGGATAAGGCAGTTCTTACCGGTTCTCCAATCCGCCAGGAACTTTTAAGCGGCGACAAAGAACAGGCTGCCAGACTTTGTGGTTTTACCATGGATAAACCGGTTATCTTAGTAGTCGGTGGAAGCAGCGGTTCCAAATTTATTAATGATGCGGTACGTGGTCTCTTAGATGACCTGCTTGCCAACTATCAGATTATCCATCTCTGTGGGAAAGGAAATATAGATAAATTATATAACAACCGTTCCGGCTATGTCCAGTTTGAATATGCCGGGAAAGAACTTCGGGATATGTTTGCTTTAAGCTCTCTTGTCATTTCCCGTGCCGGTGCAAATGCAATCTGTGAATTACTTGCTCTTCACAAGCCAAATATTCTGATTCCACTGTCTGCTGCTGCAAGCCGTGGTGACCAGATTTTAAATGCCCGCTCTTTTGAAAAACAAGGGTATAGCTATGTAATTGAAGAAGAGAATCTGACCAAAAAAACCTTAGATGCTGCCATTAAGAAAGTCATGACAGAAAAGGAGACTTATATTTCTAATATGAAGTCCAGCCAGCAGTTAGATTCTATTCATACTATTCTTAAGCTCATTGAAGAAGCCAGTGAGAAAAAGAAGAAGAAAGCATAAGTGCAAAAGGTGTAAAGTCCTGATTCTATATAAGACTTTACACCTTTATTTTTTCTTTTTATTTTACTTTTATCATATCCAGAATTTCTTTCATTTCATCATCAGAAAGCTCTAATGGAGTATATTTTAAAATATCATCATTCTTGTCTCCCTTGTATCTTGGAATCAGATGCATATGGAAATGAAATACTGTCTGTCCTGCAGTCTCTTCATTGTTCTGAAGTAAATTGAATCCATCACAGTTTAATTTTTCTTTCATATGAACTGCCATTTTCTTAGCAAGCTTCATTGCTTTTGCTGCTACTTCCTCATCCATTTCATAAAGATTTGCAAAGTGGTCTTTGGGAATAATTAAGGAATGTCCCTTTGTTGCAGGATTGGCATCCATAATGACACGGAATGTATCATCCTCATATACGGTATTTGTCGGAATATCGCCTGCTGCCAGTTTACAAAAAATACAATTATCGTCTTTCATGGTTACTCCTTCTTTCTATTCAAAAATAAAAATCTGATCTAAGGTACGCAATGTCTTAAAGTTTCCTTTTGCAGTCATCTCACCGGTCATAAATGCTCTCTGGAATGTCATTCTGCCAGCTAAAATATTATTCATGACTTCTCCCGTAAGTTTCGCATATACATCTACATTTTCCTGTTGTCCATAATAGCAGTTTAACTCTTCTCCTGCTACTTCGACTACCAATGGTTTCTTTTTCTCTTCAATCATAAAGAGATAGTTCGCCGTGAAATCCCCCTGTGGCACAAAATGGCTTTCTAATTCTGTAATATATTCTGTCTGCGTGTCATTCTGCTGTACACTTAACTTATCCTTAAACATGGACGCTAATTCTTCAATATCTTCTTTCTGTTTCTTTACGTAAGAATCATCTGCCACGTACTGTGATAACTGCTCACTCTCCTGTGGTGTTAAATCCATCTGCTGTGTCCGCAGGATGGTTCTGGTTACCGCCTGATTAGAAGTCGGCAGACTCTTCTGTTTCTGAGAAATTGTACGATAAAGATTTTCTGCTTTTTTCTCAATAATCAGGGAATAGTCATGATTCATTTCAAAGCTTACCAGATCATCTACATAGCCACACATTCCACTGCACGGCAGACCGCCTAAAATTTCCCATGCATTGGACAATGTCAGTTCCCCTTCACGTTCTCCATACGTGGTTGACATAACGATTGGCTGCATATAGGTTGTCTTAATCTTTTCCTTGTCTCCGTAAAGCCAGCAGGAATCCAAAAACTGCTGCATATAACCACCGATTCCAAGCCACTCTACTGTCGTTGCCAGAATGATTCCATCTGCATCCTTTAAGGTCTGCGGCAACGTAGAGATGCTATTCTTGTGCTCGTATATATTATATCGTTCCACACTGACACGAAGCTCTTTTAAAACTTCTTCCATTTTCCCGATTACATATAAAGTAGGATCATCCAGAAGTCCTCTACCACCGTAATATATATTTACTTTCATTTCTGCCTCCGTATCTTAAGTTTTTCATCTTACTTCATTCAATCATATATCAACAGTATATAAATTTTCCGGAATAAAATCAATCCTTTCTGCGATATAGAAGCAGTGACAGAAAAAATCCGCTAATCAGTCCGCCTACATGACACCAGTTGTCCACTCCGGTACTGGTAAATCCATAATATAGGCTCAATGCAATCATAATTACAATTCCTCTGATATTCAGTTCTTCTACCCTTCCTCTGTTGGCAATTATTACCCAGAGTAAAGCTCCAAATACACCAAAAATGGCACCTGAGGCACCTGCTGACACCGTCAGGGTTCCTTTGCCCTGTGTTACCAGAAGTGAAAGCAGATTACCGCACAATCCTGCGCCAAAATAAATGATAAGATAGCGCCACTTTCCTATCAGACGTTCCAGTCTGTCTCCAGTCCAGAATAATACAATCATATTATTTGCAAGATGTGCCAGTCCAAAATGTAAAAACATGGCCGTAAACAGTCTCCACCATTCTCCCTGTCCAAATACATCCGGCAGAAATACTGCGCCATGTTGTTCCATAAAAGCTGCAGATTCCGTATCGCCAAGTGCGCTCAATGACAGAAATACTATGATATTTATCAAAACAATGCCGGCGTTACACCAGGACGGATACTGTTTTATCCTCTGCCACAAAGTAAGACCTCGCTTCTCTTCTGTTCTACGGTAATTATCCGTCTGTGCATACCCCTGTGAAGCATAACCTCTTTGCCTCCCACCACCGGATATCTGTTCCTGTAATGCATCTCTTAATCCATAGAAATCTCCCGGCTGGTTTTCAAAAATCATAAGCTGCCCTGTCTGCTCATTAATAAGCCAGACATTCCGACAGCTGCCACCGAGCATACGTGCCTGTCCTATATCATCTGCAACCAGTAACGTCAGTAACTCCACCTGATAGATTGCCATATTCTGTTCACAACCCGGAATCCTTCCTTCCGGATGAAGAAACAGCTCCTGCAGTTTTTTCTGAATTGCCTGCAATTTTTCTGTTTCCAGTACAAATCCCGGATGCATAAAGATTCCAGCAACCACCTGTGCCCTTCCTTCTGTAAATCTATAGTATACCCCAACCTCTTCCGGCGACACTTTGATAAAGGAATATCCCCGCTCTTTTAAACATGCATCTATTTTCTGAATCAATATAACTTATCCTTCTTCCAGTCTTTTATGAATCTGACAATAACACTTTCAAAAGGCACTGTCAACGAAGGAAATATAACCTTTTTCTTAAAGAAATGTAAACCGCTCACGTCCCAGCTGAATCACATCATTCATGCATAACTGCTCCTTCTCCCGATATGCCAGCATTTTCCCATTGAGCCATGTTCCGTTCATGGAATTTAAATCTTCCACATAATAATCCTCTTTCTCTCTGGTAATGCGGGCATGCATGCGGCTGACTCCCTGTATACATACATTTCCATCTGCCTGCTCACTGCTACCTATGATAAAAGGGAAATACTCCATCCGGATATTCGAAATATCCTCTTTTCCATCATAACGCAGAACTCCTTCCGGAGCCCGCTCCGTTCCAAGATAAACGGTCGGATTTTCCTCCTGCATTTCTTTGTAATCCATAGGTGTACACACGATTGGTTCCTCCTCCTTCTCATGATTTATCTTTCCTGTTAAGAATGCCGGAATCCGGCTGATTGCAGCAATGCATTCCTGCAATTTTTCTTCCATTGCCATATTCCAGCCACGGCTTTGAGCATCCTTCTTATAATATTCATCATCCTTTTCAATTGTATCTATCTCATATTTTTTCCAATACCCCTTCTTTTTCTTTGCAGTTGGCTTTTCCTCCACAGCTGCATCTTTCTTTTCCTGCTCCCATGGCATAATGCCCTTCTGCAATGCCTCTACCTTTTTAGATGAAACAGATTTCTGCCGGACCGGTACATAATCCTCTACATCCTGCTGCCGGTACTGATATAATATCCTTAGGATTTCACCCAAAGAAAATCCTTCTTCTGTTGATTTCTGATATGCCTCATAAGATGCAAGAACCATCTGTTCATCTTCATGATTAATCTTTGCCAGAAGATATTCCATCAGCTTTCGGAATCCTTCTGTAACAGGTTCCTGTCTGCCGGGGCAATAGGTGAAATAGAACTTCTTGGTTCCATTCTCAAGATAAATACTCTCCGGGTCTAATAGAATTCCCTCTTCCTCCAAAAGATATGGCCGGATTTCCTGACAGATTCCCAATAAAGTTTCTAACATTTTTGCAAACATATCTATGGCAAAATCACTGCTCTCCAAAACATGATCCAAAGAACGTTTTCCGGTAATTTCATATCGAAACTGTGTCTCCCCTTCTGAAACTACCGGTTCAAACTGCAATAAATTATGAATATGATTCTGTCGGCACATATGAATCTGATATCCGGAATACGCGGGATCTGATGTAATAAACATATAACTCTGATTCAGATTTCTCTTATAACATATCTCCAATATAAATTTCCTCCATACATTCTATTTTGTTCTTGCTGCTTTCTTCCGCCGCCAGCTTTACCCTGTCATGCAGTTCGTAGCTGACTACAATCAGGGTACAGAATAGTGCCAATATCATTGGCACTATAACTGCTGCCTCTATGGTATAAGAAGCCGGCAGATAACATTTCTTTTTCCATTGTCTTATAAAATCAACAGAATGAGATATGCTGCCAACAGAAACGGAATAAAAGGAATGGTGTCTTTTCGTCTTTTTCTGTGCATGAACAGCAATACCAGTGCATACAGAGAGGACAGGAAAAGTCCTGTCAGAAGCAGACGCATGGTATTGATTCCTCCAATGTAAATTCCCGCTACACAAAGTACCAGTCCATCGCCAATTCCAATAATTCCACCAGACACCAGTGACAGAATAATAACTGCTGCCCCGACGGCAATCCCTCCTAACATGCTGTATAATGACTGGTTTCTCTGCCAGAGATGCAGTAAAATCCCACCAATGCCAAAACACAATACTCTTACGCTTTGTATTTCTTTTTTTCGGATATCTTCGATGGAACATATCCCCAACATTCCAAGTACAGAACATATCGTCACCATCCCCTTATCTCCTTATTATTCGTTATTTGCTAGCTACTACTTACTGCTTATAACCTGCTATCTGCCGTTTCTTTATCTGATACGTTTCTTTATCTGATACATTTATTTCCTCAGGAAGCTTTTCTCTTTTCACATTTTCCACAGGGTGAATGATTTCCCGCTTCTTCCAGCAAAATACGGTATACGGTACGCTTTAACCCACTGCAGGAAAGACTATTGTGCACTGCCTCTCCATATTCTGTTACAAATACTGTTTTGGTATCTTTCTTTCCTATGCGGCATTTTTCGCAATCTTTATATTTCGCCCCGGAGTCATTCCGTAATCCGGATACCGTCTCTTCCGGCACTGCCAGAATGCTCAAATCCAAATAGGTACAGTCCGAAAACCAGTGATAGGATTTCCCTGTCTCTGTAATATAGACATAAGTTCCATCTTCATTTCCACTGCCTGTATAACCAATCCATTTATGCACTTTTGCCCGCTGATCCATGTCATAAGAAAATAGTCCCAATAACTGCAATGGATTTTCAATCCGATAAGATACACATAAATCAATATCATTTCCCATTAATTCAGAACGCCAAAAAGAGAACCCCTTTTCTTCCCCTTCCACATAAATTACCGGTGCCTTCAGTTCTTCTAATTTTCTTTGAAACAGGATTTTTGCTTCTGCAATTGGCACAACAGATTCCAGCCCGCTTTCATGTGTCATATGTGCATGAATGGCACTTTTTCTGGCGGCATATTGCAAGGCATATTCCACATCCTGCTGTAATTCCAATACCCGGAAAAGAAAGATTACCGATAGTATACAGATTACAAACAGTGGCAATGCGATAGCTGCTTCTATTGTCATAGACGCCGTTGTGGAGGCACATAAAGGTGTCTCTTTTCTGTTTGTAGAATTGCTATACAATAGATTTGTATTATCTGGGTTAGAGAGAGTTTTTTTATATTGATTTTTTATTTGAATTCTGAGAAGAGACACCTTTATGCACCCCCTTTCTTCTTTTGTTAATAAACATAGGAAAATGAATTTTTTTCCTGAAAATGATAATCTCCTTTGAAGCCTTCGCCACTTCCAAACCACCCGAAGAACAATGGTTTTGACAGATAACTGCACTGTATTTCCATACTACCAATCATGCAGTCCATCCGAAAATTCTCCCGGTCCGGCAGCAGCCTGACATTCTGCTCCATCAGATTCATTGCCCGATAGGTAAGCTTCTCCTGTCCGGTAAGATATAATAAAATTCTTAAATAATCCCCATAACTTAAACCACTTTCACTGGTCTTACTTTCCTCTTCTTTTGCAAAGGATTCCGACAATGCTCCAACGTCTAATGTCCACTCGGCATTTCCTTTTAAAAAAGGAACCTTGCCACCCTTTAAAAGCGTTTTTACATCTTTTATGCTTTCTGAAAATGCCCATGCCACAAGAATTCCTTCTTCTACCACCTTGACTACCGCCGGATTAGCTGTCCAGCCCGCAGTTACAAGTGCTATGGTATTCGCCAGTGCCGTTTTCTCGGCATCCCCTTTCAAATAAATATAGTTTGCCACCTCACGAATCGCCAGCATGCGTTCTGCAACGCCAGCAAGGTTTGCCACATCAGAATCTTTCCCTGCAATGAGATATTCCATCTCATATTGCAACACTTCCGACTCACTCTGATTTCGGTAATCACTAAACTGCTTCAGTAAATATTCCCGGAAGAAAAGTCCCGTTGTCATATCCTCCTGCTGTGCCTGCCCATTTCCTGTAAAACAGGTTCTCTTTGCAATATCATCGGATAAATCAATGGTCTGTATCGATACCGCTGATACATCTTCTACCACCAGTGACAGGATACTTTTATTCTTAAGTTCTTTTACATAATCCAGTGGATTCTCATTCTTCTGATTTGCGGCATTCCGTTTTGTGTTTCTTTCCAGCCCACTCTGTGTATCGGTCTCCTGAATAGCAGCTTCGAACTTCTTCTCGATGTCTTTATTGTCTTCCGTCAGTCCCTTTGCTTCTGTTGCCTTTTCATATAATTTTTCAATGGCAGCAATTCCCATGGTACGCTTTACATAATCTGCTGCCTGCCTTCGAAATTCAGCTCCCGCATCATCGGTTGCCATCGTATAATTCGTAATATAGCAGTTCTCTAACTGCATCTCATAAAGATTGGTATATGACATTTTTAAGAATCCCGGCTTCGCCCTAAGGTTCTCTTCTCCAAGTTCCTGCAATGACTGTTCCAGACTGCTAAGTTCCGGCTCTCCTTTCCTGCCTGCCTCCAGAAAATAGAGATGATACTGCTCAAAAAGTGCGGTATCATACTCTGCCATTTTGGATTCCAGCAAAAGCTCCGTTTCCATTTTGCTCTGCGCCTCTAATCCATAGAGGCGTGCAGATTCCAGCAGAGTAAATACCAGACTTAAAATCATCGTCAATGCAAGGCTTAAAAACAATGTAATACTCCCTTTTTCCCTTGCTCTTTCCATTTTCTACAAAGAACCGGTCCGCTGGGTAATTGTCGAAAAGATACTGTTTAAAAGAACCGTCAGTTTTGATTTAAAAATAACAATCAGTCCAATCAGAACCACCAGAATCAGAACCACTTCCACAACACCTACTCCATCTTCCTCTTTTAAAAACCGGGTCAGACTTCCTTTTATTCTTTTTACAACGTTCATTGGATTTGTCCGTTTTACATTTACTACACCTTTCATGTTCTTTCCTCCTTTATTTACCTATTGTTTTAGTTACCTGTTATCTGCTTACAGCCGAAGCCTGCCACCGACAGCTTCTTACAACTGCCTGGTAACTTATATGTGCATGGTCATACATGCAGGCACAACAAGAATGACCATAATCACCACCATCATCATTAGCATGGGAAACAATAATTTTGTTCCTGCTTCCTCTCCCAGTCGCTGCGCCATAGTCTTTCGCTGGGAAAATGCATCCTCTGATTCTTTTGCAAGAATTCTGCCGATTCCTACCGTTCCCTTCTTGAGATTCTGTGTCAGAATAGATGCAAACCTGCGATAGGATGCCAGCCCGCATCGTTCTCCAAACCGCTCATATGCCAGGCTTTCCCCCATTCCATCCTCTAACTCTCTTCTGGTAAGCAGCATTTCCTCGTAACCGGCACGTTTTGGTAGTCTTTGCTTCTTCCGTTTACTCTCATATGTATCTGTCAGCTTCTTCCACGCCTGACGCAATGACATACCGGCTTCTAATAATAATCCCAATCGACTAACCATTTCCGGATAATCTTTTACCAATTCCTCTTCCCAACGTTTTTTTGCATCCTGTTGTTCCTTTTTCTCACTCCATAGAATCACTACTGCTGCAAATATCCCCAGAAAAAGGAAAATAACCAACGTCTCCTCAGTTTCTTCTTCCCAGCGAAGTGCTACACCATCCATATTCTGTGGCAGCTCCACTTCTTTTTCTTCTGCATTTTGATTGTAAAGATATTGTTCTATCTTTTTCCCCAGATTGGTTTCATTCTGGTTTTCTGAAGGATAAAGACAGATAGGAAAGGAATACTCTGCCTGATTTTTTCCATTCGATAAAATTGCGGTAGCATTCACCACCTGTCCCGGCAAAAGATTTTCTTCCTCTATATTTCCCTGTAAATGAATCCAAATATCCGGTTCCAGCTTCCATTCCACAGAAATGAGACCATTTTTAACACGTTCGCATAAAACCACCTGTCCACTGACATGGTCTGCCTGCTGCCCGTTTCGAAATACTTCTTCTGCTTCTTTTTCTGCCTCCGGCAATATCTCTTTCCATTCCGCTGCTGTTAAAGTACGTTCCTGCAGATTTAATACAATCTGCCCTTTTTCCCCACTATCTTCTTCTATATAATTTAAAGATTCCTGATAGTCTCCTTCCCCCGGTTCATTTCTTATTAAACAGTTCTCCTTAAAATGAGATTCCTGCTTTTGCATCCACTCCGCTGCAATTCCCAATAAAACTGCTGCCAGAAGTACCAGAGTTGCCAGCTTTTTCTTTTGCTTCTTCATTTGCTTTAACATATACTTTCTCCAATACGTCTTACGATTTTCTCTGACCAAAGATATGCCAGTCCATAGAGAATAAGACACCCTGTCATAATCAGCACCCCCGCCACATTCCCATACAATGCTTCCAAAAAGCTTCCCGATGTCACATTGACAAATGCCAGTATAAATAAGGGAATTACATTCATTACCTTCTGTTCCATCTTCCTTGCTGTCAATGCTGTCTCTATGGTTTCCTGCAATTCCATCCGGTCTGCCATCTGCCGAACTGTATTTCCCATAATTGCAGTAAAATCCCCGCCGCTCCGCTTGGCATAAGAAAAAATTCCCGCAAACTGCTCTACATCCTCTATCCGGCTCCGCTCTGCAAAATCCTCTAACAGCTGCTCCAATGGCACATTACAGTCCATCTGGTGTATCATCTGGCGCATTTCCACCGCCATATCACTTTCCATGCCATACTGCTGTATCACATCTTTTTTTGCTTCCCGCCACGCATTTTCAATGGAATAGCCTGCCCGCATTGCTCCTGCTGCCGATAGCAGTGCATCCTTAAACTGAATCTTTAAATCATTCTGGCGCTGTATCTTAGCAGAATTCCTTTTGTTTCGAAGAAATACTGGACATAAACCGAAGCCTGTAAGAATTGCCAGAGTGGACTGATAAAATAGCCAGCCTATCAGAATATCCAGCAGCAGAAATTCTCCAACATATAATAAAAACTGTCTTTTCTTAAAATGATATTTACGATAATCCGGCAGCCTGTAATTTCTCTTGATAGAGAAGTTCTCCCTTCTTCTCCCAGATTCCGCCGATGCTTCCCTGTTCTTTTTTCTCCCGGAACTGGAAGAGTTCGTGTAAACATACCTTGCCATTTTCCACCCCCTTCAATTCCACAACCTGCAGCAATTTTCTGCTGCCATCCCTGATTCTGCCAAGTTGTATGATAATATCAATGGCTGATGCTATCTGACTCTGGATTGCTGCCAGAGGCATATCCATTCCCATCAGCACCATCGTCTCAAGGCGGCTTACCATATCCATTGCCGAATTGGCATGTCCGGTACTCAGGCTGCCGGAGTGTCCGGTATTCATTGCCTGCAGGACATCCAGTGCTTCTGCCCCACGGCATTCCCCGACGATAATCCGGTTTGGGCGCATACGAAGTGCACTTTTTATCAAATCCCGGATGGTAATCTCCTCTGCTCCCGGAAGCTTGATATCCCGGCTCTCTAGACGAACCAGATTGGGTAGCCCAAGCAGCTGCAGCTCCGCTGAGTCCTCAATGGTAACCACACGTTCTTCCTTTGGAATAAATTCCGACAAAGCATTTAGAAATGTAGTCTTACCGCTTCCTGTTCCTCCTGATACAAAAATGTTATAGCCGGCACACACCAGATGCTTTAAAAAATCTGCCACTTCCCTTGAAATAGAACCCCATTCTATCAGTGTCTGCATCCGGACAGGCTCTTTGGGAAAACGACGGATGGACAACGCTGTTCCGTCTATGGCAATGGGCTTTAAGACAATATTTACTCTGGATCCATCCGGCAGTCTGGTATCTACAATAGGATGTAATTCATTTACCATGCGGTTACTGCCTCCTGCAATCTGCTGTATGACATCCTGAAGCTTTTCTTCTGATGTAAAGTGTTTATCCCACTGATAAAGCCTCCCTGCCTTTTCATAAAAGATTCCTTTGGTCCCATTTACCATAATTTCTGTAATGTCAGCATCCTCAATAAGCTCCTGCAAAATATCCAGCCTCCGCAGGGAATGAAAGATTTCCCGAATCAGATTCTGCCGCATGGAAATACTCATAGGCATTCTATGGCTGTCTTCTTCCAAAGTCTTTTGCACCAGTTCTAAGATTTCTTCATCTTCCATGGTTCTTGAAATGTCCATCCGTTCCATTACCTGATGCTTCAAGCGTTCCTTTAAATTCTCCTTTGTCTCCATCTGAATGCCTTTCCCCCATACATCTTCTTATGCATTTCCTTATGTACTTTCTTATTCACTTTCTTATCCATTTCCTTATCTACTTCTTTCCTAAGTCATTCCTTTTCCATTGCCTTCTTCTCTTTCTATTTCCTGCGCTATCCACTCTTTGAAATAGCCTGCTGCTGCAACCGGATTACCGGAATTTTCATATCTTTCACCGGGCTGCAATCGTTCCGGAATCTTTACTATCTGAATCTTTCCTTTTACTTCCTGTGACATAAGCTGTTGTTCTACAGTATCCATTCCATATTCCTGCTTTAAAAATGCATACACCCTGTCACACTCTTCGATAATTCTTCCCGTATCAGCAAGCTCCGGCTGTATCTCTAATATCACATAATCAAAGGACAATTCCTGCCAGATAATTTCTAAAAGCCTGTGATAATCCTGTGCTTTTACTTCACCCAATAAAACTGCCTGTTCTACCGGAACCATAATGCCAAGTTCACCCACAGTAGTAATTCCGCTCATCACACTGGCACCCCCATTGGTACTTCCAAGCCGGAGGGATAGCAGAACATCGGATAAATTATGGCTTTCTTCCATTTCCGGCAGCTTCATGCCGCAATATCCTCTGGTATTAATGTATAAAACCTTTCCCTTCTCTGCCAAAACCTGTGCTACAGCCAGTCCTGCCAATAAAGACAGCCCGTCATACCAGGGTGACAGCAGTCCTATGGTACGACCCTTCCTGCTTCCCCGCAGACAGATTTCCGTTGGACGCTCCGCCAGTAATGCATACATTTCCTGCAGGATGACATTGGCAGACTGGTACTTATAAATATGCGGCAATGCTGCCTCTCTTGCTCCCAGCCGTTCTTCTGCCAGACATACCATTTCTTTCTTTAAAGGAAGGGTTTCTGCTTCTTTCAGCAGCCCTGAATTAACCAGCCAGATATCTCTTTTTTCTCCATTTAAATCTGCCTCTACACTATTCCAGTCCGTATATACCTCTGCCTTTGCCACATTTCCTGTCTCCAGAAGATATTCTGCCAGTTTATTTCCATAGGCACTGTCCGCATCGCAGATTGCAATTGATATCTGATTCATTACACCACCCCCAATGTCAGTAAATAGCCGCCCAGTACCGCCGGTGCCAGATGCATGCAGGAATCATCCATACCGGTCTGCTCCCGATAAGGCACCCACTGTTTTTTCACCAGACTGCTCTGAATATAAGTTCTAAAATGCAGTATGCGTCGTAATAATGCTCCCTGCCTTATCAGCCGGAACAATCCGTATACTGCTACCAAACATAAGGAAAAAATAATTGTGTGAAGTACAATAGAATAATCTGTCATGCAGGAGAGTGCCATAAAAAGCTTAATGTCTCCGGCTCCCATTGCATGCATCAAGAATAATAAATAGAATAGAATCACGGGAATTAACATCATTACTGTTACCAGTATAATTCCCTTTTCTCCTTCTCCCCGGATATGTGCTGCATATCCTGTCATCACCCCCATGCCCGTCAGCCAGTTCGGTATTTTTGACTTCCATAAGTCAAAGCAAACTGCCAGTCCAAGCATAATTATCACTAGTATTGTTATAATTCCTTCCCCCTTCGCTGTAATCGCATTATACGATGTCCCCATGACCTTGTACATGTCGAATTGGGAAAGTTTTTTCTTTCGTCACATTTCACAAATATTATATCAGACGATATGCCATAATTCCATAAAGCAGGGTAAATCCTCCTGCTCCCAGCAGTCCCACCGTTGTAAGGCTCCATGGATTCAGTCCCACCATAACGTCTATGCCATTCTTCGAAAGCAGCTGGTTGCAAAAGACAATTGCCACCGCTCCTGCTGCCATCCGGACAACAAAATTTAAGACAAGGTCTGCCCTCTGTTTTAAGATTCCGATAAACAAAACCAGCAGACAAATGCCTATAATCACCATAATTCCTGTTTCTTTGCTCATTACACTGCTTAAAATCCTTTTCAAGTATCCATTTCCTTACCATTAACATATTTTTCTGCAAAAAAAAATATTCCTTTTTTTGTATAGATTGGATTTTTCTGATTATACTTAGTAAAAAGAGGATTTATTTTCCATAAAGAAAGTGGGGATCGTATTGTTTGGAATTGTAAAAAACACACCTGCGCCGGATGCCGGCTACCGCTTACTTTTAGATGATTTAAACCGGACAAAGAATGACTTGGACTTCGCATATGCGAATTTTCAGAATGTTGTAGAACCGGATCTGATTGATGCCTATATTTATGAAGTAAATGCCATGCAGCTGAAATATAAATTTCTGCTACGCCGCTTAAAACAAAAAACAGAGGATTCTTACGCGAAGAATCCTCTGGAAGTATCTGACTCCTGAAAATTTTCATTTAATTGTTCTTTTCCATACGTCATACCCGCATATACCTGCTGGGTATTGTGCATTAAGGGTTCTGAGGTATCCTGCTTTGCGACCTCGCAGAAGGCCTGATACAAACCGCTCAGAACTCTTTTTGCATGGGCAATGCCGTCACCGCTCTGCTGATACATACTGCGCATCAGCTCTCTTCTGCAATAGGAATAAAGCGGATAGAGCTGTGGGGAAAGTTCATATTGAAAATTCAATGCCGCCTGAAGTTCTCCAATCACTGCATCAGCTTTCCGGACGGCTTCTTTGTATACATCAAAATCTTTTTCCTTCAGATTTTTTTCTGCTTCATCAAGATAAGAAAAGCAGATATCATATAAAACCACTACCAGTTCACTGCGGTTACTCTGGGTAATCCTTCTGGTAAAGTCCTGCTTTGTTCTACTATCCATGACAGTCTCCTTTGATTACTGAAGTAACTGTAATACCTGCTGTGGAATGTCATTTGCCTGGGACAATACGGAAATTGCTGCCTGGGACAATACATTCTGCTGTGTATAATTGGTCATTTCCTCTGCCATATCTACATCTGAAATACGGGAAAGTGCAGATGTCATATCCTCGCTGGTCTCATCAAGACTTCCTACAGTAGAATCCAGACGGTTCTCACAGGCTCCAATGGCAGAACGTACGGAAGATACTCTTGCCAGTGCATTATCTAATGCAACGATTGCCCGGTCTGCTCCGGTTACAGTTGTTACATCTAAATCATCCAGATATAAGGTCTCGGTATCAATCTCCGGAATATCTACTTTAATGGTCTGGTTTTCATTGGCTCCTACCTGAAGATCCATGGTTCCAATGTCGGTCACTTCTAATTTAGCAGTACTTCCTGCGGCAAGTCCGCTCTTGGTAAGAAAAGACATTTCAAATCCATCACGGTCTGTAATAGTTACTTTATTGCCATCGACTGCGGCAGTTGCAGTGGTTGAAAATCCGCTTCCTGCAGCATGAATATCTACCTCAGCATTGGTTCCGTAAGATACTGCCGGTGTCATGGAATTAAATCCAAGCTGTGCTGCCAACGCAGCATCGCTGATTGTGATTTCTACTTTGCCTGTCTCGCCATATGCAGTGGATTCAAAGGAAAGCTTACCGCCATCTGCTTTTACGGTAGTCTCGCCTAACTCACCGGCTGTTCTGATTTTCTCAAAGACCTGCTCATAGGTATCGGTTGCTTCTATTTCTACGGATGAACTGTTAATTTTCATTTTACCGGACGCTCCGATTGTTGCTGTCATATCATTAAATGCAACGGTATCTGCATCCTTCTTTGCAGTCTCAGCTGCCTGATTGATGGTTACGGTATAATCTGCTGCGGTTACATTACTGGATACTGCCATTCTTGTAGCGTTAGTTCCATATACTCTTCGCTGGATGCTGCCATCCAGTAAGGATTTGGTATTGAACTCGGTATCCTTGCTGACACGGTTAATTTCTTTCTTTAATTCTTCTACTTCCTGCTGAATTGCTTTCTTATCATCCGGTGTATTGGAATCACTGGCTGCCTGTACAGAAAGCTCACGCATTCTCTGTATCAGGGAAGTCACTTCATTTAAGGCTCCATCGGTTGTCTGTAATACGGAAATACCATCAGACGCATTCCGGGATGCCTGGTCAAGTCCTTCAATCTGTAAATTTAATTTATTGGAAATTGCCATACCTGCCGGATTATCTTTGGAATGATTAATCTTTAATCCGGAGGACAGACGCTCCATTGCCTCGGTTACTTTATTTTCTGTACGCAATAACTGTTTATTTGTAATTACCGCTGACATGTTATGGTTTACTTTCATTTATCTTAATTCCTTTCTTCCATTCATGCCCGCATCCTTGCGGTCTATCGACGTTCCATGTCTTATGTATTCTATATCGGACTACCTTTCTAAGGACTTAACCGCTTTTAGGAAACTTTCTGCCATTCCATAAAGTGTCTTTGTCTGAATTTCCGTATCCGAAGGATTTTTTTCTTCCGTCTTGTCTGTATTTTCAGAAGAAACTTCTGTGCTGTGATGGATTCCATCCTTCTTTATTTCCCCGGTCATATAGCTGATGCTGACTTCCTGTCCTGGCTCCTGTGCAAAAAGATTTTCCCACTCTTTCGCATGGCTTTCAAATAATGCAGTGGTCTCTTTGGATTCTGCTGCAATATAACCGGAAATCTTTTCCTTGCCGGCACGAAGCTGTGCTGCCACTCTTCCTAAGCGGTCTGTCTCAAAGACGATGTCTACTAGACCTTTCTTTTCTTCGCCACGGACAATCTTAAGAGACACATTGCAGGTCTCGCCCTGTACCAGCACCGGAACTGCATATTCTTCTTTTTTTGCCGCCGCACTTCCCAAAGCAATCTGGGTATGCATCATTTTCAGTTCCTGCAAATCAAGGCTTGTAAGATTATCCTCCGACATCATCATGGTCTTCATGACATTCTCAGCGGTATCTGCCAGCTTCCGCTGAGCCTCTGCCATTTCCTTCGGTGTCTTAACTGCCTCTGCAAAATCAGAAAATATTTTTTCTTTGATATTTTCCAGTTCCTCTGTCAGATTTTCACTCCTGTCTGCCATCTTAAACAGACGGTTAAATACCTGATTCCGGTTGTTCATATAATCTGCTGCCGCAAGCACCCGGTTAACGGTTGCCGGCATATCAAGCTGTTCTAACCACTCATAGACTTCCTGTGGTGCCGCCGCTGCCTGGGACAGTTCCTGTACCTGTTCCCTCCGGTAAGCTGCCTCTGTTTCTTCTTTCTGCTCCACTTCTTTCATGGCATCTGCCAGCTCTTCCGGTGTCATGGAAAGCCATTTTTCATCTTCCATAAATGGTGCAATCTTCTCCGGTACCAGCCCATCTTTCACATCGGAAAGCTTATTCTTCTGGTACGCTCCCTCAATCTGTTCCGTAATGGAAATGCCGGCTCCTTCTTTGGTCTGTACGCCTCCAAAATCATCATCTACCTGATAATCCATGGCACCATGCTTTGCGGAACGAACCTGGGTCAGAAGTCCACGCAATGTAATATCTCCGCCCTGCTGCAGCAAGGCTCCGATTGCTGCGCCGTCTGTCTTTTCTACCTGACGGATCAGCCGGTATACACCAATATAAGCACTTCGTTCTTCTTCGCTGATTTCCTTATTCTGCTCTAATTTATAAAGGTATTTACTGAATTTTTCCTCTTCGGTAATGCCCTGTTCTTCCTGAATCTGCTCAGATACGGTATTTATCTCTTCAAAGCTCATATCCAGTGGATTCATGCCTTCTTTTATCATGGTACGAACAACTGCCGGTTTTAAATGGTCAAATGCCCGCTGCACTTCTTCATCCGCAGCTTTCATTTCCGCAATATTTTCCGGTGTCAGCTCCATCTGGTTATAAGCTAAGATTCTGACGGCACGCTGATTTCCATAGCTTGTCTCCAGGTCTAAATCCTTTAAAATATCATCCACATTGCGGAATGCCTTGGAAATGGAATCTCCCATGTCCTGACGAGGTGCGGTCATCATAGTCTCATATCGTTCTCCTGCCTTTTCAAAGGTATCCTTTAAGGCAGCTCCATCTTCATAGAGACTCTGCAATGTTGTTTCATCTACCGGATGGATTCCAAGAGCATATGCCGGCATCGCTTTTAATGCTTCAGATGTGTCCATGACATTCCGGAACAATGCCACATCCGCTTCCTTTGGTACAATGCCATCCCCGGAAAGGAGTCTGCTGTAATATTCATTTTCCTGTGTTTTCAGTTCTTCCACCAGCTGGGACAATTCCATGGTATCAATGGAAATTCCTTTTTTCAGTAAAGAAAGGTTCGCTTCACTGGTCATTTTCAGTCTGGTTTCCTCTAACTGTCTTCTTGCAGTCAGAAGATCTAAGCCGCTTTTCGTATAAGCTGCTTTATCCGTTGCCGCTGAAACTTTTGTGTCCTTGTTCTTTATCTCATCCGCAGCTTTTTTCAGATTCTCAATAGTAAGCGGTTCTCCGGAATTTACCACATAGGCAAGTTCCTCATCCGTTACATTGGTAATGACGTCCAATGCATCCTGTGCCTGATCCTTGAAATCATTTCCGGAAAGTACGACATCCTGCGGACGGATTCCATCGAAAATTGCCTCTGCCGATACTGCTACAATTTCTTCCTCACCAAGGGGAAGCTGTAACTGCTGCAATGTGGATAACTTCTCTAAATTCTCTGCAGTCAGTGGAATACCATTTTCAATGAGCCATCTGCCATCTGCCATATTCTGCTCATTGACATCCATACCGCTTTCGGATATTACGGCTTCTATCTGCTGCTTTAACGCATCATAATCAAGGTCTGTCATCTGCTGCATTCCGGCATAGGTTGCACTCCCGGAAAATTCTGCTTTATATAAATTTGCAGTGGTAACCGGCAGCTCATTATCCAGCATATATTTCATGCTTCCTTCATCCGGTGTATGAAGTTCTTCCATCATATTGGCAGTCTCTGTAATATCTTTTACATTATTCTCCGTCACCGGGATATTTACGGTATTCAGGGCTGATTCTATATGCTGTGCCATTGCAGTGCTTCCTGCCATCGCTTCAATCTGGGCATCACTGAGTCCATCCCCGAAATAGCTGATGTCCTCTCCTGATTTTGCCAGACGCATCTTCATCTTATCGGTCTCGGTTACTACCGTTGGAATCTCGGTATCTGTCAGGGAAAATCCATCCTCTTCCATTGCTTTTACATCTTTTCCCGTAGTATGGTCTGATGCAAAAAGCATCTCATTTTTCATCTGGGTTGCGTCCAGATTGGATGCCTGCTCCTTAATCTTCTCTAAGGCATTTCCCTCTTTTTCCGGCTTGCCATAAGTCGGCTGCTCTAACAGACGATCTGCCTTTCTGTCTTTTTCTATTCTTACAATGGATGCATCTTTCTTTGTATCTGCCACATTTTCCTGTCTGGCAGCTCCTATCATTACAACATTTGCATCTGTTTTCTGATTCTGTTCTATCCGCATGAAGTTCCTCCATTTTCACGGTCTTATCAAATGTCCTGCTATTTTATTATGTCGGCTGATTGAGCGAAAAACTTAAGTAGGCAGTGAAAAACCAAATGTCATTAAGTTAAGACCACTTACAGGTCTTGACAGCTAAAATGATATTGCTATCAACTAAATCTCTATTTAGTTAAGACAGTCTAAAAATTAAAAATACCTATCACAAGAGAAATTCTTCGGTAGGTATTTTATTTTGCCTAAATATAGGCATGACAATAAAAAAGACCGTCACTTTTTCTTAAATGTGAACGGTCATCTTTTTATTTAGACATCAGTTCTATCATATCCATAATGCATTTCTGTTGTTCTATGTCCATATGATTTATCATTTCCTGTAATTCAGGTATTAAGTTAAGCTCACTATATCCTAAAATATCGTTTGGAGTAATTCCAATCTTCTCACAATAGCCAAGCAGCATACGGATGCTTGCTTTTGACACACCACGCTCCACAGCCGAAATGTGATTTTTAGTAAGCCCTGTTGCTTCACATAATTCTGACTGTAAAACCCCATGGCTTTCTCTTGCATTTTGTAATAATCTGCCTATCTTTACATTTTCCTCATCTATGATTCGATTTGCCATGACAACCACCTTTTCATTCATAGTAAATCCATTATAAATGCTGTCGTTACAAGGTTCAACACAAGTCGACAAAAATAATGGCAATTCATTATTTTCATGTCGAAAAGTAACGACAATAACGATATAATATATGTAGGCAGTAAATCAGTTATTTACGCATTTTGAAATTAGATATATGGTATATATATATTATACAGGTATTGAATATATAAGGAAAGAGGTGTGTTACTTGAAAGCTGTATCGAAATCTGCAAAGGTAAGTCCTGATGCAAAGCGTATTATTAAGGAATTGAAAAGCGGAGAATTGGAAGTGAGAAATGTTCCAGAAGAATTTGCTTTAGATTCTAATGTTGTAAAAGCAGAACGAAAATTGGGACTGAGAAAAAGTGGTCATCGAGGTTTTGATGTAATCACACAAACATTTTTTGTAGAAGAAGATTGGTTTCATAAAGATTTGTCAGGTAATCTTGTTTCAAGATTGCATAAGATGACATTTGATTCTTTTGAGGAATATTATGGATTTTTGGATGGTGATATATACGAAGATGCTTGCTATTATCAGTATGCATTTGAAGATGAATTTTCCAAAAATCTTAATCTTGATATAGACCGATTGAAAAAAGTGAAAAGTTTTGTGACAGAAACTGTAGATGATTATTCGTGTGAACGGTCACAGGATGAAATTGAATTATATGAGCATTGTGAAAAAACAAATAAGAAATGTGTAAAACAGTGGTTGGATAAATTCATTGCTTGTGATACATATGAACAATTCAGAAAGGTGTGCAGTAATTATGAAAAATCAACGGTCTCACAATATAAACGTGTAGAATTTTTCTTTTTCCAGTATGCTTTTGATGCTCAGTGTCACAAAAAGCATTTGGATGTGCTTATGGAATATTTGTCAAAAGACTATTATTTCGGTGGTAATGCTGTACAGGGATTATGCTTGATTCATACACCAGAAGTCATTCTTGATAAATATGATTTTTCACAAGCATCTGTTGCAACCAATAGGAAGCGAAAAAAAGAAGTAAAAGATTTTGTGGAAGACTTGAAAAATCAGGATATTGAGATGACTGTAGTAGGTTATTTTGATAAAGTGACACATTTTTATTGTGAAGAAACAAAAGTGTATCGCTATTATAACAATCAAGGAAGAAAGACTTTGAATCGCTGGGGTAGTGTATATGTATGTCGAGCTTTTGAGACATTTGATGAATTTATCAAGTATAGAAATGGTAATTTGAAAAATTGTGACTTATCAGGAGCCATTGATTTGGATGTTGATTTTTCAAAATATATGACAGATGATACGACAAAATTACCGATTAGAGAAGATGAAAATCTGAGTTGCAAGGTGTTGAAAGTATATAAGAATGGTAAATTTGCAGTATGTCAATTTTGGAGTAATGAAGATAAAGAAATTGTAAAACAGCAGGTACATAGATTTTCATATTTCTTTGATTTCGTGGCATTTTTGAAAGGGGATTTATCTGGTGCAGATTTATTATTCTGTACTGGCATGAAAAATCTTTCCAACATAGACGGAATCAATTTGAATGACGTGAAAATGACCAGTGAAGTATGCGAACAATTTAATGTTCAATATAAATCGTATGATTATGATAAAAAACTCATTGGTGAGTTTCCAGTAGTTGAAAAGAATGAAGAAGAAACAGCATTGATATTACAATCGTCAAGGGAAATTGTTTCATCTGATAGCAGTATGCTTTTCGGAAGTTTTGGAAATATGTTTTTATGGGATTCTAATAGAATTAGCTATATTTCTGATTTACATTTAATGCATAGAATTAAAAATGCAGGATGTAAATCAAAAGAAGATGTCATTTTTACAATACACAAAATCATTGATGACATTTTAGCTGAAAGTACGAGTTTGACACTTATCGGTGGAGATGTGTCATCAGAATTTTCAATATTTGAACTGTTTGTGAAAATGCTTAGAAAGTTAGCAGGCTCAGGAAGACGGGATTTTGTATTTGTTCTTGGTAATCATGAACTTTGGGATTTTCCAGGATTGTCCGTGGATGAGATTGTTGATAAATACAGAACTGTATTAAAGGAAAATGGAATGTATTTATTGCATAATGATTTGTTTTATAGAAATGAATCTGATGACATGGGAATTATTCCATATGATGAATTGATACAGTCAGATAATCAGGCTATTCTTGAAAAATTAAGATGTACAAGATTGGTGATTTTGGGCGGTCTTGGATTCTCAGGTTACAATGAAGAATTCAATGCAAATGACGGTGTGTATCGAGCAACTGTTGATAGAAATACAGAGATTCAAGAGAGTAAAAAGTTTGAACAGCTGTATGATAAATTGACAGATGTATTGGCAAAGAAACATACAATCATCTTTACGCATACACAAAAAAAAGATTGGTGTGTGAATGCAAATTGTCATGATAATTTTGTGTATGTTAGTGGTCATACGCATAGGAATATGTTTTTTGATGATGGTGTAAAAAGAATATATGCTGATAATCAGATTGGTTATAGAAACGAAAGTCCGCATCTGAAAAGTTTTCTGATGGATGGAGAATATGATTATTTTGAGGACTATGAAGATGGCATATATGAAATTACATCTCAGGAATATCAAGATTTTTCTCGTGGAAAGAACATATCAATGGCTTTCAATAGGCAGGTTAATATTCTTTATATGTTGAAAAAGAATGGGTATTACTGTTTTATTCATAAAACAAAGACAGGTTCGCTGTCGATGTTGAATGGTGGAGCATTGAAAAAATTAAATGCAAAAGATGTGAATTATTATTATGATAATATGGATTCAATGATTGCATCTATTGAAACACCTTTGAAAAAATATACAGCTTATCAGGAAAGCATTGCCGATGAAATTAGCAAAATTGGTGGAAGTGGAAGGATTCATGGCTGTATCATTGACATTGATTATTATAATCATGTATATGTGAATCCAGTAGATATGACAGTACGAAGTTATTGGGCATCTGATATTATTAACAAGCTTGTATATCCAAATGTACCGGCATTGTTGAAAAATGAATGCCCGGAATTATATGCTAACTATTTAAAGCTAATTGAAGGTGAAAAATCAAATCCTTTAGCGGTGAAACAGACAAAGAATGAAGTATCATTGTTGCCACAAGAATATTTGGAAACAGACATTTACAAAGCATCTCGTGAGATAAAAAAGATGCAGAAATTGAATTCAAATGTGCTGACAACATGGTATGATATTATTCCAGAGAGGAATGAATTGCCATATAAAAATTAGTATCTAATAAGGAGTGACGATTATGGCAAATAAAGCATACAAGAACCTGAACTGTAAGATTGATAAGTCGGTATCAGATAAGCTGGAGAAATTCATTGCTGATACCAAACTTTCAAAGACGGCTACAGTAGAGAAAGCATTGGAAGAATATATCAACAAGTACTATAAAACTGGTAAAAGATTTAATAAAAAAAGACAGCCACTTTTCCGTTTTAATTTGAAAGGGAGCTGTCTTTTAATTTGTGCTGTCAAATTCTTAACTTAATGACATTGGAGAAAACCAGATAGCCATTTCTTATGAAAGAACTATCTGGTTTTATATATTTTTTTATTACTATTTTTCTATAAATTACTTTTGATTTACAACTCTTCTGGCCTTGTCACTTCATGGTCAGACCAGTTAGCAAGTGTGCCTGCTCCGGACATGTCTGCGCTGTCATTGTAATTTTCTACTGTGATGGTATAGGAACTGGTTCCTTTTACATATACGGTTCCGTCCTCACCCCGAATGGTGACGGTATTTCCATCTTCATCTACAATTGTTCCTGCATTGGAAAGGGTGGTCAATGTACTGTCACCGGTTACAATCCAGGTGCTTCCTTTTTCAATGAAAAGAGTACAATAACCGTCGCCGCCATTTCCGGCATAGGTCCCATCATCTATAATTGCGCCGGTTAAGGTACTATTATCCATCATATAGAAATCAAGCTGGCTGATGCTGTCCCAGATGATATCGCCTTCCATTTCCTGGCTGCTGGCAGTAAAGAGACAGTCCGCTCCGTTTGCACCGCTTTCTCCCCAGCCACGCTGGTTATTATTTCCGGTACATCTTAAGAAGAAATCATTGTCCAATGCATAAGTGATATCCACATCGGAAAGTGTAATGGTAGATTCTGTATTGGTAGTATAGAACATACCGCCATTTTTTGCGGTAAGGCTGCCGCCCTGCATTTCAAAAGTGCTGTTACCTACTTCAGAATCACCGGACATGCTCTGGTATAAAATCACATTCCAGGTGCAGTCATTCTGATCATCATCACTCATACTTCCTTTCTGTGTGCTCTTCTTTGTTTCTGTACACAGTATAGGAAACGAACTTTAGTTATACCTTAGTTTTCCTAAGGAAATTTGTGAAGTTTCTGTGTCTTTTATTTTTTTATGGAAGTTCCAATCTTAAAATTCTACGATTACAGTCTCGCTCTGTACTGCATCCATTCCGGTATGAAGCTTCATATCCGGGTACTCATCTCCGTTGGTAAATACCAGAATGCAGGTTTTCTCATATCCCTGGACTTTGATTTTCTCCGGGTCAAATTCTAAGAGCTTGTCTCCCGCTTTTACTTTCTGTCCCTGTTTTACAAAGTAGCGGAAACCATCGCCCTGCATATTTACGGTATCGATTCCTTCATGAATCAGGACTTCTGCTCCGTTTGATAAGGTTAATCCAACCGCATGTCTGGAATCATCCATTAATAAGGATACTGTTGCGGCACATGGAGCGGTAACAATATTTCCTTCCGGCTCAATTGCCAGTCCATCACCTAACGCCTTTGAGGAAAATACCTCATCCTTTACTTCTTCAATCGGAATTACTTTTCCCGACAGATATGCTTTCAGAACCGGTGTCTGGTTCTCTTCTGCAGAATTTTCTTTATTTTTAAAAATGGAAAACATCTCTATTTCCCGCCTTTCTTTTCTTTTTTCACTTCTATGCTGCCAAGCCTGGTTGGTTTACATAACTATAGACAACATCCTTGTCTTTCTACTGCTCTTTGCTTTCTTTTATGAAATACGCCTTTTCCTTTGTCTCCTTTTCATTGCTTTCATAATCAAGCTGATACAAAAATGAAAACATGCAATCCAATATAAAATGGAATGCGCTATATACCGCAAACGTATCTATTTTCTCTTCATAAGAGCCCTGCTCCTGGATGTCCACCAGAATGACTTCCTGACACATTTTCGCCACGGAGCTGTCCGGAGTTGCCGTAATTCCTACGCAGTATCGTTTATTCTTTTTCAAAAGCTTTAAGCTTTCTACCACATCCCGGTTTTCGCCGGACTGGGAAATTGCAAGATTGATGGTGTGCTCCGTTGCTGTCAGCGCATAGCCCGGCAGGAAACAGGAACTCATCGTCAAGTTTACTATTTTACCAAAACGCAGCATTTTCTGTTGAAATTCCAGTGCTACGGTAGCAGATGTACCCACACTGAAAACATTAATCATATCAGCTCTGCTCATCCGCTGTACAATGCGGTGCAGCTGGTTATAATCAAATCCAGACACTGTTTTTCTTATAGTCTCCTTATTTAATTTTGCAAGTTTCCTTGCTATCTGTTCAAAAGAGTCATTCCCTGAAAAAGGATAGTTTGCATCTACTACGCCCTGATTTGCAAATGCTTCATATTCTGAATAAAACAGAATCTGAAATTTTTTATATCCATCCAGTCCCAGCTTTCTACAAAATCTTGTAATAGTAGACGGCGACGAAAAAGTCGCACGTGCCAAGGACTGAATGGACATATTCTTTACATCAAACCCATTTTTCATCAAATAAGCCGCAATACTTTTTTCAACATCTGTAAAGTCTGCCTGCTTCATCAGTTTTTCTATAATCATAGCATTTCCCTTTCTTCCGGCAGCCTTTGCCAAATAATTTTACATTTATTTTAGCAGAGAATCCACCGGAAAAAAAGGGAAGATATTGTAAATTACCAGGAATATGCTTTGCGGGTTCCCCGCATCAATTATATTCTAGTCATATTCTTTTACTTTACCGCTCTTAAGCAGGAATGCTGTAATTCCGAATCCCAAAACAATGGATACGATAATTCCTACGCAGTACATCGGGAAGTTGACACATCCAAACCAGCCACTGAAAGCAAGCAGTCCTGAAAAGGAGAAGTTTGTTGCTGCAACACCGCCGATTCCAAGAACTAATCCTGCTGCTGCACCGGAAACAATCATTGTTCCAAGCAACCATTTGCTTCTTAAAATGATACCGTAAAGTCCAGGCTCTGTAATACCGCAAAGTGCATTGGTAAATGCTGCTGAACCTGCAGTTGTCTTGTCTCCTGCATTTTTTGCAAATACTGCCACTGCAAGGCAGATTCCAAGTGCTGCGTAGTTACCCATTCCACCTGCTGCCAGCGCCGGCTCAAAGCCCTGCTCTGCCATAATTCCAAGGAGAATCGGAGTAACTGCCCAGTGCATACCAAGAAGGATTACCAAGGAGAATAATCCACCAAATACAATGCCTACAAGAATCTTGCTTGCGCTTACTACACCGTATACGGCATTAATTCCGTTTGCAACAAGTCCGCCCAGCGGTCCAAATACAAGAATGCTAAGTGGAACAAATACAATCAAACATAAGAATGGAACAAGGATAAACTGCACTACCTGTGGCAAAATCTTTTTCAGCCATTTTTCAAAATAACTCATGCAGAATATTGCCAGTAAAATCGGGATAAAGGAACCGCTGAAATTATATGCGGTAAAGTTAATTCCCAATAAGGAAGCTTTCTCACCGGTTACCAGAAGGTCTGCTACGCCAGGATACATAATGGATGCACCCAGTGTTACGGCTACATAAGGATTACATTTAAAATGCTTTCCTGCTGTAAATGCCAACAGAATCGGGAAGAAATAAATCAGCGAATAAAAAATAGAATAAAAGGTCTGGTAAGTAAGACCTGTGCTGTCTACTACGCCAAAGTTTGCCAGTAATCCAATTAATCCGGATGCGATACCACCGGTTGCCAGAATCGGAATATACGGTGCATATACATCGGACATCATTTTTGTAAATCTGTCTAAAAGTCCGACTTTCTTCTTCCCTTCATCCACAGCTTCTGCTGGATTTTCTGCTTTTAATTTGGATTTCAGTGCCGGAACTTCTGCAAGCTGTGCATAAACATCACCTACATTTGGTCCGATTAATACCTGATAATATCCGGAGCCGATTAAGGTTCCCAGTACACCTTTTACTTTCTTTAAGGAAGCCTGATCAAATTTTGCTCCATCCTTTAATGTAAAACGGAGTCTTGTTGCACAGTGAATACAACTTTCAATATTATCTGTGCCACCCACGCCGGCGATAACCGCCTGAATTAATTCTGAGTAGTCTTTCATTCGTATTACCCCTTTCTTTTGTGTAATTCACATTTTTCTTATATATTTAATCCTGCTGCAAACCCTTCAAAATTTGCATTCATAATGTTCGATGGACTGATACAGTCCCCAATTGCTATGGTATCTTTACAAATTCCGTAAAATGCTTCTACAAGCTTTTTCTGTGCCGAAAGTCCGGTAGAAAGAATCAGGTTGTCATAGGAAATACTCTTCTCTTCTCCCTTTTCATCCTTATAAACAACAACATCTTCTTCGATTCTGCTGCAACCGCATTTTAACAGGCTGTGAAGATTCTCATACTGCAAAAACTTTTGACGTAATGCTTCCCGGTATAAAGAGTTGGCATTTGCTGCCAGTGTATCGGTCAGTTCCAGAATGGAAACATTCTTTCCCTGCTCGGCAAGTTCCAATCCTATCTCGCATCCAATACTTCCTCCACCGAGGATTACTATCTCCTGTCCTAGCTGTTCCGGATATGCAATTGCTTTTGTTGCAAGCTGTACCTTGGAACCGTCAATTCCCGGAATCGGAAGAATCCTCTCTACGGCACCAAGGGCAACTATCAATGAATCCGGCTGAAGCTCTTTTATAGACTCCGGTGTTGCTTCTGTGTTCAGACGAACCTCTATCTTTCTTTTTGCCATCTGAGTCCGATAGTAATTTAACAGCCGCTTAATTTCTTCCTTGTGTGCTTCCTTTTCAATGAAACGAAGCATGCCGCCCAGTTCACTTTCCTTTTCCAGTAATGTAACCTGATGTCCCCGGTCATATGCTGTCATAGCAGCTTTCATGCCTGCCGGTCCTCCGCCAACGATTACCACATGCTTTTTCTCTTTTACTTCCGGCAAATCCAGTCCCGATGGAACAAATTCCTCATTGTGATATCTTGGATTTACGGAGCAGCCTACATTCCAGTGGTCTGTGGAAATGTGATAACAGTTGGAGCATCTGAGACACGGAACAATGTCTTCCGGATGCCCCTCCAATGCTTTCTTCGGCCAGTATGGATCAGCCAGAAGTGTTCTTCCAAATGCCACCATATCCACATAACCCTTTGCAATAATTTCATCTGCCATTTCCGGCGTCATAACGGCGCTGACCACAGAAACCGGAATCTTAAGCTCCTGTTTTGCAATTTTTGCCCATTTGAGATTCGGCATTTCTTCTTCCAGATTGGTTGTGATGCAATGCACATTTGCTTCAAACACTTTATCAATTCCAGATGAAATCTGAACGGTATCCACATACTGCTCTGCCTGCTTCAGGAAGTACATCACATCCTCAAAGCTTATGGAATCTTCAATCCATTCATAGGCACTGACACGCATATCAATCGGATAATCTTTTCCAACTGCTTTCCGGACGGTTTCTAATATCCGAAGTGGAAAACGGCTGCGGTTTTCGATGCTTCCGCCGTAGGAATCTGTCCGGTGATTGTAATGTGGGGAAAGGAACTGTGCCGGAAGCCAGCCATGTCCGAAGTGAAGAAAAATGGAATCGAAACCAATTTTTCTTGCACTTGCTGCGGTCTCGGCATACCACTGCAACGTTTCTTCCATCAACGCTTCATCCATTTCCTTTACTTCCACTCCATCCGGGCGGATAAATCCAGACGGTCCTTTCGCATAATCCACCGTTCTTGCATCCTGTCCTGCGTGAAAGATTTCGATAGAAGCTTTCGCTCCGCCTTTGTGAATCTTCAACACTTTCTTTCTGGTGGCTTCTCTTTCATACTTGGCAAATGGATACGGTTCTTCCGGACTTGCAAAACTGGAACGTCCCGGTTCTACTATTGCATGTCCCGCAATTACAAGTGCTGCACCGCCCAATGCTTTTTCTTCAAAATCATCACCTGTCGGTGTTGCCACAATTCTATTTTTTAATATCATTCCATTAATAGAAATTGGCTGAAATAAATGATTATACACGTTCTTCTCCTTTCTGCTGTATTTTATTTACCTTCATCTTAAGGCACTTAAACCGCAGAAACAAGCCACTGAAAACAACTGGAAAATATTTTTCACAATCTCTATTTTTCATCATTTATTTATGAAATTTATTATCTTTTTATAATTTAGGGCTTCACTTTTTGTTTTTTTTGTTTTTTAAGTCAAAAAAGCACGTTAACCAACCTGGCTAACGTGCTGCTTTGTTTTCTTATTATTCTTTGCTTCCTACATTACCCGGAATACTGCGACGCCAAACGGTGGCAGCGGATAGGAAATGGAATATTCTCTTCCATCACATTCCGACTTCACCGCCTTATAGCTTGCCGGTCTGCTCTTATCTGCTTCTGTTCCGCCGAAACGCTCTTCATTGCTGTTCAGCAGAAGGTGATAGGTGCCTTTCTTCGGTACACCCACACGGTAATCATCTCTGGCTACCGGAGTCATGTTACAGACAAAGAGAAGTGAGTTCTTGCCATTCTTGCTCTTGCGGACAAAGCTGTAGATGCTTCTGTCTGCATCATCTGCATTAATCCACTCGAAACCGTTCCAGTCGCTATCCTGCTCATACATTGCCGGATATTTGCGGTAAATATGGAGCAGTTCACGGAAGTATTCATTCATCTGTCTGTGACGTGGTTCTTCCATAAGATACCAGTCTAATTCCCGTTCTTCACTCCATTCACGAAGCTGTCCGAAATCCTGTCCCATAAAGAGAAGCTTCTTACCCGGATGTCCCATCATAAAGGAGTATGCGCTCTTTAAATTGCGGAACTTGTCTTCCTCATCACCTGGCATCTTCTCCCACATGGATTTCTTCAGATGCACAACCTCATCATGAGACAGCACCAGTATGTATTTTTCAGAGCTGTTATAGCTCATGGCGAAAGTCATCTTGTGATGATTATTTTTACGGAAATACGGGTCTAAAGACATATAATCCAGGAAATCATGCATCCATCCCATATTCCATTTGTATGTGAAATTCAATCCACCCTTGTCTGCCGGTCCGGTTACCATCGGCCAGGCGGTAGATTCCTCTGCAATCATGACAGTACCGTGATTTCTTCCGGTGATTAAGGTATTGATATGGCGGAAGAATTCGATGGCTTCTAAGTTCTTGTTCTCACCATATTTATTGGCAATCCACTGTCCGTCTTTCTTGCCATAGTCAAGATATAACATGGATGCCACCGCATCTACACGGAGTCCGTCAATGTGATAATGTTCAATCCACATTAAGGCACTTCCGATTAAGAAGTTCTTTACTTCGGATTTGCCATAATCAAAAATCTTAGTACCCCACTCCGGATGTTCACCCATCCGTGGGTCAGAATATTCATATAACGGGCAGCCGTCAAAATCAGCCAGTCCGTGGGCATCCTTCGGGAAATGTGCCGGTACCCAGTCTAAGATAACGCCAATGCCATGCTTATGCAGGTAGTTTACCAGATAAACAAAATCCTCCGGCGTTCCATACCGTGAAGTTGGTGCATAGTAGCCGGTTACCTGATAGCCCCAGGAACCATCGTATGGATATTCGGAAATTCCCATTAATTCTACATGGGAATATCCCATGCCTTTAACATATTTTGTCAGTGCTTCTGCCATTTCACGGTAGGAATAGAATCCCTCATCTTCTCTTCCCGGATGGCGCATCCAGGAACCCAGATGTACCTCGTAAATTGCCATCGGCTCTGCATAGACATCTTCTGTCTGTTTCCGTTTGTCCATCCACTTATCATCTGTCCATTTGAAATGCTCAATATCAGCAATACGGGAAGCTGTTCCCGGGCGTACCTCTGCATAATTGGCGTATGGATCGGCTTTATACAATTTCCGTCCATCTGGTGTGATAATCAGATATTTGTATAGGTCTCCTAATTTTGCCTTTGGAATAAATGTTTCATAAATTCCAATTCCTGACGGCTCTAACCGCCGCATCGGATTTGCTGTCTCATCCCAGTCATTAAAAGTTCCAATGACATAGACTTCTGCAGCATGTGGTGCCCAGACATCGAAAAGAATCCCCTTTTTCTTCCTTATCTCTGCCGGATGAGCTCCCAGTTTCTTATAAATGTCATAGTGTGTTGCCTGGCCAAATAAATACATATCCAGTTCTGTGAAGTTCCCCATTTATACTACACCTCATTTCTTTCTTTCCTATTCTTCGAAATCCTTTTCATGAAGGATGACATAATCATCATCTTTGTATTTCTTTGAGAAAAATACCTTCTTAATGCTGAATTTCTCGGAATTGGCAATTGCTTCGTCCACGATTTCTTTCACCTCGGTCAGTGTGGTCGCTCTGTCTAAGCGTTGAATGTTACTAATTCTGTTGTATAGAGCAAGAACTGCCATCTCATCTATTTCATAGGTCAGTTCGTGGGCATACGATTTTGCAAAGGATACCAGCTCATCACTGGTAAATATCGGAAGTGTAATCTTCTCGGTAAATCTTTTTGCAAAAGATTCATCCCGTCCCATTGCTTTGGTGATACCCTCTCTGGTATCTTCCGCGATTACAAGGATTCCGGTGTCATCCGCTTCTAATGCCAGTGATAATTTCACAGCTGTCTCCCGGCTGATTCCTCCGATTTTTTCTATAATAAGACATCCACCGGCAACTTTCTTTAAAAGCTCCGGGATATTTTTCTGATTTAATGAAACGGCATCTATCTTTCCGACACGCTTGCCCGGCTTTCCGATTTCATTCTGGATTGCCTTCACCAGTGCGGTGGCAAGTACGGTCTTACCGCTTCCTCTTGCTCCCTGAATCAGGATGTTGCCACCTTTAATTCCCTTTTCTAAATGTTCAATGGATCCTTCCATTGCCTGACAAATCTGCGGCTCCATTCCGGATACCGGAACAAAATAAGTAAAGATAGCTTTCTGTTCCTTGGAAAGATGGGTAATCGGTTTTCTCTCTCCGATGTTATCCTCATCTAAATCCGGCTCTGCAATCTCCGGAAGTTTCTCCTCCGGCTTTGCATCCTCTGTCTCAGCTTCCGGTTCTAACTGTATATTCGGTAAGACTTCTTCTGCAGCATCGGATACTTCCTCTGCTTCTGTTGCTGCCACTTCTTCTGCTATATCGTCCGGCAGTGCAATCTCTGGGAGTTCTTCTTCCGGAGAAAGTTCTGTCATTTCTTCTGTGCCAGCCGGTTCTTCTTCATCGGCAACTGCAATACCTTCTCCTTCCGGAATCTCCATCGCATCTGCTGCATCTACAGCCAGCTCTCCGTTTTGTCCCGGTACACCGGCAGCTAGGAATTCATCGATTTTCGCATTTGCCTGGCTGATAGAATCAATCTGCTGCTGCAAAATATCATTCATATTGGCAACAAGCTGTCCGGCTTCTTCCTCCGGCAGCTTGCCTAAGTATTCTTTTTCTAATAATTCTTTGGAGGTAAGTCCTGCATCCAGCTGCGGAATTACATCTGCAAGACGTTCCATGATATCTCCGGCTTCTGCTAATGCCTTTGCCTTGGCAGATTCTAACTTCTGCTGCTCCGCTTCCTGTAATGCTTTCTCTGCGGCACGCTTGGTCTTCTCCCACTCCTCTAAAATATCCTGTATGCTCATCTGTCCGGTAATCTGTGCTTCTAATGCACTCTTCTCCGGGACTACCATACGCATCTGACCATCATAATCTTCGCCTAACATCTCCTGGAAATTAATTTTCAGGGAGCCATCGATTTCTTCATCGGTTGGGATATCCGCAAAACGCTCTTTCTGTGCTTCTTCATCCTGTGGGAGCTGTAAATAAGGAATCTCTTCTACAATTTTCTTGATGCCCTGCATGGTATCTGCCACTTCTTCCTTCTCTGTGGCATTCATAATCTGCTGCATGCTGCGGGCTAATTCTTCCTGCAGGTTTACCGTATTAAACTTCTCTGCATTGGTGGTTACCGGTTTAATCTGTACTGGCTCCTTGATAATCTCACCGGATTCCAGATAATCCTCCGGCCGCACTTCCACGATTCCGTCCTTACGCTGTTTAAACTGGCGGTACTTGTCCTCCTGTGCCCGGTTTAATGGCTGATAAAGCATCTTTAATTCCAGTGCTTTCTCTACATATGGACCATCGCCAAACCAGAGAATCAGTTCATCACAGGCATTGATACATTCTTCGCTGCGTCCCGCCTGATGATATAAATATGCCAATTCAAATGCCCATTTCTCGGTATATTCCTGTTCCTTTAATTCTTCGAGAATCTGAATTAAAACATCCAGTCCTGCACCCTTTGCTTTATTCATCTCATAACGGAGAATATATTTCAAATTATCATGGGGTGCAATCTCTACAAACTCATCATAATATTCCTGTGCTTCATCAAATTCCTTGGTTTTAATGGCAATCTCTGCCAGCTTATAGATAATCATTCGTCCGATAGGAGAACGGTCATATGCCATCAGAAGGATCTCTTTTGCTTCATCATAACGACCAATCTGTGCATAAATATCTCCGGCTTTCATCAGTGCGTTGACATTACGGACCTTTCGCCAGTTGATACTGTCAGCAATTTCAGCAGCTTCTGTATACTGCTTCTTCGCCATCAGATTTTTTATTTCATCTAGTTTTAATTTGTATTCATATTTATCCAAAATATGTCACCTCAATATCTATTTCAAGTAAACTTAAATTCATCTTTTTTCGTCAGGGTATACTGACCCCAATTATTGTTTTAAGTGTACCATAAGGGGTGCCTTCTGTCAAAAATAATCGAACCGGCACGACGGACTTTTTCATGTTTAAAAAAGAATGTGCCTTGCACATTCTCGCGCCTGCGGCGGTCGCTTGCGACATCTACCTTATACGCCGCAGTGCTCAGCCTTGCGGAGCGTTTTTTACTTTACAGGAAAGCAATTTCCTATAAAGTAAAAAATCCGAAGAATCATAACATTTTATCTGCTATGATTCTCCGGATTATTTATTTCCTTACCAGAATTTACTTTTTCTCTTTTTTCTTTAAGGATGGAATATGAAGTTCCTTTTTCTCAGAGGCTTCCTCTACCGGCCCCTCCAGATGTACGATTTCATTGGTCTTTTCATCGACTTTTTCCAGGCGGATATACTCATCCGTATCCTCCGGCAGTTTTCGTTTCCGCAGACAATAATCCACGGTCTTATCGATAATATAATAGATGACCGCAAAGGTCGGAACGCCCAGTATCATTCCGCCGATTCCAAAGAGTCCGCCGCCTACCATGATGGCAAATACCACCCAGAAGGAATTCAGTCCGGTGGAATCTCCTAAAATCTTCGGTCCGATAATATTTCCATCTACCTGCTGCAAAATAAATATAAATATCAGGAAATAGATTCCCTTAATCGGATCTGCCAGTGCGATGATAATAACGCTCGGTATTGCTCCGATAAAAGGGCCAAAAAACGGAATAATGTTGGTCAATCCCACGAATACGGAAACCAGCAGGGTATATGGCATCTTCATAATCAGAAGACAGATATAACATAATACGCCGATAATGGCGGAATCCAATAATTTACCGGAAATAAATCCACCGAATATTTCATTGCTCTTCCGGAATGTGTCAATAATTACATTGCCCCGCACCGGTTTGAAAATGGCATATACAATCTTTTTGGACTGACCGATAAATTTCTCCTTCGTCATCAGCACATAAACGGATACGATAAGTCCGATGATTGCATTCATCAGCACCTTAACCATATTGATTACACCACTGGTAATGGATGTAATGTAGGTCTGGATGTTTGGCAGGAAAGACTCCTTTACCCAGTTTTCAAGGTACGTTACCATATCCATCATGTTCGTTTCTAAGGACTGTATGATTTCATTATCTGAATTTGTCAGTCCATTGAACCAGTCAATAAATGAATCCACCTGCTTTGGCAGGGAATTTACCATTCCAGAAATACTGCTGATTAACTGCGGAATCATCATGGCAAACAGCAGGATTACAATTAATACAAAGACAACTACCGCTCCACCGGTTGCAATACTCCTTGCAATCTTCCTGCACTTCTTCTCTTTCTGCACTCTTGGTTCTAAGAAATGCAGCAAATGCTTTTCAAAGAATTTCATAATTGGATTAATGAGGTATGCAATCACAAGTCCGAAGGTAATCGGCTGTAATACCCTCATTATAGTGTCCCAGCCCTTTGAGACACCATTGTACCGGTATATCATAAAGAAAAACATTGTGCAGCAGCAGAACAGTACAAATACCAGCACTGCAAGGCTGATGTACCAGCGCATCCCATGTTCTGTTTTCCCGCTCTTTTTCTTATCTTCTTCCATTCCGTTCTCCTTCTTTTTCCGGAATTTTATTTCCGGTTATAGTTAATGAGGCATCCTTTACGGATAATCTCTCTCTCCTCGTCAGTAAGGTCACCCAAGGTTAATGAGAACTCGGTTAACTGTCCGTCTTTTACGGCATACGCTTTTACTTCCGGAGCTTTCTCTTCTACTGCTTTGCGGATTTCCGGTACAAAGAGATAGTCTCCGTTGGCAAATGGCAGTTCTCCTTCTTTGATGATAAATGGAAGCATACCCCAGTTAATCAGGTTGGAACGATAACGCTTGGTTGCATATTCGTTGGCAATGTTTGCCCAGCCGCCTAATACTTTCTGGCAGGATGCTGCCTGCTCACGGGCAGAACCGTCGCCTGGTTTTACTGCAAAAATGGTACTTCCGATTCCGGTATTCTCTTCATTGATATCCGGGAACTGTGTACGGATTGCATCTACAGCTGCCTTTAATTCCGGCAGCACTGCGTATGGCTCTTCGCCTGCTTCTCTTGCCGCTTCTGCCTTCTGTACTTCTTTCGCACGTCCAACGTATGCAGGGTCTTTTCTGGAAAGTGTGAACTCTGCCAGTCCCAGCGGGTTAGAACGGTAAGAAGATGTCTCTCCGGAAGGAATCAGCTCATCGGTTGTAGTTACCGGATCATGAATCTCGGATACTACCTTTAAGATGAGGTTATCGGTTAATGCTACCATCTTTGGCCAGTCTTTGATGTTTGGTCCCATCTGGATTTCTACAGATGGATCTGCTACACCATGGCTGTCAAAGACACGGTTCTCATATATGGTCTTATCAAAGAAATATTTCGGCTTGCTGAAGTTTACATCCACATCAGTTGCTGCGGTTAAATATCCCTTGTTTGCTGCGGTTGCTGCAATAGAACGGGCATCCATCAATGCTACGGATGCAATCTGGCCGTTCTGTACCTTGGAACCTTCACGATTCGGGAAGTTTCTGGTAGAGTGACGGATGGAGAATGCATTGTTAGCAGGTGTATCTCCTGCGCCGAAACATGGTCCGCAGAATGCAGTCTTAACGATTGCTCCTGTCTCCATTAATTTCGCTACAGCTCCGTTTTTCACCAGTTCCATGTAAATCGGGGTACTTGCCGGATATACGCTTAGGGTAAATTCATCCGGTCCGATGCTGCTTCCCGCTAAGATGTCTGCTGCATCACAGATATTTTCAAATCCACCACCGGCACAGCCTGCGATGATTCCCTGGTCTACATATAGTTTTCCATTGCGGACTTTATCCTTAAGATTTAAGTCTACTGCTCCATTGAAGCTTACCTGTGCTTTCTTCTCGCAGTCATCCAAGATGTCCATAAGGTTTGCATTCAGTTCTTCAATGGTATAGGTATTGCTTGGGTGGAATGGCATTGCAATCATTGGACGGATGGTGCTTAAGTCAATTTCAATCATGCCATCATAGTAAGCAACCTGTCCCGGATTTAATTCTTTGTATTCTTCTACTCTTCCGTGAATGTCATAGAATTCTTTCACTTTCTCATCAGTTGCCCAGATAGAGGAAAGACAGGTAGTCTCTGTGGTCATTACGTCTACGCCGATACGGTAATCTACGCTTAAGTTTGCAACACCAGGTCCTACGAATTCCATTACTTTATTCTTTACATAGCCATTGGCAAATACTTCACCGATGATTGCCAGTGCGATATCCTGCGGCCCAACGCCTTTTACCGGTTCTCCGGTTAAATATACGGCTACAACGCCCGGCATATTGATATCATAAGTCTGCTCTAAAAGCTGTTTTACAAGCTCCGGTCCACCTTCGCCCATTGCCATGGTTCCCAGTGCTCCGTAACGGGTATGGGAATCAGAACCAAGAATCATTTTTCCGCCGCCTGCAAGCATTTCACGGGCAAACTGGTGAATAACTGCCTGATGAGGTGGTACATAGATTCCGCCGTATTTCTTTGCACAGGTCAGTCCAAACATGTGGTCATCTTCGTTGATGGTTCCACCTACTGCACAAAGGCTGTTATGACAGTTGGTCAGTACATAAGGAATTGGAAACTTTTCCAGTCCGGATGCTCTGGCTGTCTGGATAATTCCAACATATGTAATGTCATGGGAAGTCAGCTTATCAAATTTGATTTTCAGCTTCTCCATGCTGCCAGATGTGTTGTGGTCCTTTAAAATACCGTATGCAATGGTATTTTTTGCTGCTTCTTCTTTGCTTACCGCAGTGCCTGTCATGGATGCAATAGCTGCGGATGCTTCGCTATTGTCTTCTACTACGGTACATCCGTTTACGAGATATGCCCCTGTCTCATGTAACTTCATGAATGTTTCCTCCTGTTTTCTGAACTGATTACTATTTTATACCTCTTCCTATATAGGAAGAAATCGGCGGGGAAAAAGCCACCGCCGATACTCTTTTTCTAATTCGTTATTATAAAGAAACGTCTGTTAAAAATCAACCCTTTTCAAGGATTCCCCACGGTTTGCAAGGTTCCTTATTATGCCAGTGGAAAGGTAATGGTAACAGAGAATAAATCACCGTCCAGAGTTACTTCAAAGGTTCCGCCCATAATCGTGGTAAGATTCTGGGCAATGGAAAGTCCCAGTCCGCTTCCTTCCGTGGTTCTGGATTCGTCTCCTCTTGCAAAACGCTCCGTCAGCTCTGCCGCACTTCCATGCAGTGGCTGCTCGGAAATATTTTTAATAGAGAAGATTACCTTCTGCTCTGATGTCTCCATGGTCACATAGACTCTGGTGTGTGCCATGGCATATTTTGCCACGTTGTTATAAAGATTCTCTACCACGCGCCAGATTCGTCTGCCGTCCGCCATAATGACAACGGATTCCTTCGGCAGCTTTGTAATCGTAGTCAAGTCCTTCGTTTCAAACTTCTCATTAAATTCACCTGCAGTCTGGTAAATCAGTTCCACAAAATTAATTCTTGTCATCTGAAGTGTTATATTTCCAGAGCTGATTCGCGATGCCTCTACCAGATCTTCTGTAAGCTGCCTTAACCGCTGGGATTTTTCTTCCAGTACATTCAGATAATTCTGCATCCGCTCACTTTCCGGCTTCTCCATTTTCATGAGGTTTACATAATTCAAAATAGAAGTCAGCGGTGTCTTGATATCATGGGATACATTGGTGATTAAGTCTGCCTTCATACGCTCGTTTTTGGTATTCTCTTCCACCACAAGATGCAGGCTGTCTCCAATGCTGTTTACTGCCTCTGCCAGCTTTTTGCTGTCGCTGTGAAGATTCTCTAACGGAATCTTATAGGATAAATCTCCTTCCGTAATCTGTCTGATTCCCTTCATGATTTCCTGCTTCTGTACTACATCCCGGAGATAGATTACACCGATAACAATAATCTGAAGTGCCAGAAGAATTCCACCTAACAAATGTCTTCTTGTAAAGAACTGATACGCCAAAAACAAAAATAACAACGCATTAAATACAAAGGTAACAATGACACGCACCGATGCTTTCCATGTTCCAAGTACTCGCAAAGTGCTGACATATACCCAGTTGGTAAAGCTGTATTCCCAGAACACGCCGGCTTTCATACGCCTTATAACACTGGTATAGAAAATCTGGAACACGCCGTCATAGATAAAGGAAATCACTCCTACTACCACAAGCATTCCCGGAATATCCCACTCATAGGATGCCGCAGAAAAGCTTAAAACCAATATCAGCACAGAAAATACAATAAATATCAAAAAGAAAAATTCCGTCTTAATATGGTCAATCCAGTTTAAATGAATCTTATCATCCTTATGATTACGTCCTGCTGCAAGAGTCAGATAAACCAGTGTTACAATCCAGCCCAAAAGACTTACCACAATGGTTACAATCGAAATCATGCCCCAGGGATGCAGCGTCATAAATTCCGATTTTGCTATTGTAAATCCATCTTCATTTGGGAATGTGGTATCTACTGCCACCAGAAAGACTGCATTATTTCCTATGCCGGACATGGTTCCATCAATGTATTTGTAATAATAATCTTCCATTCCCTTTACATTGCTGCGGAATTTCAAATCTTTATCATTACAGTAGAGATAGCTTCCCTTTTCTTTTCCGTAATCCAAAAGGTTATGTGCTTTGTCTCCGAATACATAAGAGGTAATATCTTCTTCCGTATCCTCTAACATATTTGTGTAGATAACCTGCTCATTTTCAATAAAGACATAAGATAAATTCGTCTCAGAATCATCAAATTCATTCAGTGCTTTCCGGTAGGCAGTTTCTTCCTGGCCGATACGATCCAAGGTCTTTGCCAGTGCCTGATACAGCTCCTGGCCTTCCTCTTCCGTAAGCCTGCCCTCCTGTATGCCCTGGGCAATGGAAATACCGCTCTGTGGCAGGTATTTTTCCTCGATTTTATCGGCATACTGCACATATCCTTCCTTCGACCATGCCACCAGGTCACTTAAGGTATAATTTTCAAACTGTGCCTTGTCATTTTCCCCGTCATATTCTTCTGTGCCGGAGATACTGCTGTCATCATACATCCAGTATGCTGAAGCACCATTCCTCACCAGTGTCATGGTATAGCTTTCTTCTGTATCGTTACGGATAATGCCGCTTCTTGCGTATTTGATAACATTGACCGGTTTCTCTGAATCGTATTCCCCGTTGGTCTCAAAATTTTTCCGGGTCATTAAGAAATTAGTCAGTTCCGTTACCTTCTGCTCATAGACATAGCTGTAGTAACTGGAATCCACATAGCTCTGATTCGTCAGATTATCCATGTCTATCATGTGCTTTCCGTTTAATGCCGCTACCATAAAGACGGACATCAGCAGCAGGACAGAAAACAGTAACTGCAGGAGAATAATGGTATTTTTCCATACATTTCCATAGTGTCTGTTCTTCATATTTGCTTTCCTTCGTTAATTCTTCTCAACTTTATATCCAACGCCCCATACTACTTTTAAGTATCTTGGCTCCTTCGGATTAATTTCAATCTTTTCACGGATATGACGGATATGAACAGCAACGGTGTTATCTGCACCAATTGCATCTTCATTCCAGATATTTTCATAAATTTGTTCAATAGAAAATACTTTACCCTGATTCTTTACCAGAAGCAGAAGAATATTATATTCAATCGGAGTAAGCTTCACTAATTCACCATCCACGGTGACTTCTTTCAAATCATCATTAATCATAAGACCGCCAACCTGATATACTGTCTCATTGCTTTCGCTGACATTGCCAAGCTGGGTATAACGGCGAAGCTGTGATTTTACTCTTGCTACCAGTTCCAGCGGGTTAAATGGCTTGGTCACATAATCATCAGCACCGATGTTAAGTCCTAAGATTTTATCAGAATCCTCGGATTTTGCTGATAAAATAATAATTGGAATGCTGCTTTCCTCCCGAATCTTTAAAGTTGCCCGGATACCATCCAGTTTCGGCATCATGACATCAATAATCAAAAGATGCACCTCATTTTTCTTAAGCATATCCAGTGCCTGTTCTCCATCATATGCTTTCAAGACATGATAGCCTTCCTGTTGCAAGTAAATCTCGATTGCTTCTACAATTTCTTTATCATCATCACATACCAGTATATTCATTTCGTCCTCCTGTCCTCATGCTCTATCTTTACTGATTTTTGAATACTTCATACTGCGAACACATAAACTACCTCATAATTATCTATAGCGTATCAGATTTTTCTTAATAGGAAAAGCGTACTTTTCTTAAAAAACATTTAAAATTGTGTTATACTATATTAAATTCGTATCTTTCATAGCATTTTGTTGTGAAAATATCTGTTTTATGATTGATTATTTTTGAAAGGATTGTTTATGAAGAAGCATTATACCTTTATTCCTTTAAAGGAAAAAGATTTATCCTCCTTCCGGAAAGCATTAATCAGCAGCCTGTGGTTCCGCCCCTGTGCCTGCCTGCTTGCCCTGATTGTCATTGGCATTATCGGTTACCGGAAGCTTGCGGTGCTCACCAGTGAGATGTATTTTCTCATTCTCTATGGAATTGCTGCCGGTTTCATTCTCTACCGCATGATACGAGAACTTGCCAATCTGCATCAGGTCAGCACCCTGCGTAAATCCAGCCTGCTTCCTTTTATTCATACTGCCAAAGAAGACGATACCTTCTATTCGGAGGAATTATCCGGCGGGTTTATTATCCAGACCGAGCCAATTAATCTGGTAGAGTTATCTACCAGCAAAGAAGTACTCGCTGAACTTGCCGCCAACTGCGAAACTCAGAATCCACTCTTTGCTTATCTGGAATCCTGCATCAACAGCGGTGATGAAAAATTAATAAACAAAGGCGTCATCTATATTGAGATTATTAAAAAACAATTGGAAAAAGGAAATGTGGATATTCTTGCCACATATGACAAATTAAAAAATTGCAGGGAGGAACTTCTCTAAAGTCCTTCCTGCAATTTGGTTTACGTAGTTCTATTTCTTTTTGTTATCTTTTTCTTTTGCTTTCCACTTGAAGTACTCTGCATCCAGATCCACCGTAACTTCCGGAATCTCTTTCTTTCCTTCGGCCGCATCTTCCTCCGGTTCTTCATCCTCTAAAGGAATTCCGGCTTTCTTAAAGTATTCCGGATTAATCCGGATTTCCGGCTTGATTGCCTGATATGAGGATTTCTTTTCTTCCCTCGGCTCTTTCTTCTCTTTTTCACGTTCCTTTTCCAGTTCGTGGTTACGTTCTTCGATTAATTTCAGATACTTTTCGGTATCTACCATATCCTGAAGCTGGCTCTTAAGCTCTGACTGGTTCTCCCGGATAACCACCTTCTGGGTCTTCATATCATCCTGGGCCTTCTTCAGAATATCCTGAAGGGCATCTGTTGTATCCTGCATAATATGCTGTACCCGCTGAAGGGCATCATCGGTATACAACACAGCGGCTGCATAGACATCTTCAGCATTCCGGCTTGCTTTAAAAATCATGGCATCGCCTTTTTTGCGTGCCTCCCGTTCTGCCTTGTCCCTGCTCTGCTGCGTCACTTCATATTCATCCATCATCTCGTAAATACAGGCATTCAGATGATTGAGATATTCAAACATTTTCTTCTTCTCAACAATAATCTTCTCACCGGTATTGTCATAAAGTTCACTTCTGGATATTAATACATGTATATCCCGTAATACCCTCTCCAGTTTGTCCTGTGTACTCATGATATTCTCCCTTCACCTTGGCTATATATATCGTACAATGTCCGAGCCTGTCTCTGCAAGACCTAATTCCACCGGTTCTTCTCCCGCTGCTTCTAACAGTTCTACCACCCGGTCTGTATCTTCTTCTGCCACCAGTATCAGCATTCCAATTCCCATATTAAAAATATTTCTCATCTGCTCTTTGCTGATATTACCATCTTTATGCAGCATATCGTAAAGTGGTGGAATATCTTCTTCCCGCTGCTTTATCACTGCACCGGCAGCATTATGCATCAGAGTATGTACTGCCTTATCAATACCTCCATGAGCCACCTGTACGCAGGATTTGATTTCTATCTCACTCTGAAGCAATGCTTCCATGGCATCCCGGTACATACGGGTCGGTGCCAGAAGCAGATCTCCTAACGTAGAACCCAATGATTCATAATAGATTTCCATAGAAGTCTTCGTCAGATATAATTTTCTCCTGGCTGCCACATAGCCGTTATTATGAAGTCCATTGGATGGAAGTCCAATAATAACATCTCCAGCTTTCACCGGTGCTATTCCTATTTTCTTCTTTTTCTCTACAACTCCGGCAATAAAGCCAACCAGATCATACTGGTCATAGGAGAAAATATCGGAAAGCTCCTTAATTTCACTTCCGGCATAAGTCACATTTCCCTGCCGGCAGCCATTTTCCATACCCTCTTCCATGTCCCGGATATATTCAAACTTGGGACGGGCACAGGAAATATTGTCATAAAAAAGAAGCGGTTTTGCTCCCATGGCATACATATCATTGATACAGACAGCTGCACAATCATAACCTACCGTGTTAAATCTCGACATTTCCGAAGCCAGCAGCAATTTTCCACTTACCGCATTAGTTCTTGATACCAGAATCGGCTCATCATATTTTAAGAACTCTCCCAAAGGTATTTCATTTGTCAATTCTTTTAAGTCAAACTTATCTCGCACTCTCTAACTACTCCAAACTTTTTTCATCTGTTCTATAGCATACCACACTTCCACTCATGTGTTAACTTTTTTTCAATTTTCTTCTGCGGATGCGGCGTATGACCTTGACAATCAATACAATTATGAAAATCAGAACAAGGAGTACCACAAGAACAACTCCCACAATCATTGCTGCATATTTATTCGGATTTTTCAGTCTTGCGCCAAGGCTCTTATCATCATCTACCACCTTGCGGTCATGAAGTCCGTTATAATATTCCGGCATCTCTGCAATACCATTTTCTCCTTCTTCAAAGGATTCCATATAGCGGGCAATGGATACCCATGCCTTTAATTCCTGGTCACCATCATAAATAATGCAGTCTTCAAAATCTTCTACTTTACTTCCATCTGCATTCTTTGGCACAATGGAAAGCAGTCCATATGACATATCCGTTACTGCACTAAGCATCTGGCCGCTGTAAAGGTCAGCTACGACGCAGTATAATTTGTCATCTTCAATTTCTTCTCTCTTATCATCCTTCGTCAGATATACATCTGTTACCCGGTTTAGTATCAGACGGTTCGGATTATAGGTCATATTCAGTCCGGAGCAGTAAAGTCTTGCTGTTGTCATATAATCGGAAATGGAAGCATCAATCTCTGCTACCGTTTTTAATTCTTTTCCGGTCAGGTATACCTTAATCAGCGGGTAACCCGGCACGCCATCTGCCCCGATTCCAAGGGAAAAGGAGTTAAAGACATCTGTTACCGTAACATCCCCCGGCACATAGGTATCACGGACAGTTCCGCTTGGAACGACTGCCACATCAATTTCTTCGCCGTCATAATCCTTCGTATGGGTTGCCCCATAAATATAAGCATCCGCCATGAGATCCCCCAGATTGTGCTCCGTATGTTCCTCATACAAATCATCTACAGATGCAAATTCATATTCATTCTCACATAATACTTCCGATGCAGTATATCCAAACTGTTTTAAATATACTTCATCAATATTGGCTTCGAAAGTATCTATCTTCTCCTGGGCTGCTTCATCTGCCTCTATATCCGGCCGGATTGGAATAAGCTTATAATCTTCTACCTCCCAGCGTCCTTCCTTATTCTGTGCTAAATGCATGGTTCCAACATTGATTCCATACTCTCCGGCAGAAACAATTGCAGTATTTCCCTGTATAATCGGCTCTTCCAATGTGGTATGGGTATGTCCGCTGATGATAACATCCAGCTCCGGCACTGCCTTTGCAAGAAGTTCATCCTCGGATTTCTTTGGGTCTTCACTGGTTCCACTGTGGGAGAGGCAGACTATCATATCCACATCTTCTTTTTCCTTTATGGTTGCCACAGTCTCCTTCACCGCCTCGATTGGGTCTTTAAACTCAAGAGCACAGGTTGGTGCACAGGAAAGGGAATCCTTGCCGAATACTCCAAGTAATGCGATTTTTACACCGCCCTTCTCGATGACTTCATAATCCTTTACACCATAATGATCAAAGGCATCTTTTAAAAGCTGTCTCTCATCATTCATCTCTGACCAGTCAACATTACAGACCAGCAGGGACGGCACTACATCACCACTGGCTGCCGCTGTATCAAGCATCTGCGCTAAGCCTTTGCTTCGATAATCAAATTCATGGTTTCCAAAGGTCGTTGCATCATAGCCAAGATAGCCTAACATCCGAAGCTCAGATGCCTCTTCTTCATAAACTGTCTGGAACAGTGTTCCCATGGAAAAATCACCACCGTCTACCACCAGCGTATCCGGATTTTCTTCCTTCTTCTCATCAATGACTGTTTTGATTCGTGCGAATCCGCCTGCTTCCACATTTTCTCCATCTACTACCGTACGGAAGCTGTTCAAATGGGAATGGGTATCATGGGTAAATACGATATCCACCGACTTCGGCTTTTCTTCTGCTGCGGATGCTGTTGTTACCTGCAGACTGCATACCCCCATGCATGCTGCCAGTAATAGTGCTTGTAGCTTTGCTCTTATTTTTTGTCCCCTCATATTGTTCTCCTTTTTTTCTATTTTAGATGCGAAAGAAATTTTTAGGGTATTGTAATTTTGTTTTCTGGATTTATCCATTAGATTTTCTTTTAAGCAGAATACGCCTGCTTCTTTCAGACATTTTTGCTTTCTGCCGTTTTGTCTTTCCGGTTGCTTTGACCGGATACTTCCGACTGTCCGTCTGCTACGGATACCAACATTATGTCTGCAAGGGACTCTAAGAATTTCGATATACAATCTATATTTTGCGGCAACCGGCGCAAATTCACATCCATGTTCAGTTGCGCCTCGCTGGCACGTCCCTGCGCCAGCGTTGCCGGTTGCTGTCGAAATTCTAAGAGTCCCTAACAGACTGCATAAATGGTATCCGTATGCAGACGAACCGCCGGAAGTATACTATCAAACATTGGAAAGACAGGACGCTATAAGAAAAATAAAAATGTCTGAATTAGAAGCAGCTGTGTTCTGCTTTTGGAAATCGTTGGATAAATCCAGAAAACGAAAACAATACATAAAATCTCTTCCGTATCGAAATTCGTTTAAATACGGACTAACTCGTAGTTACGGGTTCCAAGTCCGATTTTTTCTGCATGCTCTACACAGGATTCCCAGTTGGTATCCGGATGCACCATATGAAAATGGTCTTTCTCATGAACATGCTGCATCTGTTCTTCCAATACACTGCCGTGTACTATCGGCTGCTTATTGCAGGCATCTGCGCAAGCCATGTCCAGTGCTACCGGATCGAAGGATGCAAACATTCCTACATCCGGGATGATAGGAATATCATTTTCTGGATGGCAGTCGCAGTTCGGTGACACATCACATACCAGCGAAATATGGAAACACGGGCGGTTCTGGCAGACTGCCTTGGAATACTCTGCAATCCGGTAATTCAAAAGATTGGATGCATCCCAGTTGGTTGGATTGACTGCGTCTTTTGGGCATACGCCGATACATCTGCCACAGCCCACACATTTATTTTCATCAATACCTGCCTTGCCATCTGTGATATGTGGTGCATCATGGGCACAGATTCTTACACAGGCTCCACAGCCTACACACAGGCTCTGGTCTACCGCCGGTTTGCCGGAGCAATGCATTTCCATTTTTCCGGCACGGGAACCACAGCCCATTCCAATATTTTTTAAAGCACCGCCAAATCCGGCCCCCTCATGTCCTTTAAAATGTGTCAGGGAAATAAATACATCTGCATCCATCACGGCTCTTCCGATTTTGGCTTCCTTCACATATTCCCCGTCTACCGGAACCAGTGCTTCGTCTGTTCCTTTCAGCCCATCTGCGATAATCACATGGCATCCGGTGGAAAATGGTGTAAATCCGTTTTCATATGCTGTATCCATATGATCCAGTGCATTCTTTCTGCTTCCTACATAAAGGGTATTGCAATCCGTAAGAAATGCTTTTCCTCCACATTCTTTTACAAGATCCACCACTACTTTGGCATAATTCGGACGCAGAAATGCAAGATTTCCTAACTCTCCGAAATGAATCTTAATTGCTGCATATTTATCTTCAAAATCAATATTTTTCATTCCAGCTGTAATACAAAGGCGACGCAGCTTCTGCAACAAATTTTCTGAGCCGCTGGTTTTAAAACTGGTATAGTATACTTTGGACGCTTCCATACGTTTTCCTCCTACTTGTTTTTACTTACTATTTACACACTTTTTATACTTCATATCATAATATAATCCGCCGCTTTTTTCAATAAAACGCAGACTGTTTTGTATCTTTGTGCGTTCCTAAAATTATTTCAGCACTCATCAAATCTGCATGCAGGTTTGAATTTTCTTCTATATATTCCACCAGAAAAAAAGCAGCATCCGGTTTCGTGGAATAAGACTTTCGCTTTTCCCCGATCGTGACGCTGCTTCTGTTATTTTTATATTGGCTACATTGCTTTTCTCTGTTCAAAATGTACTTCTGTCATCATTTCCGGATTCAGTACATGCTCTAAATCCGTTTCACTCATCAGCTTCCGTTCCAGAACGATTTCTCTTACACTCTTGTTCTCCCGGAGTGCTGTCTTTGCGATGTCGGCAGATTCCTTATATCCAAGATACGGGCAAAGTGCTGTGGAAATGCCAACACTCTTATCTACCAGACTGCGGCAGTGTGCCTCATTGGCTGTGATTCCATGTATACAATTCTTTGTCAGTGTCTCAACCGCTTCTTTTAAAGTGTCAATGGAATCAAAAAGGCTGTAAAATACCACCGGCTCAAAAGCATTCAGTTCCATCTGTCCTGCCTCTGCCGCCATGGTAATTGCTGTGTCATTTCCAATGACATGGAACGCTACCTGGCTTACCACTTCCGGAATAACCGGATTTACTTTGCCCGGCATAATAGAAGAACCATTCTGTCTTGCCGGAAGGTTAATTTCACCAAACCCGGTTCTTGGTCCAGAGGATAACAGTCTTAAATCATTACACATTTTTGAAAGGTCTACGGCGCATGCTTTCAGTGCACCGGATACCATCACGAATCCATCCAGATTCTCTGTAGCATCAAATAAATCCTCTGCCTGCTTCAGTGGATAACCGGTTATCTTTGCCAGTGTCGGCACCACGTTAGATAAATATGCCGGAGAAACATTGATGGCAGTTCCAATTGCGGTTCCCCCCAGATTTACAGTAAACATTTCACATCTTACTTCTTTCAGCCGCTCACAATCACGTTTTACCATGGTTGCATAGGCATGAAAGGTCTGTCCGAGGCGCATCGGCACTGCATCCTGAAGCTGCGTTCTTCCCATTTTTAAGATTCCATCAAATTCTGCTGCTTTAATCCGAAGCTCCCTCTCCAGTCCATCCAGTTCTGCCAGCAACGGTTTTAACAGTTCCAGCACCGTAAGTTTTCCGGCTGTTGGAATCACATCATTGGTGGACTGGGACATATTCACATGGTCATTCGGGTGAATCCGGCTATAATCACCTTTTCTTCCTCCCATCCATTCATTGGCACGGTTTGCCAGCACCTCGTTCATGTTCATATTGGCACTGGTTCCGGCGCCACCCTGAATAGCATCTACAATAAATTCATCGGCAAAACATCCACGAATCACTTCATCACAGGCTCTTATAATTGCTTCTGCCTTATCTGCCGGAAGAGCCAACGCATTCCGATTACTCTGTGCCGCTGCCTTCTTTACTTTTGCAAGGTTGCGGATAAATGCAGGATGCAGACTCTGTCCTGTAATCGGAAAATTCTGTTTTGCCCGCAAAGCCTGTACGCCATAATAAGCCTCCTTTGGCACTTCCATTGTTCCAATTGAATCGGATTCCATACGCATTTCTTCTGTCATGATGTTTCCCTCTCTCTTTCTTATTTTTTTAACCCTACTTAGTAACGCAAATAGCGTCAAGACAGTCTTATCCTGTCCTGACGCCATTGTCACAAGGGTTTGTTTTCAATTTTTATTTTTTGTTTTTTGGTTCTGTCCAAGACTAGCACTCTTTGACCAGAAGGTAAATAGTTTTAAGTCAAAACATGCTTTATATTTGTTTTTAGTGTAGTTTTGATTAATTATTTTAATATTGTTTGTTGTTTTCTTTATTTTCTTAAGTGTCTGTCTTTTCAAGCTGAATTGGAATCCGAGCTTCCAGTTTGCAAGTTTAAGTT
>NZ_QTWP01000007.1:0-155155 GCF_003461185.1 Roseburia sp. AF20-18LB
ACAGAATATCATGTCTGTCAGCTTTTGTCAACAACTTTTTTCATTTTTTAAATTCTTATCTCCCGCCGCAACAGGTGTTTTCTGCGCGGTGGAGTTTTATAATAGCACGTCATTTTCGGGATGTCAACACCCTTTTTTCGGTTTTTTTACACACTTTTTTCAGGCGGTTTGTGGTTTCTAACAAAAAGCAATAGATATTGTGGATTCTGTTTTTTCATCCTACAATATCTATTTGCTGATATTTTTATGTCATTTTAAATTTTTTATACATTTTAGAAAATCCCGGCAAATATCTGTACCAGAAGATTATGCTGATAGAGGAATGCGAGGAACTCATTTTCTCCGATATATGTCACCAGCCGCGTGCCCCATTCTGTGGCTGCCATAATATGTATCAGATAAAATGCCACCCAGACTATAAGAAATCCTTTCACACCGCCTGCCAACATTCCCATGAACCGGTTGATTCCTTTCAGAACCGGAAGCTTCACCACCAGATCCAGCACATTCAAAATAATATGAAGAACCAGATATACCACCACATATGTCACTATGCAGGCAATCAGGCTGATGATAAAATGCGTGATTTTTTGTGCCATTGCCTGATAAACTCCGCTATCTGCCAGCGCCTGATGGACCGCATCACTTCCCGCTTCTGCCGCTTTGTCCATAAGGGCATCCAGTTCTCCGCCACTGATACCATTTTCTTCTAACTGCTGTCTGGTCTCTTCGGACTTCTCCTGTGCTTCCCGGTCCAGCCGGTCCTGCGCATTTTTTTCCACATGCTCTAAGCATTTCTCCGTGATTCTCTCATCCAGCTCTGTGTTTTCTTCTATATAGGTTGTAATCTTTGGAGCTGCAACCGACACCACTGCAAGGGTGATAATCATTGCAAGCAGGGAGAATACTATTTTTATAAATCCACGGAAGTATCCCTCCAGGGCACATACTACCAGGATTCCAATCACACATATCAATAACCAATTCACTTCAGTCTTACCTTCTCTGTTGTTCCTTCCATTATAAATATATAACCATTCTGGCTGCCGTCTGAAATCACATCATACAGCGGTGTATCAAATGTATAGGAAAATTTCTTTACACCATATGTATTGTAAATCTGACACTCTGTGGCGTTCCGGATACAGATTTCTCCATTTCCAAGGAAGTCCACATTTTCATAATCCATGGTAAAATCCTTGCTCAATACATGTTTGCCACCGGTATTATAAATTTCCATATGGCGGCTTTCTTCTGTGCTTTCGGTATCGAATTCTGCCTGCACATCATTATTGTAAATGATGCCAATATAATTTTCACTGGTAAATACACTCTTTATTTCCTGGTTCAGCGTAATTTCATCATCCGGCTCCGGTTTCTGGGTACCTCTGAACAAAATAATTTTGGAATCGCCAAATGCCACCAGACGGTTGTTATCGGTAAATTCTATCTGAGGTATTATCACATCCGGATAGTCGAAGCTTCCTACCATATAATCAATCTCATTTTGTCCTACTGAGCCAAAATTGTAGAATTTGATTGTGCTGCATACTTCTCCATTATTGACCGTGAGCATGGACACTGCTAATTTCTTTCCATCATTGCAAAGGGAAATATCCAGCGGATAACCGCTTTTTTCTGTATAGAATGCGCCGGACACCAGATTTTTGCCATTTTGGTCATACATACGGATGTAATTCTCTCCGTCACTCTCCATCCATACTGCCACAACGCCCTGGTTGGCTACGCTTATTCTGGAGATGTTCATCGGTGTCTCAATTTTGCCCTGCATTCCCGCCTGATTCATGATATAGATTTCAGTTCCGCCCCTATCTGCCAATGCCACATAATCCTCACAGACATCTGCCATTGGTTCTTTCATCTCATAGGTCTGGTTCCAGTACACTTCATCATTGGCGTCGGTATAAATTGCCCCATCGTTACTATATTTGATAAAACCATTTCCATATGCAAGAAACTGGCTTCCAGCAGTGTCCTGACGTTCCACGCTTTTTTCTACCGTGTAACTATTATATTTCCGCAATTTCTGAAAAAAGAAAATCCCCAATGCTGCAACAGCTGCCAGTGCCAGCAACAACAATATGATTTTTATTATTTTCAAACGATGTTTCCGTATTTTGGTATTCAGTTCTTCTTCGTCTGTTTCGATGGTACGAAACTGTGTTTTATCTGCCATTTCTGTTTCTTAACTCCTGCTGTTCTCTTCACTCTTCTATTGATTATAGCCTATATTCCATGTTTCGGCATTATTTTTTTCTTATGGAAGTATTAATTTTTCGCCAACCTTTATATTATCGACATTTTCAATCCCATTTGCCGCACACAAATCTGCCACATGGGAAGCATCCTGATATATCTTTTTACTGATGGAAATCATGCTGTCTCCCGGCTGCACGATATAATAGCCCTGCTGCAATATAATTTCCGCCTCGGACCGGGGCTGTGTACTTGCGGATGCTGCCTGGTCAGATGTATTATCCGGTGCTGCCGTGTTATCCTGTGTTGCAGTGTTATCCGGTGCTGCCGTGCTATCCTGTGCTGCCGTGCTGTCCGGTGCTGCCATGTTATCCGGTGCTGCCGTGTTGTCCGCAACCTGTAAGTTTTCTGCATTCTCTTTTTCCGTTGGTTCTACCTGTCCCGCAAGGTCCTCGATGACCAGCTTTGTCTGGGTTTCCGTATCCGGTGCAGGGTCTGTTCCTGATGAATCATTTTTCTGTTCCATGACACTGACCGCAGTTTCTAGTTTCTTCATTTTCTCATAATTATTAAACATGCTGATGCCGACGACTATAATTGCAATGACCACCAGAAGACCACTTCCATAAACCAGTGAATGAAATGCCGGCAGTTGAAAATTCTTCTTTGGTCTGTTTAAGACCAGCTCCCGGTAGTTTTTTAATGCCTCATCCCGGACCTCCTCCGGTTTCACTTCCTGCGGTGTGTCTTTCCGCGATACTATCATATACTCCTGCATCGCCTGGTTGCGTTCATAATAGATATAATAGCCTTCTTTTTTATGAACGGCTCCATCTTCATATATGTATAACGCTTCTTCTTTTTCCAGGGAATCCGACAGCAGCAGAAGCCTATTGTTTCCCCCAAAGAAATTTTTCAGTATCCGTTCCAGTTCCGGTGTCAGGCAGGGTGCTGTCCCCTTCTCATCATAAAACCAGCCCAGCAGGGTGCTTCCATCAAAATAGCGTTTAATTAAGGTGCATATTTCTGTCCGGATTTTCTCCTGAAAAACCGGAGCTGTCCCACAATATGCAATTTCCAGCAATTCAAATGCTCCATTTACATAGATATTCGTGTTTTTGCCATGGGTTTCGGTTCTGCCCACCAGAATGCATACCCTCCGTTCATTCATTCCGAGAAATGCCGGATGCAGATAGGTGTATACATAATCTTCTATGAAAATGTGTTTTTCACCCTCTGGCGTCCCAATCTGGCGGAAATTTCGTGGAAACGTTGCCGTATCCTCCGCCTTCTCGTTCGTTCTTCTATTTTCTGTCACTATATTTCCTGTTGCGGTATTTCCTGCCGGTGCATTTCCTGTTGCTGAATTTTCTATTTCCTTCCGTTGTATAATCTCTATCACTTCTGCCGCCCCTTTCCTCTTGTCCTGGGACAACCATAACACAGAGGCGGCGGATTTTTTGCCATATCATGGATGGCGAAAAATGAAGTTTCTGACAGATTTTTACGAAAAAAGCTGCCACTTTTTCAGTGACAGCTTTCCTTTTTGTCTTTTTTAGTTTTCTTTTACAAAGGCTTTTACCTTTTTGTAGATACTTTCTGCATCCAGTCCGTATTTTGCAATCAGTTCCGGTGCCGGGCCTGACTCGCCAAAGGTATCATTTACGCCAATGCGGAGCACTTTGGCCGGTGCTTTCTCGCAAAGGACTTCACATACAGCACTTCCAAGTCCACCGATGATGGAATGCTCTTCTACGGTTACGACTTTGCCTGTCTTTGTGGCTGATGCAGCAACTAATTCTGCATCGATTGGCTTAATGGTATGGATGTTGATAATCTCTGCATCAATGCCATCTGCTGCCAACATTTTCTCTGCTGCTAATGTCTCGCTTACTTCCAGTCCGGTTGCAAAGATGGTAACATCTTTTCCTTCTTTTAAGACGATTCCTTTTCCGATTTCGAATTTGTAATCTTCGTTATCGTTAAATACAGGAATTGCAAGTCTGCCAAATCGGAGGTAAACCGGTCCTACATGTTCATATGCCGCTTTTACTGCAGCTTTTGCTTCAATATCATCACTCGGATTAATCACTACCATTCCAGGAATTTCACGCATCAGTGCAAGGTCTTCTAAGCACTGGTGGGTTGCACCGTCTTCTCCTACAGAGATTCCTGCATGGGTTGCACCGATTTTTACATTCAGGTGTGGATATCCGATTGCGTTACGCACCTGCTCATAAGCACGTCCTGCTGCAAACATTGCAAAGGAGCTCATGAATGGAACTTTACCGCAGGTAGAAAGTCCTGCTGCGATTCCAGCCATATTTGCTTCTGCAATTCCACAGTCCAAGAAACGTTCCGGAAATGCTTTCTTGAAGATTTCCGTCTTGGTTGCACCTGCCAAATCGGCATCTAATACTACAAGGTCTGTGTGTTCCCTGCCCAGTTCTACTAAAGCATTACCGTAGCTTTCTCTTGTTGCAATCTTCTTTACTTCTGACATAATGCTTCACCTGCTTTCTTCAATTCTTCCATTGCCTGTTCGTACTGCTCGTCGTTTGGAGCTTTTCCATGCCAGCCCACCTGATTTTCCATAAAGGAAACTCCTTTTCCTTTGGTGGTCTTTGCGATGATTGCAACCGGCATGCCTTTTACTTTCTTTGCTTCTGCAAAGGCATTACGGATTTCTTCCATATCATTTCCATTGATATTGATTACATGGAAATTGAATGCTTCAAATTTCTTATCAATCGGATATGGAGAACATACTTCTTCTACCGTTCCATCTATCTGAAGGTTATTGTTATCTACGATTACAGTCAGGTTGTCTAAGTGATGTGCGCCTGCCCACATGGCAGCTTCCCAGATTTGTCCTTCCTGAATCTCACCATCACCACACATTGCATATACCTGATAATCCTTATCATCCATCTTACCAGCCTGTGCCATTCCTACTGCGCAGGACAATCCCTGTCCTAAGGAACCTGCAGACATATCAACACCCGGAATATGTTTCATATCCGGATGTCCCTGTAAATAAGAACCTGTATGACGCAGTGTCACAAGATCTTCTACCGGAAAATATCCTTTGTGTGCCAGTACAGAATATAATGCCGGAGCTACATGTCCTTTCGACAGCACAAATCTGTCGCGGTCTGCCATCTTCGGATTCTTCGGATCCACATTCATCTCTTCAAAATACAGATATGTCATAATATCTGCTGCGGAAAGTGATCCGCCTGGATGTCCGGATTTTGCACTGTGCAATGCCGTAACAATACTTTGTCTTACTTCATTTGCCTTTTTTTCCAACTCTGCATTCGTCATTTTACTTAACCTTTCTCATGAATAAGCTTGTTTGTATCCATTACAACTCCACACGTCCCTCTAACGCGCGAAGTAATGTTACCTCGTCAATGTATTCCAAATCCCCTCCCACAGGGACGCCGCTGGCAATTCTTGAGACCTTGATTCCAGTCGGTTTCACCAGCTTGCTGATATACATTGCTGTTGTCTCTCCCTCTAAGCTTGAATTGGTGGCGATGATGACTTCTCTTACATCACCCTCCAGCCGATGTATCAGCTCCTTGAGCTTAATGTCATTCGGTCCGATTCCAAGCATCGGAGATATTGCCCCATGAAGTACATGATATACTCCTTCATATTTTCCAGTTTTCTCATAAGCTGCCAGATCCCTGGTGTCCTCTACTACCATGATTACGCTGTGATCCCGCTGGGGATTTTTGCATATCGGGCAGAGTTCATCATCGGTCAGGGTCAGGCACTCTTTGCAGTAGTGTATATTCTGTCTTGCATCTAATATGGAACGACTTAATTTTTCCACATTTTCTTCCGGCATATTCAAAATATGAAATGCCAGTCTCTGCGCCGACTTTGGTCCAATTCCCGGCAAGCCGGAAAGTTGTTCTATCAGACGGCTTATCTGACTGCTGTAATAGTCCATTCTGCTTCCTCTTCTCCTTCAGCTGATTAGAATGGGAATCCGCCGCCAAGTCCACCCATGCCACCGGTAATCTTGGACATGGACTGCTGGGAATATTCTTCAATCTGGCGCAGTGCCTCATTGGTTGCTGCCATAATCATGTCTTCTAACATTTCTACATCATCCGGGTCAACTGCTTCCGGATCAATCTTTACTTTGGTTACTTCTTTCTTACCGGAGACTGTAACCTCAACTGCACCGCCACCTGCTGCGGCTGTTACTTCTTTCTCCTCTAACTCCTTGGATGCCTCTTCCATCTGGCGCTGCATCTTCTGTGCCTGTTTCATAAGGTTTCCCATATTTCCCGGCATTCCGCCCGGAAATCCTCCGCCTCTTTTTGCCATGTTTCCATTTCCTCCTGTATTTTATTCATCTTCAATGGTTATATCCATATTGATTATCTGTGACAAATCCACATAGGATTCTTCAAACGGACGATTCGACTGATTCTGCTGAATCTGAATCTCCACTTCTTTTTCTATATAATCAGAAATCACCTGTCGGATTTCATTTCTGTGGTCTTCCTCTTCCACGTAGCCTGCTGCAACCGGGTCATCCAATACAATCATCAGACGGTCATCTCCGCCAAGACTTAAATGTGCCGACTTAAGATAGGTGCGCACCACGCCGCTCATCTTCGGTAGAATGGAATTCCAGTTCTTTACAATCTGTTCCACATCTTCCGGGATTGCTTTTGGCATTGGCGGACGGCTGACCGGTGCTGCTGCCTCGGCCGGCTGTGTCGCGGTATTCACCGGTGCTGCCATGGGAATTCCCTGCTCCATCTTCTTTTCTAACTTTGCTAACCGGTCTGTAATGGAATCCATGTTGGTCTCCATTGCAGGTTTACATAATTTAATTATTGCGATTTCAATTAAGATTCGTTTCTGGGAAGAATATTTTACCTGATTGGACAGCTCGGAGAAAATCCGGATATACCGCATCAGTACATCTGCTTCTACCAACCGGGCTTCTTCTTTTAAAAGTGCCATGTTCTCAGAAGACATATCTAAGACTTCTTCCATATCGTCTGAGCCTTTTAACAAAAGCAGGTTTCTTAAATACCAGGTAAAGTCATTGACAAACTGTCCTAAATCTCTTCCCTCGATGACCAGCTCTTCTAACTGCGAAATGGCTCCTGCCACATCTTCTGCCAGCACTTTCCGCAGTAATTTAGAAAAGACTTCCGTATCTACTGCACCCAGCACCTCTAACACATGGTCATAGGTCAGCTTCTGTCCCAGATAAAAGGCGATGCACTGGTCTAAAAGGCTTAAGGCATCCCGCATGGATCCGTCTGCCGCTTTGGCAATATAGCGGATTGCCCGTTCTTCCACTTCCACATTTTCCTTTTCCATCAGTTCCATCAGGCGGTCTGATATGGTCTCAATGGAAATCCTCCGGAAATCATACCGCTGACATCTCGAAAGAATCGTAATCGGTATCTTATGGGCTTCCGTAGTTGCCAGTATAAAAATGACATAGGAAGGCGGCTCTTCCAGGGTCTTCAACAAAGCGTTAAAGGCTCCGATGGAGAGCATGTGCACCTCGTCTATGATATAAACTTTGTATTTTCCTTCTGTCGGGCGGTATGCTACCTCTTCCCGGATTTCACGGATATTATCTACACCGTTATTGGATGCCGCATCAATTTCGATAACATTCATGGAACTTCCTGCCGCAATTGCTTTACAGCTTGCACATTCTCCACAAGGGCTTCCATCTACGGGATGTTCGCAGTTGACTGCCTTGGCAAATATTTTTGCGATGGTTGTCTTACCGGTTCCTCTCGTTCCACAGAACAGATATGCATGGCCGATACGGTCTGCCTTTATCTGGTTCTTTAAGGTTGTTACTATATGCTCCTGTCCTTTGACATCCGCGAATTCCTGTGGGCGGAACTTACGGTAAAGTGCCATGTATGACATCTATTCCATCCTCGCTTCTCTTAATCTCCAAAGCTGATTCCAATGGTCTTTGCCTCTTTAATCATCTGGCAGCCCGGGTCAACCGTCTTTAACTTGCCAGCCACATCCTTCAGTGGAACACGCTTTGTCTTATCATTAATCATCGCAATCATATATCCGTAATCTTCATCAATGATTGCCTGGGCTGCTGCTGCACCAAGTCGTGTACAGAGTGCACGGTCATATGGGCATGGACTGCCACCGCGCTGGGTATGGCCCGGTACGGTTACACGTACTTCGGTGCCACTGCGTTTCTCAATCTGGTCTGCAATCTCATAGGATACAGACGGATATTTATAATTCTTTAACTTCTCTTTGTATTCTTTCTTAGAAAGTGCTGCATCTTCCTTGGAAATAGCACCCTCTGCTACTGCAAGAATGGTAAAGCCTTTTCCATCCCTGGTTCTCTTATCTATTGCTTCGATGACTTTATCAATATCATATGGGATTTCCGGCAGTAATATGATATCTGCTCCACTGGCAACACCTGCGTACAGGGTCAGCCAGCCCACTTTATGTCCCATGACTTCTACGATAAAGACACGATTATGGGATGCTGCTGTTGTGTGTATACAATCAATAGCTGCACATGCTACATTGATTGCACTATAGAAACCAAAGGTAATGTCTGTTCCATAGATATCATTGTCGATGGTCTTCGGCAGATGGATGACATTTAATCCTTCTTCCCGAAGGAGATTGGCAGTCTTCTGTGTTCCGTTTCCGCCAAGGATTACCAGACAATCCAGTTTCAGTTTATGATAGGTCTGCTTCATTGCTTCCACCTTATCCAGCCCGTTCTCATCCGGCACACGCATCAGTTTAAATGGCTGTCTGGAAGAACCCAAGATGGTTCCGCCCTTGGTAAGGATTCCCGAAAAATCCTTTGATGTAAGCAGGCGGTAATCGCCATAAATCAATCCCTTGTAACCATTATAAAAACCGTAGATTTCCAACTCATCCACATTATGACTTAATCCTTTTACCACGCTGCGCATTGCTGCATTTAATGCCTGACAGTCTCCGCCGCTGGTCAACATACCTATTCTTTTCATTTGCTGCATCCCTTTCTTTGCTTATTGTTGTGCATACGCCCACACATCCAGAATATATTATAATATATTTTTTTTTAGGGTACAAGCTATAATGCCCGCTTAAGCAATTTATTTACAGGCAATTACTTTCAGGATATAATCCCATACTCTCTTTGTGGAAGAAATGCTTAATTTCTCCTCTGTGGTATGAATGGCAATCATATCGGGTCCGATGGAGACAGCATCCAGTCCGTCAATCTTACCTGCTAAAATGCCACACTCAAGTCCGGCATGAATTGCTTCTACGGTCGGCTCTTTTCCATACATTTCCTTGAAAATGCGGACCATATCATCCCGGAGTACAGAATCCCTGCGGTATTCCCACGCAGGATAATTACCGGTATTGGTGACTCTTCCGCCAAACTCTTCCACCAGCGCAGCAATACGTTTCAAAAGATATTCTTTTGCGGTTCCCACTGCACTTCTTACGGCATACTGCAGAGTCAGCTTATCTTTTTCCAGAGTCAGAACGCCGAGGTTTAAAGAAGTCTCTACCAGTCCCTTGATGTCATCACTCATGCGAAGAATTCCATTTGGAAGCAGGTTGATTAAAAGCACTGTTTTTCTTGCTGCAGCTTCTGTTAATACTTCCTTCTCACAGTTTTCTTCTACTGCTACGGATATCTGGATATCCGGGTCACTGGTGGAAAATTCATGGGTGATTTTCTCTGCAATTTCTTCTATTTTATGGACAAGCTGTGTGGCATCTTCCTGTACCATAAGCTCTGCTGCACTTTCTCTTGGAATGGCATTCTGCTTATTTCCGCCGGATAATGCTGCTATCTGATAATGATATTCATCTTTTAATTCCAAAAGAATTCTTCCCAGCAAAATGTTGGAGTTGGCTCTTCCTTTGTCAATTTCCACGCCGGAATGTCCACCCTTTAATCCTGCCACATGAATAGAAACAAGATTTCCTGCGCTCTTTTCCCATTCCGCCGGAAGTTCACATACGGTGCTGCATCCACCGGCACAGCTTACCAGCATGATTCCTTCATTTTCGGAATCCAGGTTCAGAAGCTTTTTTGCTTTCAAGTGGGAAACATCCAGTGCTACAGCTCCTTCCATGCCAACCTCTTCGGACACGGTACAGATAAATTCGATACGTGGATGCGCAATGCTGTCAGAGTCTAAGATTGCCAGTGCGTATGCAACTGCAATTCCATCGTCGCCGCCAAGGGTTGTTCCCTTTGCACTGATATAATCTCCATTTACTTCCAGTGTCAGTCCGTCATTTTCAAAATCGATGGTGCTGCCCGGTTCTTTCTCGCACACCATATCCATATGTCCCTGAATCATCAGCGGTGCAACATCTTCATAGCCCGGTGCTGCCTCTTTGATGATAATGACATTTTTTACTTCATCCTGATAATATTCTAAGTTCCGTTCCTTTGCGAAGTTTACCAGATAATTGCTGATTTTCTCCTCTTTATAGGATGGACGGGGAATATTGCTGATTTCTTCAAAATAATGAAATACCTCTTTTGGTTCTAAGCCTGCTAATGCGCTCATTATGATTCCTTCTTTCTTAATTTATTCTCATATACGATAAAATGGTTGTTATGCAGAATCTTGATATACTGGGACAGTCTCTCATAAAGAGGTTCTGCCTTGTCACCGAATCTTTCTTTTACCAGTGTACCAATCTCATAGATGGTTTTCTTTCCATCCATCTGTTCCCACACGAAGCTGCCGAATTCATCCAGCTCGATATAGCTGTATTTCGGTTTCTTAAATAACACCTGTGCGATTTTGTTAAACACACCTTTGTTATGCATTTTTATTTCTATTTTGCCATCTTTGTTCTTATTACATTCAAATAATGTATTCGGACGTGGGATATAATCTAAATAATTGTCTTTTTTCTTTGCCATATTGCCTCCTGTTATCTTCGCTAGCAGTATAAAACATCTGCCGCCTTTTCGCAAGACGGCAGATGTAAGAACTACTTGATTCTGTTTTTAATTTTCTTTTTTCTTCTTTCCACGGATGAAAAGGATTAAAGTTACGGCAAGTAATGCAAAGAATACCAGTCCGCCAATGTTTCCTAAACTGAAGCCGAATATTGCAGATAAGTTAAATGCATCTGCAAAGGTCTCTCCCTTGAATGGAATGACTGCGCAGACTGCAAGGAGTATTCCTACCAGACCCTCTCCGGCAATCAGGCCGGATGAGTAAAGCACTCCGTTTTCCACTTTGTGTTTCTTCTCTTCTTCAGATTCACCCTTCTTCTTATCGAAGTATAAGCGGATTAATCCACCAACAATCATTGGTGTGCTTAAGTAAATCGGAAGGTAAAGACCTACTGCAAATGGCAATACCGGAATTCCAAGGATTTCTACTACTACTGCAATACCAACGCCTGCAAATACCAGTACCCAAGGAAGGTTTCCGCCCATAACTCCTTCTACTACCATCTTCATCAAGGTTGCCTGCGGTGCAGGGATTGCTGAGGAACCATAGCTCCATGCTGCATTTAACAGATATAATACTCCACCGATTGCAATAGCGGACGCTGCCACACCGATGATTTCACCAACCTGCTGTTTCCAAGGTGTTGCTCCTACCAGATAACCGGTCTTTAAATCCTGTGATGTATCTCCGGCGATTGCTGCGATGATACAGATGACAGAACCGATTGCAATAGAAGCTACCATTCCAGGCATTCCGATGGTTCCGGTTGCTTTTAAAATCATAGTTGTGATAAGCAGTGTTGCAATTGCCATTCCGGATACCGGGTTATTAGAACTTCCTACGATACCAACCATTCTGGATGATACGGTTGCAAAGAAGAATCCGAAGATTACAATAATAATTGCTCCAAGAAGGCTTACCGGAACTGCCGGAACCAGCCACATGATAATAGCCATGATTCCAATCGTAAGAATTACGATATTTATTGGAATATCTTTATTGAGACGGCTGTTGTCGCCATTTCCTTTGCTTCCGTAGCTCTTTAATGCCTGACGGAAGGTCTTTGCGATAAGTGGCAGATTCTTTACCAGACTGATGATTCCGCCTGCAGCAACTGCTCCTGCCCCAATGTAACGGATATAGTTTGACCAGATTCCTGCTGCGCCAAGTTCAGATACCGGAACACTTGCCGGGAAAATGGTAAGGTCTGCGCCAAAGAGTGCGATTAACGGCATCAGTACGAACCAGCCGATTACTCCACCTGCAAAAATGTAGGAAGATACTCTGGCTCCACAGATATAACCAACTCCAAGAAGTGCCGGAAGTACATCCATTCCGATTCCGGAACCCTTGTAAGATTTGATTTCATAAGTCACTTCACTCGGGAATACTTTCAAACCATCTGTGATGAATTTGTATGCTGCTGCAATTCCCAGACCAGCAAATACGGTACTTGCTTTTGCTCCGCCTTCTTCTCCGGCTACCAGCACTTCTGCACATGCTTTTCCTTCCGGATAAGGAAGCTTTCCATGCTCCTGTACGATTAACGCACTACGAAGTGGAATCATAAACATAACTCCGATAACACCACCGATTAATGCAATCAATGCGATTTCCACTAAAGATGGCATGCTTGTGCCACCTTCCTCTGCCCACATGAACAGAGCCGGAAGTGTAAAGATTGCTCCTGCTGCAAGAGACTCTCCGGCAGAACCGATGGTCTGTACCATGTTATTCTCCAGAATGGAGTCCCTTCTTAAAATTACGCGGATAATTCCCATGGAAATTACCGCTGCCGGTATGGATGCCGACACTGTCATTCCTACTCTAAGTCCTAAGTATGCATTTGCTCCACCGAAAACTACGGCCAGCAGGATACCCAGAATAATAGAGATTGGCGTAAGCTCCGGCAAAACTTTGTCTGCCGGAATATACGGCTTGAACTCTTTTTCATTATTCATTTGTCTAATCCTCCTACTTATGGTCACTATAACCAATATAAATAATATTATACGGGCATTTGCCGGGTCTGTCAATGAAATCTGCTTGCATCCGGCAGGAAAATATTGTATGATATATATGTTGTTGTGCAAAACACTTTACCACACGAATCCAACAAAGTGTATGCACTCTTTTTTATCTGGAGATGTATCGAAGTGGTCATAACGGGGCGCACTCGAAATGCGTTAGCCCTCCGGGGCACGCGGGTTCGAATCCCGCCATCTCCGTTTCATAAAAAGTGCCGGTGGAATATTCCATCGGCACTTTTTATACACTCCGGCACCTGTGTCCGGTATTATTTTTATTCCGGCAAATCCGGTATCAGTTCCACATAAATCTGATCAAAGTATTTCTTTAATTCTTCCCGGATTCCATTTCTGATTCTGGTGAGGGACTGCATTGTAATAATATCATTGGGACTGTCTATGTATATTTCCACCCAGGTTTTTCGTCCGGTCTGGATGACATCTAAGAATTCTATCGTATAGGAACAGGTCTGCATATATTGTTCTGCTATGGAACGTATCTGGTCCATAACTTCCTGCTCCGGTGCAAAGAGCACCAGCTCCCTGAGTCCATGCAATATCATTTTCACCGGTTCTACAATTAAGATTAATGCCATCACAATTGCCACTACCGGGTCTATGTACGGTGTCAGCCATTCGTACGGTGTCTTCTGCAGCAGGAACTGTCCGAAGAATGCGGCGGATACGCCAAAACTGCTGACTACATCCAGTTTCCAGTTATACATTTCCGCTTTTACCACTACGGATGCATACCGTTTACTGAAATAATGAAGCAGGAAATAAATGACAAGGCAGCCGGCAAATACACCAAACTCAAAGCCTGCAAGCTGGCTGGCATTTACCATATGTCCGCCATGCAGGATGCTTTGAACACTGTCAATTAAAAGCTGGATGGTAACTACTAAAAGCACACTGTACTTGATTACCAGAAATAAAGATTCCACCTGGGAAAACCCATATGGTCTGCGTTCCGTTACCGGCCGGTATAACAGTGGCACCAGCACCAGAAACGGTCCTATCATTATTAAATCTGTCACATCAAATACGCAGTCCATCAATATTGCATGGGAATGACTGATATATGCCATAACTCCTTCTGCTACTACAAAGAGTACGCTTCCAATAAAGGACAGGTTTATCATTCTTTTTTCCAGTTTCATTTTACTGGCTGCATTCATTTCCTTAATTACCGGTAAATCTTCATTGGCTGTACGGACTATTTTTCGTTCCAGCATTTTCTTTCCTCCCATTTCTGGCTGTTCAAAAGCACATCAGATATATTCTCTTTAAAAAATCACATCAAAAATCGTCCCTCCAGACGGACTGGCCTTAACTGTTATACTGCCATCATGCACTCTCACAATTTCATGAACCAAAGCAAGTCCCAGACCTACGCCCCCCAGTTCCCTGCTTCTGGATTTATCCACACGGAAGAATGGTTCAAACACGCGCTCCCGTAGTTCCTCCGGGATTCCGCTTCCTGTATCCTCTACTGACAGATAAACATGCTTTTCCTTCTGATACGCAGTAACTGTAACCTGTCCACCTGAATGATTATATTTTATTGCATTTTCAACAAGATTATATACCAGCCTGTAAATAAGAATATCACTTCCGACCATTGTTGTGTTCTTGCATTTTCCAGCAAGCTTTATATTTTTTTCCTGTGCAAGAGGTTCCAAATCTGCCAGCACTTCATCAATGAGAGCGTCAACTGCAATTTTCTCATCTCTTCCCACCGTCTGAAGTTCGCTCATGTCAAGAAGTGTCTTTACCATCCTGCTGAGCCTGTCATTCTGTTCCGTAACCATCTTTATCGTCTGTAAAGTATCCGTATCATTGCCCGGATGTCCGGTGGAATTATATAAATCAAGCTGTACCTGCATTAAAGACAGTGGGGTTCGAAGCTCATGTGCTGCATTTGCGGTAAATTGTCTTTGTATCTCAAAGGCATCCGAAAGGCGTTCCAGCATTTTGTTATATGAAGCACTAAGCTGGTTCAGTTCTTTCACCTGATTCTCTTCTATCCGTGAATCTGCCAGATTCTGTGCCTGTACTTCTTCGATTTTATCCGAAAACTCTCTAATCGGTCTGAGGGCACGCCCACTTATAAAATATGTAGCCACTCCACCAAGAAGTGCCAATAAAGCTGAAATTATCAGGCTGCTTTTTTTGTAATCCGTCTTATTGTTGTATACCTGGACCGAAAAATCATTTGCAAATTCGTCCCACTTGTCTTCCGGAATACTGATATATATTTCGTCTGATTCATTTCCATTCCCATCTCCCTGTGCATCAACAGTCTCCTGCAGGGATTCCATATAATACACACCGTTTTTATAGACCAGCATAGTCAGGCATCCACATATAACCGCAATATATAATGTAATGATACAGGTAAGCCTCCACTGCAACGACATTCTTCTCATTTATCGGACTCCTCTCGTATTTTATACCCCTCTCCCACCTTGTTCAAAACCGGATCATATCCAAGCACGGACTTCAGTTTTCTTCTGAGCGAAGACATATGCACTCTGATGGAGCCGCTAAAGCTATCCACGGATGCATCCCAGACATGTTCTATCAGTTCCTCCTGGCTGACCGGTCTGCCAAGATTAAGAAGAAGGTATTCCAGAATACCATTTTCTTTTCTTGTCAGGGGAACCATTTTCCCTTTTGCATATGCCTCGCGTCTTATCGTATTGAACTTAATTTCACCACTTTCCAGGCATATATCCTTCTGCACAAATTTTCTTCTTGTCAGGCTTCTGATACGTGCCTCAAGTTCCTGCAAATGAAACGGTTTTTCCATATAATCGTTTGCACCTGCATCCAGTCCCTCAACCTTATCGGCAATCTGTCCTCTTGCAGATAATATCAGGACCTTCGTCTCCTCATTTTTCTGTCTAAGTTCCCTTAAAATGTCCATTCCATCCATACCCGGCAGATTCAGATCCAGAACAATCAAATCATAATCCTCCGCCAGAATGCATTCCAGTGCCTCTTCCCCGTCATAGCAGGTATCCACCTCGTAACCGGCATCATACAGACTTTTTGCAATTGTGTCGCATATTTGTTTCTCATCTTCAACTATTAATAATCTCAAAAGCTTTCACCTGTTTCTTAACAAAAATTTTACAACTGCTATTGTATAATACCCAGGTCAGCAGGTCAATAAATTCAATAAATGAAAGGAGCAACAATATCTTGAAGTGTCAAAAAATATCTCAAATTGCCTTGCTTATCACCGGTATCACTATGGTCAGCTATGGTGCAATCAGAGGTGAAGCAGCTGCCGTACTTGGCAAAGCAATAAAATTATGTCTGGAGTGTGTCGGAATTGGATAAGAATAAAAAAATAATATCAAAAAGAGCTGCCGGAATACGTGGATGGATACAGGCAGCTGCCACGCTGCTTACTAATATTCATATTCCCAATTTATTCAAGGGTAAAATATATCAGGGCAGTGCTAAAACGGTATGTGTACCCGGATTAAACTGTTATTCCTGTCCCGCTGCATCCGGAGCCTGTCCTATCGGAGCTTTTCAGGCAGTTGTCGGTTCATCGCGATTTAAATTTTCATACTACATAACAGGATTTTTTATTTTACTGGGTGTGACACTTGGGCGATTTATATGTGGTTTTTTGTGTCCGTTTGGATGGTTTCAGGATTTAATCCATAAAATTCCCGGGAAAAAATTTTCTACAGCCCGGCTGAAACCACTAAGATACCTGAAATATCTTATCCTTATTGTTTTCGTTATACTTCTGCCAATGTTTGTAACGAACTCCATTGGGATGGGGGATCCGTTCTTCTGCAAATACATTTGTCCTCAAGGCGTTCTGGAAGGGGCTATACCTCTTTCACTGGGAAATGTTGCCATACGATCTGCACTGGGAAAGCTATTTTCTTTTAAATGCCTTATTTTAATTACAGTTGTTGTGTTAAGTATTTTGTTTTACAGACCCTTCTGCAAATGGATTTGTCCTCTCGGGGCAATCTACTCACTGTTTAACAAGGTCAGCTTTCTTAAAATTAAGGTTGAAAACAGTAAATGTGTCGGATGCGGTCAATGTTCCAATGCCTGTAAAATGGATGTTGATGTGCTTAAGACCCCGGATCATCCGGAATGCATACGATGCGGAGCATGTATAAAAGCCTGCCCTAAAGATGCCATCCACTATCAGTTTATGGGCATGCCATGCGAAAAAAGAGCATCCGTAGACAACAATATTCCAAAAAGTAACCATTAATTTTATTATCAATTATTCAAAGGAGAAATTATTCATGAAAACAAAAAGAACCGTTATTTCTATTTTTACCCTCTGTACAGCATTATTGTTTACAGCTTGTAGCGGAAAAGGAACTTCAAACACAGAAGCTTCCCGCGATACCCAGACCGAAGCCGGCACTGAAGTTTCCGGCAGTTCCAACACTACGCTGGATGATTTATATCAGCAGGAGAATCAGCTCTTTGCTGATCATGAAGATGCATGGAACAAAGTATTTGGCATGATGAATAAAAGTACTGCTGATCCAAGCGGAAATTACGCCGACTATCTGGCTGCCGCCGTCGAATCAAATAAAGACTCATTTACAGAAGATGAATTAAAAACTCTTACAGATGATATTGAAACGATTCGAAAAATCGAGGAACAGATAGCAGCAATCGAAAAGGACAATACAGCATCCGACAATGCCTCCCAGAAGGATAATTCTGACGATACCTCTCCTTTCAGGAATTTCTCCGGTCAGGATTATGATGGTAATTCTGTTGACGAAAGCCTGTTTTCCGGAAATGCAGTAACTGTCGTTAATTTCTGGTTTACCGGCTGTAAGCCTTGTGTTGCCGAGCTGTCAAAACTTAATGAATTAAATAATACAATCAAATCCATGGGAGGAGAGGTAATTGGAATCAATACAGAAACCTTTGATGGAAACGAGGATGCCATCAAAGAAGCTGCAGCTGTTCTGGAAAGCCAGGGGGCAGCATACCGCAATCTTTCCATTGACTCTGCTTCAGATGCAGGTAAATATGCTTCTGATATTATGGCATTCCCTACCACAATTTTAGTCGATAGAAATGGTAATATTGTGGGCGATCCGATGCTCGGTGGAATTGATAATCAGGACAACTACGATACCCTGATGAAACAGATTCAATCTGTAATTGATGCTGACGGTGCCAATAAATAAAACGCCCCTGTGGCTGCAGTTCCATTGCAGTCATTCTGGTTATATGATATCCGCCGCCCATCGTTCTTTCCCGAACGATGAGGCGGCGGTTTTTTGCCAATTACATCTATCTGATTTTTACTCCAGTTCAACATAAGTTGTAAAATATTTACTTTTTTAAATATTTTTCTTTAATGTTCCGAGATATTCTCCATTACAATAAACAAAGGGACCTGCTTCACCCTCTTCTCCAAAATACTCCGGTCTTAGCGACATAATATCGAGCAATTCATCCATATTATGCACCTTTGTTGCCTGATACGGCTGTTCAAAAGCAATCTTTTCTATAAACAAATAATAGTCACTGTACTTTATCAGAACACCGGTATGCCCCACAAAAACAACATCCGAGTATGGGTCATATATTACTATGCTAAGAAGAGAGAGCCTGTCACTATCCACTTGAAATCCATAATGTTTCCAGCTATCGGAAAATGTATTTTCCGGACGGCTGCCATCTGTTACATTTTTTTCTCCATAGAGCGTGGTGAACATATTTTTATTTTCTTTTATACTTTCATACCTGTCCACATTATCTATTGCTTCTGTATCAAACATTAAGTAGGTACCCTCATAGCTGCCTTCTGTCGATTCTGCGCGGAGCACACCATCCAGCAGAAGAAACGCTGTCATTCTGCAATCAGCATCCGAATAATCATGGTTCTGTTCCCAGCCATCCATACATTTTCCAATATCTGCTTTCATTTTTTCAGGATCTGACCAGCCATCCTCCAGTCCGGCATTTTTTCCGGCAGTATCCGCGAAATCAGTCGTCCATTCCCGAAATGTATCTACATGGGAAGCTCCTGCTGATTCCAGTTCTTCACAAATTCCGGCAATGGTGTCTTTTCCTCCCATATATGTTGCAGCCGGCATCTCCTGATTCCGTGATGCTTCTGTACAGGCACACAGCAGCATGGACAGGAATACCATAGCTGCTGACAATCTCATTGCTATTTTGATTTTATTTTGCCTTTTCAACAGATAATACCTCTCCCTCAAACGGATCTACCTCAGAAATTGTTCCTGTATATTTTACTGTTACAGTATCTCCATTGCTGACATTTTCCAATCCCTCCGGTTTTTCTTCAAAAGTAAAACTATACGGAGTATCATTCCCATCTGTCACAACAAACATAAAATCCTTTATCTCATCAATGGTTCCTGTTAATTCCTTTTCTTCTGCTGTTTCTTCTTCGCTGTTATTTGTGATTGCATTATCCTGCTTCACCTCTGTCTGTCCACATCCTCCAAATAATCCAGCCCAAAATACCATTCCCATTACAATTGCGATTAATTTTTTCTTCATCATCCTATACCTCTTTCTTTTTTATCATGTTTTACAGTCTCTAAAATGCATCTCTGTAATGCCGCTTTGTAGAATTCCAGTCCACCATCAGTACATAGAACACTCTGCCGTATCGTCCATTTTCCACAATTCTGCCATGGTCAAGCACCCTCATTGAGGTTCCATCTGCTTTTTTCAGATGGAAGTGTACATAATCATTGGAATGTCCTTCTCCTATCTGCTGCCAGATACTTTCTTCAACCTGCTCCCTTTCTTCTTCTTCAATCAGGTTACGGAAGCTTCCTTTTGTATACTCCTGCAGTTCTGCCATGTTCCTGCATCCGGTGAGACGGATCATCTCATGGTTCGCAAAAAGAATTTCATCATTTTCTTTATCTGCTTTATAAATAATAAATGCTCCCGGAAGATTTTCCGAAACATCCTTCAATGCAAATCCAAGCTGCTTTCTAATTTCAAGTCCAATTCCTTCCCGGTACTGAATACAGCCATTTTTCCCGTCAAGCTTTACTTCATAAAGTGCTGCATCTGCACAGCGCATCAACCGTGAATAGTTTTTTCCCTGTAACGGATACTCTGCATATCCCAGGGAAATAGTATATGTCACTTTTTCACCTTCATACCAGAAAGAACGCTTCTTTTTTGTAAACTGTTCCAGTTTCTCCCTTACTTCTTCACCGGTGCAATTATCTAAGAAAATGCAGAATTCATCCCCTCCTTTCCGTCCAAGCACTGCATGTTCCGGGAACGATTTCCGCATGCTTTCTGCTAATATCTGTAATGCCCTGTCTCCGGATTCATGTCCATACATGTCATTAATGAACTTGAAATCATCAATGTCAAACTGTGCTGCCACGCAGGAAGCTTCCGGATACTTTTTCAAATACTGTCTTACCTGCTCCTCAAATCCATGCCTGTTATTGATTCTGGTCAATACATCAGTTACAGCCAGCTTTTTAAATCTATTTTTATGCTCATCCAAAGCCAGAATCATAGAGACAAGTCCCGTCAGCAGCAGAACAATCAATAGTCCGCCAGCCAGCATTCCATAAAGGTGCTCATGATTCGACCAGCCTGTCTTCGGCATGATTTCCAGTTTCCACCGGTTTCCAGCTGCTTCAAATTCATAAGCAACCGGATTCGTCAGAATTGCTCCTGAGCTATATACTTCTTCATATGTTGTATCCCATGGAGAAACGGTCTTTGATAACGTATAATCATAGTCAAAATCCGAAAGTGCTTTTAATGAATCTGAAAAAATAGCCGGTACACGGATAATTACAATGGCAAATCCCCAGAATTCTTCTTCTCCGTTTTCATTTTTCAGGTATACCGGATTTCGTACTGCCATTCCGTATCCACCCTGCTCTAACTGAAACGGTCCCTGCATAATCTCAATATGGTTATCTCTGGCATAACGGGAAATTTCTCCCCTGTCCGCATCATTGAGCAAGTCGATTTTTCCGGCTTCATTGCCATCTTCCGGATATATCTCTGTTACTACACCATCCGGTGCAAGCTGGATACTCTGGATGGAATCCGTCATCATATCCTCTGCCACCTCTGAAAATTTATTAATCCTGCCATTTTCACTGACCAGAAGCTGCTTTAAAGCATTTGTAGCTCCAACTTCCTGCATAATATCAGACTTTATCCGCTCAGAATATATCATTGCATTCAGGTTCGCCATTTTTCTGCTATGGTTCCTCTGTATATTTCCTACTCCATATAATACAGCTCCCAAAGCAGTCATCCCAAGCAGTAATACCATGACTGGCAATATTATTTTTCTCTTTTGTATCCGCATTTTCTGTCCTCACAATTACCCGAAAATCTTATTTCTCTTTTCATTCTGCCTCCTGTTATCAGGTATGCACTGAGTATAAACCCAAAACTCGGAACGCACAATATCAAAACAGCCGGAAGTGTTGCATCTTCGCTATGCCAGAAAGCTTCCACGAACCAATAAAAACACCTGGTCAGCGGATATGCCAGCAGAAGGTCGATACTTCCTGACACCAAAAGACATTTTCCATATAGTTTCTGTGCCCTGTACCAGTGCTCCTCTGATTGCTCTGCTTTCTTTCCCCGGTAGGTAGAATATCTTTCTCTCTGCCGTTCCTCCCACCTCAAGGGCATATAAAATGCAATACTTCCAGCTACTAGTATAATGATGCTTAATGTAATTGGTAAGATTAATATTGCATATTTTTCCACCGGACTTCTCCTTGTATCTGCGTCTTACTGAAATGCCACCACTTCGTAGCCTGCTGCCTGCGCCGCATCAATAAATCTTCCAAGAATGGCTGTATTGGTGGTAGACTCCGCATGTAAAAGATAAATTGCTCCCGGATGCATCCGGTCTTTTAATTTCTGTAACGCTTCTGACTCGCCTGGCTGGTTATTGACATCATAGTCCTTGTATGCAAAGCTCCAGAACACGCTCTTGTAGTTGCAGTTATTGACCACTGCTAAGGACTGGTCACTGAATTTACCCGCCGGGAACCGGAACAGGTGCATATCATAGCCAAAATTATCCTTAATATACTGGTGGTTCTCCATGACTTCATTTTTCTGCTGCTCCAAACTCTGGGATGGAAGGCCCTCGGACGGATGGGTCACGCTGTGATTACCAATCTCATGTCCCTCGTCAATCATCCGCTGTACCAGCTCTGGCTGTGCCTTGGCATATGGCTCTGTCACAAAAAAGGTTGCCTTTACGCCCTTTTCCTTTAAAGTATCTAAGATTTGCGGTGTACAGCCATATTCGTAGCCTTCATCAAAGGTCAGATAAATCTTCTTTTCATCTGCTCCGATAAAATTCGCCTGATAGTCTCCGTATTTTTCCTGATAAGAAACAGCTCCAATCGGCCGGTTCTCTTCATCAAAATTCACGCCCTGCCCCCAGTTCTGACAGGTTCTATCCAAAGCTTCCACATTGGCAATCTGCTGGTTGGTAATAACTTCTCCTACGTTTTTCGTATCTTCTGTGGCGGTACTGTCTTCTGTGCTGCCGGAGGTTCCATCTGTGTCTGTATCACCTGTTGTAGTATCTCCGATGGACGTATCTGCTTCTGTATTTCCACCTGTTCCGTCACCATGGTAAGTCTTATAAGTAGCAATAATGGCATCTCCAATAGCCGCCGCATATGCTTCCTTATTATCATCAAAAAGCTGATTGTCTTTGGCATTATTCATAAATCCCATTTCAACGATACAGGACGGCATATGGGAATGGCTGTTTACATAATAGTCCTTTGAACTGCTCTTCTGGGTTCCCTTTTTCACATCACGGTCGCGTTGTACACCAACTCCGGCTAATCCCTGCTGGATATTTCCGGCAAGTCCCATGGTCTCTTCGTTGGCTCCACTGTATACCCATGTCTCTACTCCATATCCTTCTCCGGTATTCCGGTGCAGGGATACATAATAATCTGCTTCCGCTTCATTTGCTATATCACATCTCTCTGACAGTTTTAAGAAGGTATCATCACTTCGCGTCATGATGACATTCACATCTTTTTCCTGCAAATAACTCTGTACTGCAAGTGCCAGGGCAAGAGTATCATCTTTCTCATAGCGGTTCTTATAGTCAGAACCATTGTCCTTTCCGCCGTGTCCCGCATCAATGCACACTGTCAGCCCCTTCTTATCCGGTTCCTTTTCCTCTTTATCTCCGGACAGCTTTTCCAGTATACTGATGGTATAGTCTCCATTCCCATCTATTATAGGAAGATGTTTTTCCAAAATACCGGTCAGAAGGTTTACGATTCCCAGCACTAACAGCAATACCAGTACACAAAAAGCTGCTGAAATTGCATTTCTTATTCTCCTTAATTTCTTTCTTCGTTCTCTTTCTCTTCTTGTAGACAATGTTTTTCTCCGTTGTTTCTTATGTTTTCCGTAATTGCTTACAATCTATTTTCATTGTAAAGCAGCCCCCACAGCGGGTCAATTTAAGATTTCTTAAATTTTTTCATAAACTGGTTTAATCCTGTTTTAATCTGTGTTAAATTATGATTTAATCATATTTGATATGGTAATGTGTTAGCTTGTTATGATTTCTATTTAAGATATATTTGCCACTGCATATTTCTATTGAGCGGCTATTTTGTCTATTTTATAGCATTTTCATTTTTCCGATTATATAATCAGACTAAACAATATAGAAATTGCCTTTTAAGGAGGGATACCATGCGTATTTATAAAGCAAAGGATTATAATGAAGTATCAGGCCCTGTTTGGCCCAATCACTCCGACTGCTCCTGCTTCTATCCTGCAGTTACATAACAACGTATCCATTGTTGCTGATGAAGCAGCTCTTTCACTGATTATTAAAAATAAACTGATTTAAGGGGGTATTCGAATGATTATCCGAAACGGTCTTGTATGGGGTGATGACTTCGCTTTCCACGAAAAAGACTTATATATCGATGATGTTACACATACAATCGTAGACAAACCGGTTTCCGAACATGAGGAAATTCTGGATGCAAAAGGCAATTATGTGATTCCGGGACTGGTTGATGTGCATATCCATGGTGCAAAGGGTCATGATTTCTGTGACGCAAATACAGACGGACTTTCCGATATTGCAGCTTACCTGCATTCCTGCGGCGTTACATCCTTCTGTGCAACATCCATGACTTTACCGGAAAACCAGCTTATGGAAATCTTCGAAACTGTTTCCGGTGTACCGGATGACAGAAACCATTCCTATGTAGCCGGTATTCATATGGAAGGTCCTTTCCTTTCCCCGGCAAAGAAGGGTGCCCAGAAAGAAAGTTACCTCTGTAGCCCTAATATAGACGTATTTTGCCGCTTATTAGAATCTTACAGTGGCAAAATAAAGTTAATTACCATCGCTCCAGAACTTCCGGGAGCAGACAAATTTATCGAAAAATTCCATGATGAAGTTACTATTTCTCTTGGACACTCTACTGCTTCTTATGAAATTGCCTCAAAGGCCTTCGCAGCAGGTGCCATCCATGCAACTCATCTGTTCAACGCCATGCCGGCATTCCACCACCGTGACCCGGGTATTGTGGGTACCGCTGCTGATGCCCCACATGCAATGGTGGAAATTATCTGTGATGGCATCCACATCCATCCAGCCGTTATCCGCAGCGTTTTCCGCATATTTGGAGATGACCGCGTCATCTTAATCAGCGATGCCATGCGTGCAACCCTGCCAAGAGCATTGGAATGGAGAAAACCATCTGCAGTCTGACCCCGGGTGCAAGGGCTGATGTACTTCTGTTGAATAAGAAATACGAATTAGAACGCATATTATGATTATTTAATCATCTTTTAATTATTTAGTCTCCCTTTCTTTTTACTGGACTTTGTGCCTTTTTCAAGGTCCAAGAGAGTCCTTTGGTTCTCGCAATAAATCAAGAAAAGCCTCCGTCCCAGGACGGAGGCTTTTCACTTACTTACGAAAGAATCTGGCAAAGCATGTTTCTCGATTCATCTGATTCTTAGTCTAATATCATCTGCACGCAGCCGTACATTCCGGCATCATTTCCAAGGGATGCCAATGCAAACTTGGTGTCCTTGCAGGATGCAAATGCATGCTCTTTGAAATGTTTTGCTACCGTATCAATTAAGATATCTCCGGCTCTGGATACGCCACCACCGATTACGAATACCTGTGGGTTAACGACACAGGCAATATTAGATAACGCCATACCAAGTGTCTCGCCTAAGATTTCTACCGCCTCTAATGCCAGAGCATCTCCTTTTTTTGCCTCATCAAAGATATCCTTTGCTGTCAGCGGTTCAAATCCGCGTAAGGAAGACTCATCATCTTTCTCAGCCAGAAGTTTCTTCGCCATGCGGACGATTCCGGTAGCTGATGCGTACTGCTCTAAGCAGCCATGTCTGCCACATCCGCAGGTATCTTTTTCCTCTGTATTGACGGTAATATGTCCAATTTCGCCGCCTGCTCCGTTTGCGCCCGGAATAATTTTACCATTGTGAATAATTCCGCCGCCAACACCGGTTCCAAGCGTAACCATAACGACTCCGGTGTAGCCTTTTCCACCGCCCTGCCACATCTCGCCAAGGGCTGCTACATTCGCATCATTTCCTACTTTAACCGGAAGACCTGTCTTACTGCTTAATTCATCGGCAACCTGAACCTGTCCCCATCCGAGGTTTACACATACGGAAACAGAGCCATCTTCTAATACAGGACCAGGAACACCTACGCCGATTCCTTCCACATCTTCTTTTGCAATGGATGCTGATTTCATTTTCTCGTCAATGGATGCTGCCACATCATCTAAAATATGTCCGCCATTATCTGCCTTGTTGGTTGGGATTTCCCACTTATCCAGCATTTTCCCGCTGGTCTCAAATAATCCGATCTTACAGGTGGTTCCACCAATATCTACGCCAAAACCGTACTTCTTCATCTTTATCTCCTTTATTATATTAAATTTTCTTCTCTCCAGCTTTCTTATGAAGAACCCTTATCTTTATTATATTATAATTTCTAATTTTTTGCATTAAAAACCGAGCATCCTGTTTTGAATTCTCGTTGCAAACGTTACCTGAACAGCCAACTCAGTCCAGGCGACCTTACGGCACACAGGAGCTTCCGCTTAGGGCTGCTTCATTCCTGACCTGACCCGGTTCACAGATTCCTGTTGCGTAAGACCCAGACATCAACGCCACTTATTCAGGGCTGCTTTACAATTTCAAACCCGAGACAGGATATCACCCCAGCTATAGCGGATTGCTGGTACAGGGCACCGCTGCCACCCCGGCTGCTCGGAATCTAAATTATAGCCTATTTTATGCCGGATTGTCAAGGTTTTGCCTTCATTTTCTGCTGTTTCTTCTTCTCACGCAACCGTCTGAAAAATTCCGACAGCATGTCTGAACATTCTTCCTCCAATACGCCCCGCTCTATCTCTACCTGATGATTAAATGCTGCCACCTGCAAAAGATTCATCACTGAACCGGCGCATCCAGCCTTGGGATTCATAGTTCCGATTACCACCTTTTTCATACGGGACTGCACAATGGCTCCCGCACACATCTGGCATGGTTCTAAGGTCACATACATCACGCAGTCCTCAAGCCTCCAGTCCCCGGTCTTCTTTGATGCCTTTTTAATGGCAGTCAGTTCCGCATGGGAAAGTGTATTTTTATCGGTATTGCGCCGGTTATAGCCCCGGGCAATAATTTTATCATTCTGCACAATCACGCAGCCAATAGGAACTTCCTCTAATTTTTCTGCTTTCCTTGCCTCCCGCAGGGCTGCTTTCATATATTTTATCTCCGGTTCCATGTTTACTCCTGACTTTTACTCTTTTCTCTGTTATAATAATAGCATATTTTGAGCGTAACAAAAAGGTATTCTTATACCAGCTGCAGGAGTTAATAACATGAAATTTATCTATGAAACAGACCGCTTAATCCTGAAATTGTTAGGGGAAGATGATGCCCCTGCAGTTCTTCAGTTTTATAAGCAGAACCGGAATGTCTTTGAGCCATATGAAACCATCCACCCTGAGCAGTTCTATACGGTGGCCTACCAGCGGACCCTGATGAACTGTGAGCTGAGTCTCACCTTAAAGCACAGCCTCATCCGCTTCTATATATTCCGCAGGGAAAATCCCGACGAAATCATAGGCACCATCTGCTTCCGCAATATCAACCGTTCTACTTACTATTCCTGTGAGACCGGCTATCGCTTTTCCCCCGCATACTGGCACAGAGGATACGCCCGCGAAGCCCTTGCTTTTGGTATTCAGCTTATGTTTGAAGAACTTCATCTGCACCGGATAGAAGCTGCCGTCATGCCGGAAAATACCGCTTCCATCCGTCTGCTAGAATCCCTTGATTTCCAACAGGAGGGTGTCGCCAGGGAATATGCCCTGATACAGGGAAAATGGGAAGACCATATCCGGTTCGCCCTTATTCGTCCATCCGGCGATACCAGTAGCCAAAACTCCCCTCTAACTGCCGGCACGGCTTTTCCGTCCGGAACTGTGGAAAACCAAAAATAGCAGCCATTACTTTTTCCGGCTTCTGATAAACCCCCGGCACTGCTAAGAACAGCTCCCGTCCTTCCGGCGTCACCTGTTCTCCGAAAAAAAGATACCGGTAATTAAAGAAACCATGCAGAAGAAAGCTGTTATTCCCAAGATACCAGTATTTCTGTGGCAGTTCCCGTAGATCCTGCAGTTCCATATGAACGCAGGTTATATTCTCTCCTTCAAAAGGATGCAGAATCGTCATTTTCTGCTTCAGATTCTCCCAGTGTTCCCAGATGGAGGTCTCTTTTTCCCCAGTGCCTTTTTCCTGCGTGCTTCTTTCCTGGATTCCTTCTTCCATGCTTATCTGTTCCGGGAAAATATGGTGCATCGGCACTTCCTCAGTCTGAAGAGACGGCTCTTCTGCAGCTTGCATTTCTATTTCTTCCTTATGTATCTCCCCATTGTCCCACTGGCTGCCATAAAAATTACCATCTGCCGGCTGAATCAGTATTCCACATACATCCTGTATATGACAGGTTTCATCGCCCAGCTCACCATCAGAAATCCTTCCACTATAATCTGAGCTTTGGGACATCAGCCGCATATTACCCACCGGAAAAGCCAGAATTTTTCCTTCCCTACGGATAAAAAGGCTTACCTTTCCTTCCTGCCCCGCATATTCTGTTCCTTTTAAATGTATTTCTAATCTGCAGATGTCTCCGCGCATTTCTACCCTGGCAAATCCGGCAAGATATTCCTTTGTATCATTTTCATAATAATAAAGATATGCAACGAACCGTTTAAACTGCGGCATAACCTTTCCTTCCTATATCTTTTTGTTCCTTATATCATATTCCATCTTCTAAGATTCCATGCAGATTTTTAGCCTATACTTCCCATACATGCAGATTTTTACTTTACACTTCTCCTTGACAAAGTTCCTTTTAAGAATTATATTAAAATCAATAACGATTATTATTATTTGTTGAGGAGAATATATGATTAAATTTAGCCGACAACGGGAAAGTATTAAGAATAACCTGATGGGACGTACCGACCATCCGACTGCCGAAACAGTTTATTCCGATATCCGGCAGGAATATCCCAACATCAGTCTGGGAACGGTATACCGCAATCTCTCTCTTCTGGCAGATTTAGGCGAGATTCAAAAGATTTCAACGGAAAATGGGCCGGACCGCTTTGATGGTAATCCGAAACCTCATTACCACTTCTTCTGTACAAACTGTAATTCCGTTCTCGATTTAAAAATGAAAAACATTGATCTGATTAATGTTATTGCTGCAGAAGAATTTTCTGGTTTCATTGAGGGACATATTACCAGATTCTACGGACTTTGTCCGGAATGTAAAAAGTTATTGGATAAATCCGGTTCCCTGCCGGATAAATCAACCAATTTTGCAGAAAATAAGAAAGAAAAACAAAATCAGAAAATCTCAAAAAAGTAGTTGACATTTAAAAATAATTATGCTAATTTAATATCAGTAACAATTACTATTATTGATATATAAATACAATTATAAAAAGAAAAGGAGATCTTAAAATGAAAAAATTTGTTTGTACAGTATGTGGTTATGTTTATGAAGGTGAAAGTGCTCCGGAATTCTGCCCGGTATGTAAGGCTCCGGCTGAGAAATTCAAAGAACAGACAGGTGATAAGACATGGGCTGCTGAGCATGTAGTTGGTGTAGCACAGGGTGCTCCAGAAGATATCATTGCTGATTTAAGAGCAAACTTCGAAGGAGAATGTTCTGAGGTTGGAATGTACCTTGCAATGGCAAGAGTTGCACATAGAGAAGGATATCCGGAAATTGGACTTTACTGGGAGAAGGCAGCTTTTGAAGAGGCTGAACATGCAGCAAAATTTGCAGAACTGCTTGGTGAAGTTGTAACCGACAGTACAAAGAAGAACCTTGAAATGCGTGTAGATGCAGAAAACGGTGCTACTGCTGGTAAATTTGACCTTGCAAAACGTGCTAAAGCTGCTAACCTCGACGCAATCCATGATACAGTTCATGAGATGGCTAGAGACGAGGCTCGTCATGGCAAAGCTTTTGAGGGTCTGTTAAAGAGATACTTTGGTTAATCTTAAAACCGTATAGAATAAGCATTTTAAGGATAGATGGTTCATGAACTGTCTATCCTTTTTGTATTCCATAACATGCGAATAAAAATACGAATATAAAAAATATAAAGTGATTGCATAATTGCATGATTGTTGTATAACACTTGGCTTGCAAACGCCGGAATCAGATTATAATGTATTGTTCAAAAGCCCTATTTTACTACATTTCAGCCATTTTATCATAGACTGTCATGCCATTAGCTTCTCCGGATAATTTTCTCTACATCGACACACAATGGACTTCATTTCCGTGTGCCCGGATGATACGGAGCAAATCCTCTGTCTTCATCCATATAGTAGCGGTATTCTCGTTGGGATGTACTCCAATCAATGCATCATTTTCCAGAAAATAAGCATCCACAAATACCTTCACGCTGCATGTTTCATCGTTGAGTACTCCAAGCGGCGTTACCGAACCCGCCTGCAGTCCCATTTTCTCAGTTAAATCTTCTTCCGAGGCAAAACTTAACGGACGCGTTCCATTTGCCTTTCGAAATGCCTTTAAATCTAGCCTCTGGTTCCCTCGCACTGTAATCAGATAATAATTCTGCTTCTTATTATCACGTACAAAAAGATTCTTGGCATCTGCCTGTGGATAGGGAATTTCCACATCTGATAAATCTTCCATATTGTAAACAGCTTTATGCTCTGTCACTTCGTACCAGATATGCTGTTGACTCAGGTATTCATAAATTTCCTGCTTATTCATTGTATTTCCTCGCATTCTTCCCGCTTGCGTTCATTATATCATGTGCAAAACCAGCCCATGATCAATATTCGCCGTTCGCCAAAAGTGAGCAGGCTCCCTATGGCTCGCTTGCGCTCACTATATCATAAACTTTTTATAAAATTATTTCCAGTTCACTTTACATTTTTTCCTTCCGGTGCTAGTATACCATCAAAATAAATATTTCAATTTTGAACTATTCTATTTTGAAGCATTTTCATCAGGAGGACTCTTACATGAATACAGGTATTGCATTTGCAAGAAAAATGTCTGCTGCCTACACTGCGGTATGTAAGCCTTTGTGCCAGTCACTGCATCTGCCGCAGACTGCTTTTGATATTTTGATGTTTTTAGGAAATAATCCGGAATATTCAACTGCCAGAGATATTGTTGAAGTGCGCCAGATTAAGGCAAATCTGGTCTCCGTCAATGTAGACCGGCTGGTGAAAGACGGTTATCTCAGCCGCAAAGAGGTTGCCGGCGACCGCCGGAAGACACAGCTTCTATGTACAAAAAAAGCTGCCCCTGTTATAAAAAAGGGACAGGCTCTGCAGCAGGATTTTGCCGACCGGCTGATTGCCGATCTGGATGATGCCACGAAAGATGCCTTTTTTAAAGGAATGGCACAGATGGAGACAACGCTGGATATGATTTTAGAGGAGGTATCCTAAAATGGATTTATTAACTACGATTTTTGTTACATTTTTTGCGGGCATGGGTGCCGGACTTGGAACCGGTTTTGCCGGCATGAGTGCCGCTGCTGTCATCAGTCCGCTGCTTATTCATTTTCTAGGCATTGACCCATATATGGCAGTCGGCATTGCGCTTTCTTCCGATGTTTTGGCAAGTGCCATTTCTGCCTATACATATGGAAAGCATAAGAACCTCGATATTAAAAACGGTCTGATTATGATGGTCAGCGTATTGCTTTTCACCGTAGTAGGAAGCTATGTTTCAAGCCTTGTTCCTTCTGCCACCATGGGAAATTTCTCCGTTTTCATGACCTTTCTGTTAGGAATCAAATTTATCGTAAAACCGGTTATGACCACGAAAGAATCCATGTCTGCCGTTTCTGCAAAGAAACGTGCCATCCAGTCCATAATCTGTGGTGTGCTGATTGGCTTTATCTGCGGCTTTGTTGGTGCCGGAGGCGGCATGATGATGCTTTTAATCCTGACCTCTGTACTTGGATATGAACTGAAAACTGCTGTTGGAACCAGTGTATTTATTATGGCCTTTACCGCACTTACCGGTGCCTTTTCCCATTTTGCCATCGGCGGACTGCCGGATGTCACCGTCTGGGTTCTGTGCATTGTATTTACCTTAATCTGGGCAAGAATTGCCGCTGTCTTTGCCAATAAAGCCACCCCAAAGACACTGAACCGGGTTACCGGTGTCATCCTGGTAATTCTTGGAATTGTGGTAATGATTTTTTAAGCTTCCCAGACCTCTTCTGCGATTTCCTTGACAAGCTTCAGTTTCGCCCACTGTTCTTCTTCCGTAAGCTTGTTACCGATTTCGCAGGAGGCAAATCCACACTGTGGACTTAAATAGAGATTTTCCAACGGAACATATTTGGACGCTTCTTTTATTCTTGCAATGACTGACTGCTTGTCTTCAAGCTTCGGTATCTTGGTGGTAACAAGTCCTAATACCACCTTCTTATTGCCGGTTATTTTTGCCAGCGGTGCGAAACCACCGGAACGCTCATCATCATATTCCAGATAATAAGCATTGACATTCTCCTCTCCGAATAACAACTCTGCTACTCCGTCATATGCGCCGGAGCTGAAGAAAGTAGAATGATAATTTCCACGGCATACATGGGTGTTGATGGTCAGATCAGCCGGTGCCTCTTCTACTACCTTATTATTTAGTGCAAGGATAACCTTCTTATATTCTTCCAATGCTTCGCCTCTTCTTCCGGTCAGTGCAACGGCAAGCTTCGGATTTACCAGTCCACCCCATACACAGTCATCGAACTGAAGATTTCTGCAGCCTGCTGCATAGATTTCCTCGATAAATTCTCCATATGCCCTGATGACATCCTCTGCAAAAGCTTCTTCTGTTCCATAAATTTCAAGAGTTGTATCCAAAAGCTCTGCGCCGGTGAAATAAGCATAGAACTGGGCTGGAGATGGAACGGTCTGCTTTGCTATGGTATTCTCATCTTCCAGTGCTTTTACAAATTTGAAATGCTCAACGAATGGATGATTCTTTATGGAAATCTTTCCCACCATGAAAGTGTCATCTATCATTGCTGCTTCGCCGTCAAAGGTTGTATTTCCATCTACAGTCTTCTTATGCTCGATTCCATCGAATCCCCACATAAAGTCCAGATGCCAGGTGGCTCTGCGGAACTCCCCATCGGTAATCACATGGTATCCAAGCTCCTTTATCTTTGCGACCAGTTCTAAAATACAGGCATCCTCTACCTCTTTTAACTGCTCTCTGGTAATTTTCCCTGCTTCAAAGTCAGCACGGGCTTTCTTTAATTTTTCCGGACGTAAAAAACTTCCTACATAATCGTATCGGAACGGTGTTGTTAAATTCTTCATTCTGATTTTCTCCATTTCCTGTGAATTGATTTCCCTCATTATAATTGGAGTTCCTCATTCTGAAAAATACATAAAAATAAATGTTGTCCATAGTTTTAACCTATGACCAGTCCATTTTTTGATTGGAAAATTACTTTCTTTGGCTCATATTCTTTGTTCTCCTGTAATATATTTCTTTAATGCCTCAAGGTAGGTTTCCCCTAACCGGCTTATCATTCCCTTCCGGTGGGTCACATATCCGATTCTCATATCACCTTCATCTGCCAGCGGCACTGCGATAATATCTTCGCCATTTAATTTCTGGTCAATGATTCCACTGCACACCGTATAACCATTTAAACCAATCAGAAGATTAAATAAGGTTGCCCGGTCACTGACGCGGATATTTTTCTTCCGCTCAAAAGAGGAGAAAATTTCTTCCGAGAAATAAAAGGAATTGTGTTCCCCCTGCTCATAGGAAAGATACGGATACTCTGCCAGTTCTTCATTGGTTATGATTTTCTTCTTTGCCAGCGGATGATGCCTGCTGATGAAAACATGGGGTTCTGCCACAAATAACAGATGAAATTCCAAATCGGAGGATTTCAATATTTTCATAATCACTTTTTCATTGAAATCATTTAAGAAAAGGATTCCGATTTCACTTCTCATTTGCGCTACATCTTCGATTAACTTATAGGTCTGGGTCTCCCGCAGGCTGAAATCATATTCCTCCTGCCCGTATTTTTTTACCAGCTCCACAAAGGCATTTACCGCAAAAGAGTAATGCTGGGTTGATACGCAAAACTGCTTTTTTCCGCCACCGTTTTTCTTATATTTATCCTCTAAGATGGTGGTCTGCTCCAATACCTGCCTTGCATATCCTAAGAATTCTTCCCCTTCCCTGGAAATAAAGATTCCCTTATTCGTCCGATTAAAAATGGTAATGCCCATCTCCTTTTCCAGCTCATGGATGGCGTTGGTAAGGCTGGGCTGGGAAATGTATAATTTCTTCGCCGCCTCCGTGATGGTTCCGGTATCTGCCACGGTTGTAATATAGCGTAACTGCTGAAGTGTCATATGCTCACCTGCTTTCTAAAATGACTTTTCTTAACTGACGCGCCGCCTCATTTAAAGGATGCTGACTGTCGTATACCATACAGATATTTCTTTTTGGAATCGTCTCCGAAAGAGAAATCTGTACGATTTCATGTTTTTCGATGGCCTCTCTTGCCATCGGTTCCGGGATGAAAGCCAGACCAAGCTCACTCTTTACCAGTGGCAGTATCTGATCTGTGGTTGCTGTCTCTGTATCCGGCTCCAGTGCCAGCCCATAAGACAAAAACAGCTTATTATAAAACTGAAATGTCATGGTTTCTTTTCCCAGACAGATTAACGGATAATCCTTTAAATCCTTTAGGGAAAGCTCCTGACTGCCCAGTGCGGTAAATGTTGTTCCACCCACCAGTACCTCCCGGAATGTCCGCAGATTAACTTTTTTTAGTGGCTGCTCTACTTCTGCCGGTGCAGACACTACTGCAAAATCTATCTGTCCGCTCTTTACTGCCTCAATTGCCTGAGGTGTTGAATGATTATAAATTTTCAACCGGATTCCCGGATATTTCATATGGAAATCTTTCAGCTTATCCAAAAGAAATATGTTAAGGGCAGTCTCGCTGGCTCCAATAGAAATGCTTCCATGGGCAAGTCCACTGCTGTCTGCCAGTTCCTCTTCTGCCGCCCAGAGATGCGACATGGCTGCCGACACATGGGTATACAGCTTCTCCCCTTCCGGTGTCAGCTGTACCCCACGGTTCGTCCTGACAAAAAGCGTACAGTGAAGCTGCTGCTCCAGTCCGTTCATTGCCCTTGTGATATTAGGCTGACTGTTGCCAAGGGCATTGGCAGCCCTGGTAAAATTACTGTATTTTGCCACATAATAAAAAATCTTATAATATTCAAAATTTATATCCATACATTTTCACCATATCAATTTATTATTTCTGCTATATCAATTATAGCTTTTACTTATTCCCAATGCAATAGTATAATCAAGCCGAAATTAAGGGAAACAACCCCTTTACATTTCTCCACCCAAACCCTACAAGGAGCTGCCACCGGCAGCTCTTTACGAATGCTATAAAGCAGAAAGGAAGCGCATATTTTCTATGAAAAATTCAACATTTTTCCCTCGTGAAGAAAGAGCAGACGTTTTATTTGAAAAGATTTTGCATGACCCATGGGCCTGTGAAAGACTTCAGGAAACTTTTTGCAATTATTTATTCTGTAATGATGAATTTGATTCTTCTCTTTCTTCACAGGATTTTTCAGAAGCTCTTTTTGATGCTTATCAAAATAAAGATTTATCGGCATTTCTTATGGCTATCTGCCAGAATACCCTATTCGATTTACTGAGGAATTCCTATCTGATTCCCTACCGTTTCAACGCAGATGGAAAAGAAAATCCGATAATTATGACCGATGATACCGGCAGACTTCTGCCAAAGTATTGTGGCGATATTCACAATAAGGATTATCAGCATTTTCTTGAGAGCTACCGCGATTTAGGGGAACCAAAGAATATGTATTTTTCCCAGGCATACCGGTACAGCCACGCTTATACCGGTGAAGATACCATTGGACAGCTTGTCTTAGAACGCAGCCATGGGGTGCTTCTCATCCGGGAGCTTCCGGATACCATAAAACAGAAGGAGACCGAAGCGGAAGCCTACTCTGCAATCTTCGACCTTGTACTGAAATTAGAGAAAGAGCTTCCAATGGCATTTGTCTTCTACGGACAGGATTCTCTTGTGGAACATGATGAAAAATATGATGAAATCGGCATTTTCCTTCCAAATTCCATCTTCTTAAAGAATCTGGAACGGCATATTGCCAAAGCTGAGGCGATTATTTATGAATAAGAGTGCATCTTCCCCTACTTCATATATTGATATTATGGAAAAAAATCATATGGAAATACCCTGGCATGATTATGCCAGTGATGACAGCAACGTACTGATTGCCCAGGCGGGACTGATTGAAAAAGCCTCGGTCATCGGACGTGTGGGATTAATCATGTTATCCTGTGGAACCGGAGCCTGGCGTGTCCGTACTTCCATGAATAAGCTGTCAAAGGAACTGGGAGTTACCTGTACGGTAGATGTAGGTCTTATGTCCATCGAATTTAACTGCTTTGATGGAAAGGACTGTGTCTCCCAGTCCTTAAGCATCGCCAATACCGGCGTCAACACCTCCAAACTTTACCGCATGGAACAATTCGTAGAAAGCTTTCCAAAGGAAGAAGCCCATTTAACCGGCGAGGAAATCCATAAGCGGCTGGATAAAATCGAAAAAATCCACGCCCTTTATTCTCCCGCCAAACTGGGACTTGCGGCAGCCTTAGCCTGCTGCGCATTTACTTTTCTTCTGGGCGGAGGCCCTGTGGAAATGATTCTGGCATTTATTGCAGCCGGTATCGGAAATGTCATCCGAACCAAATTAATCAAACATCATTTTACGCTGTTTTTAAATATTGCGGTCTCTATTTCCGCCGCCTGCCTTATGTATGCCATCTGCTTAAAGGCTGCCGAAATTTTTTTCCATGTTCCGGCAGTCCATGAAGCCGGATACATCTGCTCCATGTTGTTTATTATCCCGGGCTTTCCATTTATCACAAGCGGCATTGACCTTGCGAAACTGGATCTTCGTTCCGGACTGGAGCGGCTGACCTATTCCATCATCATTGTTCTTGTGGCTACCATGTTTGCCTGGATTATGGCAATGCTGCTTAGACTTCAGCCTCAGGACTTTACCTCTGTAAATCTCAGTGATGTTTCACGGCTGGTTCTGCGGTTAATTGCAAGCTTCTGCGGCGTATTTGGATTCTCTATTATGTTTAACAGTTCCATTCCCATGGCAGCTACTGCTGCACTGATTGGCTCCGTTGCCAATACCTTACGTCTGGAACTGGTTGACTTTACCGGAATTCCAGCCGCTGCTGCTGCCTTTATCGGTGCACTGACCGCCGGTCTGCTGGCATCCTTTATTAAGAAAAACAATGGATATCCGCGAATCTCTTTAACCGTACCTTCCATTGTAATTATGGTTCCGGGACTATATCTTTACCGCGCCTTCTATAACTTTGGCATTATGTCCTTAACGGAAGCGGTTTCCTGGTTCTCCATTGCCATAATGATTATTATCGCCCTGCCGCTGGGACTTATTTTTGCAAGAATACTTACCGACCGGACTTTCCGGTACTGCACCTGATAAATTTTATACGCTTAAAATTATTTATTTTATACATGATTACAGAAAGGAAGAATCGATATGCTTACAGCCGTAACAGGAATTAACTGGGGAGACGAAGGAAAAGGACGTGTCATTGATCTGCTTGCAGAACATGCAGATGTCGTTGTCCGTTATCAGGGTGGCAACAATGCCGGTCATACCGTTGTAACCAAACAGGAAAAATTTGTCTTAAATCTTCTGCCGTCCGGCATTCTGCATCCCAATGTGGTATGCGTACTGGGGGATGGAATGGTCATTGATTTAGAGCACCTCACCCATGAAATTGAAGATATCGAAAGCCGCGGTATTTCTATTACTCCGGAACATTTAAAACTTTCCAAACGTGCCACCATCTCCATGCCATGGCACAGGATTCAGGATGAACTGGAAGAAACACGTCTTGAGAAATCCGGTGCTGCCTTCGGCTCCACCCGCCGCGGCATTGCTTACGCATACAGCGATAAATACCGGAAGAAAACACTGCGTCTTGGTGATTTGCTTCATTTAAAAGAAGAAAATGTCCAGGTTCGGATAAAAACCATGTTGGAATCCAAAAATCTGGAACTGGCAGGCAGTTATCATCAGGAGCCGATGTCTTATCCGGCATTGCTGTCCTGGTGTGAAAAACAGGCTTCCCTTTTTTCACCTTATATCTGCGATACCGGAAGCTTCTTGGAAAATGCTCTTGCCAGCCATAAAAAGGTGGTTTTGGAAGCCCAGCTTGGAGCCATGCGTGATATCGATTATGGTATTTTCCCTTACACTTCAAGTTCCTCCACCATTTCCGCCTATGGTCCGATTGGAGCCGGTATCCCGGGTGAATCCCTAGACCATGTTGTGGGTGTCCTAAAAGCATATTCCACCTGTGTGGGAGCCGGACCTTTCGTAGCAGAAAGAGCCATGTCCGAAGACTGGTGCAACATCCTTCGTAAATTTGGAAATGAATACGGTGCTGCCACCGGCCGTCCACGTAGAGTCGGACCTTTTGATGCCGTTGCCAGCCGTTATGGATTGAAATGCCAGCATGCAGATAAAATTGCCTTAACGAAGCTTGATGTTTTAAGCTCCCTGACAGAAATCCCTGTCATTACTGCTTATGAAAGAAATCATAAGACCACAACCGTCTTCGACCCTACCGAAAATATCGATAGCTTCTCTCCGGTTGTAACAATGCTTCCGGGCTGGAAACAGGATATTTCTGCCTGCCGCAAATATGAAGATTTACCGGAAAATGCCAGATTATACATCGAAACATTAGAACGCCTTTTAGACTGCGATATCCAGTTTATTTCCACTGGTGCAGAACGAAATGAATACATGATAAAGGGGGAATGGCTTTGAGACACCTAATCAGTCCACTGGACCTTACGGAAGAAGAAACAACCCGTATTCTGGATCTTGCAGACCGGATTGGTACCCACAAAGAGGCTTATGCCCACCTTGCAGAAGGGAAACAGCTTGCTACACTCTTTTATGAGCCAAGCACCAGAACCCGACTGTCCTTTGAATCCGCCATGTTAAGTCTTGGTGGTCAGACACTGGGATTTGCCGGTGCGGAACAGTCCAGTGCTACCAAAGGAGAAACCGTTGCCGATACCGTCCGGGTAGTAAGCTGCTACGCAGATATTATTGCCATGCGTCATCCAAAAGAAGGAGCACCGCTCTGCGCCTCTATGTATGCAACCATTCCGGTCATTAATGCCGGTGACGGCGGACACTATCACCCAACCCAGACCCTGATTGACTTATTAACCATACGCCAGCGCAAGGGACGGCTTGACCACCTGACGGTGGGCTTCTGTGGTGATTTAAAATTCGGAAGAACCGTTCATTCCCTGGTAAACAGTCTGGTACGCTATCCGGGTAACGAATTCTATTTCATTTCTCCGGAAGAACTCCGCATTCCGGACTATATGATTGAAAGAACCTTAAAGCCTTCCCACAGCACCTATCGGGAAGTCTCTGACTTAGAGGAAACACTTCCAAAGCTGGATGTTCTCTATATGACCCGTGTCCAAAAAGAGCGTTTCTTCAACGAGGAAGACTATATCCGGTTAAAAGATACCTACATTTTAAATAAAGAAAAATTAGAACTGGCTCCTTCCGATATGCCGGTTTTACATCCGCTTCCACGAGTCGATGAAATCTCTGTTGATGTGGATTCCGACCCGCGCGCCGCTTATTTCCAACAGGTACAGAACGGAAAATATGTCCGTATGGCACTGATTTTAGCCCTGTTAGAAATCACGGACCCGCTAACCGGAGAAAAGGTTCTCTAATGTTCCAGTAACTTAATCCGTTTTCTCTATTTTCATTCCGAAACATTTTAAATCTACTTTTCCGTCCACTACTTCTATACCGTCTGCCATCAGGCGGCGTGCCTGTTCATTCTCGCCGCCAAAGGCAAAGGATCCGGAAAGCTCTCCTTTTGCATTTACCACCCGGTAACAGGGTATGTTTTCCGGGTCTTTATTCTTATGCAGGGCATTTCCCACAGCTCTTGACATCCGCTTGTTTCCGGCAAGCTCCGCCACCTGTCCATAGGTTGCCACCTGTCCTCTCGGAATTTTCTTTACTGCTTCATAAATCCGTCTGGTAGGGCTGTCCGTTACTAAATCATAGCTTTCTGCTATCATGCGGCAGATATCTTTATCCGGGATTGTGCCATCCACGATTATGGTATTCCAGTGTTCCTTATTCTGATGATACCCCGGAATGACCGCAGGATAGGCACTCCGCCAGAAATCTCTCCACTGAGGGTCTGCTTTTACGTTCAGATTGAGAAATCCATCCCGCATATAAGTCCAGAGAAATACCTTTTTGCTTTCCCTTACGCGCACCAGCTGCCAGTTCCGGTCATGAAATGGTGCCTCCTGATAGGTGTCCGGGAAAGACAGTCCGTATGCTAATATTTCTTCTCTTGTTTTCATGCTCCACTCTATGCTTTTGTCCATATGCAATCCTTTGTAATCTCTGCCAGACTGTGTACGCCACACATTTTCATGGTATCTTCTAATTCGGTTCCTATCCTGGCAACATAAGACGCTACGCCTTCCCTGCCGCCGCCGTAAACCGCTGTCACAAACGGTCTTGCGATAATTACCGCATCTGCACCTAAGGCAATTGCCTTAAATACATCCGTTCCACAGCGGATTCCACCGTCTACAAGAATTTTCATGGAGCCTTTCACTGCATCCGCAATCCCACCTAAGACTTCTGCTGTTGCCGGGCACTGGTCTAATACCCTGCCACCGTGGTTCGATACCACGATTCCGGCAGCCCCGGCTTCTTTTGCCTTTAAAGCTCCTTTTACCGTCATAATTCCTTTTACAATAAACGGAACTCCGGCAAACTCTGCCACTTCCCGCAGTTCTTCCACGGTCTTGCTGCCTGCCGGCGGCTCCAAATTCTTAAGAAACGGCAAGCCTGCTGCATCTACATCCATGGCTACCGCAAAGGCTTTCGCTTCGTGCACCAGTGCCATTTTTTCTTTGATGATTTCAAGATTCCATGGCTTTACCGTTGGGATTCCAAGTCCCTGTTCTTTGGCAATTGCCTTTGTAGCTGCCACCATGACATTACTGTCTGTACCATCCCCGGTAAAAGCTGCAATGCCGCATTCCGCACAGGACGATACCAGAATATCATTATAGGAAATGTCATTGAGACAGTCTCCGTAATGCAGATTCACCGCTCCTACCGGGCCTGCAAAGAACGGATATTTAAACTCTTTTCCAAATAATTTCAGCGAAGTATCCACCGGAGCATTTTCTGCAATAGTGTCCATCTGCACACGAATCTCTTTCCATTTATCATAATTACGCATGGCAGTATCGCCAATTCCCTTTGCACCGGGTCCCGGCATCTGATTCCGGCAGGCGCGTCCGTTGCATTCTACACATGCCTTACAATAATTTCCAATCCTCCCTCTTGCCTGTTCGATACATTTTGCATAATTCATTTTTCTTTCCTTCTTTCCACTCTTTTTCTTCTCTGACGTTTCCTTATCCACATATCTATCTGCTGCCAAGCACAATCTGTATCAGATTCTTATCCAGCATTATGGTACGGTTCCACGGATTTAAAATGACTCCTTCGATTCCCTCTGCCTGCAATGCTCCTTGAAAAAGCTTTTCTATATCCGCTAAGAATGTGGATTTCACACTTCCGCCGCCTTTTAATTCTTCTTCAAAGCTGCTGAAGGCTGCCCACCAGGTCTTACCATCTGTCTCAATCGCCTGTAGCAGCATCTGGCTTCCACCCTTCGGTGGTTCCACTGCCACAATCACCTGACCGCCTTCCTGCATCCGCCGGCGGATTACCGTCAGTGTATGGGCTAACTGCTCCGGTGTTGCCTCCTGCTGCAAGCCGGCAATTGCCTGTTCGATTTTTTCATTTCCTATCAGTCCCTCATCTATCTTTTCCTTTGCCATATGTGGATTCCTTTCTGTGGGGGGTATTTTTTTATCTCATTTTTTACTGCTTAGCACATTTCCAGCAGTGCCCTCTCGAAAATCAAAGATTTTCTCGATGTACGTGCTTCGCACTATCAGTCAGGGAAAAGGCAGCAGGTTATTTGCAAGCCAAACCTGCTGCCTTTTCCCTGACCGGCACTGCTCATTATAACACACTTTTGCTGGAAATAGTGGCATCTTAAAGCTATCTGTATTATAATAGCATGGTATTTCATTTTAGGATTAGGAGATTAGACAACATGACACCAGCTAAAACCAGAAGTTCCAACATTGAATTATTGCGTATTCTGGCTATGTTTATGATTATTATTTTTCATATTTCTGACCACTGCGTGAAGGTACAGTTAACAGACACTGCTTCCATGCTGCGTATGAATAACGGACTGTTCTGTGAACCTGTTTTTTATAAGAAGCTCCTGCTTCTTTCCACCTTTGCTCCAATGGGAAAAATCGGAAATGTTATTTTCATTACGATTTCCGGATACTTTATGGTTTCAAAGGGAAACGGAATTAATCTTGCCAAAATTTCCAAGAAATTGCTGTTACAGCTTGGTTTTGCCGCAGTTTCCCTGACACTGGTATCTTCCTTCTGGTACCGCATGACTGACAGTGTCTTTTTAAAACTGGTCAACATCAATAAATTTAACAGTATGTCCTGGTTTGTGGGCTACTATTTCTTCATTATAGTAATCGCTTACCTCTTTTTAAACAAGTTTCTGGCAAAACTGGACAAGCAGAAATATTTTACCTTTCTGATTGTATTATTTGCATTTATCCAGTTCCGCTGGACCGGAAGTATGGCAAATTCCCTGGCTAACGGACTCCGGACACTGCTGACCGGTATTTTCTTATATGCCTTGGGCGGTTTTATCCACCTTTACAATCCATTTGGGAAAATCAGAACTTATTGCCTCTATCTGATTATTGCAGTTTCCTTCCTGTTTATTTACATTTCTGCTTATAATGTAACACAGACCAATATTCAGACTTACTTTTTAAATGAAAGCAAAGACATTTTTATCCAGAAGATTCCTTCCTTTTCAGACTATAGCATTATTCCGATTCTTGTGGGACTTTCTCTGTTTGAAATCTTCCGGCGCATCCATATTCCATGCAGCCGCATGATTAATTTTGTGGGAGCTTCCACTTTTATGGTTTATCTTTTACATGATAATGCTTTTGCTTACAGTCTCTGGAATACACAGGACTGGATTACCCTGCTCTATGAGCATCCATATATTTACCTGTTTAAGCATCTGCGCTGGGCAGCTGCCACTTTCCTCATCGGCATCCTTTTCTATATTATTTACCTGTGTCTCGGAAAAGCCCTCAGTAAATGCAGATGGTTAGTGATGAAAGAATAATCTTCCTTATATCTGTTGCACAATTCTTCCTCTTATGTCATGATAGAATTGGTTTAAAAAAATACACGGGAGAAAAAAGAAAATGGAAGAATTTAAAAAGGATTTATTGAAAGTCTGTGGGAAAAACATCGCTGCACTGATTATTTTCTTTGTATTAGGTGGCGTTTTCCTTGCCTTCGGTCTTCTGATGTGGATTACTGCTTATGATCCGTTTGACGCACAGACCGATGGTTACGCAACAATGGAAGTTACTTATGTAATGGGGCCATTTGCGGAGCTTACTTCTGATGGAAAAGATCACACAGAATTCTATATTGCAGAGGATTCTGAAGGTTACTGGAGTATCATTGCTACCAAGGGAGAAACTTCCCTTCCGGTCTATGGTGTAGACGTAGATGACACTGTTCTCGACAGCTTACCTGCTCACACGATCCGGGGAAAAAGCACCAGCATGCCTCCTCAGGCAGCTCATTATCTGGTGGATTATCTTTCTGATACCGGACTGGACATTACTACTTACAACTATGACGAGTACTTTGGTGACCATTATCTGGATACCACACACACAGCCGTTGAAAACAGCATTGTACTCTATGTGATTGCTGCCGTATTTACAGTTCTTGGTATTATTATTTTTTCAGCAGGCGGCAACAAGAAAAAAGCCGTTAAGAAAAAGATTGCTCTCTTAGAACAGAATGGCGGTCTGCAGCGGATTTACTCTGATTTTGCCAACAGCCCACGCATTTTTTCACCAAAGCTTGGCGTTGCTGTTTCCAATCATTTCATATTGGATTACAACAATACAAAGGAAGGCTTCTATGTCACTCCTTTAGATGATATTACGAATGTTTTCAAATGTAACATGTTAAATGGTGACCCGACAACAACCAGCTATATTGCACTGGAAACTGCAGATGGTAAACGTACTCTGGTTGCCGCTCACAGTGGAAAAAGCAAAGATTTTGATCAGGTTCTTAATCAGTTAAAAGCAAATATTCATCAGGGAGGTGTTATGACATGGTAATTATCTACGGTACAAGAACAGTTTTTAAACGGGAAGGCCCGGTTGGCACTTCTGTCTGCCCAAACTGCCGGCATAATGTCATGCATACCCTTTGCAGACAGTTAAATCAGGCAACCCTTTTCTATATTCCGATTTTCAGCCACCAGAAACAGCGTGGCATTATGTGCGAAAGCTGCGGTATGATTACACCGGTCAGTGCACAGGAATACCGGGAACGGAAACAGGCTGCAAAGATGTATTATTAAACAATGTCTTATCGATATAACGTCAGCTCTTGCGGATATCTGGCAACACAAAACCGCCACATACACAGGCAATACGCACATCTGATGATGGCTTTGTCTTATGTATGTGGCGGTATTTTAATACTTACTTCTTCTTAGAATACTACGACTAAAAGCATTTTAAACTGCTCTTTTCCATATACGGCATGTGGATGTCCTGCCGGCATTACGATGGACTGTCCTTCCGTCAGTTGGAATTTCTCACCATCAATGGTTACTTCTCCAACTCCATCCAGACAGGTTACAAAGGCATCTCCGCCGGAAGCGTGTGTGCTGATTTTCTCGCCCTTTGCAAAGGAAAATAAGGTTACGCTTACTGCATCATTCTGTGCCAGTGTCTTACTTACAATCTGTCCATCCTGATATGCTACTTCTTCTTTTAAATTTAAAACTTCTTTCTTGGAAATATTTTTTAATAAATCTGCCATTTTTGTGCTCCTTATCTTTTCTTTATCTGATTTGTATAAACCTTTTCGGTGGGTTTATCCATATTATAGCAGATAACGGAGTGACTGACTGTTGGATTTCCAACATCTATGCAAAGAATTTATTTCAATAGGAAATCTCTTATTTTTTATAGTACATTCTTGCCTCATACGGACGAAGCACGGAAGAATCCTCTGTCTCTTTATAGTTGGAAATGAGAAGCTCCATATCCTTTGTCTCTTCCGTCAAAGGCATTTTCACAGTATTGCCGTAGAAATTGCAGACAACAAGCAGTGTCTCATCCGCATTTTTACGCTCATATGCGAAAATATTTTCATCCTCGGCTAACAGTAATTTGAAGCTGCCGTCCACCAAAACAGGATACTCTTTTCTAAAGCTTACCAGCTTCCGGTAGCAGTTGAAAATGGAATCCGGGTCATCTACCTGGCTCTTGGCATTGATGGTTTTATAGTTGTCATTTACTTTTATCCAAGGTGTGCCTGTTGTAAATCCGGCATTTTCTGTATCATCCCACTGCATTGGCGTTCTGGCATTATCGCGTCCCTTGGCATAAATGGAATTCATAACATCTTCCTTATCATAGCCTGCTGCGATACGCTCCTTGTATACATTCTGAATTTCAACATCCCGATAATCCTCGATATTATAGCGGACATTTGTCATACCCAGCTCTTCGCCCTCAAAAATGTATGGAGTTCCCTGCATTCCATGTAATAAAATTGCCAGCATTTTTGCAGACTCTACCCGGTACTCCTTATCATTGCCCCAACGGGATACGATACGCGGCAAATCATGGTTGTTCCAGAAAAGGCTGTTCCAGCCACAGTTATAAAGCTCTGTCTGCCAGCGGTTCATAATCTGTTTTAATTTCAAGAATGGCAGCGGTGCCAGATCCCATTTATCCTTGCCTTCCTGCTGATCCAGCCCGATGTGTTCAAACTGGAATACCATGGAAAATTCGCTTCCATCCGGATTACTGTAAAGCTTTGCCCGCTCCGGGTCTGCACCCCAGGCTTCTCCTACAGTAATCAAATCTCCCTTCTGGAAAGTTTCTTTGCTCATTTCACGGAAATATTCATGAAGTCTTGGGCCGTTGATGGTAATTTTCTTATCCGGCTCTTTTGCAATCTGGTCGATTACGTCCAGTCGGAAGCCGCCAACTCCTTTTTCCATCCACCATAAAATCATGTCATATATTTCTTTTCGCACCTGCGGATTTTCCCAGTTCAAATCCGGCTGTTCCGGCAAAAACTGATGGAAATAATACTGCTTTATTTCCGGTACCCATTCCCATGCACTTCCACCGAAAACGGCTTTCATATCGTTTGGCTCTACGCCTTCTTCCCCGTCTCTCCACACATAGTAATCATGATATGGGTTGTCCTTACTCTTCTTTGCTTCCTCAAACCATCTGTGTTTATTGGAGGTATGATTTAAAACCAGATCCATAATGATGCGGATGTTGTATTTCTTTGCTTCTTTAATTAAAGCTTCCATATCTTCCACACTGCCGAACATCGGGTCAATATCCTGATAATCGGAAATGTCATAGCCATTGTCCGCCTGCGGGGATTTGCAGACCGGTGATAACCAGATTGCATCAATACCAAGCTTTCCAAGGTACTCCAGCCGCTCCATAATTCCTCTTAAATCACCGACTCCGTCTCCATTACTGTCCTGAAAACTTTTTGGGTAAATCTGATATACTACTGCACTTTGCCACCATTTTTTTTCTGTTACGTTATTACTCATTTTGTCCTCCTAAACTTTCTTTACTTATTTTATCTGCTTGCTGCTTCCCTAATGCAAACAGCTCCAAACACCAATGAGAAAACAACCCTGTGCGATTGCATTTCAGCCATTGTTTATGCATTATAAATACTCTTCTAAAATTTCCGTATTCATTACTTCAAATTTATTTTCTTTCCATTGCATTTTTATCTTAACTGCTGCAGTCTGTCTGTCTAAAAACGCTTCATATAAAAATATATCATCTCCATCCACTGCTATTTTCCATGCTTTTGAAGAACTCAATATCCTTTCTCCAACTTTTAAGTCTTTATAACAACTATCAAATTCTTCTCTTTGATTTTCAGGTAGAACATATTCCTCTTCCAATCCCAATTCAGGACAGGTAACAAGAATTGTATTTTCCTGCTCCGCCTTTTCAATATAAATATCATATCCTGCAGAATATCGCATTCTGGTTTGCTTTCCCGGCAGATTCATTCTTGTGTACTCACTGCCATCTTTTCTCCAGATTGCAATTTCACTTCCACTCTGTATCCATGTATTTCCTGTATGCTCTCCACAAAAGACAATCTCATTTTTCCCGTCTCCGGTAATATCCGCTCCCCATACTTCAAGACCGAGAAATGTATCATCAAATGCTCCCAGTTCAAGGCGGTCACCATTTCCAAAGCAAATCGTGTATACTTTCTTATTATCATTTCTGAAATACTGGAAAATACGATCTGTTTTTCCATCTCCATCATAATCCTGATTTTTATAGTTTTCCTCAAATAATTTTACATTATCAAGATACCCCTCATACTCAGAAAGTGCTTCATCATAGGCGATATTTATTTTTTCATCTTTTGTATTGGCAATTTTTCTGTCAATTACCGAGTTATACTCTGTACTTATTTCATTCTTCTCAGAATCATCCAATTCATCATCATAAGGAAACTTATCATTTTTACACGCAGTCAACATGATACACATCACTAAGAATATACCAATATTTTTCTTCATAGCAACCCCAATTTTTCAAATGCATCATACAATCCATTCTTATCCACATCCCCGGTGACATAATCTGCCATAGCCTTTATCTCGTCTCCACCGCTTCCCATGGCAACACCATAGCCACAGTATTCCAACATAGGAATATCCACTTTGGCATCCCCAAAAGCTATGGTGTCTGCCACATCTGCATGAAGATATTCTAACAGATGCGCAATGGCATTTCCTTTGGTGATATTTTTTACGCCCAAATCTCCAAATAATGCAATTTCGCCGGCTCCGCCCCATGTTCCAGCCTGCAAATCCGGGAATTCCACCACGGCATCTTTATAATCCTGATACTGATTTAAGATAAAGCTTACTTTATTTACATCGTCCCGGTACAGTTCTCCATCAAAAATCATTTCCGGAAATGCATCCCGTACCTTTATTTTATCTGCGCCCTCTTTGCCTTTCCGCCTGGAATATTCCTGAATCACAGGTTCTCCATCCTCTTCAAATCCGGCACTTGCAAACAGTCCTGCATTACTTTCCAGATAAAATTCCAGTCCGCGCTCCTTTAACCAGTCCACAATATGGCGGCACTGCTCCGGCGTAATCATCTGGTGCATAACCACATGTCCATGATCTTCCACATAACTTCCGTTTCCGCCTATCATTCCATCCAGTCCGATTTCCCAGATATTCTCATAGACTTCTGCTTTACTTCTTCCTGTGCAGATATACACTCTGTGTCCGTTTTCTCTTGCCTTCCGCACCGCAAGAACTGCTGATTCCGGCAAATGATTTTCATAATCCACTAAGGTTCCGTCAACATCCAGAAAAATGATTTTTCCCATACTGCCCGTCCTCCTACTCCTTTTCTTCTATCCTACCTGCATTTTTTGAAGAAATCAACATTTTCTTCTAATGTATTTAAATCGATTGGTCGATAAAGTTATTACATGGATGGCATTTTATTTCAAGGGATTGATTGAGATAGAGTGTCTTTATTTTTTCTGATGATTGCAAAAATGTATGGATTGTAAATTTATCAGGATATTCAAAGTGTATCTGGGTTTTGACATAAAATACCGCAGCTCTAAGATACATGTTTTTCTTTTGTTTATTAAACCGGTCTTTCCAATGTTTGACAAATCACAGGACTGTTCGTCGAAGTGCGGATGCATCTTAAAGGCTGTTAGGGGCACTTGGAATTTCGTCTGGCAACAGGCAACGCCGGCACAGGGAAGTGCCGGCGAGGCGCATATGAACACGGATGTGAATTTGCGCCGATTGCCAGACAAAAGATTATCCTGCCGAAATTCTTAGTGCCCCTTGCAGGCTTTATCCGCATCCGTACCCGACGGACAGTACTGCGATTGTGTCAAAGCAACGGAAAGACAGCCTGACAGCAAGAAAAACATGTACCTAAGAACTGCTGGCATTTTACACCAGATAAACCCAGAATGCACTTTGAATCCCTGAAATCTTTACAAGTTACAAATATGCTTTTGCAATCACCAGACAACAACTTCTGAAAGGAGCTCTTATGGCAATTAACTCAATATGGAACAACAACTCCCCAATGGACTACCTCGGTTTTCTGTCCACTGACCCGGATAACAATACTGAGGATAACGAATGGCTGACTCATTTTCAACAGCTTGTGCAGGAAAAGCTTTCTGAAATGAATGAGGATGAGGATTCTACAGCTATGGTAAATCCGGCTGAAGAAATTGCAAAATGGAAAGAAAATATTTATAACAAAATGAAAAATGGTGAAACCGAAGAGAGCTTTCAAATCGGTGGTCAGTCTTTCAGCATGAAGGAATGGGACAAGCTGTTAGACTCCTTTGATAAAGCGGAAGAAGCTTTACAGGAAGCTATTGAAGAGGACGAAGAAGTTAAGGATAAGGAAATGGCAGAGACAGCAAAGAAAAGCATTGTAAATAATACACCATCCCAGCCTCTTATCGATATGCTTTTATCCGATACCCTTAAGGTTACGTTTCCGAAAGATGCCACAAATGAATCTGATGAAGATGCGGAAGATGTATTTTATATGGTTGCCATGGATGAAAAAGGTATCCGCTGCATCAAAAATGGGTCTGATACTTACGAATGGAAAATTGAATTTGAAGACGATTCCCAGTATGAGGCTGCCTGTGATTTCTTAGGCTGGGCTTCTCCACGAATGGACAAGCTTTTATTTGCAGCCCATGACAATTTCTGGATGGATTATCTGAACGGTGACCTTGATGTAGATGCTTTTAAAGACTTCTTAGAGGGCACTAATAACGGCATTCCAAACTATGGCATTGGTGATGAGGAAAATATGTACATTGACGAGACGAAACTTCAGTGGACAAAATATATGAACCCTCTGGGTGCCCACTTTGGTACTCCGGAAGAATTATTTCCGATTCCGGAATTATAGATTAAATACAATAAAACAGGCACTTTTTTCTATCAAAACGGGCATGTCCAAAGAAAAATGAAATTGGTAAAATAAAATCGTAAACCTTGATTTTGTCGGTTTGAATCTTACTAAAAATCATTAAAGGGAAAGGACGAATTATGGGAAAAAGAAAAAAGTTACTAGGTTTGGTTTTGGTAGTCTGTATGTTGTTTACACTGACACCGATAACTTCCCGGGCAGATGTTACAACAGAGAAATGGACAGATTTTACAGCAGCTGACTTTGCTGGCGGCAGCGGTACAAAGGATGATCCATATCAGATTGCTACGGCAGGACAGCTTGCAAAGCTGGCATCAGAAGTAAATTCTGGAGTACCTGAGCAAACACATTCGGGGGAATATTTTAAGTTGACCGCTCCAATTGATTTGAGCGGAAAGAGATGGATTCCTATCGGTTATGGAAATGCAAGTTCCAGAGCTTTTTCAGGATATTTCGATGGAAATAATCAGGTCATTACAGGCTTATATGTGGATGAACGGGGAAATAACGTCTGTGCCGGCTTGTTTGGTGTCGTAGTAGCTGTATCTGATGAAACAGTACTGAAAAATTTCTGTATTGAAAATGCTACCATCTATGCCGGAAATTCCACGGATGCAAGTGCCAGTCCGGATATTTACGGTGCCGGAGTGCTGGTAGGTTCGCTTACAACGATGGGTGGTTCCAGAGCTACCTTTGTTGGAGTAGAAAACTGTCAGGGAACCGGACAGGTAGACTCCAAGATGTATGCCGGAGGGCTGATTGGTGATGCAAGCCGTGCCCATGTTTCGGATTGTTCCGCGGATGTTACTGTGACAGGAAGGTGTATCAGTGGTGGATTCATCGGAAATGTTTTCCAGGGCTCCTACAAAAACTGTACCGCCAAAGGCAGCGTATCCGGAGGATGGTCAACCGGCGGGTTTGCCGGATGTGTATTTGAGTCCGACGCCAGTGTGGAAATAGAGCATTGTGCATCTTATGGCAATGTTGAGGCAAATAACTGGAATACCGGTGGTTTTGTCGGATATCTGGAAAAAGGAAAGATTCGTAACAGTGTTTCCTATGGTAATGCAAAGAGTACGGTGGCAGGCTGGGAGCCGAAAACCGGTGGCTTTTCCGGTACAAATACCAAAGGAAATATTCAGAACTGTAATGCTGCAGGTACTGTAACAGGTTCTCATCCAACAATTGCACCGGGTGGATTCATTGGATATGATAATAATGGCACCACTGCTGGCTGCGCTTTTGATAAAAAGAAGAACCCTTCACTCAATGCTGTAGGTGCGGATAGTGGAACACCTGGTTCCAACCAGATTAAGGCAGCAGACACAACCTCCCTGCTCTCAAATATCTGCGGCAGTTATCTTGGCGGACATACACTGTCTAAGGTTGACAGAAAAGAAGCAACTCATCTGACAGAGGGAAATATACAATATTGGGTCTGTGCAAATTGCGGTGGTTATTTCAGTGATGCAAGTGGAGCAAATATGATTACTTCTTTGGATGTTGTAATCGCAAAATCAGCAGAGCATACAGCAGACCGTACCGGATGGCATTCCGATGCGGATAATCATTGGAATACCTGTGAATGTGGTGAAAAAATAAATCAATCCGGACATAGCTTTACCTGGGTAATCGACAAGGAAGCTACGTCTACGGAAAAAGGTTCTAAGCATGAGCAGTGTACAGTTTGTAATTATGCTAAAACTGCAGTCGAAATCCCGCCGGTAAAAACCGGAACTGAAGAAACCAAAACTTCTTATAAAATTATAGAAGGATCTGAAAGCAGCTATGTTCTGCAGAGTGGCAACAGCCTTACCATCCGGGTGGATGCAGAGTTCTCTAAATTTGCCGGAATCAAAGTAGATGGTGTTCAGATTGGAAAAGATAATTATGATGTGAAGTCCGGTTCAACCATTGTTACTTTGAAATCCTCTTACCTGAATACACTGACTGCCGGAACACATAACCTGGAAATGTTGTGGACAGATGGTTCTGCAAGTACTACGTTTACCATCCAGGCAAGCGTAAACCAGAATCCAGACAATAAAAATCAGGAAACGGCTACAGCCTCAAATACCCAGCCTGCAACTCAAACTAATACAAAGCAGACTACGGATAAGTCTCCGAAAACAGGGGATTATAATAATCCTTTGGTATGGGCGGCATGGCTGATTGTTTCAGAAATTATTATTGCTGGTACCGTTTATTATCGTAAAAAGAAACATTTGTAAATAAATATTACCCCATAAAAATGCTCTCTATGTAACAAACTGTATCATTTTACAGGAAACGTTATATACAGAGCATCTTTCATTCCGTCAAAAATGCTCCAATATAGAACCATTGTATTACCAGAAAATGATGGTCATGTTATCAAAAAAGGAGTACCGGGATTGTAGTGTTCATGATTGTGGTGTCAGGAAGAAAAGATGTGCTATATGCCCCACTTGTGATATACTTAAATATATCTGGAATCATTAAAGCAATCAAAAATTGGGATAGGAAAATTTTTCATTGAAAGGAACGGGGATACGATGATATTATCGGACAGAGCCGTACTTCCTTTAACCGGAAGCACATTTGAGCCAGGAAACGCTGAAAAAGTAATTAAAGAAATGGAAGATAAAGAATCAGCACAGATTGCATTAGCAGAATATTATTACTTTTCTGCCAATGCAGAACTGTGTGCAGAGACTGTGAAACCATATTTGTCACAAGAAGATATCATGCTTCGTTTATCTGCAGATATGCTCTATACCTTTGCCAATCTGACAATTGGAGATTCCAAAGCGGCACAACAGGCCAGAGAGGATATACAGCGATGCATGGTTCAGGTGGTACAGGAAAATGCAACGATGGAGCAAAAGGCGTCCTGTCTGTTTGCCTATTATGTAACTAATATTTTTCTTCATATTACGCCAGAAAAAAAGGTGCCGCCGTTTCTGCAGTATATCCCATATCTTCCGACCGGACAGAGATTGTTTGCAATCAGCCTTCTGGCACATGAAACTTATTTAAGGCAGGAATATGCCCGGGCAAAGGGGCTTGTCCAGGGAGCTTTTTTGATGGCAGATACGACATATCCCATACCCATAATATATCTGAACTGTGTGCAGGCAATGTGTCAGATTAATCTGAAAGAACAAAAAGAAGCCATACACTCAGTAAATTCTGCATGGGAAATGGCCAGACCGGATAGATTTTGGGAGCCATTTATTGAGTATCATGGGCTGTTACAGGGATTATTGGAGGTCTGTGTCCGAAAAAAGAACCAGAGATTTATAAGCAGTTGGCAGGCGGGATAATCTCATTTAGTCGTAGCTGGATGAAAATCCACAATCCTAAGATGCAAAAAACAGTGACGGATCTCCTGTCTCCATTGGAGTTTTCCATTGCAATGCTGGCATGCCGGAACTGGACCAATCAGGAAATTGCAGAATATTTAGGATTTTCAGTGAACACAGTTAAGCATTATATATCAGGAATTCTGGAAAAGCTAGGTATCGATAAACGGGATAAAATAAAAAATTTTGTAAATCAATGATATACGAAGGAGAAGGTTTATGTAAATCCACAGACCGGTGTGAAAACCGTGGTATTTTCTATGCCTGAGAATAACGGTGCGACCTATGAACTGTTTTCCCTTGACGATATTTATAATCAGTATAACTACGGGGATATGTATCAGATTGACAAGACGGTTCTCTTAGGATTTGGTCTGGGACGACAGATTAACGGCTCTTATACCATTGATATTAATGGTCTGAACCCTTCCCATATACAGCCTTTGAACCCTATTCTTAAGAAAATGTTTTCACGGGTATAAAAACTGCGAGGGACACGTAAATCGTGTCCCTCATTTTTTGCTTATTTCTGGTTTGCCGGTTCCATATTAACGGCTTTTCCTTTTATCTTCGCATGCTTCATGGCATTTAAGACTTCTTTTCCATATTCTCTTGGCACTTCCACAAAGGTATATTTATCAAACATATCAATGGCTCCCACCAGTCTGCCCGGCATACCGGACTCTCCGGCGATGGCGCCAAGAATATCTCCCGGCTTAATCTTATCTTTCTTTCCAATGTTGATAAACAGTCTTACCATTCCCTCTTCTGCACCGGTATTGGCGAAGTCGTATTCTTCTTTTTCAGAAGAACTCTCCCCTGCTCCCATTGCCTGATAGAGGAAGGCTGCAGCAATATCCATGGCAGTATAATCAGCTTCATTTACCTGCTTCTCAATCAGCTCTATCATATCAGAAAGATTCTCTTCCTCTATGATAGTTCCAATCTGTTCCATGATATTTTCAGCCTTTATCTGTGCCACATCATCGGTAGATGGAATCGGCTGTGCTAAAATCTTTGTCTTGCAGTAACGCTGGATATCTTTTAATTTATAGACTTCCTTGCCTTTTACAAAAGAAAACGCCTTACCACAACGGCCTGCACGTCCGGTTCTTCCGATTCGATGTACATAATATTCATCATCCTGCGGCAGGTCATAATTAAATACCGCTTCTACATCATCTACGTCAATTCCTCTTGCTGCCACATCCGTTGCAATAAGAATATCCGTCTTTCCTTTCCGGAAATTATTCATGACCCGGTCTCTCTGGGACTGCTTCATATCTCCATGAAGTCCCTCTGCACTATAGCCTCTGCCGGATAATTCCGTTGCCAGTTCATCTACCATTTTCTTGGTATTACAGAATACCAATGAAAGCTTCGGATTATAATAATCCAAAAGTCTCGTAAGGACATCCACTTTATCCTTGCGCTTTACATCATAGTAGTACTGGTCAATGTTGGCTACGGTGAGTTCCTTTTTTACAACCTTGATATTGACTGCATCATGCTGGTATTTTCTTGTAATGTCAAGAATCGGCTTTGGCATGGTTGCAGAAAACAGTACGGTCTGATGCTCTCCCGGAATATATTCTAATACAGTTTCTATGTCCTCACGGAATCCCATATTTAACATTTCATCCGCTTCATCCAAGACGATGGTATGGACAAAATCCGGGCGGATGGTTTTTCTGCGAAGATGGTCCATCAAGCGTCCCGGTGTTCCGATAATAATCTGTACGCCACCCTTTAGGGCTTTAATCTGGCGGGAAATGTCCTGTCCACCATACACTGGCAGCACTTTTACACCGTGCATATATTTTGCCAGCTTACGGATTTCGTCTGCCACCTGAATGGCGAGCTCTCTGGTGGGAGATAAAATCAAAACCTGCGTTTTCCGTAAAGATGGGTCTACTTTCTGTAAAATCGGAATTCCAAAAGCTGCTGTCTTGCCGGTTCCGGTCTGAGCCTGTCCGATAACGTCCACACCTGATAAAACCACCGGGATTGCCTGGCTCTGAATCGGTGTTGCCTCTTCAAATCCCATGTCCGCAATTCCTCTTAAAATCTGCGGATTTAAATCTAATTCATCAAATCTGATTGTATTCATTCTTTTCCTTCCTGTTGCGGGAACTTTTTCCCATCTGTCAGTAACCTGTTCTCCAGTAACTTTATAAAAAGCCACCGCGGCTAATCATAACAGACTGTTTTTTGCTTGTCAATTTACTGCAACAGATTTTTCTTCGACAAAATCAGCGCATCCTTCTGCTTTCTGGTCAGCTTTTTATAGGCTGCTTCCTTCTGCATGGCCTCCTCTTTCGTCCCGGATTCCTCTAAATACCGCAGTTCCACCGGTCCCCGGTTTCTGGTATACTTTGCTCCTTTTCCACTGTTATGTGCTTCAATCCGCTTGTCGATATCAGTCGTCCAGCCGGTATAGAGGCTCCCATCCCGGCAGAGCACCATATAAGTGTAATTATGTTTCTCTTTCATGTAATCCTTCCTATGTAGACCGGGCACCGCCCAGTCTTATCTCTATATAAAGCAATCGACCAAAAAAGTATCTTACTCATATTCCATAAACTGGTAAAAAAGTATCGATTGCGGATTTTTGGCCGTTACATTTTATCTTATGCAGTTTTCTTATGTATGTTCCATTTACCGACAGCTTCCAATACAGATTCCTCCCCGGTTTTCTTCTTTGACCTGATAAAGTAAATCATCGGCTTTCTGCAAAAAGTTCTTCATCGTTCTGTCCTCATCCGGTATATCATAACAGACCCCCTGGGAAATGGATACATAATGCTGTGCCTCTGAAAAAGCGTGCTCCATATCAAGGTCACGGATACTACGTTTTAATTTTTCTGTAAGAATGACTACGGCTTCCCTGGAATATCCCTCATAAATTAAAATGAATTCATCCCCTCCATACCGAGCACAGAAAATACCATCCTTTTCCGCTAACTTTTGAATTTCCTTTGCCACACGGCAGATACATAAATCACCCTTCTGATGTCCATAGTTATCATTATATTGTTTAAAATAATCGATATCCAGTATTTCCACTGCCACAGGGATTTTCTCTGCCATGGCATGTTCGAATACCTTCTGCGCATGCTGTTCTAACCGATATCGGTTCGGGATTCCGGTCAGTGCATCGGTCTGGGACTGTTCTAAGAGAATCCTGTTTTCTTTTTCCATCTTCTTTCTGCTGTGGTTCGTCTCTTCCAATGTATAACGCATATCTAAGATGCAGGTCATAATATATTTATTCTCTTTTTCCAGGATCTCGGACAATTCAAAAAACAAGCCGCATGCCTGCAGATATTCACGATTCTTTTCCTGCCGCTTATAATAACGTATTTTTAAAGTCAGAATCCGCTTCTGCATATAAATAATCTTAGCTTCCCTTGCCATCTTCTCTAAAAGTTCTACTAATTTCCAGAATTCCTCTTCCTTTCTGGTATCTAACAGCATCTCACTATAAGCATAAAGATCATCAAAAATATCTAGAATCGGCACTCTGGTATCTGATACCTTCTGCACAATTGCTATATTCCGGTCACATTCTTCTTTCTTTCCCATGGCATTACAGAGTCTTGCTTCAAAGCAGGCAAAGGCAATCTGCTCTAACTCCTCCAGATGTCCACTGCACACCTCTTTTGCCCGCAGTGCATATTCCTGTGCCTGCATATACTCTTCCTGATAAAAGCAGCTGTTTCCCAGTCCTATATAGATATTCAGAAGATAACTGTAATATTCCGGTATTTCCTTATTCTTCTGTAATAAATCATATGCCTGCCCTAAATATTTTTCTGCCTGCCGGTATTCCCCAAAATTATTGTAAAGCATACCGATATTAATATTGATAATAATACCAATATCGTATAATTTATATTTTTCACAATACATTCTGGCGTTCAGATAATAATCCATAGCAAAAGGAGCATTTCCACGATTCATGGACGTAATGGCAAGAATATTATAGGCTCTTGCCAATAAACCATGCTGTCTGGAATGCTCCAGGTATGGCAGGGAACAGGAAAGATTGCGAAATAGTTTATCCACATCATTCAGAAGATAATATGTCTCGCCACTGTAATAATAGGCATAGCCTAACAGTTTCTCATCATCCTGCTCTCTGGCATAATCTCTTATATTTTTACATAGCATCAATGTTTTCTCGGCATCTGTTCCCCGATTCTTCCGGACACCCTCTAACCATTCCAATACTTCGCTGCTGTAAGCATTAAAATCCATCTTTTTGCGCACCCTTTTTCGTATTTTTTAATGTCTTTTATTATATAGGTATGCGGCTCTTTTTTCAAGTATGGCTCTTTTACTCAAAGAAGCTTACCGGGTCTACCGGTTCGCCATCTTTCTGCAGGGCAAAATAAAGATTACTTCCCTCCACGGAATAATATTTCGTCGGTTCTGCAATATAACCCACCAGTTTTCCTTTGCCGACAATGTCGCCCACCTCATACGGCACTTCCTTAAGCTGCCCGTAAATGGCACTGTAACCATCTCCTAAATCCATAGTCACGGTACATCCTGTAACCGCACTGTTGGAAATATCAGTTATCTTTCCTTCTGCGGCTGCGGATACCCTGTCATTTACTTCTCCGGCAATAATCACTGCCGGATTATATTTGTACTGATCCAGTGTTGCAAAATACACGGTCTGATCCATGCTGTAATTTAAGACTACATTGCCCTGTAATGGCCAGTTTAATCCATCTTCTTCCGCAAAATGCAGTGTTTTTGTGGGGGCTGCTGCCGTCTTTGTCTCTGGCTCATTTTCTGCCTCAGCCGCTGCATTTGCCGCATTTTCTTCTTCCTTCTGCCCGCTGTCGGACTGTGCCTGTCCATCCGAATCTTTTGAAGCAACTGCGTTATCAGAAGGTTTTATGATACTGTCTGCTTCTGCCAGTTTCTCCGATGCTTCTTCCTCTGTCTTTGGAAGCGTTGCCACAAAATCATCCGAAGCTCCATCTTCTTTCTTATTGCCTTTGTCTTTTCCTGCATCCTTATCTGCAACATTTTCCTGCTGCTTTTCCTCTTCCTTCTGGGAATAATTATATACTGCTGTCATTGCTCCTGCTGCCAGTACCATGACAGCCAGGGCAATCATCCATGATCTTCTTCCTTTCATTTTCTCACCATCCATATCTTATTTTTTATAAGTATGGACAGTTTTTTCGTATTTTATTCTTCTTTATAGTTTATTCTTCTTTATATTTCATTCTTTTTTTGTAATTTCAATTCCGGAATAATAATAGCTTAAAATCTCCTGATAAGTTTTTCCCTCTTTTGCCATCTCATTTGCTCCATATATGCTAAGTCCATAACCGTGTCCTAACCCTTTGGTCACAATACGTACCCTGCCATCGATTTCCCTGATATAAAAACAGGCGGAATTCAGGGAAAATGCCTTGCGGAATTCCTCCCCGCTGACACTACTGTTCCCAACCTGTATGGTTTTTACATATCCGCTTTCTTCCCGTTCTGTCACCACCAGCGTATTCACCCAGTCCTCCGCTGTAAGTCCTGCTTCCGGAAATTCCTGATTGCAGGTATCCACCAGTTCTCCTGCATCATAGAATTCCACCTTAAGAAAATCCTCTGATGTAATGTCCCATATGGATTCGGCACTTTTGAGATAAGGAAGCTCTGTCCCTCTCGTTTTCTCTGCACTGACTGCAAAATAGGGAGCCTCAATTTCCTGTCCCTGATATGTTAAGACTTCCCCCTCGGTATCTATCAGGCAATTTTCTAATTTCTGATAATATCGATTATAATTTTCATTTCCAAACAATTTGGTCTGCTCTGCAACACTCAGTCCCGTCTCCGATGCTTTTCCCTGCGACAGGGCATATTCATAATTGGTCCGCACAATAACTGCCTGCGCACGAATCGCTTCTTCTTCATAGGTAACCGGGATATCCCGTGCCAGAATAGACACAAGAGCAGCCATCTTCTCTTCTTCATCGGGATGACTGCTCTTATGTTGTATTTCATTGCTGTCTGTATCCAATAATATCTCATCTCCCTGGAACACCAGGGTCATAAGTATCGGTAATCCTGCAATAATCAGGCACAGACACAGTATCATTTTTATTTTTTCTTTCATATCCTGTCCACTCCTGTTCTACATATATATGTAACAGAAATGGATGTATACCAGTAAAATATTACTGTTTCATACGCTGTCCTATCTCATTGGAAAGTTCCGCAAACTGCTCTAAGGACAGTGCCTCTCCACGAATGTTCTCCGGAACTCCAAGGCTTACGATACTTTCCTGTATTACCTCTTTCGGCAAATGTATCTCCGGGGAATTATTCAGTCCGTTTGCCAGTGTCTTTCTGCGCTGGTTAAAGGATGCCCGGATAATACGGAACATCAGTTTCTCATCTTCCACTTCTACCGGCGGCTTCTCATGCCGGGTCAGACGGATGACCGCACTGCCTACATTCGGCCTTGGCATAAAACAATTTGGTGGTACGTTTGCCACGATTTCCGGTCTGGCATAATACTGTACTGCAAGGGAAAGTGCTCCATATTCCTTGCTTCCCGGTCCCTCCTGCATACGTTCTGCCACTTCCTTCTGCACCATAATCGTAATGCTGTCGATTGGCACATGGCTCTCAAACAGTCCCATAATAATCGGTGTGGTAATATAATAAGGCAGATTCGCCACTACCTTGATTGGCTTTCCCTGGTTCTTCTCTTCTGCCAGCTTACAGATATCAAGCTTTAAAATATCTTCATTAATTACTGTTACATTGGAATAATTCTTCAGTGTGTCCGACAAAATCGGAATCAGATTCTTATCTATCTCCACCGCAACCACTTCTCTTGCCCTCTCGCAAAGATACTGTGTCATAGTTCCGATTCCCGGACCAATCTCCAATACAAAATCATCCTCCGTCACTCCGGATGCATCGATAATCTTATCCAGCACATGAGTATCTATCAAAAAATTCTGTCCGAATTTCTTCTGAAAATTAAACCGGTACTTCTGCAGTACCTCTATTGTATTCTGTGGATTTCCTAATTCCGCCATGCCTGCTCCTTTATTTAACCGCTCTTTCTATCTTTTTTCGAATAAACGTTCGGTTTTTGTTGCCAACTGCATATTTCTGTGTTACAATCATTTTAGAACAAATGTTCTGATTTGTCCAGTCCTTTTTATGATAACAGAGGAAAATAGTTCTACGCAACTATTATTGGGGATTTTCATAAAACTTACAATGGAAGATGGATGGCTGGAAGCCTGTCTTGTCTTTTTCTTATGGAAAAGCGGCACTGTTCATCGAAGGACAGATGCCTGATAAGGGCTGCTAGGGGCACTTGGAATTTCATCTGAAAGCAGGCAACGCTGGTACAAGGATGTACCAGCGAGGCACATATGAACAGGGATGTGAATTTGTGCCGGTTGCCGGATAAAACTACATACTACAAAGAAATTCCTAGTGCCCTTTGCAGGCATTATGCGGCATCTGACGTTTGATGAACAAGGCTGCTCTTATCTGATAAATCATTAAAACAGGACAGGCTTCCACCACTACTTCCTTTGCAAGTGCTTCTATATATTTGATAGAAAAAGAAAAGGTGATTGCTTTGAATATAACAGAAAACATGTCTTTATTGGAAAAACTGACCATCCTTTCGGATGCCGCCAAATATGATGTTGCCTGTACCTCCAGCGGTGTAGACCGCAAGGGAAACGGCCATGGCTTGGGTAATTCCATTTCTCCCGGAATCTGCCATACCTTCTCTGCCGATGGACGCTGTATTTCCCTGCTTAAGATTCTTTTTACCAATGAATGCATTTTCCGCTGTGCCTACTGCCAGAATAACTGCAACAATGATGTGCCGAGGGCTTCCTTTACACCGGACGAAGTCTGTACCCTTACCATGGAATTTTACCGCAGAAATTATATTGAAGGTCTTTTCTTAAGCTCCGGTATTCTCATCAGCCCGAATTATACTATGGAACTGATTTATCAGACACTTTACCAGCTCCGTGTCCGCCATCATTTTAACGGATATATTCATGTAAAAGCTATTCCCGGTGCCGACCCGGTTCTCATTGAAAAAGTAGGCTTTCTTGCTGACCGTATGAGCATTAATCTGGAGCTTCCGACCGCAGACGGACTGAAGGCTCTTGCACCAAATAAGTCCCGCAAAACCATCTTAAAGCCCATGCGTCTGATTCAAAATGGCATTATGGAAAATCAGAATGAGCTGATGGTTTACCATAAGACCCCGAAATTTGTACCGGCAGGCCAAAGCACCCAGATGATTATCGGTGCCACCCCGGAAAACGATTATCAGATTATGAAGGTAGCAGAAGGCTTATACCAGAATTTCCAGTTGAAACGAGTCTTCTACTCAGCCTTTGTCAATGTAAATCATAATTCCAATCTGCCAACCCTTCCCGGTGGTCCACCCCTTCTGCGGGAGCACCGCCTGTATCAGGCAGACTGGCTGCTTCGCTTCTATGGTTTTTCTGCCGGAGAGCTATTAAGCGAAGACCGTCCGGATTTTAATATCTTCTTAGACCCGAAATGCGATTGGGCACTCCGCCACTTAGAAGCCTTTCCGGTAGAGATTAACCGGGCAGATTACAACACCTTACTACGTGTTCCGGGCATTGGTGTGAAATCTGCCAACCGTATTGTAAAAGCCCGCCGTCACAGCCGCCTTGATTTTTCCGATTTAAAGAAAATCGGAGTTGTCTTAAAACGGGCTGCCTACTTTATTACCTGCTCCGGTCGTATGATGTATTCCATTCCACAAAATGAAGATTATATCTGCAGCTGTCTGATGCAGGATATAACTCAGATTCCGAAGGAAATACGGGATTTCAGTTATAAGCAGATTTCCTTCTTCGATGAAGATGCTTTAAGTGATTTTAAACTGACCACCAACGATTTATGCGTCGGATAAACTGCTATAACCATGATTTTTCAGTAAACAGGAAAGGACTTTTTCTTATGCATATATTTCTCTGTGAAGATTCCATCGATGGCATCTTTACCGGCATCTATGATGCCTGGGCCAGCAGATATGGGCACAAAAATATAAAGCTTTGTATCAATGATACGATAACTTACGAACTCTTTTCTGAATATATTACGGTAGCACCGGATTCCGAAAAGAGCGAAAAGGTCGGACGCACCATTATTGCCCGTCTTGGCATGGAGGTCTATCAGGATATTCTTCAGGCGGTTCTTGCCCATGATGATAAGAAAAAAAATGAGCACCCGGACAAAGCCGACTGCATTTACCGTACACTCTTATATGGATTTTCTTTAGCGGATGGTCATCGGATTTTACAGGCTCTTGGCAATCCTTATATTGCAAGAGTCTTTGAACTAAGTCGTTCCACCGGAAATGAAGCCCACCATCTGCTTGGTTTTTTACGTTTTCAGGAACTGGAAAACGGAGTCCTGTTTTCTACCATCCACCCTAAGAATCAGGTGATTTCCGTTCTGGCAGAACATTTTACTGACCGCCTTCCACAGGAACATTTTATGATTTATGACGCAACACACCAGATTGCCGCCATTCACAAAGCCGGCAGTGGATACTTCTTTACGGATGCATCCAATTTAAATCCGGACGTTATCACACGGCTTTCCCCTGCCGAGAAGGAATACCAGAAGCTCTGGTGCGGTTTCTTTGACAGCATTGCCATTGAAGCAAGAAAGAATCCGAAGCTGCAAAGTCAGAATATTCCAAAACGATTCTGGAAAGACACGGTGGAACTGGCATCCGGTAAATAAATGTTTCTATTGTTTTCTGTCAGACTTTACCTGGCAGTCTCTACCCGGCAGACATTACCCGGCAGCAGAGTACATGCAGATGAAACCATAAACTGGATAATGTCTACTTTGCGTCATATCCTGGAAAAGATTTGTGTCCTGCCGGTATGACAGAAGAAGAACGTACCGATTATGCACTGTTTGAGCTGAATAAATTATTGAAATATGTTGTCTATCCGGAAGATGTTGCCTGCATTTATATGGAACCGGTTATGGGTGAAGGCGGCTATGTCGTTCCTTCCAGGAAATTCGTACAGAGTGTCCGTGAAATTTGTGATAAACATGGTATTCTCCTGATTTTCGACGAAATCCAGTGTGGCTACGGACGTACCGGCAAAATGTGGGCAAGCCAGAACTTCGACGTTGTACCTGATATTATGACAGTTGGTAAAGCCATTGCAGGCGGTCCTCCAATGAGTGCCGTGATTTCCACCCCGGAAATTATGGATAAATGGCCGGTTGGTACCCATGGAACCACTTTTGGCGGAAATCCTTGCATCTCCGATGTCCGTGGTATCGGTCTTATGGTTGCCATTGAATTTTCCCATAAGGATGGCACCCCGGCACCAGACATCTGGGCAAAAGTAAAGAAAGGCTGCTTAGAACGCCATATGCTTACCTTAAACTGTGGCGTAAATGGAAATGGTATGCGGTTTGCCACTCCATTAAATGTCAAAAAAGAAGAAATCGATGAGGGACTGTCTGCCTTCCGAGCGTGTTCTTGCAACACAATATGGAGTCAGCCGTAATGTCATCCGGGAAGCCATCAAGATTCTTACCGAGAAAAAACTGGTTACGAATGTAATCGGCAAAGGCAATTATGTTACGCTTCCAAATGAAACGGATCTTGTAGATATGGTTGAATCTGCCCTGAACACTTCCGCTTCGTGTCTTCTATATGACACTGAATAACCTGATCAGTAAATCGATTTATTATGGTGAAGGGAATACCTCTTATGGAAGAATTGCTGCACAGCAGGAGCATGAACAAATTTTATTATCCCTTAAGAACCGGGATATGGATGCTTATAAAATGGCTATCCACTTACACTTAGAATTAATCAGGCAGCTACTCCAGTAGGAGTGCTGCCCCTTTTTATTTACTTATTGCTGATATTTTTCCAATATAAGTTTCGCCTGCTCTTCATCTATCTGCAGTTCTTCCTGCAATAATGACAGAATTTCCGTATCTTCTTTTCCTAGTTTACGGCTGAGTTTTATAATGCCTTCTTCCAGTCCAGCTTTTCTTCCTTCTTCTTCGCCCTGTCTTCGAATCCTCTCTTCTCTCTCAAAACTCTTCATATATGCAAGACCTACCTCTCCATCCCGCTTGACTGCTGTTACCATCCGGTGTAACTTTTTCAGACTCTCGGTGGAAGCATTCTCTATGGATGAATGCTCCATGTAATGTAGTAGCTGTTTTAATTCCTCCGGCGGGTTTCCTTCCCTTCCTCTTGTATACAGGAATATGGTCTGTGCGCCATCCTCATACTCTAATTCCGGCACTTCGATACAACCATTCTTGATTGTATACACCATACGATTCAGTCCAAAGGGGTCATAAGTTGTAATAAAAATTACGATGACATTCCGAAGACTCCCATATGTATCACCTGCATTCAGATTGCTTGCATCAATCTTCGCATGGTAAAACCGGACTCTCCGTGGTAATGATATGATTTCTTCTTTTCCACCATTCTGGTCTGGTTCTATATCAAAGATTTCTCCGTTCTCCTCATCCAGATATACATCCAGCCGAATGCCGTGGGTTTCCAAATTTTCTCCGCAGAAGAAACGCTGCGGCACTACCGTAAGCTTTCCTATCTGCCGGTGTAGAATACACTCCAAAATATACCTCGCCGACTGTTCCCCATAAATTTTGTGACTGGTCAGGCTATTTACCAGAAAGTCATCCACCAGATTCAGCTCTTCTAAGGTTTTCATATTTCCTCCTTTTCCCATAATGCAAGGAAAAGCAGGATTACATATCCTGTTCCGATTCTGAAATTCCGCTTATTCAATGCACTATGCGTTCGTAAATTGTAATTAGAATTTAAAAGCATAGAATTCATTGAATTGATACTAGAAATTTAGATTGGCTTTTTCCACTCGAAAATCAGAATATATGCTTTGTGTTGATTGTAACAAATGCATATTTATAATACAAGTAAAATATTTATTGACAGTAAAATATTTATAAAATCCGATTCCCTTCTGACAGGAAGGCTACTTCACTTTTCCAAATAATTTTCTGGCATTTTCCCAGGTAACTGTTTCCACTTCTTCCGGTGTTGTTCCGGTCAGTTCGGCAATGGTTTTTACTACATAAATAAGATTCCTTGAATCGTTCCGGGTGCCACGATGCGGTTCCGGTGCCATATAGGGACAGTCAGTTTCCAATACAATGTGAGGCAGTCCGATTTCTGCCACGGTCTCCTTTAACTTCTTTGCATTTTTGAAGGTAACTACACCGCCGACACCAATATAATATCCCATTTTCACATATTCTTTCGCCATTTCCTTGGAATAAGAATAACAATGAATGACACCCGGAATGTCATCCTTATGGGCCTGCTGCATAATTTTCATGGTATCCTCTGCGGCATCTCTGGAATGAATGATAACCGGAAGACTCATTTCTTTTGCCAGTGCAAGCTGGCGGCAGAATATTTCCCGCTGTGCCTGCTGCACTGTTGGCTCCTTATCCCAATAATAATCAAGCCCGATTTCTCCGATGGCAACGGTTTTCTCCCAGGAAGCCTTTCCCTTTATCCATGCTAAATTTTCTTCCGTTGCATCTTCGATATTGCTTGGATGAATTCCGATTGCTGCATAAATATAATCGTATTTCTCTGCCAGTGCTACGCTATCCACGCAGCCGGCAAAGTCTGCGCCTACGTTAATTACCCGCTTTATGTTCTGCTCCGGAAGAGAAGAAACAAGCTGTTCTCTGTCCTCTTTGAATTTCTCATCATCATAATGTGCATGTGTCTCAAAAATCATAAAAATCCTCTTTCTATTTTACAAATGCTGGTAATAAAATACCGCCAGCTGCGTCCGGTCTCTTAGGGACAGCTTTTCTAATATGCTGCTGATATAGTTGCGGACAGTTCCTTCACTTAAGAATAATGCTTCCGCGATTTCCTTGTTGCTGCATCCAAGTGCCACCTGGTGAATGATTTCCTGCTCTTTTTCACTGATATCATAGCTGGCATAGTCAAAGCTTTCCTTATTCTGCATCAGAACCGGAAGCTTATTCACAATTTCCCCACCAAAAACGCTCTGTCCGCTCATGACTGCATTTAACGATGGAACAATTGCTGCAAAATCCTGCTTCAGGCAATAGCCTTTCGCACCGATTCGTAACGCCTCCACAATATATTCATCATCGGAAAATGTGGTCAGAAACAGCACCCTTGCCGTCTTGTCTTCTGCAAGAATCTGCTCTGCCGCATCCAGACCATTCATTGGCTTCATCTGGATATCCATTAATAAAATGTCCGGCTGAAGCTCTTCATATAATTTTACCGCTTCACTTCCATCGGTGCCTGTTCCAACTACCTCCACTCCCTTGGCGCAGAGAATGGTCTGCAGGGAAAATACCACATCTTCGTCATCATCTATTATCAGGACTCTCATACTGCCTCCTCTTTCTTTCGAATTGATATAAATATTTTAAAACCTTTTTCGCAGTTTACATGAATGCTTCCGCCCAGCGACTCCACACGTTCCCGCATATTCGAAAGTCCCATGCCTCCGGCTGCACTCTTAAGGTCATCCTTTTCTTCCCGCATCTGCTCCGTTGCCTTTTTCTGCTTTTCCTCATCCGTACCATTGTCCTCGATGGTCATCTGATACAGTGCCGGATGTTCCCTGAGAACAATCTCAATCCGGTCACCGTTGCTGTATTTGACAATATTTGACATTGCTTCTTTTACGGCTGCGATAAAACAATATTTAACTTTTCGTGGAACATTCTGTGACATATCGTATTCTAAATCCAGATGATAATGCTGCTTCATTTCCCGGGTTGCCTCTAATAATGCCTGCTTTAAATCCACGGAATCATCATGCAGATCATGCACACTTTCCCGGATATTATTCATGGCAAGATTTAAGGTATCATTTACCTTTAAAAGCTGACCATGCAGCGGCTCTTCCTCATATACGGTGCTCAGTGCTCCCATCTGAAGGATTGCCCGGGAGAGCATATGCCCCACATTATCATGGATTTCCCTTGCAATCCGGTTCCGCTCCTTTAGCGTTGCCATATAGATTTCCGTATCCTGTTCCTCTAAAAGCTTGCGGTTCTTCTCCCGCATCACAAGGCTTAACTCTGTGCTGGTATCCCGGAGTCGTATCAGATTCCGCTTCAACTCCGTTGCCTGCCTGGTGCAATGAGCCAACAGCACCGCCACTAATGATAAGAACAGCCAGATGGCTGTCATCCACGGCTGGTACACCGGCAGTGCATAAAAGAATAAAACTGCAAATCCCATGCCCCACCACAGACTGAACCAGAAGCTGTCAAAAAATACCAGCGGCAGCAAAAAAGTAAAGCCCGGCTCGATTAGACACAGTACTGCCATTGCTATCAGCAATGCACCAATGACTTTCCGGTTTTCAATATAAAGAGTCAACGCTGCCACAATCAGACCAATGATGAAGATTACAACTCTGCGGTAGTCTCCCTCTAAATGGAAAATAAGGCAGCTGCACATGGCAAAAAGAAGTAACTTATCCAGTATTCTTAACATTTTTCTTCCCCTTCCTTAGGGTTCTACTTCATTTACTGTATCATTTTTCCTAAGATATGACAAATGTCATTTTATTTCCTGACAGAATGCACTTACCAGTCCTCCGCTCACTCTACTATACTACATTTATAAAACCGCTATTATTTATCTCTATCTACAGGAGGCATAACATGGATGCAATACAGATTTCACACTTGAAAAAATATTATTCCGATATAAAAGCAGTAGATGATATTTCTTTTTCTGTTAAAAAAGGAGATTTATTTGGACTGCTCGGTGTAAATGGTGCCGGAAAATCCACTACAATTCATATTCTTTGTACCTTACTGAAAGCAACTGCAGGAACTGTCAAAATATGTGATTACGATGCTTTAAAAGAAGCCGATGCCATCCGCAATAAAATTGGAGTTGTTTTTCAGAATAATACTTTAGATGATTATCTGACAGTAAAAGAAAATCTTTTGATGAGAGGCTTTCTATATGAAAAAGATTTAAAGACGGTTCAAAAAAATCTCTATGAGATTGCCGAAATTCTTAACATTCAAAATTTATTATCACGACCTTTTCGTAAATTATCCGGTGGTCAGAAACGACGCTGCGAAATTGCCCGGGCACTCATGAATACTCCTGAAATATTATTTCTAGATGAGCCTTCTACCGGGCTTGACCCGCAGACCAGAAAACTTATGTGGGACTGTCTGGAAAGTCTCCGGTTAAAGCGCCATATGACAATTTTTCTCACCACACACTATATGGGAGAAGCCTCTATGGCACAACAACTTTGCATTATGGATGCCGGAAAAATCATTGCTTCCGGCTCTCCATCCCAGTTAAAAAATAAATATGCTTCCGATACTTTAAAAATCTATACTGACAAAATTACACCATTGAGCCGGGAATTGGCTGCTCTTTCACTGGCTTCTTATCGTCTCCCTAACGGAATTGCAATTCCCCTATCTACTACCAAAGATGCTTTGCATATCATGCCCCGGATAACCACTCCCTATGATGGCATTGAAATTATTCAAGGCAGTATGGATGATGCTTTTATTCAAATAACAGGAAAAAAACTGGAGGATTAACCTATGATACTAATTTCATTTATAAAACGTAATATCTTACTTTATTTCCGAGACCGAATCAGTGTATTCTTTTCTCTTCTTTCTACTCTTATTGTGTTAACCCTTATGATTGCATTTCTCGGACAGGGAAATATTGATTCCACAATTCAGGTTCTTGGAACCGGTCTGAAATACGAAGCTGTTCATGCATCTTCGCTCATCATTATCTGGACCATTGCCGGTATCCTGGTTGTCAATGCCGTAAGCATTTCCATGACTCTGGTGGGAACCATGGTAAGAGATGAGGAATCCGGTAAGATATCTGCATTTTTTGTTGCACCTGTAAAACGTGGATACTATGTTGCAGGTTATGTCATTGCTGCAATTATTGTCTCCTTTATCATGTGCCTGCTCACATTGATAATCGGAATCATCTATCTTGGTATTGCTAATGGCTCCTTTATAACTGCCCATGATACTTTAGAAATTCTCTTTGCACTTCTTGCAATTATTTTTTCCTCTGCTTCCTTTGTCTTTTTATGCGCTTCTTTTATTCATACCAATAGTGCATTCAATGGTCTGACCACGCTTTTGGGTACTCTGATTGGATTTTTTGCTGCAATTTATGTTCCATACGGCAATATGCCCCAGACTCTTAAATATATCATCCGCTTTCTTCCAGCCTTTCAGGGGGCTTCCGCCATTCGTGAAATCTGGATGAATCAGGAATTGCAATGGTTTCATTGCCCCTCCGAAATAAAGACCGGATATGCGGATTATATGGGACTTACCATTTCTTTTGGAAATGCCACTCTTTCCCCTCATATGAAAATACTATATATGTTTATCTCAGGTCTTATCTTCCTTGGTCTTGCAACGGCTATTCTTTCAAGGAAAAGACAACAGGAACGTTAAGATATGACAAATGTCATTTTATTTCCTGACAGAATGCACTTACCTTCTGTACCTCTTTTCCCTATACTTAGGTTATAAGCAATTACCCTAAAAAAGGAGGAAACCTATGAGTACCCCAGTTGTAAAAATAGAAAACCTGGTGAAACGCTACAAAGAGCTTGTAGCATTAGACCACTTTAACTTAGAGATTGAAGAAGGTGAGATTTTCGGTCTGCTCGGTCCAAACGGTTCCGGCAAGACTACGACCATCAACTGCCTTCTTTCCCTGCTTTCCTATGACAAAGGAAACATTGAAGTATTTGGGAAAAAGATGAACCCGGATAGTTATGACCTAAAGCGGCAAATCGGCGTTGTTATGCAGAACGTTGCCGTAGTGGATGAACTGACGGTATATGAAAACATTGATTATTTCTGTGGGCTTTATGTAAAAGATAAAGCACTCCGGAAACAGTATGTAGAGGAAGCCATTGCTTTTGTAGGCTTAGATGATTTCCGTAAATTCTTTCCGAAGAAATTATCCGGCGGACTTTTAAGGCGGTTAAATATTGCCTGCGGCATTGCCCATAAACCAAAGCTGATTATCATGGATGAGCCGACCGTTGCCGTTGACCCGCAGAGCCGGAATAAGATTCTTGAGGGAATCGGGGAGCTGAACCGGAACGGTGCCACCATCATTTACACCTCCCATTACATGGAAGAGGTGGAACAGATTTGTTCCCGGATTGCCATTATGGACAAAGGAAAAAATCTTGCCATCGGCACGAAGGATGAATTAAAGCAGATGATTAAGAAGAGCGAAAGCATTTCCATTGATATCTTAGACCTGCCGGATGCAGCAATCGATGAAATCCGTGCTTTAAAACATGTTTATGAAGTAACTTACGAAAATCACATGCTGACCGTTTTATGCAGCGGTGGAAGCCACAATCTCATTCATGTGCTGGATTATCTGCAGCAGCATGAGATTACCTTCGGAAAAGTGTATTCCGAGCTTCCGACCTTAAATGACGTATTCTTAGAGATTACCGGCAAAGAATTAAGAGACTAGGAGGAGAAAGATATGCTTCAAATCATGAAATATCATTTCCGGATTCTCCTTAGAAATAGGGAGCAGATGTTCTGGATACTGCTTTTTCCGATTCTGCTTGGCATTATGTTCAAGGTAGCATTTTCCAATATCAGCAGTTCCGAAATACAAAAGCCGGTTTCCATTGCTGTTGTAGAAGAAAATAATTCGGATGCATTAAAAAATATCAAGACCTTTTTAGAAAAAATGGAATTAAAAGATGGCGTTGCCCTCTTTGTTCCAACCTACTGCACAGAAGAAAAAGCCGTTTCCCTGTTAAAGGACCAGACAGTGGATGGCATTTTGTATACAGATGATTCTGCATCTGATACAGTCACACTTTCCCTTACGGTTTCTTCTTCCAGCTCTGATACCGTCCGCATGAATCAGAGTATTTTGCAGGCATTTGTAAAGCAGTACAATTCCTCGGTTTCTGCCATTGCGGATACTGCAAAAAATCACCCGGAGAACTTAGAAGCACTGCTTCAAAGTCTCTCTGAGCAGGTTACTTATACCAAAGAAGTTTCTTTAAACAAACATAATACCGATACTTATACACAGTACTTTTACAATCTGATGGCTATGGCATGCCTCTTTACCAGCCTTTCCGGACTGTATATTTCCCTCAATAACCAGGGAAATCTCTCCGCCATTGGTGCAAGACGCAATATCTCTCCGGTTCATAAAATGAAGGTCATTATAGCAGAGCTTTTTTCCAATGTGATATTCCAGTTTATCTGTAATCTGGTTTCCTTTGCATTTATTGTACTGGTGCTTAAGATTGATTTAACCTACCATCTCCCACTGGCAATCCTAACGGTATTTGTCGGCTGTCTGACCGGAACTACCATGGGCTTTTTCGTAGGTGCCATCGGAGCCTTTTCCGAGGGAACGAAACAGGGAATTCTTGTCTCCGGCAGTCTGCTGCTTTGCTTCTTAAGCGGGCTTATGGTTGGAAATATGTGGATCATTGTCGAGAATACCTGCCCGGTTATCAACCGGATTTCACCGGCTGCCCTGATTTCCCGTGCCTTCTATACACTGGGCATTCAGGATAACCTAAACCAGTATTACCAATGTATTCTGACATTGATTGGCATTTCCGCTCTCTTCTGTTTGGGTGGATTCTTACTGACAAGGAGGAAAAGATATGCAAGTATTTAAAACTTTTCTGAAAATTGCAAAGAAGAAATTTCCTTCGGTGCTTTTATACTATATTATTTTTACCGTTGTTGTAATTGCCATGAGTAAAATCGGAGCATCCGACCATGAAACTTCTTTTGCTGCCACAAAGGCAGACATTTATATTATTGACGAGGATAACAGCACTGCAAGCCACGCTTTAAGTGATTATCTTTCCTCCATGCACAATCCGGTCACTTTAAAGGATACGGATACTATGACCTTACAGGATGCCCTTTATTATCAAAAGGTTGACTATATTTTAACCATCCCGGAAGGTTTTGAAGAACAGCTTACTGATTCTGATGCCAGAGATTTCCTTCCGGTTTCCATGCGAAAGGACAACTCCAATGGCTATTTTGTAGACCAGCAGGTAACTGAGTATCTTTCCAGTGTCCGCTTATTTATGGCTGGTGGCTTCTCTCTTTCCGAAGCAGTAACAAAATCCAGTGAATCACTTTCCAAAGGAAACGATACTACGGTTCTTAAGCTTGAAGAAAAGGAAACGGATGGTGCACAGATTGGACTTACCTATTTCTTCCAGTATCTTCCTTATGTACTCATTAATATGCTGTTACTTGGTATGACTCCTATTCTGATGACCTTTAACCAGAAAGATTTAGGTGCAAGGATTTCCTGCTCCTCTCTTTCCTTAAAGTCCAGAAATGCGCAGATTACTTTAGGATGTATCGTATTCAGTCTCTTTGTATGGCTGCTCTTTATCCTGACTGCACTTTTTATCTACGGACCAGACACTCTGTTCTCGATAAACGGACTCCACTCTCTTTTAAACAGTGCCATGGTTCTGCTGTTTTCCATAGCACTTACGCTCCTTGTAAGTACTTTTGCACTCAAACAGCAGTCCCTCAGTATGATTGCAAATGTTGCCTCCCTGGGATTGAGTTTCCTCTCCGGAATCTTCGTTCCGCAATACCTTTTGGGAAAAGGTGTTCTTGCTGTGGCGCATTTTCTTCCAACCTACTGGTATATCCGCCTCAATTCCATGCTGGGCGGTATATCGGATGAAATACTTACCACTGCGAAATACTGGCGCTTTATCGGTATCCAGTTTGGCTTCTTCGTCGCAATATTCTGTATTTATCTGGTTTCCAGCAAATACCAGAAACGCAGCCGCAACGCATAATAGAACCCCCGGAAAAACCAATTTGCAATAGTTCTTCCGGGGGTTCTTTATATAGCTAATCTGAAAATCTTATAATTAGCAGATTTCTGCTCCTGCCGGCATATCCTTTTCCGGTGTCAGAAGTGCTAATTCTCCATTTTCATCCTCTGCGCAAAGTAACATTCCTTCAGATAATACACCTGCAAGTTTTGCCGGTTTTAAGTTTACTAATACCATAACTTTCTTGCCGACCATTTCTTCCGGTGTGTACTGTTTGCGGATACCGGATACAATCTGTTTTACCTGGCTTCCGATTCTTACCTGTGAACACAGTAATTTCTTGGATTTCTCTACTGCCTTACACTCGATGATTTCCCCAACCTGGAACTGCATTTTCATAAAATCATCATAGGTAATCTCTTCTTTTGGCTCGATGTCGATTACTTTTGCATTTTCATCACTTCCTGCACCTTCTACCGGTACATCTTTGCCTAATGCTTTCTGCTCTGCTTCGAATTCTGCTTTCTGGGCAGCGCGGATTGCTTCTACCTTCGGCATTACTTCCTTCGGGTCTAATCTTGCAAAAAGAATCTCTGGTTTCTCCGTTACTTTATTATCATTTGGATAAAGTCCAAACTGATTCAGCTCATCAAATCCACGCAGTCCTGTATTAAGCTGCGCTGCGATTTTCTCTGCAGTCTCCGGTAGGAAGCTTGCTAAAAGGCTTGCGCCGATAGCGATGGACTCGGTCAGATTATAAAGCACTTCGCTTAAGCGGTCTTTCTTTGCTTCATCCTTTGCCAGTACCCAAGGTGCTGTTTCATCGATATATTTGTTGCAGCGGCGGAATACGTTAAATACTTCTGTAATGGCATCTGCCACACGAAGTCCGGACATCTTATCTGCAATCTTATCTCTTGCGCCGGTTACAACTGCCTTCAAGTCATTATCTACTTCTTCTGTGACTCCGGTGCTCTTTACGACACCGTCAAAATATTTATTGCTCATGGAAATGGTACGGCTTACCAGGTTTCCAAGGATGTTGGCAAGGTCGGAATTGAAACGCTCTACAACCAGCTCCCAGGTAATGATTCCATCATTTTCAAATGGCATCTCATGCAATACGAAATAACGGGTTGCATCTACACCAAAGAGGTCTACCATATCATCAGCATAAATTACATTTCCCTTGGATTTGCTCATTTTCTCGCCACCCTGTAAGAGCCATGGATGTCCAAATACCTGCTTTGGCAGTGGCAGGTCTAATGCCATTAAGAAAATCGGCCAGTAAATGGTATGGAAACGGATGATATCTTTTCCTATTAAGTGTAAATCTGCCGGCCAGTTCTTCTTGAATAAATCGGAAGAATTGCCATCTGCATCATAGCCAATCTTTGTAATGTAGTTGGTCAGTGCATCCAGCCATACATATACTACATGCTTTGGATCAAAGTCTACCGGAATTCCCCAGGAAAATGAGGTTCTGGATACACATAAATCCTGAAGTCCCGGAAGTAAGAAGTTGTTCATCATCTCATTCTTACGGGATACCGGCTGGATAAACTCCGGATGCTCATTGATATATTCGATTAACCGGTCTGCATATTTGCTCATTTTAAAGAAGTATGCTTCTTCTTTTGCCGGCTGCACTTCACGGCCACAGTCTGGACATTTTCCATCTACTAACTGGGACTCCGTCCAGAAAGACTCACACGGAGTACAATAAAGTCCCTCATAGGAACCCTTATAAATATCACCTTTATCATAAAGTTTCTTAAAAATCTTCTTAACCTGTGTCTCATGGTCTTCATCGGTAGTACGCACGAAATTATCATAAGAAGTATTCATCAAATCCCAGATTCTCTTTACTTCTCCGGCAACTTCGTCTACGAACTGCTTCGGTGTAATTCCTTTTTCCTCTGCCTTTAATTCAATCTTCTGTCCATGTTCATCGGTACCGGTCTGGAAATATACATCATAGCCTTCCAGTCTCTTGTATCTTGCGATTGCGTCTGCCAGTACAATCTCATAAGTGTTTCCAATGTGCGGTTTACCTGATGTGTAGGCAATCGCGGTGGTCATGTAAAACTTTCCTTTGCTGCTCATCTTCATTCTCCTTTTTATACTTTTGGTGCTCCTCAAGCGTTCCTGCGAGCCGCTTCGCTACTCGCGACCTGAGAAACTTCGTTTCACAAGCATTCCTGCGAGCCGCTTTTCGCTACTCGCGACCTGAGAAACTTCGTTTCACAGGTTTTCGCGGTGCTCCTCAAATGCTCGTGCAAGCACGGCATTTTCATCGCTACTCGCGAAAAAAAATCCCGCCTTCTAATGAAAGAAGACGGGTGTTATCCGTGTTACCACTTCTATTTTACACATACCTTACAATATGTGCCTCATGAAGTATCCTGCAATACTTCCCGCTATAACAGGCGGTCCTGTCGAAGCCTTGTCTCTTAGGATTCAGCCCCGCCACTCCAAAGCCATCTTCCATCTATCACCCTTGATTCCATCTCAGCTAAACCCTGCGGTTCATTGGAACTCTCTGTACAATTCCGATAAATGTACTCTCTTCTTCCTTGCGTTTATCATCTAGGTGTAAAACTAACACAATTTATTTGAAAAGTCAACCTTTGCAACCGGACCATCCGATATCCTTAAGCTTCACAAATTGCCTTTATCATCTGGTAAATCTCATCTTTATTTTTCTGCAATACTAATTCAAGTTCAGAATACAGAAGATTTTCTGCCAGATTAAAATAACGTCCATCTACTGTAGTTGTTTTCTTTCCCTGCTCCTGGCGCGTCTTTTTCCTCTGATAGATTAGCTTTATAATACAATTTGTTGGAATCTGCTACAAAATCCGGATTTACAATGTCCTTTATTTTGCATACTCCATTTGTTGATTTTACAATATATGCTCCAATTGGATACATTTTCTCACCTCTGACACCGCATATTTTCGCTTTTTATGATAAACTTTTCAGTCTGCGATTTCAAAGGCACTTTTTCACAATTTTAGAATTGCTATGGTTGTATATTTATTCCACATGGAAATACTGTACGCTTCCTGCCAGCTGGTCAGCAATCTCACGAAGCTGCTCTGCGCTCATGTATACCTGCTTAAAGGTATCTACAACCTCTTCCGTATCTTCGTAAGTCTTTTTCGTTCCGGATACACTGTCCTGCGCTATATTAGAAAGAGTCTCAACTGCCTGCAGAACCTCATTTCTCACATTCGCAAGATGCTCTGTGGTCTCTTTAATCTGCTGGATACTCTGCATGGAATTGGCTATCTGTGCCACAACCTCTTCCACCACCTTCTGGGTATCCTGCATGCTCTCACTCTGGCTCATAATGATTTCCTGCATCTTCTGCATAATCTCTACAGCCTTCTGGGAATCCTCACTTAACATCATGGCAGTCTCTTCAATCTCACTGCTGGACTGGTTAGACTGCTCAGATAATTTCTTAATCTGTTCTGCAACTACGGCAAATCCTTTTCCGTTCTCTCCTGCTCTGGCTGCCTCTATGGATGCATTCAGACTAAGTAAATCTGTCTCTTCTGCAATCGATGCGATAAATGCGGTTGCTTTGTAAATCTGCTGGACAGAATCGTTGGTACGGTTGGTCTGTTCCTGTACTTCGCCAATAATCCGCTCTACTTCGCCATTGATGCGCTGGAGATTTGCCAGTGTCTCCGCTGCTTTTTCACTGGATTCATGCATAAATGCCGCATTGCTGTTTAATGCCTCCACCTCAGCAGAAGTCTCTGTTATATTATCTCCCATCAGCCGCATATGTTCTGAGGTACTCTTTGAATTCTCTGCCTGCTCCGTAGAATTTTCTACAATACGGTTTACGGCTGTGCGCACCTTATTCATGGTTCCATTGGTATTATCGGCCGCTGTTCCAAGCAGAGAAGATGCCTCTAACAACTTCTGCACATTCTGATTGATTTCAAGTGTTGTCCGCTGCATCGCATCACGCAGGGTAATCGTAACTCTGGAAAGGTCTCCGATTTCATCCTTACTCTTAAGCAGCTTATTATTCACCTGTACATTCAAATCGCCTGCTGCAATCTTCTCCACCGTTTTAATACTGGTTCTGATATTCCTGCTGATAGTGCTTGCCAGCTTCGTGCTGACAATCAGGCAGACCAGCATAATTGCCACCACCGCTGCCACAATCGATCCTAAAAGCCGCATTACAACAGCATCTTTATCCTGCTTATTGGTTCCTACGAATACCATTCCCACAATATCTGTATCGGAGCCATTCTGATATACCGGCATAAAATAACCATAATTTAAAGTTCCTTCTATAGATACTGCTTCACTAAAATATTCTTCTCCACCATTTAATACTTTTTCTACAATGACATCTCCTGCTTTGGATTTTAAGATACGATTTCCATTCTCATCCGTTGCTGAAGTCATGATTCGTTTATCTCCATAGAAAAAAGTTACATCCATTCCGGTATTATCTTTAATCCGGTCTACCAGATTCTCTGATTTGGAAATATTGTAACTTCCCTTCCAGATGTCCCCATTGCTGGTCTCAAGATAATCTCCGGTATTCTGGTCATATGCTGCCAACGTTGCGGCAGCGGTTCCCTTTAATGCATCCTTTGTCTCATCCATCATGGAATTCTTTACCATGGTTACGGTAAATAGTATGGTGATAATTCCTAATATCAATACCGGTCCAATTGTAATTGCCAGAATTTTTTTCTTTAGATTCATTTGCATCCCCCTACTCTACCACTTCAACCGTCTTAAAATACCAGTCTATTCCTCCGGTAATTGTCGCATCATCTAATGTTTTTCCTTCTTTTCCTACGGTTTCTCCGGTATTGGTCTCAATTACACCATCAAACACGCCATTTTCCCCGGAAAGGATTGCTGCCTTTGCCTCTTCAACTTTCTCCGTAGTTCCATCTGCGCAGAAATCAGCAAGCGACGTAAGTCCTACCAGGTTCTCATTCATTCCTCCATAATAATTGCTGCCATCCCAGGTTCCGTCGATAACACTCTGCACTGCTGATGTATAATAGGCACTCCAGTTCCAGATAACACTGCAAAGACAAGCCTCCGGTGCATTTTTACTCATATCAGAATTATAACCGATACTATAAACACCTTTTTCCTGTGCCAATGTCTGCGGATATTCTGTATCACAATGCTGTGCAATTACATCACAGCCCATGTTAAGAAGCGTCTCTGCTGCCGCCTTCTCTCCGTCCGGATCAAACCAGCTGTTTGTAACTTTTACATAGACCTTTGCATTCTGATTGACAGAATAAATTCCCATTGCAAATGCATCAATTCCGCCGGTTACCTCTGAATTAGTTGAATCCATCGCTGCCACATAACCGATTTTATCGGACTTTGTATTCATGCCCGCCACGATTCCGCTCAAGTAACGTGCCTGATAAATTCTTCCAAAATAATTATTGAAATTCTTTCCATTGCTCATATATCCGGTTCCATGGGAAAAATAAATATCCGGATATTCTTCTGCCATCTCTGCGGTGGTCTCCATATAACCCCAGCTTGTGGTGAAAATAATATTACAGCCTTCGTCAATGCATTCCTGTATTGCTGCTCTGGTTGCATCTGCATCAGTATCCGAAATATTAATTTTACGCACAATCTGGTCATCGGAAAGATTTAAGTTCTGCTGCATTCCCTGAATACCAAGATCATGGGTATATGTATAACCACTTCCCTCTGCCGGATCGGATAGATGAATGACACCTACCTTAATCTCATCCTTCGGTATCCCCCCGGTATCACCCGATGTGTTATCCGCCACTGCTTCCGTGCCTTCTTCTACGCTGTCACTGCCTTCATTGGTAGCATAATCGTCTAACTGCGTGCTTTTCCCGCACCCGGAAAAAACCAAGCTGGCTACCAGTAATAAAGCACCGGTCAGCTTTATCATTCGTTTCTCCATAAATTACTGCACCTCCCTATACCTTTCTCTTCCCTATTGGTATACCATTTATTATATCTTATGTTTTTTCATAAAACAACCTACCCATTGGTATGATTTTCTCAAAACAAATGGGTAGGTTGTCCACTAATCTTCAAAGATATTCAGTTTTGCTCCACATTTTCCACAGAACTCTGTGTCCTCCGGCACAGTAGCGCCACACTGCGGGCACTGACGCGCTCCTTTAATCTTTAATACTTCCTCTTTCATATGGTCAATTGCTGCAAATGCCTCTGCAATTGCCTGCATCTGCTGTCCATATGCACCATCTGCTTCTTCCTTGTGGTCTTCATAATAAAGCTTTCCAATCTGTGCATACTGCTTTTCAATAAAATCCTCTTTTGCCTTGATGTCAAAGTTTAACTTTGCAGTTCCGGATAAATCCTTTGCCTTCTGTGTGACATCCTTTCCTGCAGTTACCAGTTTCTCTCCCATGCGGTCAAAAAAATCCATTGTGTATCCTCCTTTTCTTACTATATTCCCCTGTGCGTCCGCACTTTACCTGATTATATACCTCTTGATATTGCTTTTCAATTGGGCGAATTTTAAAAAAGAATAAAGTTTTCTCGATGGTTTGTGGAATAAAAGAATGCTGGATTTCCACACTGTTTATCGAGTCCAAATGCGAAATAAGGGCTACAAGGGGCACTAAGAATTTCGAATAAAATTAGTCTGTTCCGGCAACCGGCGCAAATTCACATCCATGTTCATCTGCGCCTCGGCGGCACGTCCCTGTGCCACCGTTGCCAGATGCTATCCGAAATTCCAAGTGCCCCTAGCAGCCCTTATCATGCATCCGCACTTCGATAAACCGTGCAGATATCTATTTTTCCTAATACTCGTACCTCTTCCCCGGAAAACTTCATTCTTTTTTAAAGATTTTTCCAGATAAAATGTGCTATACTCTAGGTACGAATGCGAACCACAAGGAGATATCTATGAAGCAAAGATTTATTGCCCTGATTTGTATTGCCACCCTGGTCTTTTGCGGATGTGGTGGGAAGAAACAGTCTTCTGTACAGACGGATTCCGGCAGTGAACAGCCGGACGCTACAGAAGAGTCAACAGAACAGTCCCGGAATGACCCGGTAACAATAACATTTAATTCCAAAACAGAGACTTATCATGCCGATGATTTATCTACTGTTTTATTATATACCTCCTATCAGAAACCAACGGTGACCATAGACGGTCATCTGAAGATTTCCAAAACCATTACACAATCTTTAAACGAAGAACTGGATGCTTTCCAGGATGCCCGATTAGAAAGTCTGCTTTCCGCAAGAATTTCTTTTGCTGAGTCACCGGATTCCTTTTCCGCCTATCACTTAGATGAGGATTTTTCCTGTACCAGACAGGACAGCCGGATTATCTCTTTTGAGAGTACCAGAAAAGAATTTACCAGTGAGGAGACCCACAGTGCTGCTTATGGTGGGTTTAATTATGATCTGGAGAATGGCAAAACACTTTCTCTTTCTGATATTGCTACAGATTCCAATGCCCTGATAAACAGTGCACTTTCTTTTATTAACCAGCAGCTTTTGTTACCGAACTACGGCAAAGTAAGCCAGCTTGCCAAACATGACGGCTCCGATGTATCTTCGAACCTTTTGGAACATGTACTAAGGGATGGCAACTGGTATTTTACCAGAGGCGGTATTACCTTTATCGCCAATCATGGTGCTATTACACCGTCTTATTCCGATACACTTTTATTTTCCGTTCCTTATCAGCAGCTGAATGCCCTGAAGGCTGAATATCATTACACCGGTAATTTTCAGTTGAACGCTTTAATGGGGTCTGCTGTTTCTGCAGATATGGATGGAAACGGAGAAATGGATGCCGTCTACTATGACACCACTTACAACGAAGAAACGGGAATGCTTTCTTCTACCCTGACGGTAGATGGAACCGATTATTCTGAAATGCTTTATAATGGCGACTTTACACTGTCCCGCAGTGCTGCCTCCGATATAACAAATGAATATTATCTCATTGACCTTGATACAACAGATGAATATATCGAGCTTGCCATCCCGGATGATGGATTAAGAACAACCTATTTCTTCCGCTATGCCGGCTTTCATCTGGAATACTTAGGTTCCATTCCGGACCTGATAGACAGCTCCACCTTCCAGCTTAACAATGTACTTTCCCAGTTAGAAGAATCGGAAAATTAGTCAGCATCCTGCAGAATCTGCCACCGGCAGCTTCTTACAGATATTTTTGCTGCGCACATAATACAATAAGAAGCCCACAAAAACGGGCTTCTTATTTCTTATCAAATATATTATCTCATACAGATATAGACCATATATCCCGCATAGGAAAGCAGCATAATTGCTCCTTCAATGCGGTTTATTTTCTGCCTGCTCCAAGCAAACAGCAGTACCATTATGCTCATGGCAATTAAGATTACAATATCAATCACATTTTCCATGATAAATGCGACCGGACTTATGGCTGCGGCAATACCAAGAACAAAAAGGATATTGAAAATATTAGAACCAATGACATTTCCAAGAGCCATATCTACTTCATTTTTACGGGCTGCCACAATAGAGGTTACCAGCTCCGGTAATGACGTTCCCATTGCTACTATCGTAAGCCCGATTAAATTCTGGCTCAAACCAAATGCTGCTGCAATAGCAGACGCACTGTCTACTACCATGTCGCCACCAAATGCAATGGCTGCTGCTCCACCCACAATGTATACAAGACAGAGCCATACCGGGATTGGCTTTGCGCGTTCAATCTCATCTGCTTCCTCGGAAGCATCTGTTGTAATTCCTGCTGTTCTTGCCTTTAATGCAGAACGCACCATCCAGAACATGAAGAGAGCAAAGAAAATCAATAAAATCACACCATCTATTCTGCCAACACTCATTCCAATGTAACCCAGCACTAAAAGCAGGGCTGCCATAAGCACAGAAAACGGAAATTCCTGCTTTAAGGTCTTTTTTCCTACTGCAAGCGGTGTAATTACGGCACAGAAGCCACAAACCACCATCAGGTTAAAGATATTTGAGCCAACTACATTACTGACTGCCAGGGCATTGTTTCCGGAAATAGATGCTGCCACACTGACGGCACATTCCGGCAGGGATGTTCCCATTGCCACTATCGTAAGTCCGATAATCAACGATGGCACCTTTAATTTCTTTGCAATTCCCGAACTTCCTTCTACAAAGAAATCTGCTCCTTTAATTAACAGTACAAAACCAACTACCAGTAATACATATGTCCAGATTGTTGTCATATTATATTCCTCCTTCTTTTAAAATGCCAAAATTCCAAGATGCTCCAGCAAAATCTTAAGTCCGATTAAGATAAGAATTATACCGCCAGCCAATTCCGCCTTCTTCTTATATCTGTTTCCAAAGAAGTTTCCTACATACACACCAATGACAGAAATCACAAAGGTCGTAATCCCGATGATGGAAACTGCCTCAACGATTGGCACCTGCAGAAATGCAAATGTGATTCCAACGGCAAGGGCATCAATGCTGGTTGCGATTGCCAGAATAAACATCTCTTTGAAATCCAGTGGCGGGTCCATTTTCCCGACTTCTACTGCTTCATCCTTTTCCCGGATTGCTTCCACTACCATTTTTCCACCGATAAATCCTAACAGGATAAATGCAATCCAGTGGTCAATGCTTGTAATATACTGTTCAAACCGGCTTCCCAGTAGCCAGCCGATAAATGGCATCAGTGCCTGGAATCCTCCGAAGAATAAGCCAATTACAAGAGATTGCTTTTTGTTTACCTTCCGCATGGAAAGTCCCTTACAAATAGACACTGCAAAAGCATCCATCGAAAGACCTGCTCCCATCAGTAAGAGTGTAAAGAACATTACCATAAACACAAATTCCTCCGATAGTATAATTTAAAATGAGACTGCATGTATGCAGTTATCCTGTGCTGCATACATGAGTCTCATTCATTAAGATTTGCCAGGCCTTCATCAGACCGAGGTTGTTGACAAATCACGTATTCACGCGAACTACTCCCTCACGGATTGTTATTCAAATATACGCTAAATGATAATTTATGTCAATTCTTTCCATTCTTGTTCTTCCTAAAATACAATTTCTATGGTGGTTCCCTCATCCAGCTCACTGTCCAAGTGAAGGGCAGCATTATGCTGTGCCACAATATGCTTTACAATGGCAAGTCCAAGTCCTGTTCCGCCGGTGGATTTCGAACGGCTCTTATCTACCCGGTAAAACCGCTCAAATACACGTTCCTGGCATTCCTTTGGAATTCCGATTCCGGTATCCGCTACACTTAAGAACGGACGCTCATCCTTTGTTCCTACCGTTACTGTGACACTTCCGCCTGGCTTATTATAGCGGATGGCATTGCTGCAAAGATTATAAAAGACTTCATCCATCAGTCCCTTGTTTGCCATGGCCATGGTGCTTTCTCCCTGCAACGTCAGCCTGATTCCCTGCTTCTCTGCTGTCACCTGCATCATCTGCACACAGTTCTCTGCCAGTTTATAAAGGTCGATTCTTTCCATTTCCATCTGGTGGTCTGCTTCATCCAGTTCTGAAAGCTTTATAATATCATTAATCAGGCTTAACAGCCGGTTGGCATTGGAATGTATCTCATTAGAGAAACGGATGGTATCCTCTTTACCGGTCATTCCGTTTCCGATTAACTCCGCATAACCGGAAATTGCCGTCAGCGGTGTCTTTAATTCATGGGATACGTTCGCGGTAAATTCCTGGCGAAGCTGCGCATTATTGATAATATTGACGTGCTGCTCCTTAATGGTATTCACAAAAGGCCGGATTTCTTCATATACATTATTTTCATCCACCAGCATAATATTCGTTGCCAGCTTCTCGATAGGCTCTACCAGCTTCTTCGTCAGATAATGGGAAATTCCCATACAGACAAAGAGGATACAAAGTGCAATTACCAGTACAATCACTAAAGTATTTACCATAATACGGTTTACACTGACGGAATCCCTTCCGATTCGAAGCACATTTCCATTCTGTAAACGCTCCGCATAGTAAAAGGTATGGGTTCCGGAAGTGGCCGAGTAACGGATGGCTTCGCCTTCGCCTTTTTCCCTTGCTTCAATAATTTCCGGGCGTTCATTATGATTGTCCATCTCATCCTTATTTAACAGACTTTCATATAATACTTCCCCATCTGCTCCAATCAATGTGATTCGAAGGTCATCATCGATGGGATTATACGGGTCTTTTTCTATTCCTGCTGCAAGGTCATCTATATTCAAAAGCTCTATCACATGGGCGTAGGCTTTCAAATCTCCAAATACCTGCTCTTTTAAAATATTATAATACACCAACATAGCAGACAGCGCTGTGACCACAATGGCAAGCGCTGCTATCATAATAAATCGTATATTTATTTTTTTCTTCATGAATGCTCCTATGGCTCCATCACATAGCCCACATTGCGGACGGTTTTAATCTGTTGTCCGCCATCGCCAAGCTTGTGCCGGAGCGTCTTTATGTGCATATCTACAGTACGGCTTTCTCCTTCGTATTCAAATCCCCAGACCTGATTCATCAGCTTGTCACGGGATAATACAATGCCCTGGTTTATCATAAGGTATTTTAATAGTTCAAATTCTTTAAAAGTAAGCTCACAGGTTTCTCCCTGAACGGTTACGCTGTGACGCTTATTATCAATCTCTATGCTTCCACAGGCTAATGTATCACCATCATCTTCCTTTTCGGTGCGGCGGAGTAATGCTTTCACTCTGGAGATCAGCTCCATAACGCCAAAAGGCTTACTGATATAATCATCTGCACCCATATCCAGTCCACGGACTTTGTCAATCTCTGTGGTCTTTGCCGTTACCATAATCACAGGAGTCTTTTCTGTTGCCGGATTTTTCCGGACACGGCTTAAAATTTCCAGCCCATCCTCTCCCGGCAGCATAATATCTAACAGCATCAGGGATGGTGCCTGCTCTGACACTCTCTGGAAGAAATCTTTTCCGTTATCAAATTCCTCTACTTCAAATCCACTGTTTTTTAGTGCATAACGTTCGATTTCCCGTATGTTTATATCATCTTCTACGATATAAATAAGTGCCATTGCATTTTCCTCCCGGCTTTTTTATTTTTCCGGCAAAGCGTATTTTTCTGTATATTCTTTTATCTGCTCTGCAAATTTTCTATTGTCTTCTTCATCCATATGTGCCGTCAGGTCATGCTCTTCTACATCTTTATCCTGTTCCTGGATCAGGCAGACTGCAATGTTGGAACAATGGTCTGATACACGCTCATAGTTGGTAACGATATCTGCCAGCACCAGTCCTAACTCGATAGAACATTTTCCTTTCCGGAGACGTTTGATATGCCGTTTCTTAATTGCTTTATTTAATTCATCAATAACCTGCTCTAATGGTTCTACGGTCTTAGCCAGCTCTTCATCATCGGCAGTGTATGCAGTCATGGTACGGCAGAGAATGTCTTCTACTGCTTTTCCAAATACATGCATTTCTTCCTCTGCTTTCTTAGAGAAAACCAGCTCCTTCTTTTTCATCTCGATAATGGAATCTACGATATTCGCTGCATGGTCCGAAATACGTTCAAAATCTGTAATACAATGTAACAGCGTAGATACATTCTGGCTGTCTGCATAGGTCAGATTCTGACTGCTTAACTTGGTCAGATAAGCACGCAGCTTGTCTTCGTATTTATCTACGAGATTTTCCTTTGCGATAATGTCGTCCGCTACTTCCTGTGTATAATTCTCCAAAAGTCCGATTGCTTCTAAGAAGGAATCCTTGGAAAGGTTTGCCATCTCAATGGACATGCTGTGGCACTGCTCAATGGCAAAGGATGGTGTTGCAAGGAAACGGTCGTCTAATAACGGGAACTCCTGTACCTCTTTCTTGCTCTTTTCCTCTTCGGTAATCGGAAGTGTCAGATATGCCAACTTCTCCAGTCCCTTTGTAAACGGGAATAAAACTACAGTTGCAAATATATTAAAGATACTGTGAATCAGTGCAATTCCTGCTACACCAACTGTATCATTTGCAAACGGGAAATGAATAACTGCATTCAAAATACTATATAATGTCAGGAACAATACGGTACCAATAATATTAAAATACAGATGCACAAAAGCAGTACGCTTTGCATTCCGGTTTGCTCCAACAGAAGAAATCATAGCTGTAACACAGGTTCCGATATTCTGTCCTAAAATAATCGGAATAACTGAGCCATAAGTAAATGCTCCTGTTACAGACAGTGCCTGCAGTATACCTACAGATGCGGACGAGCTCTGAATCACCGCTGTCAGAAGTGCTCCTACCAGAATTCCTAAAATTGGATTATGGAACATAGTCAGTATATTGGTAAATTCAGGAACATCAGCCAACGGTTTTACTGCTCCGCTCATACTTTCCATTCCGGTCATCAATACTGCAAAGCCTAATAAAATCTCCCCTACATCAGCTTTCTTGCTTTTCTTTCCGGTCATCATTAAAACAATACCTATCATCGCAAGAACCGGTGTAAAAGAAGATGGTTTTAAGAGATTAATCCATACATTTCCACTATCTATTCCGGTTAGACTTAAGAGCCAGGATGTTACCGTTGTACCGATATTGGCACCCATGATAATACCAATTGCCTGGGAAAGTTTCATAATTCCGGAGTTTACAAAACCAACTACCATTACGGTAGTTGCTGAAGATGACTGAATAACAGCAGTTACTCCGGCTCCTAACAGCACTCCTTTGAGCGGATTGGAAGTTAATTTCTCCAGTATCCTCTCTAACTTGCCTCCTGATACTTTCTCCAGCCCAGCTCCCATAACATCCATTCCATACAGGAACAGAGCCAATCCTCCAATCAGTGTCAGTATTCCAAAAATGTCCATTTTGTCCTCCTTATGCATGGTAATATGCATAGACTTTTCAATTTTTTACATATTTTTCGTCTTACATATACACCATATACACTTTAGAGGCATTTTGCAAGGACATTTTGACAGTTTGTAAGAATTATGTATAAGCAGTGTAAAAAATGTACTATTTTTTTCACTTTTGTCTAAGAATGTTTAGTTAATGTGGCTTCCGGTAATGGAATAGATTACCCATTCCGCAATATTGGTCGCATGATCTCCGATTCGCTCAAAATACTTGGCTACCATAAGAATATCTGCTGCCTGCTCGCCATTTTCTGCGCTTTTATTGATCATCTGGATTAAATCCTGTTTTACTTTCATGAAAAGGTCATCCACAACATCATCCTGTGCGATTACTTTCTTTGCCAGCTCCATATCGCGTTTTACAAAGGCATCAATGCTCTTGATAACCATGTCTGTGGTTTCCTTTGCCATACCCTGAATCTCCTCCGGGCTGATGATATACGGTTCATCAGACATCAGCAGTGTCATCTCGGAAATATCACCGGCATGGTCACCGATTCGCTCCATATCGGTAATCATCTTTAATGCTGCAGAAATCAGACGCAAATCTCTTGCTACCGGCTGCTGCTGCAATAAAAGCTTCATGCATAAGGATTCAATATCACGCTCCTGATGGTCGATTTCCACATCATATGCCATTGCTTCTTTGGCTTTTTCCGTATTCTGGTTTACCAGTGCAGAAACTGCCATTTCAATGGCATGCTCTATCATGCTTCCCATTTGGATTAATTCATTGTTTAACTGTTCTAGCTGTCTGTCAAAACGATTACGCATTTAACCGAACCTCCCTGTAATATAATCTTCTGTCCGTTTGTCTGTTGGAACGGAGAATAATTTTTCGGTATCTCCACTCTCGATTATCTCTCCCAATAAGAAAAATACGGTTTTATCCGATACACGGGTTGCCTGCTGCATATTGTGGGTTACCATAATAATGGTATAATCTTTTTTTAATTCGATCACCAGATCCTCTATTTTGGAAGTGGAAATCGGATCCAGTGCAGAAGTCGGCTCATCCATCAGGATTACTTCCGGCTGTACTGCCAGCGCTCTTGCAATACAAAGTCTCTGCTGCTGTCCACCGGACATGCCCAATGCACTCTTATTCAGACGATCTTTTACTTCATCCCAGATAGCTGCCTGACGCAGGGATGTCTCCACGATTTCATTTAATTTGGCTTTGTTGTGGATACCGTGGGTTCTCGGACCGTATGCAATGTTGTCATAGATGCTCATCGGAAATGGATTTGGCTTCTGGAATACCATTCCCACACGCTTTCTAAGCTGACTGACATCCATGCCGCTGTATATGTTTTCACCGTCTAATCTTACGTCTCCGGTAATCTTACAGCCCTCTACCAAATCATTCATTCTGTTTAATGTTTTTAAAAATGTAGACTTTCCACAACCGGATGGTCCGATAAATGCAGTTATCTCTTTTGCATTGATATCAAGATTCACATCTTTTAATGCATGGAAGTCTCCGTAATATAAGTCAAGTCCTTTGACAGAAAATTTTGCCTGCTCACTCATTTTACTTCTCCATCTCCTTTCGTGAATTTCCTGGCTATCAAAGTTGATACACCATTTATCAGTAATACAATAACCAGAAGAACTACGCCGGTTGCATAAGCCTCATTGGTATGTAAGCCCTCTCTGGAAAGTGAATACATATGAACGGCCAAGGTTCGTCCGGATGCCATCAGGTTTGGTGCAAGGTCTGCTACCGTTCCTGCAGTATAAATCAGTGCTGCGGTCTCTCCTACAATTCGTCCTACTGCCAGAATGATTCCAGACAAGATTCCAGGCATCGCAGATGGGAGTACGATACGGAATATGGTACGAAGTCTTCCGGCTCCCAATCCAAAGCTTCCTTCCCGGTAGGTATCCGGTACACAGAGTAATGCTTCTTCTGTGGTTCGCATGATAACCGGCAATACCATAATGGCAAGAGTTGCCGCACCGGCTAACATGGAATAGCCCCAGTGCAGGTATGTTACGAAAAATAACATACCAAACAGACCGTATATAATAGAAGGAATACCCGTTAAGGTCTCTGCCGTAATTCTGACTACTTTAACCAGTTTACTTCCCTTCGGTGCATATTCCACCAGATAAACTGCGGCTCCGATTCCAAGCGGCACTGCAAAAAGCAGGGAAAACAGCGTCATTTCCAGTGTATTTATCATTGCCGGAAGCATGGATACGTTATCCGAATTATATTCCAGTGCAAAAAGACCTGGTTTTAAATATGGCACACCATGAATCAATATGTACGCCACCAGATAAAGTAATACTGCTACTGTTATAATTGCCGCTGCTACTACCAGCAGTAATAAAAGGAAGGAACCCGGATGCTTTTTATAAGAATTCATTTTATCTTTGAATTTTGTCATTATTCTTTATCCGCCTTTCCTTTTACAATTGAAAATACCAGATTGATAATGAGGATAAATACAAACAGTACAACGCCGGTTGCAATCAATGCCTCACGGTGCAGGTCCGTTGCATAACCCATTTCAATTACGATATTTGTTGTCAGGGTACGTACACCCTTAAATATACTGTTCGGAATACGCGCCTGGTTACCTACTACCATCATAACCGCCATGGTCTCACCAATGGCACGGCCGATTCCCAAGATGACTGCTGCCATAATTCCTGATTTGGCTGCCGGAACCACGGTTTTAAAAACACTCCGCTCATGGGTTGCGCCAAGTGCCAGTGCACCTTCATAATAATGCTCCGGCACTGCACGGATTGCAGCTTCCGATACACTGATAATCGTTGGAAGTATCATGATTCCAAGAAGAATCGATGCGGTAAATATACTGTTTCCGTTTCCTTTAAAATGTTCTCTTACAAATGGTACTATGACTACCAGACCAAAGAATCCATATACGATGGACGGGATTCCTGCTAACAGGTCTACCATCGGCTTTAAGAAGCTGTGAAGCTTCTTCGGGCAAAATCTTGCCATAAAGATTGCCATTAAGATCCCAATTGGTACTCCCACCACAATTGCTCCGGCGGTTACATAGATACTGCCTAAAATCATCGGGAAGATTCCATAGAGGTTATTTCCCGGTTTCCATTTTGTACCTAGCAGAAAGTCCGGCAATCCGATTTCTTTGATTGCCGGTATTCCATTTGCAAAAAGGAAAACGCAGATTAAGGCAACAGCCAGTATGGAGAAACTGGCTGTAAGTAAGAATACTATTTTCATTGCTTTTTCTTTGAAATTATTCATACTGTTCTTACCTTATCCTACTTGCAGATTTATTTTGCAACTTCATCCCAGGTTGTTACTGCACCTGTGAAGATATCCTTTACATTATCTGAACTCATCTCATCCATTGGGTTACTGTTGTTTACTACTACTGCGATACCATCCATTGCAATTACCTGTGCAGTAAGTCCGCCTTCTGTTTCGCTGTCCTTTAATTCTCTGGAAGCCATTCCGATATCACAGGTTCCTTCCATTGCTGCTGTCATACCTGTTGTAGAATCAGATTCCTGAAGTTCGATTTCTGCATCTTTGTTGATTGCTTTGTATGCTTCAATTAATTTCTCCATTACAGGTGTTACAGAAGAAGATCCAGCTACTACGATTTTTCCGGTAGAACCATCCGATGTAAATGCTCCGTTGCTTCCCTGTGAAATATAACCATTGTCTTCGATTACTTTCTGTCCTTCATCACTCATGATGTAGTTGATGAAATCTGCTGCAAGTCCTGTTGCATCACCTTTCGTTGCGATATTAAATGGTCTTGCGATTTTGTATGTACCGGCTTTGATATTTTCTGCTGTTGCTTCTGCTCCGTCAATCTTTAATGCCTTTACGGTATCATTTAAAGAACCAAGTGATACATAACCGATTGCATATTCATCACCTGCTACAGATGTAAGCATTACTTCTGTACTGTTTGTGATGTTTGCTTCCTCTGTTGTGTTGTCAATTTTATTTCCATCTGCATCTTTCTCTTCGATACCGAACAGCTCGATGAATGCTCCTCTTGTACCGGAACCATCTTCTCTGGACTGTACATTGATCATTTCACTGGTATCAAAATCTGATGCTGCGTCGCTGCTATCTGTGTTTGTGTCTGCTTCTGCTGTTGTGTCAGCCTTGCTGTTGTTTGATGTGGTATCTTTGCTTCCACATCCTGTTAAAGCGCTGATTGCTAATGCTCCTACAAGCATTACGGATAATAATTTCTTCTTCATTTTCTTTCCTCCAAAATGATTTGTTCTTTTTTTCTCGTCTTCGTGACAATTGTTATCATAACGGGGGAACGTAAAATACAAAGCTATGGTTTTGTAAATTGTATGTAAAAAAGCAGGTAACTGCTTTTGCAATTACCTGCCTTCTTCTTATTAATAATGATTTCTGATTTTAATTACTCTGTTGCTACATCTAATAATGCTTCATCAAGCTCTGTCATGCTTCCATCAGAAATGCTGTATACGTTGTCTTCTCCAATCACTTCTACAACAACTTCCTGTGGATCATTATATGTGATACTGTCTACTCTTGCACTCATAAGATCATACATCATCTGATACATCTGTTCATACATTTCATCCTCTGTTGGATAAGTATCTGCATCAAAGGAATTTGCCCACTCTGTGAACTCTGTCATAAGTTCTTCCTGGATTCCATTGAAAAGACCTGTCATCTGTTCAATTTCAACAGTTACATAATATCCGTCTTTGTCATCCATCTTCTCAGCATCTTTTACGGTGTATTTTGCTTTTGCATATACATCTTTAAAAAGCTGACGATAGCTGTTGCTTAACTCATCGGATAAGTTGAACTGATCCATCTCTGTCATCATAGCGTCGATGTTAGATTCGTAATCAGATTCTGCCTGCTCTTTGCTACGGCCAGTCATTTTCATGTACTGCTCTGTCTCTCCTTTTGTTAAAAGATCCAGACAGGACTCTACATAAGCTGCTGCATCAAATTTTCCACAGCCAGCCAGGTTTACTACCATCATTACGGCAACTAAACCAGTTACTAATGCTTTCTTCAATGTTTTCATGATAATTTCTCCCTTACATTCATTGTTCTTTAGCGTATTAACGCAGTTACATGGAATAATATACCATACCTTATTCTATTTCGCAACCGATTTTACTTCTCTGGTTTTAAATCTGTATGCAAGCATGCGATTTTCTCGCTACATGGAACAAAGAATGTGCCAAGGTACATCCTCGCGGAGCGTTTTTTACTTTACAGGAAAGCAATTTCCTGTAAAGCAAAAAAAGACGATTCTTTCGAATCGTCCTTTTGTATACGTTGTGTACCTGCTGAGTTCAGAATTAATCCTGAACGTAAGGCATAATTGCGATATGACGTGCTCTCTTGATAGCAACTGTCAAAGCTCTCTGATGTTTTGCACAGTTTCCTGTGATTCTTCTTGGAAGGATTTTTCCTCTCTCAGAGATATATCTTTTTAACTTATTTACATCTTTATAATCGATGGTGTTGTCTTTTCCACAGAAAACACAAACTTTCTTTCTTCTGTGCATTCCGCCTCTTCTTCTCATTGGCGCACCATCTCTGTCTGTCTTATTGAAAGCCATGGCTATTACCTCCTATTGATTTAGTTAAATGGTAATTCCTCATCAATTCCGTCAGGGATATTCATAAATCCATCGCCTGCACTGCTTGGTGAAGGTCTGTCAGCCGGTGCAAAACCGCCTGCATTGTCGGATGCTGATTTACTCTCAGCAAATTCCTGCTCTTCTATTATGACATCAGTGGTATATACTTTCTGACCGTCTTTGTTGGTGTAACTTCCGGTCTGGATACGACCTGTTACAAGTACCTTAATTCCTTTATGGAAATATTTCTCAGCAAACTCTCCTGCTCTTCCAAATGCTACGCAGTTGATAAAATCAGCGGTCTGCCCATCATTCCCTTCACGTCTGCCTCTGCGGTCTACAGCCAGTGAATATCTTGCGATTGCCATCTGGTTATCTCCGCTGGAGTAACGAACCTCCGGGTCTCTTGTTAAACGTCCCATAAGTATTACTTTATTCATACCACTTTCTCCTTCTCTTCTATTTATGCCTCGTCTTTTCTAACGCATAAGAAACGAAGTACGTTGTCCATAATACGAACATTCTGCTCTACTTCTGCCGGAACAGATGATTCTGCCTCGAACTGGATGAAATAGTAGAAGCCGTCGCTCATTTTCTGAATGTCGTAAGCTAATTTCTTCTTACCCCACTCTTCTACTTCTGTTACAGTTCCACCTGCACGAGTGATATACTCTTTTGCTCTCTCAACTGTAGCAGTTCTGACATCGTCTTCGATCTTGGCATTCACAACAAGTGCTAATTCATATTTGTTCATGCTAGATTTACCTCCTTTTGGTCTCTGGCCTCCTGTCTATGCGGGAAGCAAGGAATTTTTACATATCACGAGCCTATATGATAGCATAATCTGACCCGTTTCGCAAGTGTTTTTCTTATTATTCTTACGCTTCCGTTTCATTTTTTTGCTCATTTTTTTTTCGAAGCCCTTTGGTATTCTTCTCCACCAGTTTTCTGGCAATCATAATCTGATGGTCACAACCCATGCATTTCAACCGGAAATCCGCTCCTACCCGAAGAATTTCCCACTCCTGGCTTCCACAGGGATGCTGTTTTTTTAATTTTACAATATCGCCTACTTCGTATTGATAATTATTCATGTCGTCCCTTTCTTCTATGATTATCTTCTATAATTATTAGGTAATTTCTTCTGCCTCTTTCAGACCTCTGACAATACGGCTCCGATGCTGCCCTGTATCAGTAAGTCTGCCCGGTTGTCCAATGGCGTGGTGGACTTATTAATCAGCACCAGCTTATTGCCCCGGTAATAATCGATAAGTCCTGCTGCGGGATATACTGCCAGTGAAGTACCTCCGATGATGAGCATATCTGCATGGCTGATATAATACACAGCATCCTCTAAGGTCTGCTGGTCTAAGCCTTCCTCATATAAAACCACATCCGGCTTGATGCTGCCGCCGCATTCATCACAGGTTGGAATTCCACTACTCTTTAAAATATATTCGGCATCAAATAGCTTTCCGCAGCTCTGGCAGTAGTTCCGGTGGACACTGCCATGAAGCTCTAATACCTTTTTGCTGCCGGCTGCCTGATGCAGTCCATCAATATTCTGCGTCACAACCGCCTTTAACTTACCGGCTGCCTCAAGCTCTGCTAATTTCTTATGCGCTGCATTAGGCTTTGCATCCAGGCACAGCATTTTATCCCGGTAGAATCGGTAAAATTCTTCTTTTTTACGCATATAAAAGCTATGGCTTAAGATGGTTTCCGGCGGATAATCGTATTTCTGGTTATAAAGTCCGTCCACACTCCTGAAATCCGGAATGCCGCTCTCCGTAGATACACCTGCACCTCCAAAGAATACAATATTATCTGAGTCCATGACCCATTGCTTCAATGTCTCGATACCATCCATTCTGCTGCCTCCTGTTCCATTAAAAGTAGTCTTTCTCTTTTATTCCGCTTCGCTTTCTGTGCCTGCATTCTCCTCTGCCGGTGCCACGTCACCGTTTGGAACTGCCTCTGTCTGTACCGCATGTACCAAGAAACGGTAATCATAGCCTGCTTTGTTGCAGGTCATCAATGTAATTACTTTATCCTCTGGTGTTACCTCTACGCCGGTATCATACGCTGACTGTGCCTTTACACCATCTAAGAATTCCTGAAACTGCTCATCGGATGCAAACTGGGTATAGAAATCCACTTCATTATCCACTCTTGCCAGATAACAGGAAAAAATATCATAACGGTAGGTATAATCCGGTGTATAAATATAAAAATACGGATTTTCTTTATAAAATTCCTCATCCTTATAGTCATTTAATTTACCAAACATGGTCTTGTCCTTCATATTATGGCCATAGATGAAGGTATTCTGGTCAGAAAAATCAGCATGATTGTTGGCATCCATGAAAATACTTGCCGCTGTTACAGCCTGTCCCTCAAAGGTATGCTTCAGATAATATTCATTATCCTCTCCCTGCATAATCGGATAGCTGATATCAATATTTTCAAACCGGATCCAGCCGATGCAGTCCGGGTTCAGCTCCTTTAATCCGGAAAAATCTACGGTAAATTCTCCGTTTTCTTCCGTACTGCTTTCATCCTTTGGCTGCTCCCTGACATATTTCTGCAGTCCCTTATATTCATGGCTTCCTTTCCAGTAAGTAATTCCATACAGAATCAATCTTACTGCCGCATACAAAAATACTGCCAGTGCCAGCAGAAATAAAATCCGAAACAGGATATTCTGCTGTTTTTTCTTCTTTCGCTCATTTTTAATCTTTCCTGTCATTGTCACACCCCTTATTTTTCTCTATTTGCTGCAATAGACCTACAGAATCTGCCACTGGCAGCTTCTTACGGATGCGTTGGTAACTGCGAGCAACTCGCGTAAAAAAGAATGTGCCTTGGCACATTCTCGCGCCTGCGGCGGTCGCTTGCGACATCTACCTTATACGCCGCAGTGCGCATCCTCGCGGAGCGGTTTTTACTTTACAGGAAAGCAATTTCCTGTAAAGTAAAAAACCACCGCCCATAAGACAGTGGTTAAAGAGTTGCGGGAACAGGATTTGAACCTGTGACCTTCGGGTTATGAGCCCGACGAGCTTCCAGACTGCTCCATCCCGCGCTATTTATTTGCAAAAGCTATTATAGTCCTTCCTTCTGCAAATGTCAAATTTCTATGTCCCTGCCTTACATAATATACAGTTACAAGCACTTTTATTCCTGATTTTTGAAGAATTGTATCTTCATCATCTGAAGTCCTGTACAGTCCTCGTCAACCCAGAAAAAGTGTAGCACACTATTTATGGAAAGTCTACACTCGTCCCGCCAAAAAGATACTTGCCGCAATTCCTGCCAGCGTAGCAAACAATGCTCCCGGAAGCGTAAAGCCGGTCTTTCGTACTTTTACCGACATAAAATAAATTGACATGGTATAAAAAATGGTCTCGGTGCAGCTTAACATGACAGAGGCTGCCATTCCCACGAAGGAATCACACCCGGCTTCCTTATATAAATCCACCAGCAGTCCGGTTGCCGCCGAGGAGGAAAACATTTTGACAATGGCAATGGGGATAAGCTCGGAAGGGATTCCGATATGTTTCGTCCAGCCCATGCAAGTAGTAGAAATGAAGTCCAACAGCCCGGAGGCTCTTAGGATCCCGACTGCTACCATAAGCCCCACCAGCGTTGGCAGAATTCCAACTACTGTCTGTATGCCCTCTTTTGCTCCCTTTAAGAAATCGTCATATACATTTTTCTTCATCAGAATGCCGAATCCTACGATGTAAAAGACCAGTATCGGAATCAGGGCATCTGACAGAAACATAAGAAAGCGCATCCTCATTCTCCTGATAAGAGCTTCTTTTTCATTCTATGCAGGCAGGAGAACTATCATGCCTCTTTTTACTGCTTCCGCAGGCGCAGCCCCACGCCCTTGCGGGTTTCGATGTAATCCCTGCCGCTTAATTCCCGCAGTTTCCGTCGTAAGTTGCTGGCATGGACTTTGATGGAATTTTCCACACAGTCCGGTGTATCTTCTGCAATTTCGTCTAACAGCGTGGTCTTTGTCACTGTCCGTCCGTTCCGCTGTATCAGGCATTTTAAAATAGCAGCTTCTGTTCTGGTAAGCTTCGTAGTCTGCCCGCCAATGGTCGCCAGCCGCTTCTCGATATCCAGCTTTATCTCTTCGTAATAGAAAAATCTTACTTTCTCTTTTTCTGCCGGAATCTTACTCAGACGTACTTCCACGCGGATGCGGAATTCCTGTATATCAAAGGGCTTTCTGATATAATCGTCTGCCCGTTCTATGCATTTTTTACACCGTTCAAAAACAGAGCCGGTTTTCTCCGGCCGAATCAATAGCAGTGGCTTTGCCTGCACCAGGGCGAGGAGGGTATTCTCCCATTTTGCTGCTGCATCCTCTTTTCCGGCAAATTCCTTCTGCTCAAGGTCTAATACCACCATATCCACAATAACCTGCTGAAATAACTCCCCGGCATCTGTGAGGGAATCCGCCCGCACTGTAAAATAGCCTTTTTCATCCAGTACCTGCTCCATGGCATCCCCCAATGCTTTATCCTGTTCGATGATTCCTATGGTATACATTAATCCGTTCTCCTTCGACTTACAATCCGGCAGAAAATGATTGCCGTTGCTGTGCTGATAATGGTCGCTGCAAGTCCCGGTCCCACCACCGCAGCCGGATGCACCGAGCCATACTGACTGCGGTACGCCACAATGTTCATGGGAATCAGTTGCAGAGACGATATATTGATAATCAAAAAGGTACACATTTCCTTTGTGGCATTTCCGGAATACTTCTGTATGTTTTTTCCGGCTGCCTTAAGTCTGGCAATATGTAACTCCTGTAATTGCTGCATTGCCTTTAAGCCTGCCGGCGTTGCCGCCCAGCCAAGCCCTAACATATTGGCTATCATGTTGACTGCTATGTAATGATTGGCAGGATGGTCATCGGGTATATCCGGAAAAAGAAATGTCAGCACCGGCCGCATTTTCTTTACTGCCGCTTTTACAATGCCGCTGCATTCCGCAATTTTCATCATTCCCATCCAGAACGCCATGACTCCTGTCATGGTAATGGCTAATGCCACTGCTTCTTTGGCAGAGTTTACTGCTGCCTCCGTCACTTCCGGCAGTGTTCCGTTGATTGCACCGTAGAGCACTCCCACAAGAATCATAAATCCCCACAGATAATTCATTTCGAACCTCTTTTGCTTTCCCGTTACTCTACTATATGCAGTTTTCCCGGAAGGAACTACTTTCTCTGGTGATTATAGCACACCCTCTTCTGCCATATCACGTTCTTTTGTCATATCGATACGATTTTTTTCATATTCTTTGTTGAACACTCTTCATCCGAGGCCGTCTATGCTGCACAAATATATTTCTCCTTTTCTGATAACCATTTGCTTTGCTTTATCCTTATTTCTTCTAAGCGGGTGCAGCAAAGACCAGTCGGCTTCTGATTCCGGTTATATTGCGCCGGATTCCATTTCCTTTGAGGAATATACCAGTCTTTTATTTCAAAGTGAAGTAACCTCCGATACCCTGACCCTTCACTATACCTTAAGCCAGCCGGAAGTCTATGGCATTACCGATTATAAAATTGCTCTGCCGGATTATTCTGCCGATGCCAGAAAGCAATCTGCCTTAAATATCGAAAATATCTCCTGTGGGTTACAGTCCTATGACTATGAGGTACTGACCACCGAGCAGAAGCTGACCTATGATATTTTAAATGACTATGTCTCTTCTAACCGCAGTCAGTCGGACTATACCTATTACCCGGAAATCCTGCGTCCTTCCACCGGATTTCCTGCCCAGCTTCCGGTTCTGCTATCAGAATACCATTTCTATGACCGTAAAGATGTGGAGGATTATCTGACTCTGCTTTCACTGATCCCAGCCTGCTTTGATTCTGTCTTAGATTATGAAACAAATAAAATCAATGAGGGACTTTTTCTTTCGGATACCCAGGCGGATACGCTGATTGCAGACTTAAATACCTTCTGTGATAACAGTTCTGAGCATTATCTGATTACTACTTTTCGTAATAAAGTAGCGGAACTTCCTGATTTAACAGCAGAGGAACAGGCTTCCTACTGTATCGAAAATGAAGCTGCTTTTAGAGAATATGTTCTGCCAGCCTATGAAGCTTTGCGGGATTTTCTGGTGGAGCACAAAGGTAGTGGCAGTAACTCCGCCGGACTTTGCTATTTTCCGGATGGCTCAGACTATTATGCTGCTTTGGTTTATGATGCCACCGGCTCTTCCCATTCCATAGATGAACTTTTAGAAATGACGGAAAAGCAACGGAAATCCGACCTTCTTGCCATCAACGGGATTGCTGCCAGTCATCCCGGCATTTCTCTTACTACCGACGATTTTCCGCTGAAGGATGCCACCCCGGAAGAGATGCTTACCTGTCTTTCTTCCGCTATTGCAAAGGATTTCCTGCCACCGGTCTCAACGGATTTTTCTGTCCGCTCCGTGGATCCTTGTATGCAGGATTCCATGGCTCCCGCCTTTTATCTGACGGCCCCTATCGATGACATTTCCCATAATGTCATCTATATCAATCCCCGCAGCCACTACGAAGGCTTCGAGCTTTTCACCACACTGGCACACGAAGGATTCCCGGGACATCTCTATCAGACTACCACTACGTCTGCCTCCGGCTGTGCACCCATCCGGAGCATTCTCAACTATCCCGGCTATGTAGAGGGCTGGGCAACTTATGTGGAAATGCTCTCTTACTCTTATGCCGGTCTGACGGAGGAAAAGGCTTCGCTCCTTATGCACAACCAGTCCGCTCTTTTGAGCCTCTATGCCACGGCAGATTTATCCATTCATGCAAAAGGCTGGACACTCAGTGACCTTAAGGACTTCTTAAGTGATTATGGCATCGACAATAAGGAAGCCGTCTCCGAAATCTACGACTATATCGTAGCGGAGCCGGCTCATTATCTCAAATATTATATTGGCTGCCTGGAATTCCTTCAGCTAAAGGACTACGCCAAAGAAACCTTCGGGGATTCCTATTCCGATAAACAGTTTCACCAGGCAGTGTTGTCCATCGGTCCTGCACCTTTTGATATTATCCAAAAATACTTAGAATACTATTGGTGAGCTATTGTACAATTACACCTGTTGCAATGGATTCCGGCTCTGATTCAAGACTGACACAGGTATTATCCAGTCTCAAAAAGAAAGGAATCTTCTTCTCTGTACGGTTCAATACTACAAAACTGATTTTATCCTCTTTCTGAAATGCTGTTACTTCCAGTTCGTCTGTATAACGTGTCATTCCAATCCGGATTGCTCCCGGCTCGATAAAATGACTGAAATGCCAGATGTATCCTGCAATATTACTTTCCATCACCACTTTTTTCTTTGTATCAAAGAGAAACGGTGCATCACAGAAATTTCCCACATGATTCGGACCACCCTGCTCATCCAGAAGCAGATTCCAGTCTAAAAATGTCTGCATTCCATTGTTTAAATTACCTATCATATCATGTGCATATTTCTGTGCATTCTTAAGATAATCGTTCGCAGCAAATTTACTGTATTCAATACATGCCTCGGATAAGAGCAGCTTTTTATCCGGAAAACGTTTTTTTATCATCTGCAATGCTTCGAAATGATCTCCACTGTACCAGTGGAATGCCAGACCTGCCACCATATCAGCTGTCTCTCCGGTAAAGATTGTCTCTGCCCATTCCAGCGCACGCTCTTTATTATGATCCCAGATATAAAGTTCTATATCATCAAGATGATGTTCTACCAGTGCAGGATGAAGATAATCTTTTATAAAATCCCGTTCTTCCTGTTCGGTATAAATACAGGAATCCCATGGCTGCACTGCCTTTGGCTCATTCTGCATCGTCATTTTCGTCACATGATAGCCACGGTTTCTGTACTCTTCTATATAACGACACAAATATTCTGCCCACCGTCTTTTATAAGCTTCTTTTAATTTTCCACCGTGATTTCTCTCTCCATTAGTCTTCATATATGCTGGCGGGCTCCATGGAGATAACATAATATCAAGTTTTGCACCATAGGATGCTTCTGCTGCATCTAATAATGGAAGAATATATTTTTCAACCCGTGCAAAAGAAAATTCTGCAAAATCTTTATCTTCTTCATCAGAATCTGCTTCATAATGCTCAATTGAAAAATCACAGCTGTCCATTGGAATCCGCACTAGATTGTATTTCATGTTATTTTTTCCAAAATAAGTCTCTACCAGCTTTTTCTTCTGGCTGTCATCTAACAGGGAATAGACATATCCGGCTGAATCCGTAACTGCTCCACCAAATCCCTCTATTTTCTGCATGGTAATCTGCGGATACAGATTAATTAGTTGATTCTCCTCTCCTCTATCATCTACAAATACATGATGCTCTTCTTTTGTTTCTTTTTTATTGCCTTTATATGTAGTTGTATAATAAGTCAGTTCCATAAACTTCCTCCTTTACCGCTCTTTTATCCGATATTCCTTCGGTGACATTCCTTTGATTTTCTTAAATACTTTGGAGAAATATTTTTCGTCATTAAACCCCACTTTATAAGCAATCTCATAATTTTTAAGGAAATTCTGCTCCAGATAACAGCACGCTCTTTCCACACGGATCTGATTCAGATAATCGGTAAATCCACATTTCAAATTCTGATTCATCAACGTAGAAAGATAGCCTGTGGATATCTGCAGATATTCCGCCACATCTGCCAACGTAAGACTGCTTGCGTAATTTTCTTTCATATATTCTTTGGCTTCACTCACTAGTGGATTCTCTTTTTCTTTATCGGCGGCTGCCTCAGACTGTTCTTTCACAGTCTCTTCTTTTCCAATATATTCATCTGCCAGATTATTCAGCAATGTAAGAATATCTGCTGCACGGACCGGCTTTAAAAGGTACTCTTTGGCTCCGAATTTGATTGCTTTCTGAGCATAAGTAAATTCATCATAACCACTTAGAATGACCGTAATCGGTCTTATCCCGGCTTTAGCTGCTTCCCGCATCACATCCAATCCCGACTTAATTGGCATCTGCACATCCAGTATCATCATGTCTGGCTGTTTTTGATAAATAACATCTAAGGCTTCTTCTCCATTTTCTGCTTCATAAATTTTACTGAAACGGTCTGTATGAAGTCTTAGATATTTCGCAACACCTTTACATATAACATCTTCATCATCTGCGATCAGTAATTTAATCCCCATTAATCTCCCTCCTCAAATGGAATCTCAAGTATTACAGTTGTCCCTTCTCCAACTGTGCTTTCTATTTTCAGAATATATTGCTCATGATACTTCAACTGAAGTCTTTCCCTGATATTTTTTATTGCATATCTTCCAATTCTCTGTTTGGAATAATTGACCGGTTCATTTTCCCATAAAGCATCTATCTGTTCCTGCTTCATTCCTACTCCTGTATCTTTTATTTCAAAATGAATACGGTCTCCGGTACGCGTTCCTGTTATGGTAAGTTTACACGGTTTGCTGACATTTTCAAAACCATGTACAATTGCATTTTCCACAAATGGCTGAATAATCAGTTTGGGAATCTTTGCATCTTTAATTTCATCTGCAATATGTAATTCGTAATTCAGCTTTCTTGGGAAACGCATTTTCTGTATCTTTAAGTACTCCCGGACCAGTTCGAATTCTTTTTCTACCGTAATTATGCTGCGTCCCTGGTTTAAAGTCAGCCGAAACAATGACGACAGTGATAAGATACTCTCTGCAATTTCATCATTACCTGCCTCTGTTGCCTGCCAGTACAAAGAATCCAGCGTATTATACAGGAAATGCGGATTTATCTGTGCCTGCAGTGCGGCCAGCTCACTTTCTTTTTCCGATAAGGTAATCACATAATTCTCATCAATCAGCTTCTTAATCTCTCCGACCATTGCATTAAAGCATTCCGCCACCTGTCCGACTTCGTCATTGGTTTCTACTTTTACCTGCTGCTCAAAATCACCGGCAGAGAATTTTAAAATGGCTTCGCTTACTTTTCGCAACGGATTGGTTACAAGATTTGAAATAATCATAAAAAACGGAAACATGCCAATCAACAGTCCAAACAGTAATGCCAGTGGCATATAAACGACACTTCTTATCTGAGCCTGCACCTGCTGTCTTGGTATAATCTTGCAGGTAATTGCTCCTTCTTTATTCAGCTGGGTACAAATGACTTCATAATCTCCCCAGATGAAATCCTTTTCCCTCTCTCTGTAATCCTGCTGACGGAATTCTTCTGCCGTCAGATATTTTTTTAATTTATCATCCACATCTCCAACGGTTACCAGTTCCCCCGTATGTGGATCTACGACCATTACGGCTTCTCCGCCTTCTTTCACCATATTGGTCATCAGTTCTTCAAATTTACTTTTTCCAACACCTATTACAATAAATCCAAGTCTTTTCTTATGTGACAGATCATAAATTTCCCTGCAGAGCACTACTTTATCTGAGAAATTAGCAAGATACGGTCCACTATCGTCTGCATCCACGCTTTTCCATATCATTCCAAGCTTTGTATCCACCGTTTCCTGATAAATCTGTGTCTGCCGTATATCTTCCATTGTGGAGAGATTTACACTTCCATCCATACCCCTTAAATAAGGTCTTATTCCATTTTCCGGATAGATAGCTATTGTCTTAATCTCTCCACGCATGGAAATCATATCCTGAACCACTTCCATTGGTCCATTATTCTGCCACAATCTTGCATCTGCATTATAAGGAGCAGAATCACGTTCCGATAATAATCCCCTTATCTCCTGGTTAATACAGATATAGGTTGTATAATCTTTTACATCCGATTGTAGCAGACTTATATTCTCTGCTAAGGATTCCACGTTGGCACGGTTACCTTCCAACCGGTCACTGGATGCCTGTTTATAATTATGTACCATCAGGGTGCCGCAGATGAGAATCAGTACAGGCGTAAAGATTGCATATGCATAAATAATTAATTTTGCTTTTACACTCAGACCGTTTATCCATTTTCTAATCTTCTGCATCCCTCATGTACCCTCTCTTATCCTTTTACTGCACCCATGGCAACACCCTTGGTGATATGTTTATTCAATATAATATATACAATAACTGCCGGAGCTGCTGTCAATGCCATAACTGCAAACTGTACTGCGTAATTTGACGAATACTCACCGGTAAATTCAAGAACCGAGAATGGAAGTGTCTTCCATTTATCAGAGCTTAAATAGGTACTTGCCATCATAAATTCATTCCAGTTATTTAAGAACGTCATGATTGCTACAGTTGCAATGGAGGATTTTAACATTGGTGTAATAATCTGGAATAAAATACGATATATTCCACAACCATCCATTACTGCTGCTTCCTCTAACTCTACCGGAATGGATTCCATAAAGCTTGTCATTAAGAACAATCCCTGTGGAAGTGAAAATGCAACATATGGTATCAACAATGCCCAGATGGTATCTGTCATTCCCAGGCGGCTGTAAATCTTATAATTCGGAAGCAGTGTCGCATGAATCGGAATCATCAGTCCCATTAATAAAAGTGTTTTTACGAATGTACTTAATTTCCATTTCATTCTACGGCATGCAAATGCCGACATAATAGATACTACAATTACAAGAAGCACTGCTAATCCATTGATTAAAATACTATTCTTCAGATACCAGAGGAAATTACCATCTACAAAAGCTTTTACGTAATTGCCCCACTGGATTTTCTTCGGCATTACCAGAAGTCCGTTGGTAAACATTTCTGAACTGCTCGCCAGTGAAAAATCTAACAGCCAGATTAATGGAAATATCTGTATTACCGCAACTATAATAAGTATAACATACAGGATTGGTTTCGACAGCTTCTTTTTCTTCTTCTTACTTCCGATCATTTCCATAATTATGCGACCTCCTTTACTTTAATTTTTGCTTCTCTTTCTTCAAAAATCTTATTTAAAATTACAGTTACTAACAGACAGATAATAATGAATACCACACCGATTGCATTTCCATATCCATATTTGTATGCTTTAAATGCCTGCTGATACAGATAGTTTGCTGCAAATTGTGTACTATTTCCCGGACCGCCATTGGTTAACAGATATACCGTCTCCATCTGCTTTAATGCAGAAATAACAGCCATGGTTACATTTACCTGAATAACCGGCTTCATCTGTGGTAATGTAATCTTAAAGAAGGTCTGTATCTGTGTCGCTCCGTCAATTGCTGCTGCTTCATACAATACCGGATCAATATTTTTAATTCCGGTGTAGTAAATTAACATTCCCCATCCAAATCCATGCCAGATTAAGACGATTAAGACTGCCCATATTGCTGTGTCATAATTGAACCAGTTAATATCACCTTTTCCGCCAAAGGCTTTGATAATGTTATTCAGCAATCCAAAATCCGGATTGTAAATGAATTTCCACAGATATGCGATAACTGCTACGGAAATTACATTTGGAATAAAGTATACGCAGCGGAAGAAGTTCTCTCCTTTTCCTCCGAGCTTATCGAGGACTGCTGCTACGATCATTGCCAGCGGATGCTGGATAAAAATAAATCCGATTGCTAAAAGCAGTGAGTTCCGAAGTGATGTTCCAAAGGCTGCATCATGGAACAGATTTTTGTAATTCTCCCACCCAACAAACTGATAAGAGCCCATTCCTGAGTAGTTGGTAAATCCATAATATACACTGAGGCAGATTGGAGCTAATATTGCAAATACAAATAAGAATAACCCCGGAAGTACCAGACTCAGAATAACCCACTTGTTACTGTAAAGTTTCTTCACTATATTTTCCCTCCCTATGTTTTTTCTTTATAAAAATTATAGCAACCGGGCCATGTGGTTTACAGATACCAGTCTTTAGAAAAGGTGTAATATTTTCACATACCTATATATGTTTTTTTCTCCTGCATGCATAAAAAAAGAGGAACCGCAGATTGATCTGCGGCTCCTGATAGGGTATGTAATTAAAAGAATTTGGAGAATGCTATGAAATTAATTTTGTTTACTGGCAGGCTTTTCCGATAGAAGAAAGGAAATCGTCTACGCTCATGCTTCCATTGGAAACACTCTGGATCTCACTTTCAATGCCTGTCTTAAATGCAGATGGTCCACAGTCATTGATTGGGGTTCCGGATACACTTGTTGCATTATTTACTGCATCTACAAACTGCATCTGTAATTCTGTTTCATCACCTGTCATATATGCTGACTGATCCTGTGCAGACATTCCTACACCATTTTCCCAGCCATATTTGGAAAGTTTATCCGGCTGATACATATAATTTAAGAATTTGATTGCTTCATCTTTGTGTTCAGAAGATGCGGATACTCCATATCCACCACCATTCCATGCTGCGATATCTGTTGCAGTTCCTTTTCCACCGTCTACTACCGGCATGGTAAATACACGGATGTTGGTTCTGATATCTTCGTCAATATCTTCATTCAATGCCATGGATGCATCCCAGCTTCCCATATAATACATGGCAGCCTGACCATTGATAAAAAGATTCTGTGCAGTTGCATAATCCTGTGAATCATATCCATTCTGGAATAATCCTGCATCTGCTGTTTCTTTCAGTAGTTCTGTTGCTTTTACAATGCTTGAATCTGTAAAATCACCAGTTGCTACTGCATTGCTTACAATACTGGAATAATCACTTCCTGCTACTTTGTAAAGTAAATCAGATAAATAAACTGCCATTGGCCATCCATCTCCACCATCCATTGCCAGTGGAATATAGCCTGCATCCTTGATTGTTCCTGCTAATTCCAACAGTTCATCATATGTCTTTGGAACTTCCCAGCCATTGTCTTCAAACATTTTCTGATTGTAGTAGAATCCGGCAACATCTGTATTTCTTGGAAGTCCATAAAGTTTTCCATCTTTCTTGAATCCTTCTAAGGAACCGGATACGAATCCATAATCATCATAATCTGACTCATTTAATTCTGCAAGTACTCCTGCATCCAACACTTCGTCTAAGAATGCCGGCTGTCCCCAGATACTTACAACATCCGGAAGTCCTTCCATGGAGTATGCTTTGAATTTTGTCTTATAAGCTTCTTCATCCAAAGCTTCTACTTCGATTTTTACATTTGGATTCTCTTCCATGTACTCATCAATAATTTTCTGTTCTACCAGTCCCTGACCATTTTTACGGTCTGGCAGGTTGGAGAATACCTTCAATGTAATTTCATCCCCGCTTGAACTTCCTGCTTCTGCGGATGGGCTCTTCTCGGAACCATCACTACTTGCTGTAGTATCTTTTCCGCCGCATCCTGCAAGCATTGCTGTTACCATTGCTGTTGTTAATAACACTGATACAATTTTTTTCCTCATCATAATACCTCCTTTTTTCAAATGTCTCTCTTCATTTGATGATTCTATTCTAGCATTCACTTTTTTTGAAAAACAGTCATCAAACTTTCAAAAAAGTGCAATTTTTTAATATAATTTTGTTCTTTATACGATAAATTTACCCAAAGTCTCGATTAAACGGCTGGCTCTTTCTCTCAAATTTACAGATGCTTCTTTTAATTCTTTTACTGCACCCAGCTGGGAATCTGCACTCTCATATACTTTAACGGAACATTCTGCCGTTTCCCCGGACACTTCGGAAATGCCTTCTATTGCTTCTAATGTCTCAGAACGGGAGCTATCCATTTCCGATACATTATTGCTGATTGTATCCAATGCAATTAACAAAGAGGCTACCTGCGTATCTATCTGCCGGAAGGACTGCGTCGTCTCTTCTACTGCACCACTTTGTGTAGAAACTATTTCTTCTGCTTTTCGTGCAATTTCTGCCACTTCTCCGGTCTTTTCCACGATTTCTGCTACAATATCCGATATCTGTCCTGCTGATACCAGACACTGATCCGATAATTTACGGATTTCTTCTGCAACTACTGCAAATCCTTTTCCTGCCTCCTGGGCACGGGCTGCTTCAATAAATGCATTCAGGGATAACAGGTTGGTCTGCTCTGCAATCTGGTTAATTGCTGCGACAATCTCATTAATTGCTCTGGAACGTTCTTCCAATTCCTCAATTGCATCAATTACGCTGCGGGTTATCTCTACCGTAGATTCCGCACTGCTGGTCAGTCCCTGTACCGATTGTATGCCAGATTCAATCGTTGTTCCTGCAGAAGATGTAAGATTACTTATTTCCTGTGCATGCAGACTTACATCTGCTATTTTACCAGATAATGCATCCATCTGTGTCAGACAGTTTTCTGCTCCATTGTCAAGTTTATTTACTCCTGTTTCTATACATTCCACTGCCTCCTGTATGTTCTGAGAGGTCTTTAAGAAAGTGCCGGACGCTTCATTGACATAACCTGCTGCTTCATTTAACTGGTTACTCACTTCATTGACATGGACAATCAGTTCCTTTACATGTTCTACGGTATGATTGATTCCTTCACACAAAAGCCCGAATTCATCCTGTTTTCTCGTAGTCAGATGTATCGTCAGGTCTCCGTCTGCTACTTTACGCAGTTTGCGGAGAATATAATGTATCGTTCCGGACATATTCTGCGCAATCATTACGCCAAGTATAAGTGCAACAACGGCAAAACAGATGGAAAGAATTACCGTCAATGTCCGGATCTGTGCTGCTTCTGCCATAATATTCTCTTCCGGCACCAAGGCACATAAAAGTGCATCTTTTTCCGGAATCCGGCTGCTTAGGAAAAGATACTTCTTTCCATTTATCTCTGTCATTGTACTAAATGTCTCATCCTCTGTAGAAAGTGCCTCCTTATAAAATCCGGTGTCATATATCATGGTACTATCCGGAATATTGTCTTCCTGTCCATAAAATTCCTGTCCGTCACTGGTCACCAGCACCGTATAACCGCCGGTTCCCGGATTTAAGGATTCCATGACTTTCCGCAGATAGGAAGCGTCCATATCAATAAGAATTGCACCCTTTTGTGCATTATAATTTTTTACAAGACGGATGCTATAGGTACTGCTATCTAATCCAAGTACTTCATCCGCTTCTTTATCCTGCCCGAATATCAGCCAGTCAGTGGAATCTGCTGCCATTTTCTGTCCCTGTTGTGTTTCTACATATTCCGAATATCCGGCACTGTTTACCGGATTTGTATTATCGGAAATACTTTTCCCACCCTCTGCCAGAAAAACAATTCCACTGACTTTCTCGTCTACCACTGTCTTTGTATTTACTTCATCTGTAACCTTTTTCTTCTGGCTCTTTTCCTCTGAATCTGTATACATTCCGGAAATGTATTTCTGCATCTCTGTATCCGTAAGATACCGCTTGAATTCATCTTCCTCACTAGATACTGCAAGCCCGATGCACTGCTGCATCATATTTATGGTCTGCTCGACCGATTCTTTATACTTGCTTACAATTGCGTATGAAGATTTGTTATAGGAAACCAGCCCCAGTATAACGATTCCGGCTACCGGAACCAGAAATCCCAAAATCAGTTTCATCGCAATCGTCTTGTAAAAAGGCAGTTCCTTTTTTTCTTTCTGATCTCTTTTGTGCATACATAATCCTCCTTTTCTTCCCTTTTAAAGTCACCCTTTTCCCGACACTTTCTCCATTATCTGGTTGATATTATTTATCGTATCATTGACTTTTTATAAAAAATAGTCGAAAGCTTTTTAAAAAAGTGGATTATTTTCATATTACACAAAAATGGGACAATGGCTGCTCTCTGTCCATTGTCCCTTATATTGGTTTCCTGTTATTCTTCCTATTCTTTTAACAATGCCTGATAGACATCCCGCTTACTGATGCCGCGGTCCTTTGCCACCTGCTTCATGGCTTCCTTTCGTTCCATGCCGGAAGCCTCATAATGTGCCATATGTTCCTCGATGGAAAGGCTCTCCCAGGCTTCTCTTGCTTCCTGCTCCTTTGTCTCAAATGTCTTTCCTGAAATGATTAAAACGTATTCTCCTTTTGGTTCGTTGTCCTCATAAATCTTTATAGCATCTTCAAATGTCGTTTTTGTCGCATTCTCATATCGCTTGGTCAGCTCCTTGCAAACCGTTAATTCACGGTTTCCAAGAACTTCATAAAGCTCCTTTAAGGTCTTGAGAAGGTGGTGTGGAGCTTCGTATACTATCATGGTTCGGCTCTCCTGAGCCAGTTCCTCTAAGACTCTGGCACGTTCTTTTTTATCCCTCGGAAGAAATGCCTCGAAAGCAAATCGTCTGGTGGGAAGTCCAGACATGGTCAGTGCGGTAATGCAGGCTGCCGGTCCCGGAAGGGAAGTTACTTCGATGCCATTCTCATAACAGATACGGACCAGTTCTTCTCCCGGATCTGAAATACCCGGTGTTCCGGCATCTGTTATCAGGGCAATATTTTTGCCTTCCTGTAATTTCTCTACCAGCTTGTATGCCTTTTCAATTTTGTTATATTCATGGTAGCTGGTCATCGGTGTCTTAATCTCAAAATGATTTAAGAGCTTAATGGAATTTCTCGTATCCTCTGCCGCTATTAAATCTACTTCCTTTAAGGTACGCAATACCCGGAACGTGATGTCCTCTAAATTTCCAATGGGTGTTGCACACAGATACAGTTTTCCTGCCATAATCTATCCTCTTTTATTTAAGTGGTATTATATATCTTCTTACTCCGCTTTCTTCGCATCTTCATAAATGCGCGGCAACATCTGATAGAGTATGATGCCTGCTGCCACAATACCAATGGAAATAAACTGGGAAGTAGAAAGGAATCCCACGCTTCCGCGGTAATCACTTCTTAAAAATTCCACACCAAATCTTCCGATTCCATAGAACATTAAGTATAAGGATGCCACTCTGCCTTTTTTCGGCTTACGCTTTGCATAAGCAAGCAGCATCAGGCAAATCATGAAGTCTCCTGCAGATGAAATAAGCTGTGTTGGTATCAGCTTGATTCCATTTGGAGCATAGTCGGAATGAGTAAAGGTGATTCCAAACCAGCTGTCCGTTGCTTTTCCGTAACAACAGCCTGCAAAGAAGCATCCGATTCTTCCAAAGCCCTGTGCCAGTGCTACTGCCGGCATAACAAGGTCAAAGTATTCGATGAAAGATACCTTCTTTATCCTGCAGTAAAGCCAGGATACTAAGATTCCTCCAATAATTCCTCCATATACTACATAACCGTTTTTAAAGTCCCAGAGAATGGATGGGTCTTTGATAATCTCCGGAATCTCTACAATATAATAAAGCAATCTGGTTCCCACCAGTCCGCCGATGATGGCACACCAGAAGATTCCATAAAGGATATCTCCGCTTTTTTCCATTTTCATCTTTTTTCCACGGTAATAACACATCGCATATGCGGCTAAAAATCCAAGTCCAATCATCAGTCCATACGTATGAAGTGTCAACGGTCCAATTGTTATCTCATTAAACATATGTCTTTCCTTTCTTTCATTACAAATCATAAATCTCATATATTTCATCGGTGTATACATTCGGTTCCTTGTATACAATCAGCGGCTTCTCCACCGTCATACGGGAACGCCCGCCTCTGCAGCCTTCGATAAGTACCATGTTCGGCTCCCGGTCTGCATATGGATATACCAGCCGCATCCGCTTTGGCTCGATGCGATGCTCATGCATACAACAGATGATTTCCGTCAGACGAAACGGACGGTGTACCATAAAAAAATGTCCCCCCGGCTTTAGTATTCTCGCACTCTCTCTCATAATATCCGTAAGATTGCACAATATTTCATGGCGGGCAATTGCCTTTGCTTCCTCCGGATTCGTAAGACCGTGCTGTCCTATCATATAAGGCGGATTTGTGGTTATAATATCAAAAGAAGATGCCCCAAAGATCTTCGAGGCATCTTTTATATCTCCTGTTACGATATCGATTTTATCCGTCAATCCATTTAACGCAACGCTTCTTCCTGCCATGTCGGCACTGTCCGGCTGAATCTCAAGCCCGGTAAAATGCTCTCCGGGAGTCTTCGCCTCTAATAGGATAGGAATCACTCCCGTTCCGGTTCCAAGGTCTAACACTCTCTGTTTCGGCTTTACCTTTACAAAAGCACTTAAGAGTACCGCATCCATTCCAAAGCAGAACTGCTTCGTATCCTGAATGATACGATAACCCTTGCGATTCAGCTCGTCCACACGCTCATCCGGTTTTAATTGAATCTCATTACTTGACGTCATTAATCTTAGACTTTCCTCCCTTATCCTCTAAGGCTTCCAGCTCTTTCATCTCTTCCGGAGAAAGTTTGATATTGTCTCTGCGTCTTCTTGGCTTGAACTTCAGCTCTTTTACCTTATATTCCCGAAGTTCTTTCTCATCATTTACTTCGATTAAGACCTTCACCAGCTGACGCAATACGTTAATGCTCTGTACTTCACCTTTACATCCATCAATTGTGGTAACGGTATCACCCACATTCGGAAGACGGCTGTTTAAATATTCGTATGTTTCAGCCTCATTTTTCAGACAGCACATCAGTCTGCCACATACACCGGAAATCTTAGTCGGATTTAAGGACAGGTTCTGCTCCTTTGCCATCTTAATGGATACCGGAGCAAAATCAGCCAGATAGGATTTACAGCATAATTCTCTTCCGCAGATTCCAATTCCGCCTAAAATCTTGGTCTCGTCTCTCACTCCAATCTGGCGCAGCTCAATTCTGGTACGGAATACTGCTGCCAGATCTTTTACCAGTTCACGGAAATCAATTCGTCCGTCTGCGGTAAAGTAAAACAGAAGCTTATTGTTATCAAAGGTATACTCTGCTTCTACCAGCTTCATTTCAAGCTTATGCTTTGCGATTTTCTCAAAACAGATTTTGTATGCTTCTTTTTCTTTCTCTTTATTTCTCTGCTCGGTCTTATCGTCCTCCGGTGTTGCCACGCGGATGACCGGCTTCAATGGCTGAACCACTGCTTTATCGTCTACCTCTTTCGGGGCAATCAGCACGGTTCCGTACTCTATGCCACGGGCAGTCTCCACGATAACATGGCTGCCTGCCGCCATCTTTGCTTTACCCGGGTCAAAATAATATATCTTTCCGGCTCTGCGGAATCTGACTCCAACTACTTTTGTCATTCTAATTCTCCTTTATTGTCAGCAGCAACAATTCCATCACAAGGTCAAAGTTGACATTTGCCGTAAGGCGCACCTTTGCCTTTTCCAACGCTTCTAATATTGCTTCAATTCCACTGTAGGAACTCTTGCTTGCCTGCTTCTTTATGTCATAGACTTCATCCTTAAATATCAGTCCATTTACATCTGTTGTTGCTTTATATAATAAAATGTCCCGAAACCAGATCATCATGATATCAAGATAATCGTTGATTTCCATTTTATATTCGTTAATCTGTTTGATGGCTTCCTTAAATTCATAAAGCTCAATCTCATGGATTCGCTTTAATAACTGCACGGCTGCAGCTTTCAGCTCCTGAAAATCATCCGAAGATGCCAACGCCATTGCCTTTCCCACATTTCCCTGGGCAAATGCCACACACACATCCGCCTGATAATCCGGCACTTTACAGTGTTCCATCAGATATTTTCTGATTTTATCATCGGAAACTACCTTAAGGTTCAATACCACACACCGGGAAAGAATCGTCGGTAAAAATGCATCCGCATTGGTAGTCAGCAGAATGATAACCGCATATGCCGGCGGCTCTTCGATGGTTTTTAACAGTGCATTCTGCGCCTGCTGGTTCATTTTCTCTGCTTCATCTACAATATAAATCTTATATCTGCTGCTGTATGGCTTCACATCTACATCATTTACAAGCTGGCTGCGGATATCTGCAACGGAAAGCGTATTCGGCTTCTCATGTGTGACATAAATGATGTCCGGCTGGTTGTGGTTCACTGCCTGCTTACAGGAATGGCACTCCATGCAGGGCTCAATGCCGTGCTGTTCACACTGCAGGGTCTGGGCAAATGCCTCCGCCAGCATTTTCTTGCCGGATTTGTCCGGTCCGTTCAATATATATGCATGGGATATTTTATCCATTTTTATTGCATTCTGTAAATGCTCTATAATCTGTTCATGTCCAATGATTTCTGCAAATCCTGCCATGTGCGCTCCTTTCTCCTGAAGCTTCCTGCTGTCTTAGGCTGCCCTGTTTTTACGTGAAAATGTCCAGCAATAAGCCTGCAATTTCCCCGATTTTATCCAATATGGTAATGTGGTCCGACTCATCCTTCACCAGCTCTTCTGCCAGTTCGTCTAAGTTCTTATCCACCAACTTGACGATTCCATAGACACGATGACGGCCTTTCCGGTCGAGAAAGTTCTCTCTGGAAAATTTATGGGAACGGGTTACGACTTCATTTAAGAAATCCTTCACCAGTCCGCGGTATTTCTTCATGTCCCGGATGTCCATATGCTGTGCAATAAGATTACCCTGCTTGGTAATGTCATCTAAGAGGCTGTTCAACCGCTGCTGAAGCTCCTGCTCTTCGATTGCACTGGTCAATGTAAATTTAAAGCTGCCGTCTCCGGTGTCTACCGGCGTGGTTCCGGTGGTCTGATTCACCGGTGCAGTGTCGTTTACTCTAATCTCCATTTTATCACCTATCCATTATATGATAGCACAAAAGCTGCAATTTCCTCTACTGTCTTTTGCAGATTATCATTCTCAAAATGTCTGGTAATTCCTGCCTTTTCCAATGCTTCTTCTGCAAAATCCGCATCATCTGCAAGAAATCTCCTGCAAAGCTCTGTATACTTTGGCTTATCCTGCATCCGCTCCCGGTCCAATGCCCGCTGCAGGCGTAAACCATCTTCTACTTCTATATATATCGGTACGATTGCGTCTTTTCCATAATAGGCACAAAGCTGTGTATACACAGCAAGGGTGCCAATCAGAAGATAGCTGTGCTCCGACAGATTGACCTGCCCGTCTGCAATTGTGGCATAGCGCCAGATTCCGTATATAGTATCATATGCACGCTGTTCTATGACTTTTCCTTCTTTTTCGAGATTCAAAAGCCTTTGTTCATCAATAAAATGATACTCTACGCCCTCCGTCTCACCGGCACGGATTGGCCGGGTAGTATATGGTACAATGGTCTGAAGCTGCAACGCTTTCTCATCCCGCAGCATCTTATATATGGTATCTTTTCCTGTTGAGCTCTTGCCCATCAGGCAGAAAATCTTTCCCATGTGTAAATCTCCTGTTTCTACGGTTTTGCCGTCTGTTTTCTAGTATAAAATAATTTTCAGGAAATGACAACTTTTATCTTTCCGTCCTCAGTCACGCCATGAATACGAAATGCATTCTCCCGGCAGGTTTTTATCACTGCCACTGCTTCTTTGGAAATCTCTTCTCCCGGCACCAGCATCGGGATGCCCGGCGGATAAAGATAGACAAATGCTCCTGCTGTCTTGCCAACACTTTCCTTCAGCCCCATTTCCGCTGTCTTTGCATCCTGTGCTTCTGCAATGGATATACGGACCGTCCGCTTTGCATAGGCTTCGGTCAGAAACTGCGGCGTTATTGTTCTTCTTGCTGCGGCTTCTTTTTTATCAATTTCTTCCAGTGCCGCATACAGCCGGTCAAAACCTTCCTCGCTGTCAAAAATACTGGTCATTGCCAGCGCATAGTCTCCCTGACACATTTCTAACTGCAAATGGTATTTCTCCCTGAGCAGCTGATACAGCTCTTCCCCGGAAAGTCCGGCTTTCGTGGCACGGAGTACCAGCTTCGACGGGTCTTTGGCAAAGCCTTCTGTCTCTTTTAAATCCACTTCTCCCATGACTTCCACATTAGAAAAATGGGATGCTTTTTCATAAAAGTCTTTCAGATGCTTCTCATATGCATCAAAATACTTCTCTTTCTCTTCCGTCAGCAGACGCACACATTCATCTATACTGGCCAAGAATAAGTAGGATGGAGAACTGGTTTCATAGATATTTAAGAACCACTCCAACCGTTCCTTATTTATATAAGAAGAATTCCAATGCAGAATTGCAGTCTGTGTAGGTGCCGGAAGCGTCTTATGCAGGCTCTGGATTACCACATCTGCTCCCAGTGTAATAGCTGATTTTGGGAAATACGGATGAAAGCCAAGATGCGCACCATGAGCTTCGTCCACAATCAGCGGAATCCCATGCTGATGGGCAATTTCTGCTATTTTTTCTATATCTGATACGATTCCATCATAGGTTGGTGATGTAAGAAACACAGCCTCAATACTTTCATCCGCTTCTAATGCAGCTTCCACCTGCTCCGGCAGTATTCCACCCTGTATCCCGAATTCTGTAAATACCGGATAGAGATATGTCACCTGTAACTCTCTTAAATATGCTGCATGATATGCTGCCTTATGGCTGTTTCGTGCCATCAGAAGATGTCCCTTTTTCGGTAATGCGGCACTGAGTGCTGCTAAAATACCGCAGGTACTTCCATTTACCAGAAAGAAAGAACTCTTTGCGCCCCATAATGCGGCTGCCCGCTCCTCGGCTTCCTTTATGATTCCTTCTGCGGCATGCAGATTATCAAATCCATCTATTTCTGTAATATCATATGTATAAGGATTGATGTCACAATCCAGTCTCCGCTTATGTCCCGGCATATGAAGGGGATACATATCAGAGGATGCAAGTTTACATAATTCATCTTTTATATATGTCATGGTTCACCTGGCCTGTTATTATACTTTCATACCCTTTGGATAATGGCTGATTTTCTAATTGATATACCTATTTCTATAGTACGGCTTGAAAGGGGAAAAGACAAGGGATTTTTCCCGTCAGAAACGACTTTCGGGTGACCGTTTTGAAAGCAGCCACCCGAATCTATATGATAACTTTACACAACTCAAATTTTTTATCGATACTCCTTACTGGGTAGTTTACCACTTTTTTCCAACACAAACTTTACGCTTTTGTTGTTGGTTTTCGTTGGTTTGTATTGTTTTTTGTTGTTTCAAAGGGGTTTTTGAGATATAATAAGCTTAATTTTAAAGATGCCTTGTGAAATGTTATTTTATTGAAACGATATATGAGTAAATCAGGAGGACTTGTACATGGAAAAAACGCTCCACATTTTATTGATCGAAGATGATATGGACACCTGCAATCGTATTTCAAACTATATTGCGTCCAAAGATAATATGGATTTAGCCGGCGTCACCAATAATTCTTATGTTGGCATTCAATATGTACAGAATACGCTTCCTGACGCTGTTATTCTTGATCTGGAATTGCATCATGGCGGCGGAAACGGACTGTTTTTCCTCTCTGACTTAAATAAACTGGGCTTAGAGAAAAAGCCTTATATTCTTGTTACCACTTACAACTCCAGCAAAATCACACTGGAATCCGCCCGAAGACTTGGTGCTGATTTCATTATCGGCAAATATGAAGATTCGTATTCTCCGGAATCTGCTGTTGATTTTCTCGAACAGCTTCTTCCTATGATTGAAATGACAGAATCCACATCCAATACTTCTTATATGAAAGATAATCAAAAAGATTTAGAGCAGGGACTTATCCGCAGAATCCACCGGGAACTGGAACTCATTGGGATCAACCCAAAAGTTGTCGGTTACAAATATCTGACCGATGCCATTATGATAACAATTGACGGACCGACCACAAACATTTCCCAGATTCTTGGTAACAAGTATAAGAAGAGTAATTCCAGTGTGGAACGTGCCATGCAGAATGCCATCAACCGCGCATGGAATTCCAATGACACCGAAACTCTTCTTAACTGCTACACCGCCCACATTAATCCTGACCGCGGAATGCCTACCATTAAGGAGTTCATTTACTTTTACGCGGAAAAGATTACGGATGGACGTTAATGTTTGATAAACTGCTTGATAAAATCTAATAACCAATCCATTTCTATTCCTCCTTTTCAAAAATGTAAGGAGATTATAGAAAAATTCGGAACATTTCTTAGGTTTAAAATCGGGTTGGTTTTTATATGATTTTTAATACATTTATATGAGGTATTGTATGATTCAAAATATAATTCGTTGGTTCTTTGACCTTTTATGTTGCTACTATTTATATTTTAAATTATTAAATTTTAAACTTTCGCAAAAGAAATATGCTATTCTTCTTTCTTTTATATTCATTGGTGAAGCTTTCCTATTTAATTTTATCAATGCATGTCTGCCTCTATTTGCAATCCCTGTCTTTGTCCTTTTAAATGCTTTTATACTTACTTTGGTAACTAAGATACAGCTTACATTAAGTCTGCTATCCTTTACCATTTCTCTTAGTGTAAATTTCATTTTTCTTGCAATTTCAGGTGTTCTTATAGGATTCGCACTATTACCCTTCTTTTATGGAAATTACAACCTGCCATATGCTCTGATTCAAATTTCAGGTGGACTTCTTGAATTGCTCTTAATATTCCTTCTTTTCAAAATCAAAAGGCTCCGCCGTGGCATGCCATTTCTCTATCAAATCGGCTCTTCTGCCACAGGTTTTATCTTAAGCTGTTTTATTCTGCTCATTGTTACCATAATCAGCTTTTATGATTCCATTCCTGACATGCAGTTCCTCTTTCTCCTCATCGCCCTTTTCCTGATTGGACTTCTGCTTTATTGCTGGTGGCGGTTCCGGATTACCCGTGACTACCGGGAGAAGCTGCGGCAGGCGGAGCTTAAGGCTTTACAGAATGAACTCATTGAGAAAGATAACCGCATCCGGAAATTAGAGGAAAATAATGATGCCCTGGCTAAGATTATTCATAAAGATAACAAGCTGATTCCGGCAATGGAACTGGCTGTCTGCGAATATTTAGAGGATGGGATCACAGACGGTGATACCAGAAAGAAAGGCGAACAGCTTGCCAGCGGGTTAAAGACCATGGCACAGGATCGGAAAGGTACGCTGAACTCCTACCGCCATGATGAACATGCTCTTCCTGCAACCGGGGTCTGTGTTTTAGATGCGCTTTTTACCTATATGCAGCAGCGTGCCCTGGCACAAAATATCAACTTTTCCATGCATATCACAGGCAATATTGTAAAAATGACGGAAGATATCATTTCCGGGGAAGACCTTTCCCACCTTCTGGCGGATTTGCTGGAAAATGCCATGATTGCCATTGGTGATAATGAGGTGCGCAGTCTTTCTGTCTGCCTTTGCCATGACGAAGATACTTCCACCCTGGAGATTTCTGACAGTGGGAATGCCTTTGATGTGCAGCTCTTTGAGGACTTTGGTCAGACCCGGCACACCACCCACAAGGACAGTGGCGGCAGCGGAATCGGTCTTATGGACATCTGGAAAATAAAGAAACAGTACCGTGCATCCCTGCACATCATCGAATATGCACCGGGAACTTCCACATTTACAAAAAAAATTTCCCTGGTCTTTGACCGGAAAAATCACTATCTGATTCAGACCTACCGCCGTAATGAAATTGAACGGGTACATATGCGAAATGATATGTTTGTTTTACAGTCAGACTGATTTATGTTATGATGGAAGAACTTTTGAGAAGGTAAAATGTTACATGAGGTAAATGTTATGAGTCATGCACTGGTTATACTATGTGGTGGGAAAAGTACAAGAATTGGAACGGACAAGGCTTTGCTCCCTTTTGGGGACTGCTGCCTGATTGAATATCTGGTCCGGAAATTTCAGCCGGATTTTCCGAAAATCTACCTTTCTGTCCAGCAGAAAAATGATTATGCGCATCTGAATCTTCCGGTGACAACCATTGGAGACATCTATGGAAATGCCGGTCCGCTGTCCGGTATCTTCAGCGCACTTTCCATGATTTCTGAGGAACGTGCCTTCTTCATTTCCGTAGATACACCTTTTGTAGAACCGGCACTGGGGCTTTACCTGCTGTCACAGCCACAGGAGCATCCTATCTGGGCGATTGAGCGCGCCAATGACCAGTTGGAGACTCTTTCCGCAGTCTATTCTAAAAGCTGCATTCCGCAGGTGGGAAAAGCCATGCTCTTTCACCAATATTCCTTTAACCGGCTTCATGAGAAATGCAATGCCGGCTATATCCCGGAAAACGAGCTGGCAAATATATGTCCGGTTCCACTGAATGAACAATTTTTTAACATCAATACCCGCACCCATTATTATCATGCCTTAAAGCTGCTTTCCGAACGGGGAGAGCTTTTTGATGAAGACAGCAATCTGGAGCTTCCGGCAACAGGCAATATTGCTTCTTTTATTCCCGTGGTATCGCTGGTGGGGGATTCCATTATTGATAAAAAGACCTTCTGCATCCAGCTATTGGAGGCATTAAAAAAAGATGGCATTAAGGCTGCCATCTTTGATTCAGAAAAAGATTTTTCCAATATTACAAATGTAGACCTCATCCTCACCTGCGATTTAGAAGATGAAGACTGCTTTAAAATCGAGCTTTTGAGCAGTGAGTTAAATGAGACTCCGCTGCATCCCCTTTCCGGTCTTGTTGCCATCGCCAGTGATTTCGGTTACAAATGCGAAGAAGTTCCTTGCTTTGACTTCCGCAAGCCAAAGTCACTTCTTGGCTTCTTAAAGACGCTGATCCGCGACTATAGCCATTAAGTATCTACAGGAAACGGCACAGCTCCGGCATCCAGTCTCCGATAAAAATTTCATCTCTGATAATTGCACGCCAGACCGGTGGGAAGAAGGCTTCCAAAAGAGTCATCACTTCCACCCAGTCTGGCTCTTTTTTGCGTTCCCTCTTTAAGTATGCCGTCCATTTCCGTTTCATATAAGTATAATCCTTATAGTGAAGGACGGTATCCAGCCGGTCTTTTCCAAAGGCCAGCTCTCTCTTTGTTCCAATTTCAATAACCTGCTGCTCAACCTTTCTGCCATCTAACGCCTCTTTCTTTAAGATTCCATAAATTTCTTCATAGCAGGACAGGTCGTTGATTAATTCCATTTTCTCTAAGATTTCCACAAAATTCTCTGCCACAACCTGCTCATAAGGATATTGCAGAAACTTTATTACCGTATTCTCCTGTAAGAAAAATGGCAATTCTCCATGAGCAGGCTGCATCTGCTCGTCCCGAAGCTCCTGAAAACGCAGGGTAATGGGAACTTCATGCTCCTTTGATTTTGCCAACACCTCTATCTGATAGCTGCCCGCCCTTTCTTTCTCTATCTGATAGACATACTCCGGCTTCCGGCTTAACACCTCTTTCATGAGCTGCCCTAACTGCATTTCCGTTAAATGCTCATCCTTTATCACCTGATAATAATAGGAAAGGGAAAAGACTCTCTTCCGGCGATAATTCTCCACACCGAGGCTGCTGCCATTTCTAAGATAAAGCTTCTCTGCAAATGTTGATTTACTTATCTGATATAGAAAATACTCGGTTACTGCAGAAGGAAGCAGGTCCACAAAAGGGATTTGCAAGTCCTCACTTCTCTGCCGGATCAATGATTCTCTCAGTATGCACTCTGCCACTACAGCCACACTCCAATTCTGCTCTGAATCTTTGCCACAACCTTGCGGGCTCTGGCATATTCCATTAATTTTGCAATATCTTTCTTTGGCTCATTGATAAATGCCAGCAGCGCCTTCTTTAAATCCTCCCGCTCCAGACGTTCCTCGTACTTGAGGCAGTCACAGATAAGACGCTCTTTTTCATAAATCTTCATCTCGCCACCGGCAAAAGGAATGGCCGTTACACCAAGCTCCATGACTTCCGGCTCTGTATAATATGGTTTCACCACCGGGTATTCCATGCGGAACCTTGACTTCGAAGTATTCTTGCTGATGGCAATACTCCATTCATAAGGACGCTTCTCAATATAACCGTAATAGTAAAGGGCGCTGTCCATACATAAAATTCCATCCGGGAACAGTCCCAGAATAATTTCTTCCTGCGGCTTCTCTTCATACCCCATGGAATAATATCCACTCTTTACATGGTCAAGTATGCCGGCTTTCACCAGTCCCTGAATACTTTTATAGGTCAATCCCAAAGGATATAATTTTTCGGCTTTCACAATGCCATTATTTTCTTCTAAAAGCTTCTTTATCTCTTCAATGGTCTGCTCTTTCTGCTTCGCATTCATAGATATCGCTCCTTCGCATTTTTCTTCTAGTATAAGTTAATTTTTGCCGCTTGTCAATTTCTGTTGCAATTTGTCTTATATTTTTCAGTTTGTCGTTGTAAAAGTTGTTTTCTTGTCGTATAATTTATTTGGAACAATATTTAATGTCGTATATGTCTATTTGAATATACGCTTGTTTTTAATAAATGAGGTATCTATGGAAACAGAAAATACTACCCGAAAAAACCCTTCCCGGGAAACCTGCCAGAAGATTATCAAACGTATTCTGGTCACAGAAGTATTAGAAAAGGGCTGCAATGAACATTTCCGTCAGGCTTCGGATTTTATGGGATATTTCCAGTCCCTGTACCCCGCTTCCGATGCACTGACCAAACAGGTGCAGCGTGCCATCAAGGCAATGGATATGCCCCGGGATGAGAGAGGTTACTTTATTGTAAATAAAACATCCGAGCAATTTGAGCAGGACAAAGAAATCAGCCGCCTGCTGCAATCCAGTGAAGCTTCTTTAAAAAGTCTGGAGGAATCCGAACCGGTACTGATTGAAGTACCAACCGAGCTTGCCGATTATCTGATGTATACCTTAAGTTCTTCCATCAGCTTAAAGGGACATTATGATACTATGGTAAAGGCTTATAATGGTATCATTATCTACACCAGGGAGCGCAGCCGTATCCTTTCCTACCTCCAGACTCTGTTATCCACAAATTGATGATAATTATCCAAATAGTGTGGATAACTCTGCTACGATAACAGAATAATAATGGATTTATCCACAAATTATCAGAATATAACTCGTCCTAACTTTAATGTCCAAGATAACGTAAAACGACAATATTTAAATTTAAATATTGTCGTTTCTTTTTATTCTTGTCTTTTTCAGTTGTTCTATAGCAATTTTCGAGACTATTTTCTTCTTCTGTGCCGTCTTCTCTTGCTGCGATAGTTTCTCTTTATAGTTTTGTAACGCTTATCCGGTCTGCTCTTTGAGAAATATTTGTGTCTGATAATATAGAAATTATCCGCAAGTCTCCGAATCAGAAATGCTATGACCACAAGGGCTGCGACACCAAGAATTCCCAATAACACTTTCCAGATGTTTATCTGGAACTTATGCTTCGTAGTGGTCCTGGTTCCTGCTTCCGTAGAAATCTCTTCTGCTTTTACATTATCAAAAGAGAACGTATCTGCTTTTACTCCGGTGGAAACAATATCCGCACCGCCTACATCATGTCCTGCAAATGTATATCTGATATTTGCCAACACATCATCCGAAGTATTATCATAGCTTACTGTTGGCGTAGCTTCGCTGAATTCTGCACTCTTTGGCAGAACGATATTTCCCGCCGGGTCTATCTTTACAAAGGAGGAATTGGTATTGAGCATTCCTGTATCCATTTCTCCATTTTCAAGCCTTGTCTCATTCTGAGCTACATTATATAGCGAAAAGTTCTCAAAATAATAATTATACAATGCAATACTGTCTGTCCACTGCGCTGGCGACTGGGCATTCATAATGACACAGATAAGTGTCATATCGTCCTTTTCTGCAAAGGTAACCAGCGTACTGTTTGCCGCTGTGGTGTATCCGGTCTTACCACCTACACAGTATTCATATAGATACTGTCCTCTGGTTTTAAAGGCATGAATCATTTCATTATGATTCTGCAGATAGGTGATTTCATCATGCTTGTTGGTTGGTGGAATCTGATAGGTCTTTGTTGCCGTAATCGCACGGAAAGTCTCATTCTGGTAAGCCGCCTTTGCAATCAGTGCCATATCATAACAGCAGGTGTAGTGAAGGGTTGCATCCTCTCCCTCAGATAGTCCGTGTGGATTGTTAAAATGTGTATTCACACAACCTAACTCTGCCGCTTTGTCATTCATCATCTGAACGAAATTCTCAACGGTTCCGCCTACATGCTCCGCTACCGCATAGGCACATTCATTGGCAGACTCCAGCATGACTGCATAAAGGCATTCCTCCATGGTCATCTGCTCTCCCACATCCCTGGAGATTCCGGAACCATGGGTGTTATAAACCGCCTCTTTGGAAAATGTTACTGTCTCATCCAGCGAACAATTTTCCAGTGCCAGAAGCGTGGTCATAATCTTCGTGATACTTGCCGGACAATGCTGCTCCGTGGAATTCTTATCATAAAGAACCGTTCCTGTGCTCTCTTCCATCACAATCGCATTGGGTGATTCGGTTTCCGGGTCCTGGGGCCAGTACTCTGCCGCCTTTACCTTTTGTGTGTTTATACCCAATAAGCCGACAAAACAGCACACTGCCAGTCCGAAACTTAATATTCTCTTTTTCTTTTTCATTTTCTGCTGCTCCTAAATCATTCTTACCTTTAAGTATATATCAATCCATTTCCATGGTGCAATACCTTTCCATTAATATTCACAATTCTCTTTCTTTTAAACCATAAATATGATAAATTGTTTTCGAAAGATATATATAAGTAGAAAGGATTTCATATTATGAGACTTCGCAATATCCCGGCGGCTGCGCCGGCTGTAGAAGCCAGTGACCTCTGTATCAAGGATGCCGCTTCCCATAAAGGACACTGGAATGAAATATTTGGAAATGACCACCCGATCCGCATTGAAATCGGCATGGGCAAGGGACGCTTTATCATGGACTTAGCTGCCCGGAATCCGGATATCAACTATCTTGGCATGGAACGTTACGAAAGCGTATTGTATCGCGGACTCCAGAAATTGGAAGAAAATCCACTGCCAAACTTACGCCTTCTGTGTGAAGATGCGGCACTTCTGCCGGACTTCTTCGAAAAGGGCGAGTTAGACCGCATTTATCTTAATTTCTCCGACCCATGGCCAAAGGACCGCCATGCCAAAAGAAGACTGACCTCCCGCCAGTTCTTAGAGCGCTATGACAAAGTCTTAAAAGATGACGGACAGATTGAGTTTAAGACCGATAACGTAGGACTTTTTGACTTCTCCTTAGAAGAAATCGATGCTGCAGGCTGGAATCTGGACGCATTTACAAGGGATTTACACCATGATACTGCCATGAACGAAGGCAATATCATGACCGAATACGAAGAGAAATTCTCTTCCAGGGGAAATCCTATCTGCAAGCTGATTACTTCCAGAAATATTCCTTTATGACCTTTCCGATAGTGCCAGTGCACGGACACTGCCGGATGCATGACCCATGAGATGAACCATTTGCCTGAGCATCCGGAGTTGGTTTATCAGTGAAATTTTTATAAATTTTTCTTTTTTTATTGTGGCTTATCTTCTGAGGGTTTATAATACGTCGTAGCATAAATCATTGATACAATGTAAGGAGATGTATACCATGTACGAATTTACAGAAGATTGTTTGATTCATATTCCACAAATTGATGAGGAACACCGCAAATTATTCCAGATGATAAATGATGCTCTTTCCCTTGTTAAAACAACCGAGGATATTTCCGGAACTGCCCAGAGCCTGCTTCTTCATCTGAAGGATTATGCGAATACACATTTCGCCCATGAAGAGGCTTATATGGAAGAGATTCATGACCCGGAGCTTCCTCTTCAGAAAAAGGAACATGCTGAATTTGCTGAGAAAATCAATTCCTTTATTTTAGATAAGTCCTCAAAAGAGGCTGCCAGAGCATCTTTCGAAGAACTGCTTTCCTATCTGGTACGCTGGCTGTACCACCATATCTTAAGCAGTGATATGATGATTGGAAAAATGTCCGCAGTTGAAGGGACTTCCGAAGACCCATTTGCCTTTACGGACAAATACAAGACCGGAATTGACCTTGTGGATAAAGAGCACCGCCGTCTCTTTGAGATTATAAAAGAGACCAATGACCTGATTCAAAACGATCTGCTGCATGACAAATATGATGAAATTATGCGACTTTTAGTGGAATTAAAGGATTATACACAATTTCATTTTGCTGATGAGGAAATGCTGATGGAGAAGATGCACTATCCGGAACTGGCTGCCCAGAAGCGTGCCCACACTGTTTTCGTTGAACGCCTGGTAGAAATTGACTTCTCAGAACTTGACGATATGGACAATAACCAGCAGACTTATCTTCTGGAACTGATCCAGTTCCTGCTGGGCTGGTTATCCAACCATATTATTGGTATGGATAAAAAAATTGCTGTCTATATGGACGAAATGAAAAAATAATAAACTGCAGAGCATACAGCATAAAACCGGCTTCCTGATATTAGACTTTATTCTAAATTAGAACGCCGGTTTTCTTATATAAAGTGTCTTTCTGTGACACGCTCTCCTTTTTCAAGATGAACGAAATTACAATCCCATTTTCCAGATAAAAGCTTTCTTATAATATTGCAGTCGGATGGCTCCACCGCCAGCTTCTTATTTAGAAGTTCTGCAGGTCTTTTCAGTCCATCTTTGGTTTTCTTTATATCATAGCTTTGCGTATCTATTAAAGTAATCTTCTCATAATCGCCATAGATTGTATCTAAAACTTCCATCCCCCGTTCTCTGCCATAAGCAGCAAGAACGGTACTGCACTGGCCTCCAATGGACTCCTTGTCAATTGTCCACGCTCTTGTCGCATAAAGAGAATTCTTATCCACATGATTCTCCAAAAGCTGGTGGATGCAGTCGTGGAAACGTGGCATTACAAGCTCGGTATTCCAGCTCACAATCCCTTCCGTGCCCCGCCCGCACAATCCATAGGTGAGCAGGATTATATCCACATCCTGGTGCCTGTCAATCTCCTGCTGCAGCAGATTTCTTAATACAGACGGGTTTCTATGCAATCCACGTTGCAGATATACAACAGGATATGTTATATTTAATTGTTTTCTGTACTTTTCAATTTCATCCTGCTGCATTGCACAGGCAATCAGAATTTTCTTTTCCAAATGATTTCCTCTATATTTATATATTTTTCTATATCCTTTTGCATATAATATCTAAAAAAGGGTATGCCTCATGAAATTCAAATCAAACTGCTTTTCCAGAAAGGCTTTGCTTTTTTCCTACCGTAAGCCTGCCCTGCATACTAAATTTACTACAATTCAAAGGTCTTTTAAAGAAGTAAAAAATATACTGAACAAATAAACGATATCTTCATCATTCCTTATTTACATCTACAGAACCTGCCACGGGCAGCTTCTTACGGATTTTTTATAACAAAAAAAAGCACCAACCCCATGGCTCCACGTCCACAAAATCGGTACTTTACATGCGCCACCAGGGGTTCGAACCCTGGACACCCTGATTAAGAGTCAGGTGCTCTGCCAGCTGAGCTAGTGGCGCATTGCTTAACGCAAGGACTATTATATAATAGAATTTATCGAATTGCAAGTAATTTTTTATTTTTTTAAAAAATTTTGTAAATTACATATTAGCAAATAATGCCGCAATTTCTTCCGGTGTCATCATATGATTCGGGGCAGAATTTGCCTCGATAACAGGCTCTGCTGCCGGTTCTTCCACAACCGGTTCTGACACAGGTTCCTCTTCCGTTATCGGCTCAGATTCTTCTGAAATAGCATCTTCTGTTACAACTGGTGCTTCTTCAGCTGCTGAATCTGCATTTGCAATCAAAGCTGCAATCTCTTCCGGTGTCATCATATGATTCGGGTCGGAATTCATTTCCATAACCGGTTCATCAATGGTATTTACCATTTCTTCTGTAAATGCAGGTTCTTCCGGTTCTTCATCTGCAAATCCAAGTGTATCATCAAAACCAACTGGTTCTTCTGGTTCTGGTTCATTGTTTTCTTCTGCAGATCCGGTTTCTTCTGCTACTTCTTTTGTAGTTTCAGCTGCTTCGTCATTTCCGAATAAAGCATCTATATTTAATAAATCATCTTCTGCTAAATCCGGCATATCCTCTGCAGCTGTCTCCGGTTCTGTTGCCGGTTCCTCCGGCATCACTTCATTGATTGGGGCTTCCGGTTCTTCCGACATCACTTCATTGATTGGTGCTTTCGGTTCTTCCGGCATCACTTCGTCGATTGGTGCTTCCGGTTCTTCCGGTGTTACTTCCTCAACTGGTGCGGCTGATGATGGCTGTACCGGCGCTGCTGTATAAGCAACAGCTGGCGCACCATTTATTTTTCCAACTTCAGCTAATATGGTATTGTGGATGGATAATTCCATTTCTTTCACGGAAGCTACCATTTCCTGCTGTTTTAGCATAAGGTCTTTATTGGCATTCTCAACTACAATACGCTGCTGCTCTAACATGTTCTTCTCAAGCTTATCCAGACGGTCGGAAAGATTAAATATCTGCTCTAATAATTTGTCGTTGGAATTCATCAATGCATCAGAATTCTCTTTGTTACGGCTTATGGTAACTTTGGCAATGGATTTCTGTGCATCTATGATGTCCTTTGTCGGTGAACCGGCTGCCTCTTCGATACGATCAAGCTGATCCGCAATATCTTCAAAGGATTTGCGGGTTACAAGATAAGAAGCTTTTTCTGACTTAAACAGATTATCATACTGTTCGTACTGGTCAATCTCTTTCTTATAATTTTTCTGGATTGCACTGGCAATCAGAATATAAATATCAGCCAGTGCTACAACTGTAAGTACAATCAATGCCACATAATTGGACGGATAGTTAATCATCACATATAATTCCCCTAAAACCAGCACGGTTAATACCAGTACAGCCGTCACAATTCTCAGATTGTAAGAATCCTTCTTTTGTTTGATGTTCTGCTTTGCTTCTTCCATTGTAAAAATCCTCCATGATTTTTTATTTTTCACTAAATCGCAGGAGCAAACCGTAAAAACCTGCCACTATACTGGCAGTTCCCTGGATATGTCCTGCAGCCGGCTACTTACTTTCCCTGTAAGTATAATTAATTTTATTTTATCACAGGTAGAATTTTCCTTCAAGAAGCCTTTTCCAAAATAGAAATGAAAATTAAGATAGTTTGCTAGTTGATACCTTTACATATGAACTGATTTAAAAACTGATTTTTATCACATGGTCTGCCAAAAAGATAGCCCTGCAGATAATCAGCATATATTTCTTTCAGCTTTTGATACCACTCTTCTTTTTCTATACCTTCTATACATATTTTGATATCTACACTATGTACCAGTTCAACTATTTTTTTTAACAGCTCAAAATCCCTTGTTTGACTCATAGCTTTTGCTGTAAAATGATTATCCAGTTTCACATAATTAGGATTCATGTTTACAATACAATGTAGATTCGAAAAACCTGTGCCAAAATCATCCAGAATAAACTGTATTTTTTTCTCTTCGAATTTCTTCCGAAGCGTATAAAAATACGGTGTCATATCCGTATATCCGCTTTCTGTCAGTTCCGCACACAGGCTCTCCGGCGGAAGATTATATTGTTCTATAGACGAAAGTATGTCCTTCCAGATATCACTTTTCATCATCTGAATATAAGATATATTTACATTAACCTTAAATCCCGGTATATACTGCCGCATTTCATGGCACATTGCCGCAGCTTCATTTAATACAAATCTTCCAGCCGGAATAATAAGCCCGGTTTCTTCCAGTAATGGTATAAATTCCACAGGCGAGATACTTTCTTTTTTTCCACCTGAATACATGGAAAACCTCATAAGCGCTTCCGCACCAATTATATTTCCCGAGGAACAATCTATAATCGGCTGATAGTATACTTCAAATCCTTCAAATTCATTTGTCACGGCACCTCGAAGTGCACTTTTTATTTTCTCTTTTTTTAAAAATAACTTATAATCTTCTTTTTCAAAAAAATATACTCCGTTTCCTCCCATGGACTTTGCCTGTTTTAAAGAGAAAACCGCTATTTTACGATACTCGTCATAATATTTTAAGAGCTTCGTTGCATGGATAATTCCGGTAGATACTGTAAAAACCACCTTATATTTTTCAGAAATAATAAAATCTTCTATTTTTTTACATATTTCCTTCTGCAATAGCATAACATCATCTCTTGTATGGCTTTCCAGATCAACAATCATATACTCATCTGCAACAAGATGGTACAGCTGCTGGTTATCAGAAAGACATTCCTTGATACCGTCAGCAACACTTTTCAACACATAATTTCCATAATCTACGCCTAATGTACCATTAATCGCATTAAATCCATCAATCCCTATATGTATTAAAAATACTGACGAGCTGTCTTTTATATGGGAAGAAACAAAGGAATACATTTCTCTTTCACCCAAAAGTCCGCTGACATTATCTGCCCACTGTATATTTCCAATTTCGTTTACACAGCCTATAAGATAATGAGGTTTTCCATCGTTATCATTGATTACCTTTCCACGGCAGTTAATCCATACCGGCATCCCTTCTTTATCAAGCCATCTGTAATGCAGATTGTGATTTTTTTCGTTTCCATCCGCAATCCGCTGTAAATGTTCCCTAATCATCGGGCGGTCTTCTTCATATACAAAATAGCGGACACTGTCGGCAGCATTATCAAATGAATTGCCCGGCATCTTAAAACGTTTCACCGCTGCCTGTGAAATGATAAGGGTATTTTTCTGTAAATCTATAATATAAAGATAGTCATCCATACATGGTGCAAATACTTCTATTAAATCTTCTGCTCCTATTTCCTTGAGCAGTCTGCGTATGTTTGTATCCATAGTATAAGTGCCTTTCTTACAAAACTTTTATACTGATAAACTTTCTATTCTGTGTTAGAAATTATAGCTGGAAATCATTATCGTATTATACTGTTTTTTCTGATTCTGCCAATTTAAATTTACGAATCATTTCACGCAGATTTTCTGATTCGCTGCTCATCTCCTGGCTGGCAGCTGCACATTCCTCAGATGTTGCAGAATTGGTCTGTACAACATCATTAATTTGTTCAATTCCTTCATTAATCTGCCGGATTTCTGTTGTCTGTGTTTCTAACGTTTCCGCAATATTTGTAACTTCTTCTGTAATTATTTTAGAGTTCTCTGCAACCTCTTCCAATTGCGCCGCAGTCTGTCCTGCAATCACCATACCCTTTTCTACTGCCTTCACAGAGGTTTCAATCAACATTGCAGATTCTTTCGCTGCCTGGGCACTCTGGTCCGCTAACGAATTTACCTGATTTGCTACAACTGCAAATCCTTTTCCGGCTTCTCCTGCCCTTGCTGCTTCGATAGAAGCATTCAATGCAAGTAGATTTGTCTGGGAAGCAATTTCATTAATTGTTGCAATAATTTTGTCAATTTCTTTTGATGCTTCACTAATTTCATTCATGGAATCAACCATTTCATGCATCTTACCATTACTTTCTAAAATGGCATTTCCAAGCTCATCCACCCTTCCACTAATTTCTTTTGCAGATTTTGAATTATTTTCTACCTGTTCAGATACACCTGCAACTGTTGCTGTCAGTTCCTCTACTACTGCCGCCTGATTTGTAGCTCCATCTGCAAGATCATTAGAACTTGATGCTACCTGGTCTGCTGCACTTGAAACTTCATTGGAAACATTTTGAATTCCTCTAATCGTTTCTCCTATACTTTCTTCAAATTGCATAAAAGAATTTAAAATTCCCACAAAATCTCCCCGCCACTCTACTTCCGGTTTAACATCAAAATTTCCTGCTGCAAACAATTTCATTGCACGGTCAATATCGTCTACATAGCTTCCCAGGATACGGATTGATTTACGCATACTGTGTGCCAGTCTTCCAATCTCGTCTTCTGAACGATAATCCAGCGTACTGTGTAAATTTCCTTCTGTCAGTTCCTTTGCGACATCCTCAACTGCCCGTAAAGGTTCAAGTATTGTATCCAGGACTTTTTTACCTGTTTTCTTTGTCAGTGTCCATGCAAAAATTAAACACACTATAATACATACAATTCCTGCTGTAGCAAAAATAAATGTAGTTCTGGCAGCCCTGCTGCTCTCCTGGTCTGTTATATCATCTAATTTTATTGCGATTTCCACCGCTTTATTTAATGCAGGTGTGCAATCATTCATGATTTCATCAACTGCTTCTTCCTTATCACCACTTTTTATTTCTTCTATAATGGAATAACCAATGTTTCCCCAATCCGAAAGGGCTGATGAATATTCCTCACAATCTGAGTCAGGAATAATTCCGGTTCCCTTTAAATTTTTCAGTTCAGAATCAACTTCTTTCAGCAGCTTTTCTACTGTTTTCTCATAACTGGCATATGAAGAAGTATCATCATTTAATGCCATTTCCCTGATATTTCTTGCTGCCGCATTCACATTAATTCTACATATTTTTACTGCCTGATCTGCTACAGTAACATTTTCTATATAATGTACCATATTAGCAAATAAAACACCTATGACCACTATAGAAAGCAAGCCTGAAATTAACATCATAATAATGACTTTTCTGTAGCCATAGTTTATCCTTTCCTGCAGATGCATGTTTTCTAATTTCCCTTTCATTTTATCTTTTTGTGAAAACATTGATTCTTATTTCCTTTCTCTTTATTTTAATTTTTTCTAGACCTTGTTATATCAGAATTTTTTCAAAAGTCAACGACTTTTCAGCTTTAATTTTCAAATTCTATTTTTTTGTTAAAATTTAACACTTCCTGCTTTGGTTTTTCGTCATTTTTAAAGACAGCTATTTACAGTATTTTTCTATAAAAACGGCCGCACCATCATTCTATAGCAGCAAAAGCCATCTTATCGTCTGGCCATGATTTTCTGAGTGCCACATAAGAAATCAGAAAATTTGCAAGCCAGCCAGCCGGTACAGCAAGCCAGACAAATGCAATGCCAAAACGCGGTGCGAGTATCAAAGCAACTGACAGACGAATTGCAAGATTTACCATATTTGCAATGAGAAATGGACGCATGATTCCAAGTCCCCGAAGAACTCCGTCTGTTGCCATCTTGATACCCATGAAAATGAAAAAGAAGCCGAGCCATCTCATATAATCTCCAGACACCTGATATGCCAGCGCTGTTCCATCTTTACCCAGAAATAATGAGGAAATCTGTGTATGCAGTGTTTCAATGACTATAAAAGCAAGGACTGCAAAACATAAATCTAACACCAGTGCAGCGTGGTATCCTTTTTTTATACGCCCGATTTTCTTTGCGCCAAGATTCTGGGAAACATACGGAGAGACTGCATTGCCTATGGACACAAATATCAGTGAAAAAACATTCTCTACCCTCATCGTTGCCGCATAACCTGCAAGAGCCTGTGTACCAAACGGATTTACAACCGCCTGTACAATCATCATACCAATTGACACTGTTGACTGCTGGAGGACCGACGGTACAGCAATACGGAGCATGGAATGTAATTCCCTCCCGTCAAACCAGCGAGCCGGACTCTTATACTGGCGTATCCGGTATAAAAAGATTAAAAACGAAAATATTGCCGAAATACCTTGTGCAATAAGCGTGGCTAGGGCTGCACCGAATACGCCCAGACCAAGGCCTGCTACCATCCAAAGATCCATTATAATATTCAGAACAGAAGAAAAAATCAAAAGGCATAATGGAATCTTTGATTCACCGATTGAAGTAAACATCGTTGAAAGAATGTTGTACATAAACAGAAACGGAAATCCCACAAAATAAACACGAAGATATAGTACTGCTTCCTCCAGTATATCAGCGGGTGTCTGTAATAAGTCCATCATGGAACGTGAAAAACAAAAGCCAGTAACTCCCAGAAGTATGCTAAGAACCAGAAAACTAATCAATGATGTTGATACGATTGTTTTCATTTTACTATAATCTCTGGCACCAAAATAACGGCTCACAAGTACACCTGCACCTACACCTGCACCAAGTGCTATACAAATGAATACATTCGTAAGGGCAGCACAGGCACCAACAGCCGCAAGGGCAGAAGATCCAACAAACTGACCCACAATGATTGAATCAGCCATATTGTAGACTTGTTGAAAAAAGCTTCCGAAAATCATTGGCATTGCAAAAACAGTCAGTGCTTTAAGGGGTGCATCTGTAATTAAATATTCATCTTTTGACATGATTTTCTTCCTCTGTAACTATTTTAAAGCACTATTACTGCGGCATCAAGTCCCTCAACTTTTCCGTCAAACAGTTCTTCTCCAAGCAAATTATATTTTCCCTCATACTCATTAAATCTCTTCTCACTGCTGCTGCAGTTAAAAATCAATGCCATAGTTTCTTCACCATTTTTTCTAATCAGAACAATGGTTTCTTCCTCATCCCTTGTGATTGCCTCAATCAATTCACCTTCTACGATACATTTATATTTTTTTCGAACCTGCAACAGCTGTTTATACCATTCAAACATCTCTTTATCCTGGTATTCTTCATCCCAGTACATGCCACGTCTGCAATCCGGATCGTTTGCTCCCGGCATCGCATACTCATCTCCATAATAAATCATTGGCATTCCCGGCAATAACAATTGAAAAGCTGCTGCCAAATGCTGCTTTTTCTTATTATTCTTACATAAATGTAAAAATCTTGCTGTATCATGGCTGTCTATCAGATTCCACATAAGAGGATAACATTTCTTATTTAAGCGTCCTTTCAAATATCCAAGATTCTGTATAAACTGGCTGACCGTAATCTTTTCATCTGCAAGCAGATCTATCATATTCAGATAAAACGGATAATTCATGACCGTATCCCATTCATCTCCTTCAAGAAAATCTCCTGCATAATGCCAGATTTCTCCAATTATCAGCATATCTTTCTTTACTGCCTTAACTGCCTTTCTAAAATTCTTCCAGAAAAAATGACTGATTTCATCTCCTACATCCATTCTCCATCCGTCTATATCGCATTCCCTGATCCAATAGCATGCAACATCTGTAATAAATTTTTCAACTTCAGGATTTTTCAGATTTAATTTTGGCATTCCACCATAATAACCAAAGCATTTGAAATTTGGAATCTCTCCCCTTTCACTTTTAAGTGGAAATTCATCAATAAAATACCAGTCCAGATATTTAGACTTATTTCCTTTTTCTAAAATATCTTCGAATGCAAAAAATTCCTTTCCTGTATGGTTAAACACCGCATCCATAACCACTTTCATTCCATATTCATGTGCTTTTTGTACCAGCTCTTTAAGATCCTCTGCTGTTCCAAATGAGGGATCAATCTGATAATAATCAATGGTATCGTATTTATGGCTTGAATTTGATTTAAAGATTGGTGTCATATATAAAACATCAATTCCAAGACTATGGACATAATCCAGATGTTCTATAATTCCTCTGAGATCACCATGCAGATTATCCATAGACGTAACTGGTGCTTTATACCATACTTCCTTGTCTACCGGCTGTGATGATGCAAAACGGGACGGAAAAATCTGATATACGACCTTATTTTCTGCCCACTTTGGCACCACAAACATTTCTTCCTCCCGTAGATTCTGCGGGCAGTCAAACATTCTGTCTCTGTTTGTAATACATTCCTTACTAAACTCATAATTGCCGTAATATACTTTTTCCCCCTGCATATCCGTAAATTCAAAAAAATAACGGAGACATATCAGATGCATCTGTATCTGCGCTTCATAATAATCCTGAAACTGTGAGGTCGCAACCTTCTTCATTGGAATTGTCTTTCGCGTATCCTTCCATTCCATTGGTATATACTTATCCTCATAATGAAGAATTATTTCCTTTATATCATCTCGTTTTACCTGGATGCGTATCACAAATAAATCCTTATCTATTGCATAGCAGAATCTTTTGTCCATATCATGAATAATTGCAGAGTATTCCATTCATTTTCTCCTTTACATATTCTGTTTTCTTCTTTCGTATTACTTACTTTTTCTATATCTTAACGTGATAATCCTGGCTTGTCTATAGATAACTTCCTCTGCAGCTTGCCGATTGACAAAAATATCCGAATCTCTGTTATCCGTCTTTTATGTCAATGACATTTTCTCCTTTTCCCTGAACGAAAAAAATCACCCAGACTAGAATTTTTAATCTAATCTGAGTGATGCTTCGTCAGGCCTGTTTTCATCTCTGTAAAGCACCTTTCAGTGCTCGTCCGGTGCTCGGAGCACCCGGAGGATGTAACCATTCCGTTCCATCGAGTTCACACAGTTGGCCACCATTACGATTCAGCTTGTAACAATGATCACTTGGTTTTCTTATTAGATTAACTATATTATAACGTGCTGTAGGTCGGATGTCGATGATTTTTTGACCATATTTATTGTTTTATATGTTACTTCTCTATTAGTTCTGCAAACTAGAATTTATTACTCCATCAAACTGGAAGTTTCCATTTATTTCTTTTTGCGGTATTTGGGTTCAATACCTACTACATACGCTACCATAGCCGCAATACTAATAAGCATTGCACCCAATATAGGTATAATAATCAAACCCGAATTCTGCCCATCTAATAAAGGCAATCCAATTAACGTAAACAAAATACCATACACGCACCACAATATGCCCAAAGCACGATTATAGCCTTTCAAATCTTCTATGGGCGCTACCTCGGCATTTGCCCAAAAACCGAAAGGTTTTGCTTTCTTGGAATTAAAATCATAAATGCCCATTACAATAAATAATACGCCGATTATTACCCAAATAACAAATGCTATTAATCTTCCTTCCATAATATGTATCCTTTCTTTGTAGTTCTGTAAATTCAAAGCTTCGCGAGCTTTGTACTTTCTTTAATTTTCTCAGTATTACTGAAAGTTTCAAGTGGAAATTATCAAATCAATTTTTTCGCATTATCTGCATTCAATTCAACATATCCACATTTTGGACATACATAACATGAAACAGTACTATTCTTTTCATTCTCAAAGATACCGTTTTTCTTATTAGTTAAATAAACAACCGTACCTACTGCATCTCCTTTTAATTTTGCTTTAATCATTTCCTCTTTACATCTTAAACAATCCATCTTTATTCCTCCATAAACTTCAAATTTGTACATATCTTTTTACACAGTATAGCATATACCTATCTCTATGCACATCAACAATTTAATCATCCTTATCCTCCTGTCGATCCAAATGCCCCGGTTCCACGTTCTTCCCATGATTCAAAGGTAAAATCTGGTATCAGAACCGGCATGATCACAATCTGCCCGACTTTGTCACCTATCTTATCATCTGCTGCGCCTGCCAGTTGTCTGCAAGATCCGGCACATAATGAAGCATATCCAGATCAATTCTCTTTCCGATCAGCACATCCATTTCCACACCGTCATCCAGATTGTTTGGATCAGCTACCCTGATGCCGATTGCCGGTATTCCATGCATGCCAGACAGTTTCTCGCCTTATGTGAAATTCTTGAAATATACGATATCTATACAGAGTTTGTTGGCCAGAGTCCTCTTAATCCATTCCGGAACCTGAATGAAAATGGAATGAACAAAGTGCTTGAATATATCAGCGATCTGGAAAGCACCGGCAACTATAAACCGGCAGAGATCATTCCTATCCATGTGATCAGGGAAAGAAAAGTATTTTACAATACCGTTTCCGCTGGTACCGGCTCTTTTCTTGATAGTGACGAATATGAGATATTCTCCTCTCCTGGCATTCCGGAGGCTGCCACATTTGGCGTATATGTAGATGGTGACAGTATGGAACCTAAATACCATAATAAGGATCTCATCTGGATTGAACAGACAGCATGCCTTGATGATGGCGAAATAGGTATCTTCTATCTTGATGGAAACGCATATGTGAAGAAATTTCAGAATAACAGACTCGGAACCTACCTCATATCACTGAATAAAAAATATGATCCGATTCCGGTTACAGAGAACAGTTCCTTCAAAATATTCGGCCGTGTTCTTTCATAAGTCCTTTTTTTGGAACACTTAAAACTGTAGGATTATTATAGCGGAACAGACCTGAACAATTCTGAATTTGGAGGTGCATATATATGAATACTGATATGGATATAGACATAAACACCATGACAGACACAATTACCTGCAGACTTGTTGAAGCGAGGGCAGATCTTGGCATTACCCAGAAAGAACTTGCATCAGCAACCGGCATCAGCCTGAAAACTATTGCCAATATCGAGTCAAAACAGCATATTCCTTCTCTGCTATACGCCATGAGAATTGCAGATTTTTTTCACAAACCGGTAACAAGCCTATTCTGCTATCATCTTGGTGTTCAGCAGACTCCCTCTAAAGGAGATGATCTGAATGAATAATAAAAAAATGTTAGATTTCCAGACAATCGCTGTTGATTTTGATGGCACTCTCTGCTACAGCAAATGGCCGGAGCTTGGTCAGCCAAACCAGGCACTGATCGAATATCTCCAGGAATGGAAACGCAATGGCAACAAACTCATTCTCTGGACCTGCCGCGCCGGTGAAGCTCTGTCGAATGCTGTCGAATGGTGCCGGGAACAGAATCTTGAATTTGATGCAGTTAATGACAATCTTCCGGAAAACACAAAGGCATAGAACCCGTAATGGGGCTATGCCTTTGTGCTTATTCTAGCATTCATTTTTAGTTAGTGCGGGTTATTTACCTAATACAGTTCTTCTCATAATAAAAATCTGTTAGTTAAACTTTTTCAAATTTTGCTACTTCATCCGATAAATCTTCCGAAAGGTTCTTATTTTCGTCCGCCTGCACTGTAATTGCTGAAATTGCTGTTACAAGTTGTGATATCTCTTGTGCTACGTTTGTAACACCTTTTGCAGATTCTTCAATCGCTATAGAAATGTTATTGATACCTTCATTCATATCATTCATTGTACCTAAGCTATCTTTTGACTTAACTGCAAACTCGTTAAATGTATTACTTGCCTGATCAGAATCAGCATCATAATTTCCAATAATTTTTACAAAGTTGTCATAATCAAGTGCTACCTTTTCATCTACAAAACGAATCATTTCCGTTGCATTTCCAGACAGATTGTTTACTGCCTCAATAACTTTTCCACTGATTTCCTGAATATTGTTTGCTGTCTCACGTGAACTATCTGCAAGCTGTCTGATTTCATCTGCAACAACGGCAAAGCCCCTGCCTGCTTCCCCTGCTCTTGCTGCTTCAATCGATGCATTAAGTGCTAGAAGATTTGTCTGTGCTGCGATATTTAAGATATTTTCTGTAAGTTTTGCAATTTCATTTACAGACTTAGATGCTTCTACTGCCTCTGCGACATCCTTTTGAATGCCATCAAATGTTTCTACTGTTTTTTCTTTTGATGCAATCGCTTCTTTATAGCTATTTTCTGCAGTAAGCTTCACTTCATGCATCTTCATTGCAGAGTTCTTAGCATCCTCATTCATGCCTTCCATTTTCTTTAGCAGATTATTACATCCTTGGGCTAAATCATATAGAGAAGCAGATACCTCTTCCATGGATGCTGCAAGTTCTTCCGATGTTGCACTCACATTGGATGCACTCATATTTGAAGATTCCGCCTCATTTTGTACAAGATAGGAAGATTTTTTCATATCTTTTGATACACTCTGAATCTTTACCATAAGATTTTGTAATGTTTCAATAAAATGGTTGACACCATTTGCAAGCTGACCAATTTCATCACTGGTTTCATCAAATACTCTTAACGTAAGATTACCCTGTCCTGATTCTATACCTAAAATGATATCATCCAAATCATTCTTTGCTCTTTTTGCTGGACGAACAATGGACTTATTAATAACAATCGAAAGAAGTACGATTACAATAATATCAGCTACCACAAGTGCAAGATCAAAAATGATGCTTCCATTTATTCTGTAGTTGATATGTCTGATGGCTTCTGCCACTTCTCCTTTTGCTGTTTCAAAAACCGCGGTATCATTATTTTCCACTGCTTCTTCATATTGTTCAAACTGTTCTATAAGCACATTATTCTTTCCTCGAATAGCTTGTAATGCCATTAAATTCAAGACTGTAATCAAAACTGCAAAAAAGCCTACAGACACTAACATTGTTACTAACTTTTTTCCCAAGTTCTTTCTCTTTTTCATGTTTATTTTTCTTCTTTCTGCGAAAGGCACCAATGCGTTATGTTTTGGAATTTTCTAGCATCATTCTACCCCACCCCACAAAATTTTGTCAATGCTTTATTCTATTGATAGAAAATTTTAATCTTTACTCTGATGAGGATGGCGTGAAACACATCCGTATCAAAGCCAGACCTAATAAATGGCATGAGAATGACTGCCCTTTCTGTCACAAATCATGTCCTGCTTATGACAAACATTCCAGCAGACCAACCACTTGGAGGGGGCTGGGAAACTGTAGGTCGCTGTGTCAATCGTGCTCTTCACGATTTAGAACCGGAGCGCTCAAGAAGACTTGATGGTCTGGTTAATATCGGCATTGACGAAACCAGTTACAAAAAGGGTCACAAGTACATTGCAGTAATCGTTAATCACGATACCAACACAGTGGTATGGGCATCGGAAGGCCATGGCAAATCCGTTCTTGAAAAGTTTTATAAACAGCTTACTCCAGAGCAGCTATCCAGCATCAAGGTTGTTACAGGTGATGGTGCCAAATGGATCACCGAGTGTGTAAATGAATACACTCCTGACTGCGCCCGTTGTGTTGATTCCTTTTACGTAATCGAGTGGGCTATGACAGCTCACGATGAAGTCAGAAAAGATATCTGGCATGATGCCTACAGCGAATATAAGCAGATCAAAAAAGATAATCCATGTGGTAAGGGTCGTCCTAAAAAGGATGATCCTGAACTTGCTATTGTGAAAGCAGCTAAAGCTAAAGCAGATGAGATAAAAGGCTCTGCATACATGATAAAGGTTCTCTGTTTCCTTTTTGATACCAAATATCATATGCATTATATAATATCTTTCTAAACTCTTCCATGTTTCTATTATTGATAGTATTAAAATCTCCTATGAGAATATACTCTTCGTTAGAATGTTTCTGTAAAAATGAATACAATTCATTCCAAAATTGTTTATCATATTTGGGTGGAATTGGTTATCTAATTAACTACATTATTTTCTATCTAAAATATTCATAAATTCGTCACCTGTAATTGTTTCCTTCTCATACAGGTACATAGCCAGTTCGTCCAGTTTTTCCCTGTTTTCAGCAAGGATTTTTCTTGCTTTTTCATGCTCTGCTTTTACGAGCTGCACAACTTTTTCATCAATTTCCTTCTGGGTATCTGCAGAACAGGAAAGAGACGTATCGCCGCCAAGATACTGGTTGGTCACGGTTTCCATTGCCACCATGTCGAATTCATCTGTCATGCCGTAGCGGGTGATCATCGCTCTTGCAATTTTTGTTGCCTGTTCGATATCATTGGAGGCTCCGGTCGTGATCTCACCAAATACGATCTCCTCTGCCGCACGTCCGCCTGTAAATGTAGCAATCTTATTCTCAAGTTCTTTTTTCGTCATCAGATATTTATCACCCTGCTCAACCTGCATAGTGTAGCCGAGTGCACCTGAGGTACGCGGGATGATCGTAATCTTCTGGACCGGTGCTGAATGACTCTGCAATGCAGCTACCAGAGCGTGTCCTATCTCATGATATGCAACAACCTTCTTCTCCTGATCTGAAAGAACCGCATTCTTCTTCTGATATCCTGCAATAACCACTTCTATACTTTCTTCGAGATCAGATTCATTTACAACGGTCCTTCCACTACGGACAGCACGTAATGCTGCTTCATTTATAATATTGGCAAGCTCCGCACCGGATGCACCGGATGCCATACGTGCAATCGTATGCAGGTCAACATCATCAGATGCTTTTATCTTCTTTGCATGAACCTTTAAAATTGCTTCACGGCCTGCAAGATCCGGCAGTTCAACCGGCACACGCCTGTCAAAACGTCCCGGACGTGTAAGTGCCGGATCTAACGACTCCGGACGGTTCGTTGCAGCAAGAATGATGACACCATTATTTCCTTCAAATCCGTCCATCTCTGTAAGAAGCTGGTTTAAGGTCTGCTCCCTCTCATCATTTCCGCCCATTTGTCCGTCACGCTTTTTACCAATGGCATCAATTTCATCAATAAACACGATACATGGTGCCTTTTCCTTTGCCTGTCCGAAAAGATCTCGAACTTTGGAAGCTCCCATACCGACAAACATCTCAACAAATTCTGATCCGGACATTGAGAAAAATGGTACATTTGATTCACCTGCAACTGCTTTTGCAAGCATTGTTTTGCCGGTTCCCGGAGGTCCTACAAGAAGGACACCTTTTGGCATAGACGCACCTACATCGGTATACTTCTTCGGATTGTGAAGATAATCAACGATCTCTGAAAGGTTTTCTTTCGCCTCATCTTCTCCTGCAACATCTGAAAAACGGATTCCCTCACTGGATTGCACATAAATCTTCGCATTGCTTTTTCCCATTCCAAAAGCCATCGAATTTTTTCCTCCGGCATGCTCCATCAGTTTCTTCGCCATATAATTTCCCAGTGCGATAAAAAGGATCAATGGCAAAAACCCGGTCAGCAGGAAGCTGATGATCGGTGACATCTGCTTATCGATATCTTTTGCGAATACTGCTCCACATTCATATAGCCTGTCCGTCAGGTTCGGATCGTTCATCAGACCTGTTTTATAAATATTTTTTTGATCTTTATCTGTAAAGATGATCTGATTGTCCTTAACTTCTACTTCACCGATATTCTTCTTCTCGATCATGCTCATAAAAGTTCCATAATCCGTTTCCTTTACCTGATGCTCCATAAGGATTGGTGTGACAACCAGATTAAATACGATCAGCACTATTAACACAATCCCATAATAATATGCCAGTGGTTTTTTCGGTGTTTTAACTTCTTTCATGGTCTTTCCTCCTGTTGTTCTGCGTTATGCTTTCTCCGTGCATTTTCGTATTATTTATTCTGCCATCTGACTTCGCCCTTGGACAGAAGCGGATAACAGATCAGCTGATCTGAATCCAGATTTTCCGCATGCATGTCAACCGCTGTGATCTGATGATTATCATAAGTCGTATAATAATAAATACCTTTTGCTGTATTACAACAGGACGTGTATATCGTGATCTCATATTTGCCTTCTGTCACCTCACAGCATCCACGCTGCTGATCTACGGATCCTAAGATATGGAAGAACTGGCTTACACTCTCATCCTCTTCTTCACCGGAGATCGAATTTAATTTTGTAAAGGCAACTTTCACAAATCTTGACTGGCTGGAAAGATCTCCAGGTATTCCCATTCCACCCATTCCTCTGCTATATGCATCAAGCTGTAATACTCCTGCAAAAGTACTCTCCGGCTGTTTTCTGGATACTCCGGCATAATTATTCAGTGCAAACATCTGACCCGGGAATGGTGGATTATTGGTAAGCACTCCTACCGGATTATCATATACATGCAGCCCATCCTTCATAGACTCAACAACAATACAGGAGTCTTTGTCTGCAATGATCCAGTGAAGCTGTGCTGTCGGCAGCTGTTCGCTGAATGCTGTGCCTGTCAGTCTCATTGCTGCCAGCTTCTCTCTCACCTCTTCTACAGTAGCACACTGTGCAAGGATCCATGGGATGAACTCGAACTGTGCCACCTGGCTGACTTCTGTTTCATCTTCCGGCAAAACCTCTTCATATGCCGCATTGCCAACAAAATTAAGACCTGCCATTCCAAGGCCTTTTTCATTAACAGCATCATAATAAAGCGGATAACCTCCTGCAACAAATGCCATTCCGATCAAAGCATAATGGCTTTTTATCTTCCCGGCAAACCGGAAATCAAATTCGTAATTTCTTGGCGTTATCGTAATCTGTTCCCCATAGGAAAATTCATAATCAAGCGTTCTGCCCATATAAAAATCTTTTGTTTTGTAAGTTGCTGCTGTACACATATCGAACCCCTCTTCTTTCTGCTATAATAGTCCTGCAAACAATCTCATAAACAACTGTCCGAGCCGTAAATATGCACTCCGTCCTGTGCGGTACTTTTCGGTCACTTCCCTGCATTCATTCATTGTTGCTCCCAGATCATCTCTTATATCCAAAACTGTCTGACTATCCGCCATAAAACAACCATTTTCAAAGTGGTGATAAAGCAATGCCATTCAGTTAAGCATCATTTCAGTGGTTTTCTGTCATAGAAAGCCACTGTTTTTATGCCTAAAAACTTTAAAAATATTACAAAAAACAGTTGACAAGTAAGCCAATATATGTTGCGCAAGCCTTGATTATAAACATATTTCAAGGAGGCTCATTATGGCTGATTTTTTCTTATCTAATTTAAAATCCACACTCGACAACTGCATCACAGAACTTGATGAAATTCACTCCATGTTCTGCCATAATCCGGAAAGTGATTTTACCAGGAACCGCAAACTTTCTTTCCGCGAGTATATTCAGTTTATGCTCCAGATGCAGAGTAAATCCGTTTCAAATGCAGTAAACATATGCAGGGCATATCTCAAACATGGTGGTAACGAAACAGAGACCATGCTTCTCATACAAAAGTATCTGACACCTGTCAAGTACAATCGAAAATATCCTATCCACCTCCGTCCAAAGAGAAATAGGGATTTCATGTATCGGGTTGCATAAATCTCGTTACCATTATACTGCATTATAAGGCAGATAAGCAATCTGTCTTTTTGTCATAAAAAACCTTATCTAAATGACATTGAATGATTTATTTTCTATCTAAAATTTTATTAAACCGACTAAAGACTCCATAGTTTGTGTGTTTGACTTACTGTTTATATCTATCTTCTCCTAAATATTTTTCTAGTCATTGCAATATAAAATTGCTTATACAGTCTCTCCCTTAAGAGTCCTGGTATTCTGGATAATATACAGAGCGACCAATATGACCATCATTATAGCGCACTTTCCTTTTTTTTAGACATAAACCAATAAAATATAACACAAAATGCTAAAGCAAACACAACACCAAAAACATTTTGAATCACTCTAAGACTAACCGCTCCTTGTAGTCCATAAGTCTCTGCAGCAATGGCTAAAGCACCAAATGTGTTAAATACTGCCTGCCAGCCATATTGTGCTGAAAATCCTACACCGATTCCACCAAGAATTCCTATATATGCATAGATTGACGAAGGAAGCAGAAAATATAATACTGTAAAACATATAACACCTGCAATATTTCCGACAATCCTTTTACGGACTCTGTAGTGCATATCTTCCATAAACGGCAAAATCGCGGACATGGCCGCAATACCAGCCCACATTGCACGTGGCATATTACAAAGTTCTGCAATGCAAAGGACAATCGGTACGCATAAAATCTGACATATCTGCCATTTTGTTCTGGAAGAAGTGATATCAAATTCTTGTATCAGATCTTTCAGATTTCTTTTATAAGTTCTGTTTTTATGATTTCGATAAAATACGAAGCAGGTAAGTGCTGCACCTAAAGCCATTCCGACTAATCGCATCTGATAGCTTTTTCCCGTAACATCATAACCATATAGCAGCAGATACCCAAGAACCAATGTAGATTGATTAAACATGAATGGATTATGGCATCCGAACAGAATCAACACAGCCAGTGCCGCAATATTTAACAGCATTCCCAATACCGGTGAAAACTGATTTGCTAAATGCGGACATACAGTCATAATTACAAAGAACAAAGCCAAAAGCATCGTAGATTGTCCGGTGTGGATCCCCAGATCCGCATTCCGAAATACCATAAGGCATAATAAGACTACTACACCTACAATGCTATTCTCATTTCCAAATAGGATGCTGAAAATAGTAACAAATAAAAAACAAAATGCCATTGTAACAGCTATCTTCACCAGATATACCCACATATGATATAATTTTTCTTTTCGTGTTTCACTCTTTTTCAACAGGTTTTTAGAACCTGCCTGATTTAACTGCAATTCCTGATAAAATGTCATGTAATTCCTCCTCTATCTGTTTTTCTTAAACTTATATGGCCTCATCTTTCTGTATTGGAAGCTCTACAACAAATCTGCATCCACCATATTCACGGTTTTCTGCTTTGATTGTTCCTCCGGCACTATCTACAATCCGTTTTACAAGTGCAAGACCTAGGCCATTTCCTTCTGCTTTATGAGATCCATCTACCTGATAGAACTTGTCAAATATTCTGGATTTTACATCATCCTCTATTCCTGGTCCTTCATCTTCCAGAATGAACTTAACAGAATCCTGTTCTTGTTTCAGAAACATCGTAATTGTCCCCTTTGAAGGGCTGAACTTAATCGCATTATCCAAAAGATTTATCCAGATATGCATAAAAAGTCCTTCATTCCCAGTATATTTAACTTCCTCCAATTCTACCTGAAAACCAATTTCTTTTTCTGTCCATTTTGTTTCCAATGAAAGAAATGCCTGGCGGATCTGTTCATCCAGACGATATTCTGTTTTTTTCATTGGTATATTCTGATTCTCTAACTTGGATAACAGCAAAATATTACCAACCAATCCGGAAAGTCTTTGGGTGTTAAATAAGATTTTTTCTACATATTCCTCTTGATCCGGAGACAGTTCTTCTCCCTGAAGCAGCATTGTATATCCTTCAATGGCATTAATCGGGGTCTTAAACTCATGAGAAACATTAGATACAAAATCCATCTGCAGCACCTCTGTTGCACGAAGTTCTTTTGTCATAACGTTAAAACTTTGATAAGATTCTCCAACTTCTGCTATACGGCTGTTCGTTTCCAAATGCTGTTCAAAATCTCCCCGAGAAACTTCCTTCATTGCTTTACTAAGTCTGGTAATTGGTTCCAGTAACTTTGCATTGATAAAAGAAGTGATCAGCCCTGCAATCAATGTATTGAAAATCAAAAGCCAGCCAAGCACAGGTATGCTGTCCGGCAGATTAAAAAAATGATTCAAAAAAGCAAATAATAAAGCAGATATGACTGTTGAAAATACAAGTGCCAGCCAGATTGCACCAGTCAGACAGGATCGGATCCGCAATCCTTTTTCTTTCTTTTGTTTCATTATTTTTTCACCACCTTGTATCCAATTCCACGCATTGTTACGATTTCAAAATCAGGGTTATCTTTAAAACGCTCTCTGATTCTTCCTATATGTACCTCTATCGTATGTGGGTCTGCCTCCGTCTCGTATCCCCATACTTCATCCATCAACTGTTGTTTTGTAAATGTTCTGCCTGGCGAAGCTGCAAGCTTATATAAAAGCAGGAATTCTTTTTTAGGCAAAACAAGACTTTCCTTATCAGTTGTAACCGTCATTGCATCATAATCAAACTCTGTTGAACCGATCACAATTTTGTGTTCATTCAGTATCTGTGCACGGCGAAGCAGTGCTCCGACTCTTAAAACCATTTCATTCACATTTACCGGTTTTACCATATAATCGTCACTTCCCGAAAGAAATCCCTGGCGCATATCATCAAAGGAACCTTTCGCAGTGATCATAAGTACCGGTATCTGATATCCTGCTGAACGAAGTTCTGACACCAGTTCATAACCATCCATAACCGGCATCATAATATCAGAAATGATCAGATCAACATATTCCTTATCCAATATTTCTAATGCCTGTGCTCCATCCGATGCACTTTTGACTTGATATCCATTCTTCTCAAGCACTTTTTGGAATAGCTGGCTTAATTCTTTATCATCTTCTACAATCAATATTTGAAACACGTTTTCCTTCCTCCTTATTAAAACAGATACCTTGCCCATCCAAGCAGATGCTGTACTAAAAATATTTTTCTCTGACGTTTCTTTGTTAATTCGATTGGCTCTACATGATATGGATCATTATAAGTTCCGCCTTCTAATATCTGACGGGACACTTTTTCATATTCCATCATGCCCTCTTCCAACTGTTTATTAATCTCTTTGCTACGTATTACAAGCATCAGTTCCGTATCCAGATATGTACTTCTCATGTCCATATTAAAGGAACCGATTACAGACAGATCATCGTCAATCAGAATACTTTTTCCGTGGTATGAATAGCCGCCTTCATACTCCCAGATATCAATTCCTGTATTTAAAATTCTGTTTCTGTTTCTCGCATAATCAGCAGCCCCAAATGGATTCCCATTATTCGCAACTGAATTTGTCATGATAGAAAAATCTGAAACGTTCTCTGCAATCTCCTCCCATGTATTATACATCATATCATTGCAGATAATATATGGAGTGTGGATCTTCACACGATTTTTTGCATTTTTCATCAATTCTCCCAACTGATACCACACTACTGGTTCTTTGGAACCTGTGTGAATAGGATTTGACACTAATGTAATCTTTTCTGTCTCAAAAGTTTCGTCCGTGTAATCGGTATCGCAGATTCTTTCCTTATTCTCTTCAAAATATTTCTGATAGCCGTTCTGCAGCTCTAAAACTGCGTTCTTTACAGATTTTCTATTTGCCAGTTTTTTATTGTCATGAAAATAACCACTGTCTTCCTGATTCCATATGGTTTCAAAATACTCTGACAACTGGTTAACTGAATTTTCTTTCTCAGGTTCATCGCAAACCACTAACACGTCTCTGTCATAGTTCTTATGTCCCGGAAAATCACCCAGGAAATAATTGTATGTATTTCTTCCCCCAAGAATATATCTCTTTCCATCTGCAATCAAATATTTATCATGCATTCTACCCATCATTTTCCACGGTTTCAACGGATTGGCCTTATTATATAGTTTAATTTCAACATTCTCATGGGAAGATAATCCATAGAAATACGGATTTCCTTCCATATCAATCCAGCTCTCCATTCCATCTACTAACAGACGAATATGTACACCTCTGTCTGCCGCATCATGCAGTGCTCCTAAAATCAATTTTCCACTTTCATCGGATTGAAATGCAAAAGTAGAAAGAATAATTTCCTTTTTTGCATTCTTGATCAAACGCACTCTTTGTAAAAGCGCTTCTGGATTCTTTTCTATGATTACTGCCCGTTCTGTATTTTCACTGCATTCGTTCCATGACCCATTTTTTGTTTCTTTTTTGGTTGTATTGGACACTTCCGGCTGCTTTTTATATGCAACGCAGATTCCGAGCAATTCATAAAAAGCCACACATAAAAAAATTGCCAGTATAACAAGAAGGATTTTACATATTTTATGCTTTTTCATTGTACATCACCTGATTCCTTTTTTTCATACTTATACAATACAAAGTCAATCTCAATTTAACCTCAACAAGGTTTGTTTTTTTCATCCATGCAAAATCTTCTTTGTACAACAGACTGTTAGATATAACAAAAACGACCTTTCAAAAACAGTTAACTTCTAAATCAACTGTTTTTTGAAAGGTCGTTTCATCAGATTCTTATAGCAATCCAGCAAATAATCTCATAAATAATTGTCCCAGTCGCAAATATGCACTTCGTCCGGTTTGATATTGGTCTGTCACATCACGACATTCTCCCATCGTTCTTATCAGATCATTTTTTATTTCCACAACTGCCTGACAATCTACCATAAAACAGCCGTTTTCAAAATGGTGATATAAACTTCGATAATCCAGATTAATTGTTCCACAAGTTGCCATACAGTCATCTGCCACACTCATTTTTGCATGACAGAAACCAGGAGTCCACTCATAAACACGAACACCATGTTTAACTAATCCATGATAAAAAGAACGAGTTATATTATAAATGAATTTTTTATCAGGGATACCAGGTGTGATAATTCTTACGTCTACCCCTCGCTTAGCAGCCAGACATAACGCATGCGTCATTTCATCTGTTATGATTAGATATGGAGTCATAAACCAACAATATTTTTCAGCTTTATTTATCATACTGATATAAACTTCTTCTCCTACTTGCTCATTATCCATAGGGCTGTCTGCATAAGGTTGAACAAACCCAGTTTGCTGTGCCGCATAATCATATTGGAAAAGGTATTTACTAAAATCAGAATCATTAGCATCCTTATCACTTACTGCATTCCACATTTCCAAAAATGTCACCGTAAGCGACTGAACAGCATCTCCTTCTAAACGAATACCTGTATCTTTCCACTGTCCATACGGGTGTGTGTAATTAAAATATTCGTTTGCTAGATTATATCCACCTGTAAATCCGACTTTTCCATCAATAACTGTTATTTTTCTATGATCACGATTGTTCAAAAACAGATTTAAACCTGGCATAAACGGATTGAATACACGGCAATGAATTCCTATTGCCTCCATCTTTTTCACAAAATCTGTGTTAATAAAGCCTATAGAACCCATATCATCGTAGAATACTCTAACTTCCACACCTGCTTTTACTCGCTCTTCCAGAACATCTTGAATCTTATGCCATGCTTCAGCGTCTTCTATCGCATGATATTCCATAAAGATAAACTTCTGTGCTTTCTCCAAATCCTTAAGCTGTGCCTCTAATCCTTTCACTGCTTCATCAAAATACACAATATCCGTATTCTGATAGATTGGATACTGCGAATTTCTTTGTATGTAACTTGCTATATTTCCTGCTTTCGGAATTGTTTCTTTTATTCTGCTCAAACACTCCTGACTGTCCGGAAGCATTGGTAACAATTTGCTATCAATTTCTGCATATCGCTCACGCATTTTATGTGTGCCACCATTCAAACCAATCAACAAATACAGGCCTACACCCATAACTGGGAAAATTAGAATTAAGATGACCCAAGGCATTTTCATAGAGGATGTCTTATTTGATGCGTACAATCCCAAAACCAAGATCCCACTCAAAATCCTTGTAAATAAATTTATGATTTCTGCATATTCATTCAAGCGTGTTACGATAGTAATAATAAAAATCACTTCCAGAAGAATGCAGATTATGGAAAAACACAGCCGTTTTACCCCATTTTTTGTTTTTGCTTTGCCCTCTAAAGTATCTTGTTTCATATATATTTCTCCTTCCTACTTGCTCAGTTTTCTCCCTAAATTTCGTGGAACATACCAATTTTGTCTTTTATTCTCTGCATTTCATTATCTGCTTCAATGATAGCTCTTGCAGAATGAAGTAATTCTTCACTTATCTCATCATAGCCAGGCATTTCTTCAATTCCTTTTTTATAGCGAAGTTGATGTTCCAATGTTGCCCAGAAATCCATACCATTGGTTCGAATCTGTAATTCTACACGCATAGGTGTTTTACCCTTAGCAAAAAATACTGGTATTTCAACAATCATATGATAGCTTCGATAACCATTCGATTTTGGATTTTTTATATAATCTTTTATTTCAATAACTTTAATATCATCCTGTTGGGTAATCAAATCTGATATCATATAAATATCGTCAATAAACGCACAAACTATTCGAACACCTGCTACATCATTGAGATATGTCTGTATATTTTCTGTTGTAAATTCATATCCCATCTTCTGCAGTTTATCGTAAATACTATTGGGCTTCTTAATTCTTGTTTTTATAAAAGAAATAGGATTTCGATTGTTCTCAACTGAAAATTCATCATCCAAAACCTCAAGTTTAGTTTGTATCTCCCGAATAGCACAACGATACATCATCATTAAATTATAAAATTTTGTAGCATTATTTAAAAACTGTAGTGATTCCGGACTGGCCATCCTAAGTTTTTTTACTTCATCTTTTGTCATGGAACTTTCCTTTCTACCTCATCCCTGATTTCAAAACATTATTTATTTTGATAGTTGATTCTTTCTCCTTGAATTACTGGATAACAAATCATTTTATCACTATCCAGATTTTCTACATGCATATCTACTGCACTGATCTGATGGTTTTCATAAGTATTATAATAATAAATACCTTTTGTAACATTACAACACGACGTATACAATGTGATTTCATATTTTCCATCCGCTACTTCGCAACATCCTCTTTGCTGATCCACAGATCCGAGAATGTGGAAGAATTGGCTAACACTCTCTTTCTCTGATTCACCTGAAATTGCATGTATCTTTGTAAAAGCAACACGCACAAAGCGTGAGGAAGAATTGCTCGCTGACATGAGCCATTCCAATAATTGCATAATGATTTTTCATATCGCCAACATGGAGAAAATTAAACGCATAATTACTATCTGATCACCATAAGAGCATTCATAATCAAGGGTTCGTCCAAAGTAAAAATCTTTTGTTTTATAAGTTGCTGCTGTACACATGATCGTTTATCCTCCTAAATAGATTGAAATATGTCAATGAGTTTTTTTCTTGAACAATAGTATAGCACAATTCTTTTATTTTGTTCCAACTTCATACATGATCATAACATGTAAACTTTAAACTATTTTCCTAGATTATTTCTCCATCAGTTTTTCAAACCAGGTATCCATAGCTAGGATGAATTGACCTACGTCTGGCAATTCTTGCAGGTAACAGCAAAGCCATAATTGATGGAGAAGAAATCATCCTTTCAACCGGAGACTGGCTAAAAATCGCACCTGCTGCAAAGCGCCAGTTTTTTGCATCCGATATTTCCAGAATTACTTATATCTGTATTCAGGTAAAAGAAAATTCTCTGGAACATTTTACAGCAGAGGATGCCGTAATTGGCTAATTAAAAGTATTTATTTACAAAATGCACAGTTCACGATAAGTTAAGAACTGTGCATTTCTTTTTTGTTCAATATTACGTTTTCTCATTTTTTCAAACAAGAAGTTAGGGCTTTAACTTTTTCCAAATAATCAGCTTTAGGATAATACATACGACCACCACAACAGCCATCATAGCACCATGCAACAGTAGCGCTGTGTAGCACGGTGCAGACTGTATGACATATAAATTTGGATAAGTTTTAAAGTGCCAGAACTTATAAATTCCGGTCCCAATGAAAACTCCTATGGATGAACCAATAACGATGTTTAAAAAACAATTCAACTTTCTCAGCATGGCAGTGCACCCCTTTCCAAATTCCGATTTTTCAATTCTGTCAACAAAAATTGTTCTATACAAATTCTGCACCTGCTTCATGTAACTTTTTAAAGTACTTATTTTTGTTTTTCTTATACATTGTTCCGATTGCAGCTTCATTCACGATTACTTTATATCCATTTTTTATAGCACCTAATGCTGTCAGTGCAACGCAAGCCCCACCATCTACACCCACAACTTCAACATATTCAATATTGTGTTTTTTCAGCAATATATCAAGTCCAGAATTAGTAAATGCATTACCTTTATATTTTATGAATATATTATCAGATACTATATGCAATTCTTTAGCAAAATCAATATCTTCTGTTCCTTCATATGCATGAAATGGTGCAAACTTATTTATCAGATTCTTCTTCATTACATTTTTTATATAACCTCCTATATCTACCATTACAATTCTAATAGATAATGCGGAAATGAAAATTTCAGTTATAATGAAAGTTTTATGTTATAAAAAATACCGATCTTAATTCTCCACTATTTACGAATTATTAAGACCGGTATTTATTTCATTTTTTAATTAGCAATTAATCCCGACGTAGTGTAAACTTTCCTACCAGATCGTTTAATGTATATGCCTGTGCGGATAATTCCTCACTGGTAGCAGACGATTCCTCTGCTCCCGCAGAGTTCGACTGCACTACTTCCGATATCTGATTCACACCAAGTTCTGCCTGTTGCATCGCCTGTGCCTGCGCAGCAGACTCTTCACTCAATCGTTTTGCATCTATCGCAATCTCCTTGACTCCCGTAACGATCTGCTCCAGAGATTCCGCCGCTACCTCCACTGCCTGGTTGCCATTCTCGATCTCCTGCAGTGATCCCTCGATCAGGCTTCTGGTATCTACTGCCGACTGTGCACTCTGTTCGGCCAGTTTACGGATCTGTTCTGCCACCACTGCAAATCCCCGTCCGGCTTCTCCTGCTCTGGCCGCCTCAATTGCCGCATTCAGAGACAACAGGTTCGTCTGACTCGCAATATCTTCAATGTCAGCAATAATATTCTGTATCTTTTTAGATGTTTCATTGATTCGGTCCATTTCCTCCATCAATGACCTCATCTGCGTATGCCCTGCATCCGCCTGCTGTGCATAATTCTCAGCCTTTTCCGTCGTCCTCTGCAGTTCGCCGGCTGTACGTGACACGGCATCTGTGATATTCGTAATGGTTGCCGTCAGTTCTTCCACAGATCCTGCCTGCTCTGTTGCTCCTTCTGCCAACGCCTGGGCAGATTGTGCAAGATTCTCCGATCCGGCAGATACCTGCTTAGCGGCCTCTTCTACCTGCTGTAAGGTACTGTTCATCTGTCGGTTCATCTTACGCATGGCATCTTTCAGTGCCACAAACTGTCCTACATATTTCTCTTCGATCTTAGTACCGATGGCATAATTACCCTCCGCCATCTGTCCCAACAATTCTCCTGCATCCGTAATGATCAGATTCAGGTCAGCAGCCATGCCTTTTGCGACCTGTATCATATAGGATATCTCATCTTCCGTGTTTCTGTCCGGGAATGCACTATTCAGATCTCCCTGTGCAAAAGTCTGAAGTCGATCTGCCAGCGCTATCATCGGTTCTTCGATATTTCCTGCCATTTTCTTGCCTAATACCACAGAACTCCAGAAAGAGGTCACTACGATAACCAGAATCGCGATCAGCATAAAACGCTCCATATGACGCAGATCTACCTCCGCCTGATCTCCTTTTTCGACGCACAGATTCATCAAGTCTACAAACTCCGCGTATATCCGTTCGTACTGTGCGGTCAGCTCTCCGATATCCAGATCCTGCGCCTTCAGATATCCGTCCTCGTCATCGGAAGTAGCCAGTTCCAATACCTGTGCATCCAATTCCCAGTACCCGTCCAGTTCCTGCAATACTTTATTATAGGCATCCCTGCCTTCGGTGAATTTGATTGAGCGGTTCAATTCATCTATGTAAGTCTCAAACGCTTCCTTTTTCTGGTCATGCAGTTCGATCTGCTTGTCTATCACTGCTTTGTCATCATAGCCTACTACTGCACGTAATGCGCTCCGGCTCTCCGAAAATGCCGCGACCGCTTTACCGATATCTCCCTGTGTAAATCCGTATCGGCTCAATACCTTTTCATACTGTATCGCTGCAATCAGTAGTACTACGATTCCAATAACTGCCGCAATCGCACCGATTATTGCTACTTTCACAAATCCTTTCGTCAGTTGCTTTTTAATACCTTGTTGCTTTTGTGTGGCCATATAAAGCTCCCCCTAGTTTATCCGTTAAATAAGCTGCCGTGATCAACATCTCTATACAATAGTAGCACATCCCCTTTCATTATTCAACTGTACGAAATGGGTTGCCCATTATTTACTCCGCATTACACGTACTCTCTTCTATGTTA
>NZ_QTWP01000008.1:0-295 GCF_003461185.1 Roseburia sp. AF20-18LB
CTTTCACGGCGGTAACACGGGTTCGATTCCCGTCGGAGTCACTTGGGTGAAAACTCATGGATTGTAAACTGCAAGATTGGCTGAAAGGCTGGGTTCATAGTCTGCAGAAGGCATACGCCGATGTGGCTCAATTGGCAGAGCAGCTGATTTGTAATCAGCAGGTTATCGGTTCGAGTCCGATCATCGGCTTTATATGGACCTTTAGCTCAGTTGGTTAGAGCAACCGGCTCATAACCGGTCGGTCCTGGGTTCGAGTCCCCGAAGGTCCACTTTTATTTTAAATTTATTTGGCCCA
>NZ_QTWP01000008.1:305-92019 GCF_003461185.1 Roseburia sp. AF20-18LB
AATTTATTTGGCCCAATGGCTCAGTTGGTTAGAGCGCCGCCCTGTCACGGCGGAGGTCGCGGGTTCGAGTCCCGCTTGGGTCGTTTTGGGATCTTAGCTCAGCTGGGAGAGCATCTGCCTTACAAGCAGAGGGTCACAGGTTCGAGCCCTGTAGGTCCCATATGCCCGCGTGGCGGAACTGGCAGACGCGCAGGACTTAAAATCCTGTTGTGGTGACACAGTACCGGTTCGATTCCGGTCGCGGGCATTCATACCGATGGTATGTAATAATTTAATATGTGCGTGTAGCTCAGCTGGATAGAGCACTTGGCTACGGACCAAGGTGTCGGGAGTTCGAATCTTCTCACGCACGTGGAAAAAGGACTTTGAATCTTTGTTTAGCAGAGATTTGGGGTCTTTTTATTATATAAAAAAGGGTGGCGCAGGTATGATACAGGATATTGCACCAATGAAATTTCACAATGAATATCAACAGAGAGAATGCCGGGATAAGGATATCGTATTTTTATTTTCGGGAAATAAACTCCTGGTAAAAAAAGATTCTAAAATCAGTTTCTTCTATATAAAAGAGTTTTCAAAAGAACTTATAAAAGAGACAGAACAAGAGGCTGACGGATTCGGTAACAAAAGATTGCAATATCTGTTTTCTATTGATGATGTACAGTATTATCTGCTGAATGTATGGACAAAGGAAGAAGCAGAAAAAGAGGTAGAAAAGCAGCTTGATGAGCAGGTCAATAGGCAGAGCAAAAAGCAGAACCATAATATTGGAAATATGGAATGGGTTACGATTCGCAGCCTGCGGGAAACAGTTTCAAAGAAAGATTGTTTTGCTGCGGCAACGGCATATCATTTGTATGTGTGGTATCGGGATAACCGTTATTGTGGCAGATGCGGAAAGGAATTGCAGCCGGATACGAAGGAGCGGATGATGCGTTGTGCATGCTGTGGCAATATGGTTTATCCGAAAATTGCTCCGGCAGTAATTGTGGGAGTAATATACGATAATAAAATATTGATGACAAAATATTCAGACAGGGAATATAAGAAATACGCATTGATTGCAGGTTTTACAGAAATTGGCGAAACTGCGGAAGAGACAGTTCGCAGGGAAGTCATGGAAGAAGTAGGATTGAAAGTAAAGGATATTGTATACTATAAGAGTCAGCCATGGGGCTTTGATTCCAATCTTCTGATGGGATTTTATGCCAGAGTGGAAGGAACAGATGCCATTACTTTAGATAAGAATGAACTTTCACTGGCTGAATGGGTACCAAGAGAACAGGTTGCAGGCATGGATGATAAAATCAGTCTTACCAGGGAGATGATGGAGAATTTCTATCAGAATGGCGAAAAATGTTTGCAATAACTACATTTTCTTGACAGTTTTGCATAAAAAATATATGATATAGAAGTGAAAAATCTTTTCAGAGAGGACTGATTTATTAATGAAGAATGAGAGTAAAAAGGCGAATGCAAAGCTTACATCAGTTCTTGCAGCAGTGCTTATTATAGTAGTAGCCATTGTAGCGGTAATTGCTGTAAAGACAAAGGATAGTGGAAGTCTTGGAACTTATTCATGTGAAATTATGTCAAGCGATAATTCATCGACTGTTTTTGAAATTACATTTAATGAAAAGAATAATACTTATAAAGAGAATATCAGTGTGGGAGACAAGGCAGTAGAGCTGGCATCAGGAACATTTGTCATGGATGGAAATAAGCTTACACTGACCTCCGATGGTGGCGATGTACAGAATCTTGTAAAACAGGGAAAATACCTGATTGCAAAAGATTATTTATATGAAGGTGAGATACCGGATGGAGATACTTTTGATGCTACCTGTACATTTAAGAATAGTAATAATGTGGTATATTCCATTACCTTTAAAGCGGATGGAACTTATGTACAGGATGATAATGGAGATGTATCGGAAGGAACTTATACGCGTGACGGAGACTGGATTAAACGTGAGAGCAGTTCTGGCACAAGCGTAGGAATTGATTATTTGATTTATAGCGGAAGAATAACTAATTCCTACTATATAAAAAAATAAAACAAAAAAGTAATGGAATAGAAGAGTTGAGGAAAATAAATGTCAAGAGAGGAATTCCTAACAGAATTAAGAAAGGCTTTGCAGGGAAGGGTAAGCCAGCAGGCGGTGAATGATAATCTCCGCTATTATGAAGAATATATTCTTACAGAATCTCATAAAGGAAAGACGGAGGCTGAAGTAATTGCAGAATTAGGAAATCCAAGACTTCTTGCAAAAAGCATAATTGATGCAGAAAATGCAACGGCAGAGAAAACTACAGCAGAACCACAAAAGGGAATGGATGGGCAGGAAACAGCTTCCGGAGAGTATTCTTTTAAGAAGATTAAAATTCGAATCTGGCTTATATTAGCGGCAGTATTTCTGTTTGTAATTTTGCTTATAATTCTGCTTGCACAGGTAGTTGCATTTTTACTTCCGGTTCTGCTTCCGGTAGCAATCATTTTCTTTTTATTTATAGCAATGGGTATGAACAAAAGATTTTAATAAGCAAGTATAATAAAGTAATTTTAATATAGAAATAACAGAGGAATTGGTGTTATGGCAATGATTAAGGTCCCGGCAGGGAAATGCTTTATCAAGCATGGAACAGCGGTAAATGCACTGTATATGGTAATTCATGGAACAGTGAGACAGGTGTCTAAGCTGGAAGAAGTGCAGATTGGAAGCGGTAATATAATAGGTCTGATGGATTGTGCAGAAGAAGAATATATAGCAGATTATGTGGCAGCGGATGATGTAACACTTTATCCGTTTCATTATCATGCTCCGGAGGACTTTGGTAAGATATTTATCAGTCAGCCGAAATATGCAGCAGCATTTTTATCTGTGGCAATTCGTGAGGCAGACCATATGCTTGGACGAAACCAGAGATTTCAAAACAGTACAGAAAAATATTATAGCTTTGCACTGGCAATGTATCAGAAATATCAGGAGTTATGTAGAAAATATTGCATTCAGGAGAAAAGTTTCCGGAGAATAGAGAGCCTGCAGCCTTATGTAAGAACCAATATGGCACCGAAATGGGAAGCGGATTATTTCCATGAACTGGCAGAACTTGGGAATAGTGGAACTATGGATTTCTTTCAGCAGAAAGAGGATTTGCTGACGGGACAGATTATGCAGGCAGCAAGAGCTATGTGCAAAGCGGTAAGAGAGATTGACCATGCAAAAGAATATTTACAGGAGCATGTAAATCTGTATCTGGATATCAATCGAATGGATTTATTACAGCTTTATTTTGACATGGCAGCCCGTGCAGCAGCAAGTGGAGCTGACATCGAGGAAATACGACAGGCAATAGAGCCATTGTTACAGTTTATCAAGGACAACCGTCTGGGAGATGCAGGAGAACGGGACAAACGAATTACGGAATATCAGACTTATGATTTTAGCAATATAAAGATAAAGGCAGATGCAATATATAACTTTGCAGGAGAACTGATTGGTGAAGTACCAAAGCCGCAGGCAGAGGATAAGCTGGTTCAGGGAACGGAAGATTTACTGGAACAGGAATATGCGGAAACCGATGGAGAAGAGGAAGAAGAAACAGAGGACTGTCTGGTACATATCTTAGAATATGCAGGAGTGGCAGCAGAGGATGTACATAAAATTCGAAGCAAAATGCATGAATATGATGCAATTCCGGATAATTTTGATAATGATGAGAAAACGAGAAAACTTCGGAAAGAGTTGACAGCATTATTCTATGCTACTTATAAAAATGTATTTAAGCATGCCATGAAAGATGCGGATGACCTAGACCCGGTTATTCAGATGTTTTTGAATTTTGGATTTATGGATGTGGGAATGGTAGGAGAAGATACCGCTAATGAACTTTATGATTTGACAGATAAACTGTTCAAGTGTAAAAGCGACCATGTCTATACCATGTTTGAGTGGCTAAAGAGCATCTATGAAGGAAAGAATGAACCAAGCCGGAATGAATTTGACCTGGATTATAATGGATATCTGGCAGAGCAGAAGCGGATGGGTAAGCTGGATGCAGCAGGAATGGAGCGGTTGAAAACAGACTGCTGGGAAAAGACCAAATATGAGATGAATAATATGTTTGTGTCAACGAACCGGGCAACTTATGGAAAAGTAAGTACCTTCTGTCCGATTCTGAGCAAGCATGACATGGTGCAGGAAACAGAGAAGATGCTGGTGACTGCAGAGCGGATTGAGGAGGCAATCAAAAAAGTCCGTGAAGTTGATTATTCGTTGTTCTACCGTGAAGTGATTTTTTCAGATCCGATGCATGGTGTAAATGCTGAACCGGTGCAAAAAGAAGTATTTCCAGATGTTATTCTGATGCCGAATGTGGGAATGAAAGCAATGATGTGGCAGGAGACTGCCGGAGTAAAACGTGATACATCCGCCCGATTTGTTTTCCCGGTTATGACTATCTACAGCCTGCAGGATATGATGATAGAGACCTGCGGAAGATTCCGTTGGGAAATGTGCCGTAAGATACAGGGAATGCGTTGGAATGATATTACAGAGAAATCCCTTACTTCAGAATATTGTGATTATATCCAGTACTATCGGAAAAACCGTGATTTATCCACAGAGGCAAAGGAGAAGATTAAGAATACACTCTGGAAGTCAAAGAATAACTATCGTGAAGTATTTATTTCTGATTATATCGGATGGATTAAATACGAGGCAGGCGGCAGTTTCCGCCTGAACCGTGTAGCAAGGGATATTCTGTTCCGTTATTGTCCGTTTGCCAAGAAATACAGGGATGCATTAGAGGCAAACCCGATGTATCAGGATATGATCAGCCGGTTTAAAATATTCCAGGAACGTAAACTGCGTCATATCGATGGATTCCGTACCAGATATGAGAAGAACGGCGGCGAGATGAATATGGAACTGCAGGAAAATATGAATTTCTATAATATGTAAAGAACAATAACTACGAGAAATACGTTTTGCGAGCTACTCGTGTAAATAAGAAAGCCACATGAATCTTAGGATTCCTGTGGCTTTCTTGAGGGGAGTATAAATAATTAATAAGGGGTATAACTGTATAAAAAAACAATTCTTATACGAAAAAAATTATAATATAAAAGTTTTTAAAATGCAATGCAAATGAGAATAATAATAAGAAATTAAGAAATAATATCACTGTATCAGAGAATCAAAAGAAAAAGTATCTGATAAAAAAAGGAGGCGATATTATGGCAAAAAATGCAGATAATGCAAAAAACAAAACAAGCAATGTAAACCGCACAATGAATGCTGATAATGACTTTGAAAATGCGGATAACAAAACCGGCAACAAAGCAGGCAATAGGACCAGCAACAGAAGTGATAACAAGGCGGATAACAAGACATCCAACAAATGCAATTACTAGGTCAATCTTATTGAAAAACTGCATATATTAAAATAAGAAACAGATTACAAGGAACACTTTGTAATCTGTTTTTTCATAGCAGAAAAAGTCAGGAGATTTTTGGGGGAGATGGCATATGAGATTTACGGCTATCAGTGTAGCGGAATTATGGAAACTAAAAGATGATCCACAGATATATATTGTTGATTTGAGAAGCAGGGAGGATTTTCAGGTATTTCATTTGAGAAATGCCCATTGTTATCCTTATGATGAGATAGAACACTGGGAGCATAAGCTGCCGAAAAATCGCAAGATACTGCTGTGTTGTGAGTATGGAAATACAAGTATGTATGCAGCAAAAAGACTGACGCGGCAGGGATATCAGATATATACTCTGATTGGAGGCCTAAATGCACTAAATGGATAGAAAAGAACATTGACAGTGTCATTTAGAACAGATAAGATAGTAGTGATAATGGAGAAAGAACATATGAAAACATACGAATTAACAGTGCCATGTCATTTTGGCTTAGAATCAGTTTTGAAAAAAGAAATATATGATCTGGGATATGAAATCTCAGAGGTGGAAGATGGAAGAGTGACTTTCATTGGTGATGCAGAGGCAATCTGCCGTGCAAATATTTTCCTGCGTACAACGGAGCGTGTGCTGCTTCGGGTAGGAAAATTTAAAGCGGAGACATTTGATGAATTATTTGAAGGAATCAAGGCACTTCCATGGGAAGAGTATATTCCGGAAAATGGTAAATTCTGGGTCACCAAGGCTTCTTCCATAAAGAGTAAATTGTTCAGTCCGTCAGACATCCAGTCTATTGTTAAGAAGGCAATGGTAGAACGGCTGAAACAGAAATATCATACCAATTGGTTTGAAGAAAGTGGTGCATCCTATCCGGTACGAATTTTCCTGTTGAAGGATGAAGTAATGGCAGCATTAGATACCTCCGGAGAATCTTTACATAAGAGAGGCTACCGGACTCTTACCAGTAAGGCACCAATCACAGAGACCCTTGCAGCAGCATTGATAATGCTGACACCATGGAATAGGGACAGAATTTTAGTAGATCCATTCTGCGGAAGTGGAACATTTCCGATTGAAGCAGCAATGATTGCAGCCAATATAGCACCGGGCATGAACCGTAGTTTCCTAGCAGAGCAGTGGACAAACCTGATACCGCGTCAGCTCTGGTACGATACAGTAAATGAAGCCCAGGAAATGGTGGATACCAATATTAAGGTGGATATCCAGGGATATGATATTGATGAAGAAATTGTGCGTGCAGCAAGAGAAAATGCAAAGCGTGCCGGTGTGGATGGCATGATTCATTTCCAGCAGAGACCGGTAAGCCAGTTGAACCATCCGAAAAAATACGGTTTTATCATATCCAATCCGCCATATGGTGAGCGATTGGAAGAAAAGGCGGCATTGCCGGAATTATACCGGACAATTGGTGAGGCATACAGAAGGCTGGATTCATGGTCTATGTACCTGATTACCAGCTATGAGAATGCACCAAAGGATATCGGAAGAAAACCGGATAAAAACCGCAAGATTTATAATGGAATGTTAAAGACATATTTCTATCAGTTCATGGGACCGAAGCCACCAAAACGGAAAGGGACAAAAGAGTGAGGGAAAAAGTACGTTATTCTAAGAGATATGTAGTATTCACGTTACTTTTAGTTCTTGCATTGATACTGAAATTTGCCAATTTTAAGGGTGTAACCGAAGAAATCGGACAGTTCCGTGGTGCAGATTTGCAGAGCAGCGACTGGAACCCTCTGATTGCAAAAAGCATCAATGAGAAGAATCTTACGGTAGCGATTGATAATAAAGTATATACCAACAAGGACAATGGAATCTATATGGATGAAAATCTGAATCTGATGGTACCATTGGACTTGATCCGGGACAGTTATAACTGCAGCGTGCATCTTTACGATGACACGGCTCTTTTGATAGAAAAATATTCAGACAGCTTGTGGATGAGCTTAGATGACCAGGAAGTACAGATAAATGATGAGAAGGAGAAATTTTCTTCTACATTGACACGGATTGATGACCGTTATTATGTGCCGGCAGAGGTCATTGCCTCGAAGCTTGGTTATTCTTATGCATGGGATGTTAATAAAAATGAAGCAGTGGTGGTGAATACTTCTTCTGAGACAAGCATTCTGCCATCTCATTATGACTTGCGGGAGAAAGGAAGAGCACCGCAGGTGAAGAACCAGGGAAATAAGGGAACCTGCTGGGCTGCATCTTCTCTGGCAGCACTGGAATCCATGCTGCTTCCGGAAGAAAATGATATATTTTCCACCGATAACATGAGTCTTGGAAACAGTTTTGGCTTAGGACAGAATGATGGTGGGGAGTATACTATGAGTCTGGCATATCTGACTGCATGGCAGGGTCCTGTATTGGAAAAGGACGACCCATATGACGGTGAGCTGACAAAGAATTTAGCTCCGGTCAAACATGTGCAGGAAGCACAGATTATTGAAAGCAAGGATTTGGAGAAGATTAAAGAGGCAGTTTTTAAATATGGTGCAGTCGAGACTTCTATTTACAGTACATTGCAGAATGTCAACAGCCGTTCCGAATATTTTAATCAGGAGACCAATTCTTATTGCTATGTTGGTTCAGAAAAGCCGAATCATGATGTGGCGATTATTGGCTGGGATGACAGTTATGCGAAAGAGAATTTCCCGGGAGATTTAGAGGGAGACGGTGCATTTATCTGCCAGAACAGCTGGGGAAAAGATTTTGGAGACAATGGAGTATTCTATGTCTCTTATTATGATACCAATGTAGGAATTCACAATCTGGTTTATACCGGAGTAGAAGATACCGATAATTATGATATGATTTATCAGTCCGATTTATGTGGCTGGGTCGGTCAGCTGGGATACAACCGTGATACCATTTATGGAGCAAATGTATATACAGCGGAAAGCAATGAAAATTTAGAGGCAGCAGGCTTCTATGCAACCGGGAAAAATACGGAATATGAAGTATATGTAGTAAAGGACTATGATGGAAGGGAAAGTCTGTCCAAACGGCAGAAAGTAGCTTCCGGAAAGTTTGATAATGCAGGTTTCTATACCGTTACTTTTGATAAGAAAATTGCAGTGAACAAGGGAGAAAAATTTGCCATTGTACTGATGATAAAGACTCCGGATTCCGTGCATCCAATGGCAATTGAATATAAGGCAGATGAATCAACCAGAAACGTAGATCTTTCCGATGGAGAGGGATATATCAGTACCAACGGCAAAAACTGGGAAAATGTAGAAGAAACCCAGTCTGCAAATCTTTGTATAAAAGCATATGCAAAAGAAAGGTAAGTCAGAGCGGGATGGAAGAGAAAGTTATTAAAGCAGCTACCGTGATTATTACTGCCATAAGCATTATTGTGGCAGGAACGCTGCTGTTTTTTCCACAACTTCATATCCGGGCAGAGGAAAACAGGGAACTTCGGGCACAGGAAGCCATCGAGCGCAAGGAAAATATGGATGCGCTGGAAATGCTGCAGTATAATACGGCAAATGTAGACAGCCAGGAGGGCATCAGCTTTGACCAGCAGCTTCGTATTGCGTTACCGGAAAATGTGACACCGGAAGATGTCAGCGTAGAAAATGACTATCTGACCCAGACCATTATCATTAAAATTCCGGGAGCAGATGAGAATTATCTTTATAACTATCCCATGATAGGAAAGAGCTATCATATAGATAATCTGACTTATGAAAGTGAGCCGGAATATGGTGTAATTGAGATCTCTTTAGATAGTGTGGTGGAATTACAAAAGACATCTGACGAGCATTATATTTATATGGATTTTTTGACACCACATGAAGTCTATGATAAAGTTGTGGTAATAGATGCAGGACATGGTGGAAATGCACCGGGAGCTACAAAGCAGGGCATTAATGAGAAAGATATTGACCTTGCTATAGTGCTTAAAGTAAAGGAATTATTTGATGAAGCAGGAGATGAGAGCGTCGGAGTCTACTATACGAGAACGGATGACAGCAATCCAAGTCTTGAACAGCGTGTAGATATGGCAAATAAAGCCGGGGCAGACCTCTTTATCAGCGTACATAATAATTCTACCAAGAGCGGAAGAATGTCCAGTATCAACGGAACAGCAGTCATGTATGATGAAGAGAAGGCATCTGAGGAAAATGGAAGTATGCAGTTAGCCCAGATTTGCTTAGAAGAAATGACAGCGGCGTTAGGAAGTACCAGTAAGGGAATTGTAAAAGGACACGAGATTTATATTATACGAACAGCAGAGATGCCGGTAGCATTGATAGAAGTAGGCTTTATGACAAATCAGGATGAACTGAACCGGTTGAATGATGAAGCATATCAGAAAGAGGCAGCACAGGCAATTTATAATGCAATTTACCGGGCATTTCAGGAGGGATATTAAGATGAATAAAATAATATTTGCAACAGGAAACAAGGACAAGATGAAAGAAATCCGCATGATTTTATCGGATCTTGATGTAGAGATTCTTTCTATGAAAGAAGCCGGAATCAGTGTGGATATTGAAGAAAATGGAACTACTTTTGAAGAAAATGCACTGATTAAGGCAAATGCTGTGGCAGCATATACAGATGCTATTGTTTTAGCTGATGATTCTGGTCTGGAAATTGATTATCTGAATAAGGAACCGGGTGTATATTCCGCCCGTTATATGGGAGAAGATACCTCTTATACCATAAAAAACCAGAATCTTTTGGACCGTCTGAATGGAGTACCAAAGGAACAGCGGACCGCACGCTTTGTATGTGCAATTGCGGCTGTATTACCGGATAAAGAAACACTGGTAACCCGTGAGACAATTGAGGGATATATTGGATTTGAGCCTCAGGGTGAAAATGGATTTGGCTATGATCCAATCTTTTATGTGGATGAATATAACTGCTCCACAGCAAGCTTGCCACCGGATAAGAAGAATGAAATGAGCCATCGTGGAAAAGCATTACGCGCAATGAAAGAAGCACTCATGGGAAAAGGTTTATCATAAAGGAAGATAAAAGATGAGAGTATTGATAGTAAGTGATACCCATAAGAAACATGAAAATCTGATAACGATTATGGAAAAAGAAAGACCTTTTGACCGTATGATTCATCTGGGAGATGCAGAAGGTTATGAGGACTATATTGCGGAACTGGCAGGATGTCCACTGGACATTGTGGCAGGAAATAATGACTTTTTCTCTGAACTTCCGAAAGAAAAGGAAATTGAAATCGGAGGATTAAAGGCATTGATTACCCATGGACATTACTATTATGTTTCTGCCGGCCTGGAGGATATCAAGAAAGAGGCAAGGGGAAGAGGCATGGATATTGTAATGTTCGGACACACCCACAGACCGCTTATAGAAAAGGATCATGGTGTAGTGGCATTGAATCCGGGCAGCACATCATATCCTCGTCAGGATGGACATCTGCCGTCTTATATCGTGATGGAAATCGACGCAAATGGTACTCCGGACTATCAGCTCAAATATCTTTCTGAAGAAGAAAAATCAAAAAAACCTTTATAAATTGGGGCAAGATTCGGAGTTGTAAAAATTTTTTGAAAAAATTTGAAAATAAATGTTGACAATTGGTATATGCTATAATATAATATGTCTTGCGTCACGGAAAAAGAAATTTAAATAGCGTTGACGGGGTGTGGCTCAGCTTGGCTAGAGCGCCTGGTTTGGGACCAGGAGGTCGCAGGTTCGAATCCTGTCACCCCGACTTCATGCGGGTGTAGTTCAATGGTAGAACACCAGCCTTCCAAGCTGGATACGTGGGTTCGATTCCCATCACCCGCTTTCTAATTGGAAAATTAGATATGTGTTCGTAGCTCAGCTGGATAGAGCAACGGCCTTCTAAGCCGTGGGTCGGGGGTTCGAATCCCTTCGAGCACATTTTCCCAAGAGGGAAGAGAGACCGCCTGATGGCCGGAATCTTATGGTGGGTATAGCGCAGTTGGTTAGCGCGCCAGATTGTGGCTCTGGAGGCCCAGGGTTCGAATCCCTGTATCCACCTTGATGCGATGGTTAGAGCATCTTTTGTAAAATTGATGGGCTATCGCCAAGCGGTAAGGCACAGCACTTTGACTGCTGCATACGTTGGTTCGAATCCAACTAGCCCAGTTAAGCTGTGATGTATCTTGAAGGATTCCAAAAGGATTTGGAAAGAGCACTTATCGAACTAAATATGTATGGGATATTAGCTCAGTTGGTAGAGCACTTGACTTTTAATCAAGTTGTCCGGGGTTCGAATCCCCGATGTCTCATTAACAGTGAAAAGCGTCATTCATATGAATGACGTTTTTTTGTACGAAAAAATATCTGTAAAGCCGCTATTAATGCGGGGGTTGTGGGAAGAATGAAACAGCACGGAAATGTAAAGTCCGATGAGAAGAGTAAAGAAAAATAATACTAAGAGGCTGACATTTTTATCTTTATTTTATTTTTAAGAGGGATTTTGAATATCTTCGTCTTCATTTCATCTTCAAAAGGAGAAAAAGAAGCGTTTGCGTAATTAGGTAGAATGCTTTATGATTAAGACAATGAGGTGTTAGGAAGGCTTTCAAAAATCTTTGGAGAAATATATAAAGATTGGAAGGAATGGTGAAACAATGTATTATGGGAAAGAAACAGGTGAATTAAAAAAAGCAAGAGAAGAGTATGAAAGTATTTTTGGTTATGACCCAAATGGAGAAATAGAATTAGAGTTTAATGAACAAGACGAATATTTAGCAGTTTTATTACAGTGCATAGAAGAAAAGAAAGATATGTTTGATGTACTTGGAGGAGAGAAAGCATGACAAGAAGAGAACGTGAAGTAACAGATATAAATGAAATCCTTAAGATTATGGATGCCTGCAAGATTGTGCATGTGGGACTTGTGGATGGTGACCAGCCTTATGTGTTACCGATGAATTACGGCTATACCTATGAAGATGGGAAAATGGTGATTTACCTTCATGGAGCAAAGAAGGGATATAAGTATGATTTAATAGAGAAAAATCCAAAGGTATGCTTTGAAATGGAGTGTGATGTGGTGCCATTTGAAGGAAAGGTGGCATGTCAGTATGGTAATTCCTATTCCTGTGTTATGGGAAAAGGGAAAGCTGTTATCGTAGAGGATGTAAATGAGAAAATGCAGGCACTTTCCATTTTGATGAAATGCCAGACCGGAGGCGATTTTACTTTTAATGAAGAACTGGTATCCATTGTCAATGTGATTCGGATTGATGTAAGTGAATTCAGCGCAAAAAGAAGACCGATTCCGGAAGGATTGAAAAAGTAACAGAATAACAGAAGATTGAAAAAGAAATATTGACAAAGAAATATTGATAAAGTAGAAAGCAGGATTATGAAAGTGTAATTCCTGCTTTTTTCTATCCAAAATCATTTATCACAAAACTGTGACAATCTATTCGTTGCGCGACGTAGGAAGCATTTGTATAATGAGACATAGGAATGAACCGGGGAAAAGTAGGAAAGAAAAAAACGAATGACAACAGATAAGAAAAAGGATGTTTAGGGAAGATGGATAGAATATTAGTAGTGGAAGATGACCGGGAACTGAACCAGGGAATTTGCTTTGCACTGCAGCAGGCAGGGTATGAGACAGAAAGTGCCTATTCCACTCAGGAGGCAAAGCTTGCGGGTTTGCAGCAGGAATATTCGCTTATGATACTGGATGTAAATCTTCCGGATGGAGAGGGCTTTGGCTTTTGTAAATGGATTATGGAGCACAGGAAAGTGAAGGTCATGTTTCTTACGGCAAGAGATTTGGAAGAAGATGTGTTATCCGGGTATGAGTTGGGAGCAGAGGATTATGTGACAAAGCCATTTTCCATACATATTCTGCTAAAGAAGATAGCGGTCATTTTAAAACGGGAGACGGAAAATCCAAGAAATATTTATGAAGATGGATATCTGCGGATAGACTTTGACCGGGTCAAGGTAGAAATAGAGGGGAAAGAGTGCATGGTAACACCTACGGAATTTCGGATGTTACGCTTATTTATTGAACATGCAGGACAGCTGCTTTCTTATAATGTGCTGTTAGAGCAATTGTGGGACTGTGATGAAGCATATGTGGACCGACACACACTGGCAGTCAATGTGAACCGGCTCCGTGGAAAGATAGAGGATGCAGAACACAAATATATTTCAAATGTATATGGGATGGGATATCAATGGTTGCGATAGGAATAATAGCAGGCTGTGGCATTGTGATAAGTTATCTTCTAGTCAGACTGTATCGGCAGAAGAAGGAAATCTATGATTTTACGGAAGAACTACAGCGGTGTCTGACGCTGATGAAAGCAGGTGAAGACATTGGAAATGAAGCGGAGTTTAAGGACAGCCTTTGGGATAAGATTTATCAGGATTTGCAGGAGCTTATGGATGTTTGGAACAGGAAGAACCGACAGAGCCATAAGGAAAAAGAACAGATAAAAGAGCTGATTTCTGACATTTCCCATCAGGGCAGAACGCCAATGGCGAATATTAAAATATATCTGGAAATTTTAGAAGAGGAACAGGAAGATAAGGTGCGGCGGCAGGAGTGTATTGGAAAGCTGATAAAACAGACAGAACGGCTGGATTTCCTGATGCAGAGTCTGGTGAAGCTTTCGCGCCTGGAAACCGGAATCATAGAAATATGTGAAAAGGACACAAAGATTTTTGAAGTGTTAGGACTAGCGGTTGCGGCAGTGGTACCGGGAGCGGAAGCAAAAGAGATTTCTGTCCATGTGGACTGCCCGGAGACATTGAAACTGTTTTGCGATGCCAAGTGGACACAGGAAGCAATTTTTAATCTTTTAGAGAATGCAGTGAAATATACTCCAAAAGGGGGAAGCATCTATATTTCAGTAATGGAACAGGAGGTTTTTGGAAAAATCAGCATCCGGGATACCGGAAGGGGAATCCCTGCGGAACATCAGGCACAGATTTTTCAAAGGTTTTACCGGGAACCGGAAGTCCATGATGAGGATGGAATCGGGATTGGCCTGTATCTGGCACGAAAGATTGTGACGATGCAGGACGGCTATATGGAAGTGCATTCAGAAAGTGGAAAGGGGGCAGAATTTTGCATTTATCTGCCAATGAAATAAAAGAAGTAGTACGGACAGAGGAGTTAAAGAAATATTATCCGTTGGGAACCCATACGGTAAAAGCCTTAGATGGAGTGAACCTTACCGTAAAAGAGGGAGAATTTGTGGCAATCACCGGAAAGTCCGGAAGCGGGAAAAGTACGCTGCTGCATATGTTAGGAGCATTGGATGTGCCAACATCCGGAGAAGTCTATATTGATGGGAAAAGCCTTGCGTCAATGACGAGGGAAGAGCAGGCAGTCTTTCGAAGAAGGAAGGTTGGTGTAGTATTTCAAAGCTATAACCTGATTCCTGATTTGAGTGTGTATGAGAATATTGTGCTGCCCATCGAGCTGGATGGAGGTTATGTGGACAAGGCATATATAGAAGAATTGTTAAGGCAACTGAAAATAGAAGATAAGCGGGATGCACTGCCGGGTACGTTATCTGGCGGTCAGCAGCAGAGAACAGCAATTGCCCGGGCATTATCTTATAAGCCGGCTATTCTTTTAGCGGATGAACCCACGGGAAATCTTGACACACAGACCAGCCATGATGTTATGGGATTGTTAAAAACAGTGGCACGAAAATATCAGCAGACTACAATTCTGATTACCCATGACATGGACGTGGCGCAGTTGTCAGACCGGATTGTATACATGGAAGATGGGAAAATCAGGAAGGAACGAAAGCTCTATGCTTAAAAATAATAATCAGGCTGTCATCCGTAAGATGGCAGTCCGTTCCATAAGGAGCAACAGAAAGAAAAACAGCCTGTATCTTGTGGCAATTGTATTGGCGGTGCTGATGCTGTTTACGGTTATGCAGACAGGGGCTTCCTACATGCATATGCAGTATGTCTGGCGGCTGCATTCTGTGGGGGAACTCTATGATGGAATTCTGATGGGCGGAGTCACAAAAGAGCAGGAAGAGACGGTAAAAGCAGATCCTGGTATTGAGGTAGTTGGAATTACAGAATTTATGCTGGGAAGCATCGGTGAAAAGAATATTTCTATCATATATGAGGATAAAAATTACCGGGAGAAAATGCATCAGCCCGGCATTCTGCGTCAGGAGGGAAGGTATCCTGAGACAGCCGATGAGGTGATGGTTACAAAGACGCTGTTGGAAAAGCGGAAGTCGGAAAATTTTACAATTGGTGATACGCTGCTTTTAAGCTATCAGAAGAAAGATGGAACCCAGGTAGAAAAGCCCATGAAAATTACGGGCATCATAGATGACTATGAAGAAACTGCCAACTGTTTCGTGACGGAAGAGGTGTTTCAACAGGCAGGCTACAGCCAGGCAGACTATGGCTGTGGTATTCTCTACTATCAATATCGCTTCTGGTTTGCATCAGACCGGATAGAGAACCGGCTGAAAGAAGAATTAAATCTGGAACGGAAGCAGAACATTCAGACAACGTGGGACTGTGATAAGGTAAAGGGAATTTTTCTTGGAATGATAGGAATCATTATGTTAACCTGCCTCAGTGCCTATTTACTGATTTACAATATCATGTATTTATCCATAGAAGATAATATCCGCTATTATGGATTGCTTCGTGCTGTGGGAATGACAGAAAGCCAGATGCACCGGCTGTTGTGGCAGAAACAGATTATTCTAAGTGGAATCGGAATTTTAATGGGAATAGTTTTAGGATTTCTGACGTCCTATCTTGTGATTCCCGGAACAATCCGGGTACTGGGACTTCGCTCAGAAAAGATGGCTGTAACGATAAAACCGGAATTTCTGGTGCTGACGATTGCTATTATGGCAGTAACCGTCTATTTTGCCAGCCGTAAGCCGGTAAGAGTAGCAGAGCGCATTTCTGTCATGGAGGCACTGGGATATCAGACTTCGAAGGTAGTCTATACCGGAAAGAAAAGACGAACCGGGAAAAATATTATTTACCGTCTGGCATGGCAGCAGCTGTGCCGGATGAAGAAGAAAACAATCCTTGTCATCCTTTCACTATCAACCAGCCTGACTGTATTTTTATGTGTGGTAACGCTGGCGGGAAGCCAGAGCAAACGGACAGCGGAACTGCAGTATATGAATGCAGATATGGAACTGACCAATAAGAGTATGGTGGCAGATGTATCAGACTGGAAACAGCCTTTTGATGATGCATTTTGTGAGAAACTTTTAAAAATAGATGGAGTGAAGGAAATTCATAAATTAAATTACAGTACAATCGTTGTACCCTGGGAGCCGGATTTTTCGGATCAGTGGATGCGTGATTTCTATGACCAGTGGATGTATATAAAATATGACGATGTAAGAGAAGAATATCAGCAGAATCCGGAACATTTCATGGCGCTGGTGGTTGGAATCGATGAAAAAACATTTCATTATATCAATCAGCAGAATGAAACGGCAATCGATGAGAAATCATTTTTGGCAGGGGAAAGCTGCCTTTTATGCCAGCAATATATGGGATATACCAATGCGGATGTCAAAAATAAGAAAATAAGCTTTTATTTTCCGGGGCAGGAAACAAAGAAATACAGCACATCTGTTGCAGGGCTGCAGAAGGATGACAGCCCATATCGTGGACCCAGCGAGGTAAGTTTATCTGTTGCGGGAATACAGGAGGATGACAGTCCGTATCTCGGTCCGACTGCCATGGGACCGACGATTATGATTTTAGTCAGTGACTCTTTTTTAGAGGATAAGGCAGAGAGCCTGTGGACATACAAGGTATCGGTGATTTATGACGAGGAATACGATAAGGAAACAGAAAAGAAAGTCAAAGAGCTGATACAGGAATCTAAGGATGCAAAAGATATTACCTGGAGCAGCAAGTTAAAGGGCATCAAAGAGCAGAAGCCGGCAGAACAGAAGATGTGGCAGCTAGGAATGGGAATCGCTATAGTTTTGGGATTTATCGGTGTGATGAATTATATCAATACAGAGCTTGGCAGTATATCCGGCAGAAGGCGGGAAATTGCAATATTAGAAAGCATTGGCATGACCGGAAAACAACAGAGCAGACTGCTTTTGACAGAAGGGATGTATTATGCGGGAATTTCGCTTTTCCTGACGGCAACGGTGGGACTTGGCATTGATGTGCTGCTGTTTCAGCGGATGAATTATCATAAGGTAGCATTTTCCATCCCTGTCATTCCGGTGGTTGTCATGATAGTGACACTGTTTGCACTGTGCATTTTCGTACCGTTGGCAGCAGGTAGATTTATGGAAGGAGATGGCACTCTGGTAGAGCGGATTCGTCATGTGGGAGAATAAAAAATAACTTTCACTGCAACCGTTTCTTCTGTTATTACAATATATAGGTGTAAGGGAAACATCCCAAAACAAATGACGGCGCGGTCTGGGAGATTGGAAACATGAACAAACAATTACTGGAACATTACATTGAGGCATACGGAACGGACATTTATTCCTTTTGTATCCGGCTGACACAGAACTGGGAACAGGCAGAAGAACTCTATCAGGATACCTTTCTTGCAATGTGTGAGAAGGAGGACTGGAAGGAAGAGGGAAATGTCAAAAGCTATCTGCTTGGAATTACCATAAAGCTCTGGCAGAACCGGAAGCGGAAATTTGCCTGGCGAAAGCGAATCGCAGCGGAGATTCCCATATCGAAGGAGCAGGGACTGGAAGCATTTTCGGCAGATGAAAATTTAGAGCAGCATATGGTAAGCAAAGAAGAGCAGGAAGCCGTGTGGAAGGCTGTATACAAATTGCCGGAGCAGCTTCGCATCGTGATTCTTCTATATTATATGGAAGATTTCAAGGTGGCTGAGATTGCAGAAAAGCTGTCCCTCTCTATCAGTAATGTGAAAAGTAAACTGATGCGTGCACGTAGATATCTGAAGCAGGAATTGGAGGATTTTATCATATGAAACCAACCTTAGATGATTTATTACACAACTCCCTTATAGCAACTGATATTCCCTCGGAAGAACTCAACGAGAGGATTTTAAACCAGTCAACCCAAAAGGAGGTTGTACCTATGCGGAAGAAAGAAACGAAGAAACCATGGAAAATGGCACAGACAGCAGCGGCTGTGGCACTTCTTGTTTTAGTCACCGGCTGTGGTGTATATGCGGCAGAGCGGATCCTTGCACAAAAACAGATTGCTATTATTGATAATGAAACGGAATTTATGGAAAATGTCACAGAGACAACGATTCATTATGAAGAATTTTCAGGAGAAAATCTTGATTTTGCAGACAGCAAGGTGACCGACCGGACAGAGGAATTTATTCAAACTTCTGATTTCGTTGGAACCGTTACCGAAGGAACCAAGGATGATCTATGGAGCTTGAAGGCAGAAGAAAAGATTGATGGCAAAATAGAGGTGGGTTATGTCTATCCGAAATTAAGCGATGCTTTTAAAGACCAGAATATTGGCATTGACCTTTCTTATATAGAAGCAAATTATCCAACACTCTGGAGTGAAAAAGCCTGTCAGCTTTGCTATGATTCCAGGGATGCAGACACTTTTTCCCGGGGAGCATTCTTTGCCAGTTACCGGAAGGGAGACAGTCAGGCGGTGTCTATCCAGTATGAAGTATCGGATATAACAAATGAGGATGATTATATTTTTAAAGAAGCTTATGACAGCACCGGTACTTATACCACAGCAGATGGTGTGACACTGACCATTACCAGTCAAACAGCAGACAGCGGCTATACGATTACCTATGCCCACATGATTACGGAATATAGTGATTTCGTTCTGACATTGCGGGGAGATTTTTCAGAAGAAGAAAGCCATGTGATTTATGACAGCTTAAATCTTTCTTCTATCTGTGAGACTGGGAAGCAGTAGTGGAAATACCTGTGAAGGCATAATAAAAAACGGTTCAGGATAATTCCTGAACCGTTTTTGTGGTTGGACTGCGGGCAACAGGACTTGAACCTGCACGGTCTCCCACTAGAACCTAAATCTAGCGCGTCTGCCAATTCCGCCATGCCCGCAAGACAAGAACTATAATAATATAAAAATGCAGTTCATGTCAAGTGTAGATTAACCCTGAAGCCCCCGTGCCTGACGGTCCATATCTTCTACTACAATGTCATAGATTTCACCAAGACCTGCGCAGTATTCTAAGACCTTCCAAGGCTCGTTGGTGTGATAATGAATCTTAATCAGTTCTTCATCACCAACTGCCAGAAGGCAGTCTCCTTTGAAATTTTCAGTAAAGTAATCATTAATTGCATCCTCGTTTAGATTTTCCCCTTCAATTAAGAGCTGAGTGTCATATCTGAATTCTAACATCATCGAATCCTCTCTTTCTGTCTATTTCCCTTTTATCAGGAATAAATTTCAAACACAGTATAGCATAACGTGGTAAGAGAAGAAAGTATTTCATAAAGCAGCAGGACTTTGTTGAGACAGATTAACCAAGTAGAAAGTTTTAGATTTCTTTAAGAACTGCCTAAGCAAAGATTAATGTTCTTTAAGAATTCGTAACTGTGATATTCTTGTGATTTTATTGTGCTATAGTTGTCCCTAGAAAAAAGAAAAGAGGGATGATATGGATATTTTAAAGAACATCAGAGAAACTGCCCTGACACATCCGAAGCGGTGTGCAGTGCAAAGCAGAGAACAAAAGCTGACTTATGAGGAGTTAGAAGAATATTCCAACCGGCTTGCAGTATGGATTGCGAAGAACAGCCAGAACCGTAAGCGGCCGGTTATTGTATATGGACATAAGAACCCGTATATGGTGGTATGCTTCCTTGCCTGTGCCAAGGCAGGTAGAAGCTATGTGCCGCAGGATATCTGCATTCCGGTAAGCCGGGTGGATGAGACGGTATTAAGCGTAGAACCGGAACTGACCTTTGTGGTAGAAGGTGTTTATCAGACAGAAATCGGAATGGTAATCGGAAAAGAGAAGATAGAAGAAATCGTAAAACAGGAGACAAACGAGACCGATGTGCTACAGCCTCTGGCCAAAGATGAAGTATGGTATATCATATTTACTTCCGGAAGCACCGGAAAGCCTAAGGGCGTAGAGATTACAAGAGACTGCCTCAGCCATTATCTTGACTGGTCGGTGCAGTTAGGCAGCACCATGGAAGAAAAGGGCGGTGCCCATTTTATGAATCAGGCACCATTTTCTTTTGATTTATCGGTAATGGATTTATATACTTCCCTGGTCTGTGGCGGAACGCTTTATACCATGGATAAGAAGATGCAGAGTGACTATAGTGAGATGTTGGGCTTCTTAGAACAGTCAGAAATAGAAATCTGGGTATCGACACCGTCCTTTGCGGATATGTGTCTGGCAGACCGGAATTTCTGTGGGGAAAAGATCAAAGCCTTAAAACTTTTCTTATTCTGTGGGGAAGTGCTTACTACAGCTACGGTGGAGAAGTTAAAGGAACGTTTCCCGGAGGCAGTCATTATCAATACCTATGGCCCGACAGAATCTACGGTGGCAGTCACAGATGTGACCATAACAGAGAAATTATTGCAGGAGACCATTGCCCGGGGCAAATCCCTTCCGGTAGGCCATGAAAAGCCAGGAACTTATATCGAAATCTGGGATAAAGCCGGAAAAGTGTTGCCGGAAGGAGAACAGGGCGAGATTGTTATTATCGGAGATACGGTAAGCTGTGGTTATTATATGAGAGCAGATTTGACAAAGAAGGCATTTTTCCATTGTATCCTTGATGGAAAAGCTTACCGGGGTTATAAGACCGGAGATGCCGGATATTTAAAAGGCGGGCAGCTTTATTATAATGGAAGAATTGATTTGCAGGTGAAGCTGCATGGATACCGCATTGAAATTGAAGATATTGAGAATAACATGGTAAGACTTCCTCAGATTGACCATGCAGTCGTAGTGCCGAATCTGGAAGAAGGAAAGGTAAAGAGCCTGACGGCATTTGTGACAGGAGCACAGATGGCAGGAAAGAAAGCATCTGAGATTTCAAGACAGGTAAAAAACGGTCTGAAGGAATTCCTTCCGGGTTATATGATCCCAAAGAAAATAAAATATATCGAAACCATGCCAATGAATAACCATGGCAAGGCAGACCGAAAATATCTTGGAGGTCTGGCAGAATGAGTTTTTACAGCGGAGCACCATTCTTTGGCACATTGATTCTGTTATTGCTTTTCGCATTGATTCTTGGCTGTATGGAAAGGAGCCTGCGCTGGTATAACCTTATCGTATCCGGTGTAATGGTTGTCTGCGTGTTAGGCGGAAATCTGACGGCGCTTGCGTATTTTGCAGGATATTTTCTGATTGAGTGGATGCTGGTCAGAGGATATGAATACATAAGAAAGAAATATGGAAGAAAGGCAGCATTTTATCGCAGTTTTGTGCTGCTTTCCATTCTGCCACTTGCATTATGTAAATTATGTGATCTTCCATGGTTAAAGGAGATGAATCTTTTTCAGTTTACCGGAATTTCCTATCTTACGTTCCGGGTGGTGCAGATTATCATTGAACTTTATGATGGCACCATAGAAGAGGTGAAAATCCTTGATTTTTCAGCATTTTTAATCTTTTTTCCAACCTTTAGCTGTGGACCCATTGACCGGAGCAGAAGATTCTTGGAGGATTATCATAATGTGCCGGGAAGAAGAGAATATCTTGAGCGGTTTGGAATTGGTTTACAGAAGCTTGTTTTAGGAGCAGCATATAAATTCGTATTTGCGGATTTCTTCTATCAGATTATGAACCAGTTCATGAACCAGACAGCAGGGAATATGGTTTGTTATGCATACAGCTATGGTTTTTATATGTTTTTTGATTTTGCGGGATACAGTCTGATGGCAGTGGGAACCGGCTATATGCTTGGCATCTGCGTACCGGATAACTTTAAGAAACCGTTTATCAGCCGGGATATGAAAGAATTCTGGGCAAGATGGCATATTTCCCTGTCCGAGTGGTTCCGGGATTTCGTCTTTTCCAGATTTATGATGTTATCCATGCACAAAAAATGGTTTAAAAGCAGATTAAACGGTGCAGCAGCAGGCTTTCTTATCAATATGCTGGTGATGGGTGTGTGGCATGGTCTGACGGTGCATTATATTTTGTACGGACTCTATCATGGCATATTGCTGGCAGTTACGGAAATCTATCAGAAGAAGTCGAAGTTCTATAAGAAATATAAGAAGAAAACCTGGTATGCACTGGCATCATGGGGAATCACATTAAATCTGGTGATGTTTGGTTTCCTGATTTTCTCAGGACATTTTATTACAATTTAGGTTATCCCAACTTATATATAGAAGAAAAATTTTAGATGCAGAATCATTTGCAAAGAAAAATAGAAAGAGAAAAAGGAGATTATAAGATGAAAGAAAAGATTTTGGATATTATTGAAAAAGTATGTGAGGATGACAGCATCCGGGAAGACCTTACGATGAATCTTTTTGAAGAGGATTTACTGGATTCCTTAAGCTTTGTAGCACTTCTGGTGGAACTTGAGGATAACCTTGGTGTTGTAATTTCACCATCGGAAGTAATAAGAGAGGATATGGATACACCGGAGAAAATTATTGCGCTGGTAGAAGCGAAAGCACAGGAGAAGTAAGCATGAAAACGATAAAAGCATTTGCAGTTTCGCTGCTGTTATGCGCACTTACGATAGTGGGACTGCATTTATACAGCGGCAGAGGTTTTTCGGCAGAGGGAAAAGCAGGCACCTGGGTCAGTGATGCAAAATCCCAAAGCGGCAGTACATTAAAGAAGATGGCAGCCGATGAAAATGCATTGCTGATATTCGGCTCTTCGGAGCTGCGGCATGGACAGGGCAGTGGATTCCATGGAGATACGATTTTTGATGGTGCGGATATGGATCCCATTTATGTAGGAAAAGCAGGGTATCAGAGCCTGACCCATGCCATTACGCTGGGCGCGGTGGGCAGTCAGGCAGCCAATAAGAAGGCAGTATTAATCGTTTCGCCCCAGTGGTTTAAAGAAAATGGAGTAAAATCCACGGCGTTTGAAGCTGCTTTTTCAGAAGAAGAATATATTGCATTGCTGGAAAATCCGGATATCAGTCAGGAAACCAAAGATTATATCAATGGCAGACTGCAAAATATCATGGCAGATAATGAAAACATGTCAGAAAGAGTAAAAAAAGCCAGGGAATGGTATCAGCCGAAGGATGATAATACAGCAGAACAACCAGGCTGGCTGGAGCAGAAAAAAGCAGATTTTCATAAGGTACTGTTGGAAGAAAAGAATAATTATAAAGTGATGGCAGAGGCACTGATGGATGGAATCAGCAATCATAGGAGCAGGGAAAGTGGTGCAAAGCTGTCACAGGCTACCTGGGAGCAGCTTCGAAAGGAAGCTGAAACAGAAGGACATAAGCTTTCGGATGGCAACGACTATGGCATGTTTGACAGCGTATATAAAGGAACGTACCAGACGCTGATTGCCAATGGAAAACATAAGAATCCGAAGTACACCTTAGATTCCATGGAATTTTCGGATTTGGAATGTTTTTTGTCAATTTGCAGGGAGGAGGGAATAGAGCCTTTGGTAGTAATCCTTCCCTTTAATGGATACTGGTATGATTATACGGAACTGACGGCAGAAGAGCGGAGTGCATTTTATGAAAAGATAAGATGCATAGCAGAAGATTATGGTGTGCAGTGTGCCGATTTGAGTGGAAATGAATATACAGAGTATTACTTTGAGGATAATTCCCATCCAGCATTGAAAGGACTGGTAGATTTAAATGAAGCGATTTATGAATTTTATCGGAAAGATAAGACAGAATGAGAAGGCAGTATTTCTTGGTAAAGTGATTTTCTTTTACCTGCTGCTGATGATTCTATGGATGCATTTTATGCTGGCAAAGGATTCTGCAGCACCGGCGTTTATTTATGAGCAGTTTTAAACTATACCGGTTTGGAATGCGATATATAACCTGCGGTTATATATTAAAATAAATCAACCTAGTAAAATCAATACGTCTTTAGTACTTTAACGCGGTGAAGGGCATGAAAAACCTAGAAAAATCAAGGAGTAGCAGGGAAAATGAGTATTGCTTTTCAAATTTTCATGTAGTAAGATAAGGCACATGAAACCTAGGAGTTAAAGGAGGAACTATTATGAAGAAAAAAATAGTCAGTGTAATACTGGTCGCAGCGATGGCAGTTGGATGCCTTGCAGGTTGTGGCTCAAAAGAAGCAAAAAATGAAGATGCATTCTATATCGGAGGAATTGGACCGGTTACCGGTGATGCAGCAATTTACGGAACAGCCGTTCAGAACGGTGCACAGATTGCTGTCGATGAGATTAATGAAGCCGGTGGAATTAACGGTCATCAGATTGAATATAATTTCCAGGATGATCAGGGAGACCCTGAAAAAGCAGCAAACGCATACAACACCTTAAAAGACTGGGGTATGCAGGTATTAATGGGAACTGTTACAACAGGTCCTTGTGTATCTGTGGCAGATTTAACTGCAGCAGATAATATGTTCCAGATTACACCATCTGCATCATCTACAGATGTAATCAAGAACGACAATGTATTCCAGGTATGCTTTACAGACCCTGCACAGGGAACAAAATCCGCACAGTATATCGGTGAGAATAACCTTGCCAAGAAAGTGGCAATTATTTACAACAGTTCAGATATCTATTCATCAGGTATCGAAGCAAAATTCGTAGAAGAAGCAGCAAACCAGAACTTTGAGGTAGTTGCAGAAGAAGCATTTACTGCAGATTCCAAGACAGATTTTTCTACACAGTTACAGAAAGCAAAAGATGCAGAAGCAGATTTGGTATTCCTTCCAATCTACTATACAGAAGCATCTATTATCTTAACCCAGGCAGATTCTATGGGATATGCACCGACATTCTTCGGATGCGACGGTATGGACGGAATCTTAGGTGTTAAGAACTTTGATACTTCTTTAGCAGAAGGACTTATGTTATTAACACCGTTTGCAGCAGATTCGAAAGATGAAAAAACTGCAAACTTCGTTTCTAAATATGAAGAGAAATATAAAGATACACCAAACCAGTTTGCAGCTGATGCTTATGATGCAATTTATGCAATCAAAGCAGCATTGGAAGAAGCAAATGCAACACCGGATATGAGTGCTTCTGATATTTGTGATTTATTGAAAGACGCAATTACAAAAGTCAACATTGATGGTGCAACAGGTAGCGGAATGACATGGTCAGCAACTGGTGAAGTAAACAAAGATCCTAAAGCGGTTGTAATTCAGAATGGTGAATACGTAGGAATGTAATGTATTTTATCAGATAAGCCAAAGAGGGGTTGCCAATGGCAGCCCCTTTTATGTATTATAGAGGTATATATTCTAAGAGAAAGCAAGAGGTGTTGTTATGAGATTCATAACGTATTTAATCAACGGTATCAGCCTTGGCAGCATCTATGCAATCATTGCACTGGGTTACACCATGGTGTATGGAATTGCTAAGATGCTGAATTTTGCCCATGGTGATGTTATCATGATTGGCTGCTATGTCGTATTTATGACAATGAGCGGCATGAACATGAACCCGCTTTTGAGCGTAATCCTTGCAGTTGTAGTCTGCACTGTGCTTGGCGTGATAATTGAAAAAGTGGCATATAAGCCTTTGCGTAAGGCATCTCCACTGGCAGTATTGATTACCGCAATTGGTGTCAGCTATTTGTTGCAGAATATTGCATTACTGATATTTGGTGCAGATACCAAATCCTTTAGTTCTGTGGTTCCACTGCAGAATATTAAGATTGGCGGAATTACCATAACCGGTGTTACGGTAGTGGCAGTCCTGGCATGTATTGTTATCATGATTGGTCTGATGATTTTTATTAAAAAGACAAAAGCAGGACAGGCAATGCTGGCAGTATCCGAGGATAAGGATGCAGCACAGCTTATGGGGGTAAATGTTAACGGGACAATTTCACTTACTTTCGCAATTGGTTCCGGACTTGCGGCAATTGCAGGTGTGTTACTGTGTTCAGCATATCCGACACTGACTCCATATACCGGCGCTATGCCTGGTATCAAAGCATTTACTGCAGCTGTATTTGGTGGAATCGGTTCCATTCCGGGAGCATTTATCGGAGGAATCCTTCTTGGTATTATCGAAATCTTAGGAAAAGCTTATATTTCTTCACAGCTTTCCGATGCTATCGTTTTTGCCGTGTTGATTATTGTGTTATTGGTTAAGCCTACCGGTATTCTTGGTAAGCCAATTCATGAGAAAGTGTAGGTGGCAGGAATGAGTAAAATGAATTTAAAAACAATGAAGAAGACAACAAAGAGTAATCTGATTACATATGCTATGGTAATCGTCATTTTTGCCGTAGTACAGATTCTGGTAGCAACCGGAAGCATGTCCAGTCTGATGCAGGGACTTTTGGTACCCCTTTGTACTTATTCTATCGTTGCAATCGGATTGAACCTCTGTGTAGGCTATCTGGGTGAATTAAGTCTTGGTCATGCAGGCTTTATGTGTGTCGGCGCATTTTCCAGTGCTTTCTTTACCAGATGTATGGAAAATTCACCGATGAATCCAACCCTGCGTTTTATCATCGCTTTATTAATCGGAACTGCTGTTGCAGCATTCTTTGGATTCTTAATCGGAATTCCGGTACTTCGTTTAAGAGGTGATTACCTTGCAATCGTAACACTGGCATTTGGAGAGATTATCAAGAATGTCATCAATGTTCTTTATGTAGGCAAAGATGAAAACGGTCTGCATTTTGCAATCAATGACAACAAGGCTCTTAATATGTCGGGAACCGGAGAAATGATTATCGATGGTGCAAAGGGAATCACCGGAACACCAAGACAGTCTACTTTCTTAATCGGTGTTATTTTAATTCTGGTTGCATTGTTTGTAGTATTTAATCTGGTTAATTCCAGAAGCGGCCGTGCTATCATGGCAATCCGTGATAACCGTATTGCAGCAGAATCCGTTGGCATTAATATTACAAAGTTTAAACTGATGGCATTTACTATTTCAGCAGCAATCGCAGGAGCAGGTGGAGTGCTTTATGCACATAACCTTTCCAGCCTGATTGCCCAGCCGGCAAACTTTGGATACAATATGTCCATCATGATTCTGGTATTTGTCGTACTCGGTGGAATGGGAAGCTTCCGTGGTTCCATTATTGCAGCCGTAGTACTGACCATGCTTCCGGAAGTATTGCGTGGACTGCGTGATTACCGTATGCTGATTTACGCAATTGTTCTGATTGCAATGATGCTCTTTAACTGGGCACCGGCAGCAATTACCTGGAGACAGACACATTCTTTGAAGAATTTATTTGCAAAGAAAACGAAGGAGGTACAATAAGATGGCAATGTTAGAAGTAAAGAATCTTGGAATTTCCTTCGGTGGACTCCGGGCGGTAGATGGATTTGAAATGCAGATTGAAAAAGGTCAGTTATACGGACTGATTGGACCGAACGGTGCAGGTAAAACAACCGTATTTAATATGCTTACCGGTGTATACAAACCGGATGATGGAAGCATTGTACTGGATGGAAAAGATATTACCGGAAAGAAAACCATAGATATTAATAAAGCCGGAATTGCAAGAACCTTCCAGAATATCCGCCTTTTTAAAGACCAGTCCGTGCTGGATAATGTAAAAGTCGGACTGCATAATCATCATACTTATTCTACTTTAACCGGAATTCTAAGACTTCCGAAGTATTTTAAAGTAGAAGCAGAGATGAATGAAAAGGCAATGGAGCTGTTAAAGGTATTTGGTCTTGAGGATGAAGCAGATTATCTGGCATCCAATCTTCCGTATGGTAAACAGCGTAAACTGGAGATTGCAAGAGCACTGGCAACTGAACCAAAACTTCTGCTTTTAGATGAGCCGGCAGCCGGCATGAACCCAAATGAAACCAAAGAATTAATGGATACCATCCGCTTTGTAAGGGATGAATTTGATATGACCATTCTTCTGATTGAACATGATATGAAACTGGTATCCGGTATCTGTGAGAAACTGACTGTATTGAACTTCGGCCAGGTACTGGCAAGCGGAAATACCAGTGACGTATTGAATAATCCACAGGTTATCAGGGCATATCTGGGCGAATAGGAGGGATGATAAAATGGCAATGCTTGAAATAAAAGATTTGGAAGTATATTACGGCGTGATTCAGGCAATTAAAGGGATTTCCTTTGATGTCAATGAAGGAGAAGTCATTGCATTAATCGGAGCCAATGGTGCAGGTAAGACAACTACACTGCAGACCATCACCGGAATGCTCAGTGCCAAAAAGGGAAGCATTCTTTTTGAAGGAACAGATATCACCAAGGTTCCGGGACACAAGATTGTATCCATGGGAATGGCACATGTTCCGGAAGGAAGACGTGTATTTGCAGAGCTTTCAGTATATGAAAACTTAAAGCTGGGTGCATATACCAGAAAAGATAAGCAGGAAATTGCAGAGTCTTTAGAGCGTGTATACAAGAGCTTTCCAAGATTAAAGGAACGTAAGAATCAGCTGGCTGGAACCTTAAGTGGTGGCGAACAGCAGATGCTTGCCATGGGCCGGGCGTTGATGAGTAAGCCGAGGATCATCCTTATGGATGAGCCGTCCATGGGATTGTCTCCAATCTTTGTAGAAGAGATTTTTAACATTATCAAAGAAATATCTGCATCCGGTACAACTGTTCTATTGGTAGAACAGAATGCAAAGAAAGCATTATCGATTGCAGACCGTGCATATGTACTGGAAACAGGTAAAATTGTATTGAGCGGTGATGCCAAAGAGCTTATGAATAATGAGTCTATTAAAAAGGCATATTTAGGAGAGTAGGTGTTAAATATGAAACATACGGTAATAACCATTGCAAGAAGTTATGGAAGCGGCGGAAGAACGCTGGGTAAGAAGCTGGCAGAAGAACTTGGAATTCATTGCTATGACCGTGAGTTAATAAGAATGGCTTCTGATGAAAGCGGAATCAATGAGGCATTGTTTGGAGAGGCAGATGAGAAACTGCGTAAGATGCCACTGTTTCGTATTGCGAAGAAAGCATATCATGGGGAAGTGCTTCCACCGGATAGTGATGAGTTTGTATCCAACGACAATCTCTTTAACTATCAGGCGAAAATTATCCGTGAGGTAGCCAAAGAAGAGTCCTGTATTATTATCGGACGTTGTGCGGATTATGTTTTAAAAGATTGTGATTATGTAAAGAGTCTGTTTTTCTACGCACCGCGTAAGGACTGCATTGAACGTGTCATGCAGCAGAATGGTGGAACTAAGAAGGATATTGAAAAGAAGATAGACACCATTGATAAGTATCGCGCAGATTATTACAAATACTATACCGGCAGGGAGTGGAACGATGCCAGAAATTACGATTTCTGTCTGGACACTACATCCTTAAGTTATGAGAAGCTGGTACAGGTTGTAAAAGCATATTTAGAAATCAGTGAGGCAGAGGAGCCTTAGGAACAATATTGTAGCAGAATATGAGAAAGAAGAGGTATCTGATGATTCGGGCATCGGATACCTCTTCTTTCAATGCTTATGCGGGTAGTGGGAAAACGCTGGACTTGTAAAGCATGTTTTCTGTAGTTTTACAGTTTCTTTAAAATTTTATCGATGTCATTTCTGTGGCCTAATATCATCAGATGGTCCGTGTCTTTAAAAATATAATTGGCATCCGGCAGCAGGCTCATGACACCATCTGTTTTAATACCGATGATATTGGCATGATAGCAGGCACGGAAATTTAGATCCTTAATACTCTTTCCAATCCATTCCGGTAATGGCGGAATCTCATAAATGGAGAAGCCACCGCCTAATTCAAAGTAGTCAAAGACCTGGTCGGCAGAGAAACGGACTGCAGTTTTTTCAGCGATATCCCGGTCAGGGTAGATAACTTCGTCAGCACCGTTCCGCAGCAGAAATTTGGCATGAATATCACGGTTTGCTTTGCTGACGACATATCTGGCACCCATTTCCTTAAGCAGGCTTGTAATCTCTAAGCTGCTCTGGAAATTACTTCCGATACAGACAAAGCAGACGTCAAAATTGCCAACACCTAAAGTGGCAAGTACTTTTTCATTGGTGCAGTCGCCAATTTTTGCACTGGTGACAAAAGAGAGAACATCTTCCATTACGGCTTCATTCTCGTCCACAACCATAATCTCATTATCCAGTTTGGATAAGTCTTTGCAAAGGTGAGTGCCAAATCGGCCCAGTCCAATAATTAAAAATGATTTCATAGAATCCTCCTAGTATAATCAAGATATTTGATATTAACCGACATTGATTTTTTCTACCGGCTGCATCACATGCGCAATCCTTTTCTTATCCGTAAATGATAAGGCAAAGGAAAGGCTTCCCAGTCGTCCTAAATACATTAACAGAATTAGAATGATATGACAGCTGGTACTAAGGCTGCTTGTAATACCGGTTGACATTCCGACAGTGTCAAGAGCTGAAAATGCTTCAAAAGCCACATCAATGACTGGATAACCGGAAATAGCAGTAATTGCCAGTGTGGCGCTGAGTGCCAGCGTCAACTGGAACATAAGGACGACGACTGATTTGGTGATAACAGATTCTTCCAGTCTGCGTCCGAAAATATTTGTTCCGGTAGTACGGGTTAAGGTGGAACGTACGGATAACAATAGAACAAATATGGTTGTAACCTTTACACCGCCGGCGGTAGAACCCGGGGCACCACCGATAAACATAAATACAATAGAAAGAAATTTACTGCTTTCGCTTAACGCACCATTATCAACAGCGTTAAAACCGGCAGTTCGTGGGGTAACAGTACAGAAGAAAGAATTCAAAAGCTGTTCTCCGAAACTCATACCGGCAAATAAGCGGTTATGCTCAAAAAGATAAAAGAGCAGCGTGCCGCCAAAGAGGCAGACTGCAGTAGCACTTAAAACCATTTTGGTCTGCAGGGCATAGTGGCGGCAATGCAGCCCGTGTTCCCTAAGGTCATTCCATACAAAGAAACCAATACCACCAATCAGGATCAGGGCACTGATGGTAAGAATTACTACAGGATCATTGTAGAATCTGGTAATGGATGAAAATGGACTGTAACGCCCCATTAAATCGAATCCTGCATTACAAAAAGCTGAAATAGAATGGAAGATACCATAATAGATGGCATGTAAAACATCCATGTCTTTCAGAAAACGCAGTGTAAGAATGAATGCACCTGACATTTCAAAAAGAAATGTGCCTCCGATGACACGGCGGACAAGCCGCACGACACCGCCGATTTCAAGGGTGTTTAAACTTTCTTTAATAAGACCACGCTGCTTCAGCCCGATTTTCTTACGTAACATCAAAGAAACAGTAATGCCAATGGTGATAAAACCAAGACCACCAATCTGAATCAGAACTAATAAAACAAGCTGTCCGAAAATGCTCCAGTGGGTAAAGGTGTCGACCAGAACCAGACCGGTTACACAGGTAGCACTGGTTGAGGTGAAAAGGGCAGTTATAAATGGAGTCCATTCACCATTCCGGCTGGAAACCGGAAGCATCAGAAGTATGGTTCCGATAAAGATGAGCAATAGAAAACCAAGAGCTATCATCTGTGTACCGGACATACGTTTTTCAAATTTCCCAAACATAATAAAATTCCTATTCCTGATTTAAATAATTTTCGATAAATCTTATTTATCTATTATAGTAATTCTACTCCGCTTTGTCCAGAAAAGACAGTCTGACAGCAAGAAAAAATTATAGAATGAGTTGTTGTCTTAGCTGGTTTGTTTGAGTATAATAAAATAATAGGGTAAACTTGAAAAGAAAAAACTTGAAAAGGATAGAAAAAGGTAGGTTTTTATATGGGACTTTTTATTGTATTTATCATTATTATCATATATGTTGCTTTGTCCCAGAGTGTAAAGCAAAGCAATAATCAAAACAGGCGTGGAAATAATCCGGCTATGGGGCGGCCGCCACAGCAGATATATCGTCCACAGATGAACCAGCCGCAGCGTACATATCAGCAGGTGCCAAACCAGCAGCATACATATCAGCAGACCATGAACCAGCCACAACGGGCATATCAGCAGGCACCAGTCCAGCCGCATCCCATGTATCAGCAGGCACCTGATCCGCAGATGAACAGACAGCAGGCACAGCAGCAGTTAAAGAACCGGCTGGCGGAAAAATATCAGTCTGCAGCGGCAGAGGAAATGTCTGCCATGGAAGTAATAGAACCGATGGAATTTACTTATGATATTCCACAAAGTGATAATATGAAGAAAGTGCAGGAGCTGATGGTAACTGGCTTCAGCGGCAATCTGAATTTTGAAAGAGATTTTGTGGCAGAAGGAATTGAAATGTTAAACCGTTTTGAATTACAGTAAAGAGCATAGATAAGTGGAGGATGACAGCAATGGAAGGCAGAAGACCGGCAACCGGGGAGATTTACAGACATTTTAAAGGAAAATTATATCAGATTGTAGCCATAGCAACACACAGCGAAACAAGAGAAGAACTGGTGATTTATCAGGCACTTTACGGAGCTTATAAAGTATATGCAAGACCGCTTGCCATGTTTGTAAGCGAAGTTGATCATGAGAAATATCCGGCAGCAGAGCAGAAATACAGATTTGAAAAAGTAAAACTGCAGGAAGAAGCAACTCCACAGGAAGCGGTAAGGGTTAGTCAGGAGACAACACAGCCGCAGGCAACAGCCCAGCCGCAGGAAACTTCAGAATCCGAAGAGCAGGCGAATCCGTTCCTGCTGCGTTTCTTAGATGCAGATACCTATGAGGAGAAATATAAGATTTTAAATGAGATGGAAAATGATATTACAGACCGTCTGATTAATGATTTTTCCGTAGTATTGGATGTGGTAATTCCGGAAGGAGATTTAACCGGCCGTTATATACAGTTAAAGCAGTGCGTGGCAACCATGTGCCGTTATGAGACTACCCGCCTTAGGTAGGCAGTCCCATACGACTTAAAGTGCTGTTGTGATAATCAGAGGAGAAGGTGACATCTTTCCCAAACCACTTCGGTGGAAGGAAGGATTCAGCTTCTTCTTTTGTTTCAAATTCCACTTCGGCTAATTTCAACGGAGCAAGGTCTCCTTCGAAAATATCAAGCTCAATGGTCAGCCTGCCAGTCAATGGAATCAGATAGCGCTTCTTGGAAATGATAATGCCATCGGCTTTTTGAATCAGATGCCGGTAAGCATCTTCGTTCAGAGGAAGATTATATTCTTCCCGTACCATAAGACCGGAGCCTTTGTAAGTAAGAATATATTTGTCATTGGAGCGGCGCACCCGCACTACAGGATCCGTATTGAGATACCCCTGCTCAATGACTTTGCAGGGATAGTCTTTTAAATCAAAAGGAATCTCATCAATTAAATATTTGCATTCAATTTCCATAATAGCCTCCATATAGTCAGGAAAATAATGATACATTTATTGTAAAATATTTTAAAATCCACTGCAACCATGGAATTGAAAAAGCGCAGTAACCATGCTAACATAAGAGACAGCATAGAAAAATTTCGTGTTAGAAAATTTAATATCAGAAAAAGTAATATCAGAAAAAGTAATATCAGAAGAGAGTAGAAAACAGGAGGAAGATAATATGAAGAAAATCGGAATTTTTATGGCGGATGGCTGTGAAGAGATTGAAGGACTTACCGTAGTGGATGTGGTACGCAGAGCAGGAATTGCGATTGATATGATTTCCATTACCGGAAAGAAAGAAGTGGCAGGAGCCCACGGAATTACGTTTGCAGCAGATGTACTGGCAGAGGAAGCTGATTTTGACAGCTATGATGGAATTGTACTGCCGGGCGGAATGCCTGGAACCTTAAATCTCGGAAAGCATGAAATTGTAAAGAAAGTGATTACATCTTATGCAGCAGATGGCAAACTTACCGCAGCAATCTGTGCTGCACCAAGCGTATTGGGTGAGAATGGAATATTAGAGGGCAAACATGCAGTCAGCTATCCGGGCTTTGAAGAAAAGCTTCTTGGAGCCAGGGTCGGAGCAGAAAAAGTTGCAGTAGATGGCAACATCGTTACCAGCCGGGGCATGGGAACAGCCATTGAATTTGCCATGGCTATTGTAAAGTGGCTGGATCCACAGGCAGATATTGATGCGATGGAAGCAAATATCATGTATTTTAAATAAAAATAACCAGAACTTACCAACATAATTTATTCTCTGGAAGCCATACTAAAAACAGGATAAGCAACCAACAAAAGCTTATCTGAAAATAGATAACAAAGAGAAGAAACTATGGAGGTAGAAACAAATGAGTGGAACAAACAGTTCTAATTCAAGTAACCAGATGGCAGTGCCACAGGCAAAAGAGGCAATGCACCGTTTTAAACAGGAGGTTGCATCTGAAATCGGAGTACCTTTAAAAGAGGGCTACAACGGTGACCTGACATCCAGACAGGCTGGCTCTATCGGTGGAGAAATGGTTAAGAAAATGATCATGAGACAGGAAGAGCAGATGTCTAAATAAGAAGAAAGACAAAAAGCCTTCGGGAAAAGCGCGAAAGTGCATTTCCCGGGGGCTTTTTACATGACTGTCACCAATTGAAATCGGGTTAAAATCTTGTACAGAAAAAAAAGCTAGTAATTTTACAAACGGTGTGTTATAATCTCTAAATGACTGTTAGTAGCTCTAAGTATGCCTATTTTTAGGGAACAGTCGTAAGATAAGAAAATATTTGTACATGTATATTTTATATATAGTTATAAGGAGGAAGAAACAAGAATGAGTGTACAGGTTGAAAATTTAGAGAAAAATATGGTAAAGCTTACAATTGAAGTGGCAGAAGATAAAGTGGCAGAGGCTTTGAAAGCTGCATACAATAAGCAGAAAAACAAAATCAGCATCCCTGGATTCCGTAAAGGAAAAGTTCCAATGGCTATGGTAGAGAAAATGTATGGTCCGGAAATCTTCTATGAAGATGCTGCAAATATCATGATGCAGGAAGCTTATCCGGCAGCAATCGATGAGAGCGGTGTAGATATCGTTTCCCAGCCAACTGTTGATGTGGTTCAGTTAGAAAAAGGAAAACCATTCATCTTCACAGCAGAAGTTGCAAAGAGACCAGAAGTTAAACTTGGCAAATATAATGGTGTAACTGTAACAAAGATTGACACATCCGTATCTGATGAAGAAGTTGCAGAAGCATTAGAGAGAGAAAGAAATAACAATGCAAGAACTGTAACTGTAACAGACAGACCTGTTGCAGAAGGTGATACAGCAGTTATCGACTACGAAGGATTCGTAGACGGTGTCGCATTTGAAGGTGGAAAAGGAGAGAATCATCCATTAGAGATCGGTTCCCATTCCTTCATCGATACATTCGAAGATCAGTTAGTAGGAAAGAACACTGGCGATGAGGTAGAAGTAAACGTTACATTCCCGAAGGAATATCATGCAGAAGACTTAGCTGGAAAACCAGCAGTATTCAAAGTTAAGATTAACGAGATTAAGACAAAAGAACTTCCAGAGTTAAACGATGAGTTCGCATCTGATGTTTCTGAATTCGAAACTTTAGAAGAATACAAAGAGAGCGTGAAGAAGAACTTAGAAGAGACCAAAGAGAACAATGCAAAACGTACCAAAGAGGACGAAGCAATCAAGAAGATTATTGAGAAATCTGAGATGGAAATCCCGGATGCAATGATTGAATCCCAGGTACAGAATATGATTCAGGAATTCGCTCAGAGACTTGCCCAGCAGGGATTAAGCTTTGACCAGTATATGCAGTTTTCCGGAATGACTATGGACAAGATGAAAGAGCAGGTTCGTCCAGAAGCATTAACAAGAATCCAGAGCAGCTTAGTATTAGAACAGATTGCAAAAGAAGAAAACTTCGAGATTACAGAAGATGATGTAAATGCTGAAATCGAGAAGATGGCAAAAGCATACGGAATGGAAGCGGATAAGCTCAAAGAGTATGTAGGCGATGCAGAGAAAGAATCCATGAAACGTGATATTGCAATTGAAAAAGCAGTTCAGTTCATCATGGACAATGTAAAAGAAAGAGCAAAAGCTAAGACTAAAAAAGAAAAAGAAGCAGAAGCAGCAACTAACGCAGAAGCATAAGAGAAGCACGTAAAGAGACAGACTGACTTGGAATCAGGTCGGTCTGTTTTACGCAAACCACTTGAACCAGAGATAAAGTTGCAGCAGAATGTATGGTAGAAATGGAGGTTATCATATGAGTTTAGTACCTTATGTCATTGAACAGACCAGCAGAGGAGAGCGTAGTTACGACATATACTCCAGATTATTAAAGGATAGAATTATTTTCCTTGGTGAAGAGGTAAATGAGACCACAGCCAGTCTGGTAGTGGCACAGCTTTTATTCTTAGAGTCCGAAGATCCGGGAAAAGACATTCAGTTATACATCAATTCTCCGGGTGGAATTGTAACAGGCGGATTGGCAATTTATGATACCATGCAGTATATCAAATGTGATGTATCTACAATTTGTATCGGACTTGCAGCCAGCATGGGTGCATTCCTGTTGTCCGGTGGAACAAAAGGAAAGAGATTTGCATTACCAAATGCAGAGATTATGATACATCAGCCTTCCGGTGGAGCAAAAGGACAGGCAACTGAGATTCAGATTGCAGCAGAGAATATCTTAAAGACCAAGAAACGTTTGAACGAGATTTTAGCTGCAAATACCGGAAAGCCATATGATGTAATTGCCGCAGATACAGAGCGTGACTATTATATGTCCGCAGAAGAGGCAAAGGAGTATGGCCTGATTGACGGTGTAATTACAGCAAGATAAGAGAAATAAGAAAGAGGCTGTCTCTGGGCGGATTATCCGAAGCACATATGCGGAATTCGACTGCGGGCAGCCTTTACCTTTTTTACGAAGGATTTAGAAAAGATAGATGGAAATAATCGAGGTGGAAAGATGGCAGGAAGAAATAGCGAGGACAAAATCAGATGTTCCTTTTGCGGAAAATCACAGGATCAGGTACGCAAGCTGATTGCAGGACCAAACGGTGCATATATCTGTGATGAATGCGTGGACATCTGTGCAGAAATCATAGAGGAGGAATTCGAAGATGAGGAGATTTCCGGAAAAGGAAAGGAAGATTTAGAAGAAATCAACCTGATTAAACCGGAAGAGATGAAGAAATTCTTAGATGAATATGTAATCGGTCAGGACGAAGCCAAAAAAGTCCTTTCTGTAGCCGTATATAATCACTATAAAAGAATTACTTCTGATGTAGATATGAATGATGTGGAATTGCAGAAGAGTAACATTCTGATGTTAGGACCGACCGGTTCCGGTAAGACACTTCTGGCACAGACACTGGCAAGAGTCTTAAATGTACCGTTTGCCATTGCAGATGCCACCACATTAACAGAAGCAGGCTATGTCGGTGAAGACGTAGAGAATATCCTTCTGAAACTGATTCAGGCAGCAGATTACAATATCGAGCGCGCCCAGTGCGGTATTATTTACATCGATGAGATTGATAAGATTACGAAGAAATCTGAAAATGTATCCATTACCAGAGATGTGTCCGGTGAAGGTGTACAGCAGGCATTATTAAAAATCTTAGAGGGAACTGTGGCTTCCGTTCCACCACAGGGTGGAAGAAAGCATCCACAGCAGGAATTAATCCAGATTGATACTACGAATATTTTATTTATCTGTGGTGGAGCATTTGATGGATTAGAGAAGATTATCGAGCAGCGTATGGATCAGAAATCCATCGGCTTTAACGCAGATATTGCAGACCGTACCGAGCGTAATCTGAGCGAAGTCTTAAAGCAGGTACTGCCGGGAGATTTTATTAAATTCGGTCTGATTCCGGAGTTTATCGGACGTGTTCCGGTAAATGTATCCTTAGAGCAGCTGGATAAGGAAGCGTTAATCCGTATCTTAAAGGAGCCGAAGAATTCACTGATTAAGCAGTATAAGAAGCTGTTTGAAATTGACGGTGTAGAGCTGGAATTTGAAGATGATGCAGTAGAAGCAATTGCAGAGAAATCCTTAGCCCGTAAGACCGGTGCCCGTGGACTTCGTGCAATTATGGAAGATACCATGATGGATTTAATGTATCAGATTCCTTCTGATGAGAGTATTGTAAAATGCACCATTACAAAAGAAACGGTAGAAGACAAGAAAGCGGAGATAGAATATCGTAACGCATAAAAAAGAGGAGAAAAAGATGAGCAGGACAGTAATTCATTTACCGGCAGTTGCACTTCGTGGAATGACCATTCTGCCGGGAATGGTGGCTCATTTTGATATTAGCAGGGACCGTTCCATTCATGCCATAGAAGAGGCGATGGTTGGAGACCAGAAAATATTCCTGATTACACAGCAGGATGCTTCCGTAGAGGAGCCGGCCAGGGATGATTTATATCAGATTGGTGTTATTGCTGAAGTAAAGCAGGTAATAAAGATGCCAAATGAAATCGTGCGTGTTTTGGTAGAAGGATTGGAAAGAGGCGAGTTAGCCTCTTTTCTGTCACAGGAGAAGTATCTGATGGCAGAGGTCATCCTTTTTGATGAAAAAACGGCAGAAGAGGAAGAACTGATGCCGGAAGCGAAGGAAGCAATGCTTCGCTGTATCAGGGAAACCGTACTGAAATATCAAAAAGCCAATGGACATATGAGCAAAGAATTCTTACGTCAGGTAGAAGAACAGCAGGACGTTGGAACTTTGATGCAGCAGGTTGCATACAATCTGCCGCTTTATTATACCCAGAAACAGAAAATCTTAGAGGCAGTAGATCTCACTTCCCAGTATGAGACTTTAATGGCAATTCTGCTGAATGAAGTAGAAGTTATTTCCCTGAAAAATGAATTTCAGGCGAAGGTGAAAGAACGCGTGGATAAGAATCAGAAGGAATATCTTTTGCGGGAACAGATGAAACTGATTCGGGAAGAACTAGGTGAGGATAATACACAGTCAGATGCGGAACACTTTTTAGAGGAAGTAAAGAAACTGAAGGCAGATAAGACGGTTAAAGAGAGAATTAAAAAAGAGATTGAGCGTTTTAAGAATATTGCATCCAGTTCTTCGGAAAGTGCAGTCAGCAGAGGCTATATTGAGACATTGCTGGAACTGCCATGGAATAAGGCTTCTAAGGATAATAAAGATTTAGCTAATGCAGAGAAAATTTTAGACGAAGACCACTACGGACTGGAAAAAGTAAAAGAGCGTATGCTGGAATTCTTGGCAGTCCGGAATCTGACTCATAAAGGAGAAAGTCCAATTATCTGTCTGGTGGGACCTCCTGGAACCGGCAAGACAAGCATTGCCCGTTCTGTGGCAAAAGCATTGAATAAAAAGTATGTCAGAATCTGTCTCGGCGGTGTCCGTGATGAGGCAGAGATTCGTGGACACAGAAAGACCTATGTGGGGGCAATGCCGGGCAGAATTATCAATGGTTTAAAGAGTGCCGGAGTAAAGAACCCGCTGATGCTTTTAGATGAGATTGATAAAGTTAGCAGTGATTATAAGGGAGATACATCTTCTGCACTGCTGGAAGTATTGGATAATGAGCAGAACAGCCATTTCAGGGACCACTATGTGGAGCTTCCGGTAGATTTGTCTGAGGTATTGTTTATTGCGACAGCCAATTCCGTACAGACAATACCAAGACCTCTGTTAGACCGTATGGAGCTGATTGAGGTAAGCAGTTATACGGAAAATGAAAAGGCTCACATTGCAAAAGAGCATCTTATAGCAAAGCAGATTGAGAAAAATGGCTTAAAGGAATCAGAGCTTACATTCCAGAATGGTGCAATTGAGCAGCTGATTCGCAGCTATACAAGAGAAGCCGGTGTGCGTAACTTAGAACGCAAAATCGGTGAAATCTGCAGAAAAGCAGCAAGAGAGATTTACGAGGGCAAGAAAAAGAAAGTTACTATAAGCACAAAGAACTTAGAACATTATCTTGGCAAAGAGAAATATACCTTTGATAAGAAGAATGAGAAGGACGAGGTTGGTATTGTCCGGGGACTGGCATGGACCAGTGTCGGTGGTGATACATTAGAAATCGAAGTAAATGTAATGCCGGGAAAGGGTGAATTTAAACTGACAGGACAGCTTGGCGATGTCATGAAAGAGTCTGCACAGGCTGGAATCAGTTATATCCGTTCTGTCAGTGAGCAGTATCAGATACCGGACGATTTCTTTACCAGACATGATATACATATCCACATTCCGGAAGGAGCCGTACCAAAGGATGGACCGTCCGCCGGTGTTACCATGGCAACCGCAATGCTTTCTGCCATTACCGGGAAAAAGGTGCGTGCTGATGTTGCCATGACAGGAGAGATTACCCTCCGCGGCAGAGTGCTTCCGATTGGTGGATTAAAAGAGAAAACATTAGCAGCGAAAAATGCCGGTATCCGGACAGTCTGTGTGCCGGGAAAAAATGAAAAAGATATCGAGGAACTCTCAGCAGAGATTAAAAAGGATTTAGAAATTGTCTATGCAGATACCATCGAAGATATCTTAAAGGTTGCTTTTGTAAAAGAGTAGTAAAGGAGCAGAAAATGGTTATAAAAGAAGTAAACTTGGAAACGGTGTGTGGTGTTACCAGTAAGATTCCGGAGAATACATTGCCGGAGGTGGCATTTGCAGGAAAATCCAATGTTGGAAAGTCGTCATTAATTAATGCACTGATGAACCGGAAATCCCTTGCAAGAACCTCTGCACAGCCGGGAAAGACACAGACCATTAATTTCTATAATATCAATGATGCCATGTATCTGGTGGATTTGCCGGGATATGGTTATGCGAAAGTAGCAGAGAGTGAGAAAGCAAAATGGGGTAAAATGATTGAAAATTATCTGCATACCTCAAAGCAGTTGCGCCGGGTATTCTTACTAATTGATATCAGGCATGACCCGTCTGCCAATGATAAACTGATGTATGACTGGATTATCCATCAGGGCTTTGATCCGGTTATTGTGGCAACCAAGCTGGACAAGCTGAAGAGAAGCCAGGTGCCAAAATGTATCAAGGCAGTAAAAGAAGGTCTGAAAGTAAAACCGGGAACGGTAATTGTTCCGTTTTCTGCAGTAACCAAGCAGGGCAGGGAAGAAATCTGGCAGATTATGGATGAGGCTGTTGGCTATGAAGAATAAATATGTATTTGTAACGGTTCTTCTGCTGGTACTTTTATTGACTGGTGCAGGACTGACACAATTATATGTAAAAGAAGAGACAAAACAGCAGGATAGTGAACTTACGGTAGTAACATCCTTTTATCCGATGTATATTGCAGCAATGAATGTCATCGGAGACACTCCGGGTGTGGATTTGCAGAATCTCAGTGAGCCGCAGACCGGCTGCCTTCACGATTACCAGTTGACTCCGGCAGACATGAAGCTCCTTTCCGGTGCAGATGTGTTTATTGTAAATGGCGGCGGAATCGAATCTTTTTTATCGGATGTGGCAGCAGATTATAAGAATCTTTCCATTGTAAATGCCTGCGAGGGACTTAATCTTTTGTCCGAAGAGGATGAAGGAGAGGAACATGCTCACGGAGATGCCCATGAAGATGCTGCAGAGGAGCATATCCACGGAGATACCGAGGATACTCATGAAGATGGACACAATCACGGAGATGTGAATGCCCATGCATGGATGAGCATTGCGTTATATAAGCAGCAGGTGAAAAATATTTTAGAAGGTCTTTGCAGGATAGATCCGAAGCATCAGGATGCCTATGAAAGCAATGCAAAGGAGTACCTGGCAAAGCTTGAGGATTTAGAGAGCGAGCAGCAGTCCTTAAAGGAAGAATTAGCAGGAAAGCATATTGTTATTTTCCATGAAGCCTATGCCTATGTGGCAGAGGACTATGATATGGAGATTTCCTATACCATGGATTTGGATGAGGAGCGTCAGGTCAGTGCCGGTGAAGTGGCAGATGTGATGGGAGCCATTGAAAAGAATGATATATCAGTGGTGCTGGCAGAAGAACTCTATGGCAAAGATATGGGAGATACGGTAGAACGGGAGACCGATGCGAAAGTATGTTATCTTGATACCTTAACCCGCGGGGAGTATGAAAAGGACAGCTATCTTGATGCAATGAGACGTAATATGGAACTGCTGAAGGAGGCTTTTGCAGAATGAGAAAAATAGTAAAACCATGTGGACTGCATTGTATCCGGATTAACCATCTGGGTGTTACTATTGGAGAACAGCAGATATTGTCAGATGTGAATCTGCATATTCATTGTGGAACACTGACGGTACTGATTGGTCGGAACGGAGCAGGAAAATCAACTCTGATCCGGGCTATTTTAAATGACATTCCACACACGGGAAGCATTGAATTTAAGGACCGGGAAAATGGTCATATCCAGAAGCTTAAGATTGGTTATGTACCACAGAATCTAAATATCGAGAAATCCACTCCGGTCAGTGTCTATGATATGATTGCAAGCTATCAGTCCAACCGGCCGGTATTTTTATATAAGAGCAAAAAGCTATATCAGGAAATCAAAGAAAGCTTAAAAATGTTTGAAGCCGAGCATTTGATTGACAAGCAGGTATGTAATCTTTCCGGTGGGGAATTACAGCGTGTACTTCTTTCCATGGCAGTGATGGATGAACCGAATCTGCTGCTTTTGGATGAGCCGGTGTCTGGTATTGACCAGAATGGTATGGAGTTATTTTACCGGAATATCGAATATCTGAAGGAAAATTTTGACCTGGCAGTTTTACTGATTTCCCATGACCTTGATTATGTAAGAAAATATGCAGACCATGTGGTTCTCATAGATGGCAAAGTGCTGACCCAGGGAACACCGAAGGAAGTCTATGACAGTGATGCTTTTAAACAGGTATTTACAGATATGGAGGTGCGGGGATGATAGAATTTTTTACCGCGTGGTGGTCTTATGGATTTATGCGGAATGCATTTATCGCAATCCTGATTATCACACCATTGTTTGGAATCCTTGGAACCATGATTGTAAATAACAAAATGGCATTTTTCTCAGATGCATTAGGTCATTCAGCATTGACGGGAATTGCTCTTGGCGTTGTGATGGGAGTTGCAGATACGACCTTATCCATGATTATTTTTGCAGTAATTTTTGCATTATTACTAAACTATATCAGCAGTAAAGCATCGGCATCCAGAGATACGATTATCTCCGTTTTTTCTTCAGCATGTATTGCTGTGGGACTGGCCATCTTATCGAAAGGTGGCAATTTCAGCAAATATTCCAGTCTTTTGGTAGGTGATGTTTTAAGCATCTCTAAAAAGGAAATTATTTATCTGATTCTGATTTTTGCAGCAACACTGATTTTCTGGGGCGTGGCATTTAATAAGTTAAATGCGGTAAGCCTGCACCGGGCGCTGGCAAAGAGCCGGGGAATTCAGGTGAAGCTGATAGAAAATATTTTTGCAATTTTTATTGCATTAATTGTAATGCTTTCCATTAAATGGATTGGAATTTTGATCATCAATGCACTGCTGATTCTTCCGGCAGCAGCAAGCCGGAATATTTCGGTCAACATGCGGGAATATCATTTATTTTCCGTTATCTTTTCCCTGTTTTCGGGATTGCTCGGCTTGCTGATTTCCTATTTTACCAATGTTGCAACAGGTCCGATGATTGTGATTGTAGCAGCCATCATTTATTTTGCAACTTATGTATACGGAAGGAGAAATGCATGATGAGAACCACGAAAAAAGGAAGAAAAGGCGCACTTTTACTTACCTTTCTTCTGGCAGGAAGTTTACTGCAATCCGCTATGAGAATGAAAGTAAGAGTTACATTATAGATAAAGGGGCATTTCAGCTGCCTTATGGTGAGAATACGACGGTGCAGGCACAGCTTGACGACTGGATTGCACAAGAGGACGGAAGTTATCTTGTAACGGCCTCCCTCTTAACCTATAGTGATGCAGAGGGAAGCAGTAACAGAACCTTCCAGTTTATATTAAACGATAATGGATATAAGGATGAACTTCCGGATCCATTATTCTACTATACCATCTCAAACGTCAGTCCGATGGATGATTCTTTTTCGAATCTGACTCAGGAGACGGAAGAAAACTCCCCCGGACAAGAGCCTTCGACCCAAAACGTTTCCGAATAGAATCAATGGCTGCATCCAGTTGCTTTTGCTTATTGGCAGAAGGCATCTGGGTGCAGCTTTTTTTATTGCCATCTGGGAGCGGACTGCCGGAAGCTGTACTTTCTGTGGAAATCATGGCAGATGCCGATGAATCGGCTGTATAATCAAAAATAGAAAGCTGCACCGGTGCATCTTCAGGAAGCAGACGGCTGGTACGGATGCCAAGGAGCCGGACAGGTTCCTTATTCCAGAGCTGCTGGAAAAGGGAAACGGCAGTTTTATAAAGGGCATCTGTAGTATTTGTGGCTGAGAGGAGACCGCACTGGTGGGAAGTATTCGTAAAATCATGATAGCGGATTTCTACCGTGATACTCTGGGCTAACATTTTTTCTTTCCGGAGGCGCATGGATACAGATTCGGAAAGAGAGAGAAGAACCTTTTTTGCATCTGCTAAGGTGCGGGCGTCCTCCTTTAAAGTGGTGGAATTGCCAATCCCCTTGGCTTCCCGTTTGGTAGAATGCACATGGTCATCTCCGATTCCATTGGCATATTCCCACATCAGTGTGCCGTGGCTTTTGAATTCCTGCCGGAGGTAATCCGGGTCAGTGGCTGCAAGTTCTCCGATGGTACGGATGCCAAGTGCTTTCAACCGGGCAGCACTGGAATGCCCTACCATGTAGAGATCATCCACCGGAAGCGGCCACATTTTTTTTTCAATTTCATCCGGAAAAAGAGAGTGAATCCGATCCGGCTTGGTAAAATCGCTTGCCATCTTCGCCAGAAGCTTATTTGGAGCAATTCCAATATTAACGGTAAAACCAAATCGTGATTTAATATTTGTAGAAATAATTTTGGCTGCTGCAAGAGGAGATTCATACCGGTGGGCAATGGGCGTAAAGTCAAGAAAACATTCATCTATGGAAAGCTGCTCGATATCATCGGTGTAGGTATGTAGCAGTTCCATAAGTGCATGGCTTTTTCTCTGGTACATGGCATGATCCGGCGGAACCAGCATAAGGGTAGGACATTTACGTAAAGCATTGGCAACCGGTTCGCCGGTGACAATCTTATAGGCTTTGGCAGGCACAGACTTGGCAAGAACCACACCGTGTCTTGTAGCAGAGTCACCGCCAATAATTGCCGGTATAGTGCGGATATCTAAAGTTTCACCATGCTCTAGGCGGTCAACAGCACTCCAGCTTAAAAAAGCCGAATTGACATCAATATGAAAGATAATGCGGTGCATAATGCTCCTCCTTTACCGTATTATGGAATTGCCGGCTGTTTACGGGCTTAATATCTTGGATACCTATATTATAAAAGCTTTCCGGTTGAAAAGAAAGGGCTTTTAGTGTATAGTAAGGTTACAAATAAGGGAAAACGCAGCGAGAATAATGGCAGGTGATTGTTTATGAGATTTAAAAGAATCGATGTGGATACGGTGCGCTGTATTATTTCAGAAGAAGAATTAATGGAAAATGGGCTGGAAGTAGATGATTTTCTGCAGAATGACGGAAGAACAGAATCGTTTCTGCGTAAGATTATTTCCATGGCAGAAGAAGAGGTCGGATATAAAGTACAGGGTGGAAATATTACCATTCAGGTTGCAGTACTGCCGGAGCATACGCTGGCACTTACTTTTTCGGAGAAGCCGGAGCTTGGCATCAGCAATATGTTGGAAAATCTGAAGTCTGCAGTAGAAAGTCTGGTTAAGAATGCTCCTGATATTGAAAAGCTGAAACAGACGTCAAAAGAGCTGGCAAATCAGAATCATACGGATGAAGGCATTGCAGAAATACAGCCGGAGCAGTCAGATTCCAAGGCAGAAGAAAGCACAGATAAGAAACAGTCTACCGGTGGCTTTACACTAAAAGACCGGAATTTTTATCAGCTTTGCTTTGCAAGCATGGAACGTGCAATTTGTTATGCCAAGGGCGTCCGTCTGGAACTGCCGATGAAGAGCAGTCTTTATTATCTGACCAGAGAGGATGCTTATTATCTTTTGCTTGAGAAGGGAGAACTTAGTGATAAACAGCTTTGTCGTCTTTTAAGTGCTTCTTTGGAATTTGCAGATGATATTTATGCGCATGGACCGACCCGGGCATATATTATGGAGCATGGAAAATGCATTTTGCCGGAGCAGGCGTTAGAACATTTACAGGAAATTTAGACAGACAGAGGAATTGGAATGGAAGAATATAAAGATAAAGCATCTTTTGAAGAATTTTTTAAGCAGAACTATGTACCACTGGATTATAAATCCATTCGGAATGAGATGCGGGAGGCAGCCGGAGATGGCTGGAGCCTTTTTACCGATGAATACAAATTCCGTGGAAAGATAGATAAGAAAGATTTTATTGTGCATATGACAGGCGATGCCTACTGCACGTTTGAAGAGATTGTGGAAAATGCAATTGATGAGTTGAACAGCGGAATCCTTGATATTGTGATGGAAATCGGCAATGAGATGGAATTTGACAACGATGCAGCAGAAATTTATTTTGATACCATTGAAAAGCAGTTGAAGGAAATGTTAGATGCCCTTTATGATGATGTGCTTAAAGATTTATAAAAGCAGGTAAAATAAACAGTAAAGATAGAAAAGACCCTGGAAGAACGATTGTATGTAAATTAGTTCTTCCGGGGTTTCTTATATGTCTTTAATATCAATCGGAGAGTTTGCTCATGGCACGGGATTTTTCAGAGCAGGCATTCTGGGCAGCAATTACGGTGCTGCGGAAGGAGCCTTCCTCTAATTTAGCCACAGCAGCAATGGTAGTTCCGGCCGGGGAGCAGACTGCATCCTTTAATTCGCCCGGATGTTTACCGGTCTCTAATACCATTTTGGCTGCACCAAGAACGGACTGGGCAGCAAATTTATAAGCCTGGGCACGCGGCATTCCGTCATTAACGGCTGCGTCAGCCATTGCTTCAATAAACATATAGACGTAAGCCGGTGAGGAACCGCTGACTCCGACTACGGCATCCATAAGACTTTCCGGTACAATTTCTGCTTTACCAAAGCTTTCAAAGAGAGAGACAACCATTTTGGATTCTTCTTCTGTGATATGCTCATTTGGGGTAATGGCAGACATGGCTTCCTGAACCATAGCCGGTGTATTTGGCATGGTACGAACCAGTTTAATATCTTTGCTGAATAAAGATTCAATCCGTGAAATGGTCTGTCCGGCAGCAATGGCAACTATGATTTTGTCATCGGTAACACTGTCTTTGATTTCTTTGATGACTGTTTCATAAAGATATGGTTTTACAGCAAGAAAAATGATATCGGATTCTACAGCAACAGTCTCATTGTCTAAGGTGGTGCGGATACCATACTGCTCAGAAAGTGTATCCAGTGTGACCTGGGTTTTCGCACTGGCAATCAGGTGGCTGGCAGGAACCAGACCGGAAGAGATAATTCCGCCAATCATGGCACGACCCATATTACCGCTTCCGATAAAACCAATTTTTTTATCTAACATGATGCATTCTCCTTTTATGAAAGGGGATATCCCAGATGCTACTGGAATATCCCCTTTGATATTGTCTAAGTATAAGTTCAATTAGAAATCTGTTAAGTCAGCGGCTCTTCTCTCTAAGAAAGCACTCATGCCTTCTTTTTTATCATGGGTAGAGCAGGTTACGCCAAACAGGTTAGCTTCCATTTCAACAGCATTCTTGATATCCATATCATATCCGTTGTTGATAGCAGCTTTTGCGATAGATACTGCATAGCTTCCTTTAGAGATAATTTTCTCTGCCATAGCTTTTGCGGTTGGCATTAATTCTTCTTTTGCAACAACTTTGTTTACAAGTCCGATGCGGTATGCTTCGTTTGCATCAATGTTATCGCAGGTGAAGATCATTTCTTTTGCACGTCCCATGCCAACAAGACGGGCAAGTCTCTGTGTACCACCGAATCCTGGGATGATTCCAAGACCACACTCAGGCTGTCCGAATACTGCGTTGTCAGAAGCAATACGGATATCACATGCCATAGAAATTTCGCATCCGCCACCTAAAGCGAATCCATTAACAGCAGCGATAGTTACCTGTCTCATATTCATTAATTTAAAGAATGGAACAGAAGCTTTCATACCGAATGCTCTTGCTTCAGCAGCAGAGAAGTTAACCATCTCAGCGATGTCAGCACCAGCAACGAAAGATTTGAATTCGTTACCTTTCTTATCAGCACCACCGGTTAAGATAACGACTTTGATATCGTCTCTTCCTTCAATTTCGGTAAGAACAGTGTTCAGTTCATCCAATGTTTCGGAATTCAATGCGTTTAATGCTGCAGGTCTGGTAATAGTAAGAACTGCAATTTCGTTTTCAACTGTTAAAGTTAAGTTGTTCATGAAATAGGACCCTCCTGATTGATAAATTATTAACAATGTTTCAATACTTATAATGGTATAACTTTTGGGGGGATTTGTCAATAAAAACTGGTATTTTACAGGGATTGTGCTACAATAGGAAAAGACTTGTCATGTGATTACGCAATGGTTTTTGTGAGAAAGCGGATTTTTGGAATTTTAAGCAGCTTTTCTATAAGATTTTTTGTTGAAAGCAGAATGTATACAATTCTTAAAAGTGCTTTTTTCTTATTGTTGTCTGTTTTGCCGCCTGCTTTGACCGGATGCCTTTTGTGGTCCGTCTGTTACGGATATCTAAGGCACCTTTAAGCAGCTCTAGGCATTTCTGCTTATAAAGCTGTTTTTCCGGCAACCGGCGCATAGTCACATCCGTGCTCCAATGCGCCTTCCTGACACATCCATGTGCCAGGATTGCCAGTTGACAAAAGAAATGCCAAGAGCTGCTAGCAAGGCACCTAAATGATATCCGTAATCAGGCGAACCGCAGAAGGCATACTGTCAAACATTGGAAAAACAGGCATTATCCCAAGAGAAAAAAGCTCTTTTTTAGAATTGTAGCATTCTGATTTCTAAAAAGGCTATAGAAAAGCTGCTTAAAATTCGAAAACCACTGCTTCTAAAAAATAATTGCGTAATTACATGACAGGACTTGTACAAAGAGAGGTCAATGAAAATGAAAGATACAAAATCATACTTATCAAAAACCGTACAGGATATGCCGGATTCCGGAATCAAGGATTTCTTTGATGTGGCAAATACCATGGAAGGCGCACTTTCACTGGGTGTAGGCGAACCGGATTTCCCGACACCGGAGCATGTAAGAGAGGCAGCGATTGCTTCTATAAAAAAGGGGGATACCAAATACACCGATAACCGCGGAACGGTAGAGCTGCGTGCAGCGGCAGCGGATTATCTGACAAAATTTGATTTGCATTATGATAAACAGGACGAAATACTGATTACCATGGGAGCCAGCGAAGGAATTGATTTAGCTCTTCGGACACTGGTGAATCCGGGAGAGGAAGTCTTAGTGGCAGAACCTTCCTACGTTTCCTATATTCCATGTATTGAATTATGTGGCGGTGTTCCGGTATCATTAAAATTAAGAGCGGAGAATAAATTCCGTTTGACCAGAGAACAGTTAGAGGAAAAGATAACGGAGAAATCCAAAGTCTTACTGATTTCCTATCCGAACAATCCGACCGGAGCCATTATGGAAAAGGAAGATTTAGAGGCAATCGCAGAAGTGGTAAAGGAACATGATTTGTTCGTGATTACCGATGAAATCTATGCAGAATTAACCTATGGAAAGAAACATGTTTCCATCGCATCCCTTCCGGGCATGTATGAGCGCTGCGTTGTATTAAACGGATTTTCCAAAGCATTTGCCATGACCGGATGGCGTATGGGAATTGCAGCAGGACCAAAGGATGTTATTTTCCATATGAATAAAATACATCAGTTTACAACTATGTCAGCAGGAACCACCAGTCAGTATGCGGCATTGGAAGCATTGACCAGTCCGGTGAGAGATGAAGAGATTGCAGTCATGCGGGAAGAGTATGATGCCAGAAGAACACTGATGGTAGAGGGATTCCGTAAGATGGGATTATCCGTAGCAGAACCGGAAGGTGCATTCTATGTATTTCCGGACATTCGAAAAACAGGACTTACCAGTGAAGAATTCTGTAACCGCCTGTTGCAGGAACAGAAGGTAGCCGTTATCCCGGGAAATGCCTTCGGTACATGCGGAGAAGGCTTTGTACGGTGCTCCTATGCATATTCGCAGGATGTCATTCGTGCCTGTCTGGAGAAAATTGCTGAATTCGTAGCACAGTTCTAATAATTGGAAAATTATTATGTGATGCATTTGATTTACGTGAGTAGATGGTATTGTTGATAAGATACCCGGACAGTCCGTTAAGTAAGGATGCCTGATAAAGGCGGTTAGTGGCACTTGGAATTTCGTCCGGCATCCGGCAACGCTGGCACAGGGATGTGCCAGCGAGGTGCATATGAACATGGATGTGAATTTGCACCGGTTGCCAGCGAAGGCTGTATCCCTTCGAAATTCTTAGTGCCACTTATCGGCTTTATGTGGCATCAGAACTTAACGGACTGCCGGGATATGCTCGGTTCAAACTATCGATAGCAACGTACAACCCTGCACCCACGAAACAGAAATAGAATTAGAATTAGAAAGAGGAATCATGAGAGAACCATTTGACCTGACAACCCTGATAGAACCATTATTAAATTGGTTTAAAGACCATGCCAGAGTGTTGCCCTGGCGCAATGAGCCGACCCCATACCGGGTGTGGGTGTCTGAAATTATGCTGCAGCAGACCAGAGTGGAAGCGGTAAAACCATATTTTGACCGGTTTTTAAAGGAGCTGCCGGATGTGGCAGCGCTTTCAGACTGCCCGGAGGAGAAGCTTTTGAAACTCTGGGAAGGACTTGGATACTACAACCGGGTGAGAAATATGCAGATTGCAGCACAGACGGTCATGGAGAATTATCATGGAGAGCTTCCGGCAGATTATGAGGCACTGACAAAGTTGAAAGGAATTGGTCATTATACGGCAGGAGCCATCGCATCTATCGCATTTGGCATTCCGGTACCGGCGGTGGATGGAAATGTGCTCCGTGTCATATCCCGGGTAACAGAGGATGATGCGGATATCATGAAAGCATCTGTGCGGACGGCAATGGAACAGGATTTATTAGAAATTATGCCGGAAAACAGGGCGGGAGCTTTTAACCAGGCACTGATGGAGCTTGGTGCAACGGTATGTCTGCCGAATGGGGCACCTTTATGCGAAGCATGTCCTTGGAAAGAAGTCTGCCGGGCACAAAAGAGCGGACGCTGGAGAGAACTTCCGGTAAAGAGCAAGGCGAAGGCAAGAAGGATAGAGGACAGAACAGTTCTTGTTATAAAGGCAGAGGATAAGGTTCTTTTGCATAAACGGGCCAACAAGGGACTTTTAGCTGGACTCTATGAATTTCCAAATGTGGAAGGGCATCTTAAGGAAGAGGAAGTTATTACCTATCTTAAGAAAATGGGGTTGTCACCGATTCGTTTGAAAAAATTAGAAGACAGCAGGCATATTTTTTCCCATATTGAATGGCATATGACAGGATATGCAGTGCAGATTGATGAGACGGAGCAGGAGTATCAGAATATGCTCTTTGTGGATGTGAAAGAAACGGAAGAACAGTATCCGATTCCGGCAGCATTTTCCAGATACACAGGATATATGAACATTCGTCTTGGAAATGACAGATATAAGGAAGAATAGCAGAAAAGCCATAGAAAAAAGAGGGAGCCGGTGATTATCACCGGCCTTTCATATGAAAAAGATTTTTTATGGTAAGTGTTAAAAACACTATTTTTTGGGAGGAACCTTGCATCAGCTGCAAGGTCTATGAAAAAATAAAATTATCGCTTTTTTCTTTCTCAGCTTAGTTATAGTATAAAAGCAGAATGTGAAAACAATATGCCCGGATTGTTAGAAGGCTGTAAATAAAATATGAATAAATTGTAAACGAAGTGCCTTAAAGAAATCCTAAGAAAAAATGAATTGGAAAACAAATGACAAATGTGTATAATTGAATGAGGATTACCAAGGGGGAAGGAGAACAGAAATGTACGACAGCATTGTAATCGGAGCCGGAATTGCCGGCAGTGTGGCAGCAAGAAAGTTGGCAGAAGAAGGAAAGCAGAAGGTTCTTTTATTGGAACGGAGAAATCATATTGCAGGAAACTGTTATGACAGACCGGATGACCATGGAATTGTAATACATGAATATGGTCCACATATTTTTCATACAAATAAGGAAGAAGTATATCAGTATCTGTCAAGATTTACAGACTGGTATTTCTTTGGTCATGAGGTAGTAGCAAATGTGCATGGAACACTGATTCCGGTACCATTTAACCTGAATACTTTACATATGGTTTATGGGAAAGAGCAGGCAGACCGGTTAGAGCAGAAGCTGATTGCCGCATACGGAGAGGGAAGCCGGGTTCCGATTATGAAATTACGGGAAAATGAAGATGCAGATATCCGGAAGATTGCGGATTATGTATACGAAAATGTTTTCCTTTATTATACGATGAAGCAGTGGGGACAGAAACCAGAGGAGATAAGCCCGGAGGTAACAGGACGTGTGCCGGTGCTGATTTCTTATGATAACAGATATTTCCAGGATAAATATCAGGGTATGCCAAAGGAAGGTTATACCGCAATGTTCGAAAAGATGTTAGACCATCCGGACATTGAGGTGAGAACTGGTGTAGATGCCGGAGAGGTACTGAAATTTACAGAGGACGGCATTTATTTTGATGGAAAGAAATTCGAAGGAAATGTCATTTATACCGGAGCATTGGATGAGTTGTTTGCATGCTGTTATGGAAGACTGCCATATCGTTCCCTCCGCTTTGATTTTGAATATTATGACAAACCGGATTATCAGGGACACAGTGTTGTAAATTATACGGTAAGCGAGGATTATACCAGAATTACGGAGTTTAAGTATCTGACCGGGCAGCAGGCAGATGGAACCACGATTGTAAAGGAATATCCATTTGCATACAGTGGAGCAGAAGGAGAGATTCCTTATTATGCCATTTTAAATGAAGAAAATCAGTCATTATATGAAAAATATAAAGCACTGACCGGAAAATATCCGAACATGCATCTTTTGGGAAGACTGGCAGAATACAAATATTATAATATTGATGCCATGACAGAGAAAGCATTAGAACTTACCAAAGAACTTTTAAAATAAAATGTTTCGAAAAACGATTGGAGAAAAAGAATGAAATTATTATCAGTAACCATTCCATGTTACAATTCACAGGATTATATGGAACATTGTATTGAAACACTGCTGACAGGTGGAGAAGATGTGGAGATTTTAATCGTAGATGACGGCTCAAAGGATGCAACAGCAGAGATTGCTGACCGTTATCAGAAGAAATATCCTACTATTATTAAGGCAATCCATCAGGAAAATGGTGGACACGGTGCAGCTGTAAATACCGGTATTGCCAATGCAACCGGACTGTATTTTAAAGTGGTAGACAGTGATGACTGGGTAGATGAAGAGAGCTATCACAAGATTCTTGCTAAATTACGGGAACTTGTGGGCGGAAGTACTACTCTTGATATGTTTATCAGCAATTTCGTATATGAGAAGCAGGGCGCAGAGCATAAAAAAGTAATGAAATATACCAGAATGTTCCCGGAAAATGAAGTCTTTACCTGGTCTGATGTAAGGCATATCAGCAAGGGACATTATATTCTGATGCATTCTGTTATTTACCGTACCCAGTTATTAAAGGATTGTGGACTTGAGCTGCCAAGACACACCTTCTATGTGGATAATCTTTTTGTATACAATCCATTGCCATATGTAAAGACCATGTATTATATGAATGTGGATTTCTATCGTTATTTTATCGGAAGGGAAGACCAGTCTGTCAATGAAAAGGTTATGATTGGAAGAATTGATCAGCAGATTAAGGTAAATAAACTGATGATAGAAGAAGTGAATTTGTGGAAAATTGCAAACCCAAAATTAAGAAAATATATGTTTAATTACCTTGAAATTATTACTGTAGTATCAACAGTACTTTGCCTGCGTTCCGAGACAGAAGAAAATCTCATGAAGAAACGGGAACTGTGGTCTTATATCAAAGGTTATGATCTTCGTCTCTTCCATCATTTAAGAAGGGGGATTTTAGGACAGTCCATGAATCTTCCGGGTAAGGGTGGAAGAAAGATTTCCGTTGCAGCATATAAGCTGACCCAGAAGATTGTCGGATTTAACTAAGCTGAAAGAAAAAATGTGAATAAACGAGCGTAGGTTTGTAGAAAAGAAAAACAACAGAGGGCATTATTGCTTATATAAAGAAACCACCTTATGCCGGGAAAAACGGTAAAGGCGGTTTCTTTTTTACGCGAGTAACGAGAAAAATTGTATGCTCGCAAAGAGTGTTTCTTGTAGTTACATATGCTCTTTATTTAAGAGAGCAGTTTTCATTTCATATAATTTGTCGGATAAATCAACGTAGATTTCCTGTGGATTTACGAAACGTTTTGTCTCATCCCAGATGGTATCTTTTTCTCTGGTGCAGTAACGCTGAATATCCATAACACTTGGAGATTCGTAAACACATTCGCCCTTCTGGAAAACCGGAACAAGAAGTTCACGCAGTGTATAGCTTCCACCAGGAAGAGTTGTTTTCTTCCATGGGGCGTTCGGGTCAAAGAGCTTCATGTCCTTGGATGCATCAAAGACTTCGCCCACCAGACAGATAAGGTCAGCCTTAATCTTACCGGTTTCTTTATCATAAATACGATAAACAGTTTTATTGCCAGGATTTGTAACTTTTTCCACATTTTCGGAAAGCTTAATCTTTGGAATGAATTCACCGGCTTCATTCTGGATAGCAGCCAGCTTGTATACACCGCCGAAAGCAGGATTGTCTTTGGAAGTAATTAAGTTGGTTCCAACACCCCAGGAAGTAATGGTAGCCCCCTGAATCTTTAAGCTTTCAATCAGATACTCATCCAGATCATTGGAAGCGGAGATAACTGCGTCCGGGAATCCGGCATCATCTAACATTTTGCGGACTTTCTTGGAAAGATAAGCAAGGTCGCCACTGTCCATACGGATTCCGTAGTAGGTAAGCGGAATGCCGGCATCTCTCATTTCTTTAAATACCTTGATGGCATTTGGCATACCGGATTTTAAAGTATCATAGGTATCGACAAGAAGGATGCAGGCAGATGGATAAAGCTCTGCATATTTCTTGAAGGCGGTATATTCATCCGGGAAACTCATAATCCAGCTATGGGCGTGGGTTCCAAGTACCGGGACGTCAAACATCTGACCGGCAAGTACGTTGGAGGTACCTTTACAGCCGCCGATAACAGCAGCTCTGGCACCGTAGGTTCCGGAATCAGGACCCTGGGCGCGTCTTAAACCAAATTCCATGACGCCATCGCCCTGGGCAGCGTAGCATACGCGGGCAGCCTTGGTGGCAATCAGGCTCTGGTGGTTGATGATATTTAAGACTGCAGTTTCGATTAACTGGGCTTCCATAATCGGAGCAATCACTTTTACAAGAGGCTCTCTTGGAAAAATCAGAGTTCCTTCCGGAATTGCATAGATATCACCGGAGAATTTAAAGTTACTTAAATAAGTTAAAAAGTCTTCATCAAAGATGGATAAACTTCTTAAATAGGAAATATCCTCTTCGTCAAAATGAAGATTCTTGATATAGTCAATCATCTGGTCTAATCCCGCGCAGACTGCATAACCGCCATCACATGGATTGGTGCGGTAAAAAGCGTCAAAAACAGCCACATCACGGTTGCCGGTTTTAAAGTATCCCTGCATCATTGTCATCTCATAAAGATCAGTCAACAATGTCAAATTTAATGTACTCATATGTGATATTCCTTTCTTTTACATCTGTAAATACAGGTGTCTTGTCAGATGAATTATAGACTTTTACTTACAAAAAAGCAAGTAATGAGTATAAATATGCTTCATTATAACCATTTTTTTCGGATTTGCAAAGTTTATGATAAAATATATGAGAAAAAATTTATAAAAATTTTATAATTTCATTTATTTTTCTTGTAATGGGGGTAGGCATTTGTTACAATAAATGGGAGAAAATATTTTATACTAATGGAGGATGTATTATAATGAGTGAAGAAAATTTCAACACTGAAAATGGAACGAATGAGCAGACATATAGCCAGCCACAGCAGACATATAGCCAGCCACAGCAGACATATAGTCAGCCACAGCAGACATATAGCCAGCCACAGCAGGCATATGAACAGCCACAGCAGAATTATGACCAGCAGGCTTATAACCAGAATCAGCAGTATGCACAGCAGAACTATGGTTATGACCAGTCCCAGCAGGGATATGGAACTTATCAGCAGCCACAGCAGCAGGCATATGGAAGCTTCGACCAGACACAGTATGGTTACAACCAGCCGGCTTCATCCGGAAAAGGAATGGCAATTGCATCCATGGTACTGGGAATTGTATCCATCCCGGCAATCTGTTTCTGGATTGTAGGACTTCCTTGTGCAATTGTAGGATTAATCCTTGGCATTCTTTATAATAAGAAAAACGAGCATTCCCCAATGGCAACAGCAGGTATTGTTTGCAGTATTATTACCATTGCACTTCTGGTGCTGGTACTTATCCTGTACATCGTTGGTGCAGTATCATTAAGTTCTTTGGAATATAGCTACTATTATTAAAAAGGAATTGGTGAAGCAGAATGTATCCAGATAACAGGAATCCATATCCGTTGAATCAAAATCAGAATCCGCAGTATGGGAATCCATACCCGCCGAATCAGAACCAGAATCCGCAGTATGGGAATCCATACCCGCCGAATCAGAACCAGAATCCGCAGTATGGGAATCCGTACCCGCCAAATTACAATCAGCGTCCGGCAGATAACCGGAAAGAGGAGCCGGGAAAAGGTTTCGCAGTTGCATCCATGGTGTTGGGGCTGATTTCACTGGTATTATTTTGCACCGGAATCAATATTATAACTGCAATTCTGGCAATTGTTTTTGGAATTATACATCTGGTGAAACAAAAACAGAACCCTGGAATGGCAGTTGCAGGTATTGTAACAGCTGTAGTTGGTATACTTGCATTTGTAACGTACTGGCTTTTGATTATTCATGCAGCAGGCAGAACCAGTGGGCCGGATGAATTCCTAAGACGTTATGAATATCAGTTTGATGGTGAAATGAAAGCACCGGATGACTATCAGGATTTAGAGGATTATCTGCAGCATAATTTTGAGAATTTTTAAGAAGAACATAAGAAGCATTGAATGGAGAATCAAATCTGTTCAGTGCTTTTTGCTTCATTTACCTGGAAATACCGGAAAGTAAAAGGAAAGCACTAACCGTTGAAAAAAATAGTGCTTGACGCACAGACACACAAGTGTAATAATACAATAGTACAATCAAGACGATAACTGAAAGGAGAAGTTATGGAGGAGATTATGAAGGTAAAGGGTCTCAATAAGACCTTTACATTATCCCAGAAACAACAAAAGATTGAGAAAACCAATGAGAAGAAGCGAATTGCAGTGCATGATTTATCATTTACTTCTTATCGGGGAGAGGTGTTTGGACTGCTTGGACCAAACGGAGCCGGAAAGACAACCACACTTCGTATGCTGGCAACACTGATTAAACCGGATTCCGGAGATGCTGTTTTAGATGGCAGCAGTATTGTTAATGCACCGGAAGAAGTACGTGGCAAGATCGGCTTTCTGACCAGTGAACTGAAACTAGAGGGCTTTTTTACACCAAATTATTTATATAATTTCTTTTCGGATTTATATGGAGTAGAGCCGGCTGTCCGGGATGAAAGAAAGAAGAGACTTTTTGACCGCTTCGGCATCACACAGTTTGCAGAAGTGAAAGTAAAGGATATGTCTACCGGTATGAAACAGAAGGTTTCTTTGGTTATTTCCTTAGTCCATGACCCGGAAATCATTATCTTTGATGAACCGACCAACGGCCTTGATGTTCTGACAGCCAAAGTAGTAACGGATTTCCTGTTAGAGCTTAAGAAAGAAGGAAAGAGCATCATCGTTTCTACCCACATTTTCAGCCTGATTGAGAAAATCTGTGACAGAGTCGGAATTATCATCAAGGGAGAAATGATTATCTGCGATACATTAGAGGCAGTGAAAAATGGCAAATCATTAGAAGACAGATTCTTTGAAATCTATGAAGAAACGGTAGGTGAAGCAGAATGAGAAACAATCTTATGACAATTATAAAGAAAGAACTTGCCCGCTTCTTCGGGGATAAGAGAATGGTATTTACGACTATTTTAATGCCGGGCTTACTGATTTATATCATGTACAGCTTCATGGGAAGTGGACTGACCTCCAAATTCGAAGCAGATGAGGATTATACTTACCGTATTTATGCAGAAAATATGCCATCTACTGTTTCTTCCATGATAAAGGGCAGTGATATTAAATTGGAATATTTAGACAGAGATGGCATCAGCGAAGAGGATATGAAGCAGGCGGTAACCGATAAAGATGCGGAAATGCTGATGGTATTTCCGGAAAATTTTGAAGCAGATGTACTGGCATATGACAGCATGACTGCTACCACACCGGCTCCGCAGGTAGCCTTATATTATAATTCTGCAGATACCGAATCCACAGCATGTTACCAGATTATGACTGCAGTATTAGATGGATATGAAGCTTCTATGGCAAACAAGTTTGATGTCAACAGCGGGGACACAGAATATGACCTTGCCAGCAAGGAAGACAGCACCGGACAGATTTTCTCCATGATGCTTCCAATGCTGCTTATGATATTCCTCTTCTCAGGATGTATGGCAATTGCACCGGAATCCATAGCAGGGGAAAAGGAGAGAGGAACTATTGCTACCTTATTGGTAACACCGATGAAACGTGGGCAGCTTGCTATGGGAAAAATCATCAGCCTTGGCATTATCGGACTTTTAAGTGGAATTTCCAGTTTTGTGGGTACCATGTTATCCCTTCCAAAATTAATGGGAACAGAATCCAATGCAATGGATGCCAGCGTATACAGCGTCACTGATTATATCCTTTTATTGCTGGTGATTCTTACCACAGTATTGGTACTGGTTGGAGCATTAGCTGTAATTTCAGCATTTGCAAAGACAGTAAAGGAAGCCGGTTCTATGATTATGCCGCTGATGGTTGTGGTAATGGTAATTTCCATTACATCCATGCTTGGAAGCGGAGCACCGAAGGAATTTTACTGGTATCTGATTCCTTTCTATAACAGTGTGCAGGGCATGACCGGAATTTTTGATTTCTCCTACAGCGGAATCAATATTGTGGCATGTCTTGTCAGCAACCTTATTTATACCGGTATTTTATCAACGGTACTGGCGAAAATGTTTGGCAGTGAGAAAATTATGTATTCCTAGAAAAAAATACTAGACAAATAGCTTTTATAGGACTAAAATAATGAAAAAACATAGAACAATAGAAAGCTATAACACCAGGTTATAACATCTATTTGCGACAAATGAATGGAGGATGTTATTATGGAAAAGAAGGACTTAGACTGGTCTAATCTTGGATTCGGTTATGTAAAGACCGATAAGAGATATGTATCAAATTTCAAAAACGGAGCATGGGATGAGGGAGCTTTAACCGATGATGCAGATATTGTATTGAATGAATGCGCGGGTGTATTCCAGTATGCACAGACCGTATTTGAAGGATTGAAAGCATATACAACAGAGGATGGACATATCGTTACTTTCCGACCTGACTTAAATGCAAGCCGTCTTGCAGATTCAGCACGCAGACTGGAAATGCCGGTATTCCCGGAAGAGCGTTTTGTAGATGCAGTACAGAAGGTAGTAGAAGCAAATGCAGCATATGTTCCACCATATGGTTCCGGTGCAACACTTTACATCAGACCATACATGATGGGAACAAATCCTGTAATCGGTGTAAAACCAGCGGATGAATATCAGTTCCGTATGTTCTGTACACCGGTAGGACCATATTTCAAGGGTGGCGCAAAGCCAATTACCATCCGTGTCAGTGACTATGACCGTGCAGCACCTTGCGGAACCGGTAATATCAAAGCTGGTCTGAATTACGCAATGAGTCTTCATGCAATCGTAACTGCACATGCAGACGGATTTGATGAGAATATGTACTTAGACCCTAAGACAAGAACTAAGGTAGAAGAGACAGGTGGAGCAAACTTCATCTTCGTTACCAAGGATAATAAACTGGTTACACCGAAGTCAGATTCTATTCTGCCATCCATTACACGTCGTTCACTGGTATATGTTGCAGAACATTATCTTGGAATGAAAGTAGAACACAGAGAAGTATACTTCGATGAAGTAAAAGACTTCGCAGAGGCAGGACTTTGCGGAACAGCAGCAGTTATTTCTCCAATCGGAAAGATTGTTGACCACGGCAAAGAAATCTTAATTCCAAGTGGAATGGAAGAAATGGGACCTGTAACAAAGAAACTTTATGATACTCTGACCGGAATCCAGATGGGACGTATTGAAGCTCCGGAAGGATGGATTAAGAGAATCCTGTAAGAGACATATTGTAAATGAAATATAAGAAACACTCATTGCGGGTTTCCTACATAAACGAGAGGCGGTATCCGGAAGGATGCCGCCTCGTTTTGTGTTGTTCAGTATTTGTAAGAAGCTGCCAGAAATCTGTAAGAAGCTCCCGGTAGTAGCATCTGTAGATATAGAAAATTTGAAAATAGGAATTGACATTTAAAAATACAGGTTCTATACTTATTAAGAATATGAAAAGACGATGACGAAGAGAGTAGTTTTCCATGGAAAGTCAAAGAGAGCCGGGGCAGGTGGAAACCGGCATGAGTAAATGGAAAATGAAAATCACTTCCAAGTTGCAGTTCGAACAGGCAAAGCTGCGTTAGTAGAAACTGACGGATTTCCCCCGTTACGGGAACGTATATGCGAAGCAGTAAGCTTCAAGTATGTTGTAACAAGGTGGTTAGAAACGGCAGGCGCGCGTCCTTATTACAGGACGGCGTCTTTTTTACTTTACAGGAAATTGTTTCCCCGTAAAGTAAAAAACGCTCCGCAAGGATGCACACTGCGGCGTATAAGGTAGATGTCGCAAGCGACCGCCGCAGGCGCGAGAATGTGCCAAGGAACATTCTTTTTTACGCGGGTAGCGAGAAACTGAAATTTTAAGGAGGACTAACATGTACGAAAAAGTTTCCCCAAATCTGAATTTTGTGGACAGAGAAAAGCAGACTGTAGAATTCTGGAAAGAAAATGACATTTTTAAGAAAAGTATGGAGAACCGGAAAGAAGGCGAGACCTATACTTTCTATGATGGACCGCCAACTGCAAATGGCAAGCCACATATCGGTCACGTATTAACCCGTGTTATCAAGGATATGATTCCAAGATACCAGACCATGAAGGGCAAATATGTCCCACGTAAAGCCGGATGGGATACCCATGGACTTCCGGTAGAGCTGGAAGTAGAAAAGCTTTTAGGCTTAAACGGAAAAGAGCAGATTGAAGAATATGGTATGGAGCCATTCATCAAGAAATGTAAAGAATCCGTATGGAAATACAAAGGAATGTGGGAAGATTTTTCAGGAACCGTTGGATTCTGGGCTGATATGGATAACCCATATGTAACCTATGATGATAATTTCATTGAATCTGAGTGGTGGGCTCTTAAGAAAATCTGGGATAAGAAGCTGTTATACAAAGGCTTCAAGATTGTTCCTTACTGCCCGAGATGTGGAACTCCGCTTTCTTCCCAGGAAGTAGCACAGGGATATAAGACGGTAAAAGAACGTTCCGCAATCGTAAGATTCAAAGTAATCGGAGAAGATGCATATTTCCTGGCATGGACCACAACTCCATGGACACTTCCATCTAACGTTGCACTTTGTGTAAACCCGGACGAGACTTACTGTAAAGTAAAAGCTGCTGACGGATATACTTATTATATGGCAGAAGCACTGTTAGATAAGGTACTTGGCAAATTTGCGGATGAAGAAAATGGCGTAAAAGCATATGAAGTATTGGATACTTTCCCAGGAAAGTCCTTAGAGTACAAGGAATATGAGCCATTATTTGACTGCGCAAAGGAAATCTGTGAGAAACAGCATAAGAAAGGCTACTATGTAACCTGTGATACTTATGTAACCATGACAGATGGTACCGGTATCGTTCACATCGCACCTGCATTTGGTGAAGATGATGCCCAGGTTGGACGTAGATACGAACTTCCATTTGTCCAGCTGGTAGACGGAAAAGGAGAACTTACCAAAGAGACTCCATATGCCGGTGTATTTGTAAAGAAAGCAGACCCAATGGTATTAAAAGACCTGGAAGAAAAAGGACTACTCTTTGATGCACCAAAATTTGAACATGAATATCCACACTGCTGGCGTTGTGATACTCCTCTGATTTACTATGCAAGAGAATCCTGGTTCATTAAGATGACCGCAGTAAAAGAGGATTTGATCCGCAATAACAATACCGTAAACTGGATTCCGGAATCTATCGGAAAAGGACGTTTCGGTGACTGGCTTGAAAATATTCAGGACTGGGGTATTTCCCGTAACCGTTACTGGGGAACTCCGCTTCCTGTATGGGAGTGTTCCTGCGGACATCAGGAGTGTATCGGAAGCCGTGCAGAATTAGCAGAACGTAGCGGCAACCCGGATGATGCCAAAGTAGAATTACATCGTCCATACATTGATGCTGTAACCTTCAAGTGCCCGGATTGTGGCGGCGAAATGCATCGTGTACCGGAAGTAATTGACTGCTGGTTTGACTCAGGAGCAATGCCATTTGCACAGCATCATTATCCATTTGAAAATGAAGACCTCTTTAAACAGCAGTTCCCTGCACAGTTTATTTCCGAGGCAGTAGACCAGACCCGTGGATGGTTCTATTCCCTGATGGCAGAGTCTACCTTATTATTTAATAAAGCACCATATGAAAATGTTATCGTATTGGGACATGTACAGGATGAAAATGGACAGAAGATGAGTAAGTCCAAAGGAAATGCCGTTGACCCGTTTGATGCATTAGAGACTTACGGAGCAGATGCAATCCGCTGGTATTTCTACATTAATTCTGCACCATGGCTGCCAAACCGTTTCCATGGAAAGGCAGTACAGGAAGGACAACGTAAATTCCTTGGAACACTTTGGAATACTTATGCATTCTTCGTGTTGTATGCAAATATTGATGAATTTGATGCAACCAAATATACACTGGATTATGAGAAACTTTCCGTTATGGATAAATGGCTTCTCTCCAAACTCAATACACTGATTAAGACTGTAGATAATAATCTGGGTAATTATCGTATTCCGGAAGCTGCAAGAGCACTGGATGAATTTGTAGATGAGATGAGTAACTGGTATGTAAGACGTTGTCGTGAGCGTTTCTGGGCAAAGGGCATGGAGCAGGATAAAATCAATGCATATATGACTCTTTATACTGCACTGGTAACTGTATGCAAGGTAGCAGCGCCGATGATTCCTTTTATGACAGAAGAAATTTACCAGAACCTGGTATGCAGCATCGACAAGAGTGCGCCGGAAAGCATCCATCTTTGCGACTATCCGGTGGCAAACGAGAGCTGGATAGACAGTGAATTAGAGAAAAATATGGACGAAGTATTGAAAATCGTTGTTATGGGCCGTGCCTGCAGAAATACTGCAAACATCAAGAACCGTCAGCCGATTGGAAATATGTTTGTAAAAGCACCATTTGAATTATCCGAATACTTTACAGAGATTATCGAAGATGAGCTGAATGTAAAGAAAGTGACATTTACAGAGGATGTCAGTGCATATACTAGCTATACCTTCAAACCACAGCTTCGTACCGTTGGACCGAAATTCGGTAAATATTTAGGTCAGATTCAGAAAGCACTTGCAGAATTAGACGGCAACAAGGCAATGGCTGAGCTTAAGAGCACAGGTGCACTGAAACTTGACAGTATAAGCGACGAAGTTGTATTATATGAAGAGGATTTACTTATCACCATGACACAGCAGGAAGGTTACATGACAGAAGGTGATAATGAAGTGACCGTAGTTCTTGATACGAACCTTACTCCGGAACTTTTAGAGGAAGGAATGGTAAGAGAATTAATCAGCAAAATCCAGACAATGCGTAAGGAAGCAGGATTTGAAGTAATGGATAAAATTACTGTTTCTTATAAGGCAGATCAGAAAGTAAAAGACATCTTCGCAAAATATGGAGATGAAATTGCAAAAGAAGTTCTGGCTGAGAGCGTTGTGGCTGATACGGTGAACGGATATCAGAAAGAATGGAACATTAATGGTGAAACAGTTGTGCTTGGCGTGGAAAAGAAATAAGCAGAATAAAGATAAGGGAGCGGAGCCGACAGGGGTCTGCTCCCTTTTTGCACAAAAAACACCGGAATCGAAACAAAAGGAGAACATTATGAAAAGCAAAATGTTTGAAAAGGAAACCTTCAAAAAAGAGGTGGTTGAGAATGTAAAACACCTCTATCGTAAGACAATGGATGAAGCAAGCGAGCAGGAAATTTTTCAGGCAGTATCCTACGTTGTAAAAGATGTAATCATTGACCAGTGGCTTGCAACCCAGCAGGAATTTGATAAAGCAGATCCAAAGATTGTATACTATATGTCCATGGAGTTCTTAATGGGCCGTGCATTAGGCAATAACCTGATTAACTTAACGGTATACAATGAAGTGAAAGAAGCTTTAGAGGAAATGGGAATCAACTTAAATGCCATAGAAGATCAGGAGCCGGACCCGGCACTTGGAAATGGTGGACTGGGAAGACTTGCTGCCTGCTTTATGGAATCTTTGGCAACTCTGGGATATCCGGCATATGGTTGTGGAATCCGTTACCATTATGGAATGTTCCGTCAGAAAATAGAAAATGGTTATCAGGTAGAAGAACCGGATAACTGGTTACAGAATGGATATCCATTTGAATTAAAACGTCCGGAATACAATTTCGAAGTAAAATTTGGTGGATATGTACGTGCAGAGGCACAGCCAGATGGAAGAACCAGATTCGTACAGGAAGGCTATCAGTCTGTAAAAGCAATTCCTTATGATATGCCAATCGTAGGTTATAACAATAATGTAGTAAATACATTGATGATCTGGGATGCAGAGCCAATGGAATGCTTCGAGCTGGATTCCTTTGATAAAGGTGATTATCATCGTGCAATCGAACAGCAGAACCTTGCAAAGAACTTAGTAGAAGTTCTCTATCCGAATGATAACCATATCGCAGGAAAAGAGCTTCGTTTAAAACAGCAGTACTTCTTTGTATCTGCCAGCTTGCAGCGTGCTATTGCAAGATTTAAGAAGAATCATCCAGACATCCATATGCTTCCTGAAAAAGCAGTATTCCAGATGAATGATACCCATCCAACCGTAGCAGTTGCAGAGTTAATGCGTATCTTACTGGATGAAGAAGGCTTAGAGTGGGAGGATGCATGGAATATTACAACAAAATGCTGTGCATATACCAACCATACCATCATGGCAGAAGCATTAGAGAAATGGCCAATCGAGATTTTCTCAAGACTGCTTCCTAGAATTTACCAGATTGTAGAAGAAATTAACCGTCGTTTTGTACTGGAAATCCAGCAGAAATATCCTGGAGACAACCATAAGATTGAGAAGATGGCAATTGTATATGATGGTCAGGTTAAAATGGCTCATCTGGCAATCTGTGCAGGATATTCTGTAAATGGTGTAGCGGCACTTCATACAGAAATCCTTAAGAAACAGGAATTAAAAGATTTCTACGAGATGTTCCCGGAGAAATTTAATAATAAGACCAATGGTATTACACAGCGTCGTTTCTTAATGCATGGTGATCCATTGCTTGCAGACTGGGTAACCAAATATGTTGGAAAAGACTGGATTACAGACCTTTCCCGCATCAAGAGATTAGAATTCTATGCAGATGATGAAAAGGTTCAGCAGGAATTTTTAAATATCAAATATAAGAACAAGCTGCGCCTTGCTTCTTATATTGAAGAGCACAATGGTATTGAAGTAAATCCACGTTCTATCTTTGATGTACAGGTAAAACGTCTGCATGAGTACAAACGCCAGCTCTTAAATATTCTTCATGTAATGTATCTTTACAATGAATTAAAAGAGCATCCGGATATGGAATTCATTCCAAGAACTTTCATTTTCGGAGCAAAAGCAGCAGCAGGCTACCGCAATGCAAAGCTTACCATCAAATTAATCAACTCTGTTGCAGATGTCATCAACAATGATAAGTCTATCAACGGAAAGATTAAGGTTGTATTTATCGAAGACTACAAGGTATCCAATGCAGAGATTATTTTTGCAGCAGCAGATGTCAGCGAGCAGATTTCTACCGCAAGTAAGGAAGCATCCGGAACCGGTAATATGAAGTTCATGCTGAATGGAGCGCTTACCATCGGAACCATGGATGGTGCAAACGTTGAGATGGCAGAAGAAGTCGGCAAAGAAAACATGTTTATCTTCGGTATGAGCTCTGACGAAGTGATTGCTCATGAGCAGAAACGCGATTATGACCCAATGCAGATTTTCAACAATGATCAGAATGTCCGTAAAGTTCTGATGCAGTTAATCAACGGATTTTATTCACCAAATGATCCGGAATTGTTCCGTGACCTTTACAACTCACTGCTGAATACACAGTGCACACAGTACGCAGATACTTACTTTATTCTGGCAGACTTCCGTTCTTATGTGGAAGCACAGAAGAAGATTAATGCTGCATATGCAGATGAAAAAGAATGGGCTAGAAAAGCAATCTTAAATATTGCAGCTTCCGGCAAATTCTCATCTGACCGTACGATTCAGGAATATGTGGATGATATCTGGCACCTGAACAAAATCACTGTTACAGTAGATGACAAAGCAGAATAAAATTAAGAAATAAGAGCATAAGCATAAAAACAGAAAGAGGCAGCAGCCCGGCAGGGTTGTTGCCTTTTTCTGTTCAAGCAAATCAATTCTGCTCTTCCACAAGACTGCTGTAGATTATGTTTTCGGGTTATGTCTGCCGGAAAAAATTTACTTGTATTCAAAGAACTTATTTGTTACAATCAACACAAAGCATATATTCTGATTTTCGAATGGCGAAAGCCAGTCTAAATTTCTAGTATCAATTCAATGAATTCTATGCTTTTAAATTCTAATTACAATTAATAAACGCATAGTGCATTGAAGAGGCGGAAGTTTAGGAAAACATGAGATATATGCAATCCTGCTTTTCACTGCATTACATGGAACATTCATCCGTAGAGAATGCTTCCACCGAGAAACTGAAAAAGTTACACCGGATGGTAACTGCAGTCAAGCGGGATGGAGAGGTAGGTCTTGCATATATGAAGAGCTTTGAGAGAGAAGAAAGAATTCGGAAACAGGGCGAAGAGGAAGGCAGAAAAGAAGGAAAAAGAGAAGGCTTGGAAGAGGGCGAAATAGTAGGAAAAACGAAGGAAGTTATAAAACTTGGACGCAGATTCGGAAAGTCAGAGAAGGAAATTATTTTATTGCTGCAGGAGGAACTGCATATAGATAAAGATAAGGCAACGGATTTTCTGGAAAAGTATGATAAGTAAGACGATTAGAAAGAATGTGAGAATTACAGCATGAGCAACAAATTGGCGAAGCATCAGAAACAAAAAGAACGATTAACCGGAAAGCAGAAGAAAGTTCTGTTCTGGAGTTGTTTTGCTGCTTTAAGCATAGCTTTTCTGGCGGTCTGGTTAAACGTATTTTTGACGTCGAAGGCACTTCACAGGCAAATGGAAGAGATGGTATTAGGAGAAGATTATGATAGAGAAGATGTTGTGATAACGGATAAAAAGAGTGAAGATGCTACGGCGGATAATGCCATATCTCAAAATTATTTCTTCTATTATCATGGTGGCAAAACGAATGAATATAATAAGCGGATGCAGGTGCCGGAAAGTGTATATACAGAATATGAGGTGGGAGATACCATAACTGCATATACTACAGATCATATAAAATATTCTTATAATAAAGCGGGCATTCTTCCAGATAAAAAATTTAGGAACAATGAATTAATGAAAGTAGCCGGAGTGGTGCTTGGGGCTGCAATAGGTTTCCTGAGTTTGTGGGGCTTATTAAACAGAAAGATAAGTTAAAAACTATGATTTTAGGAGAAATTCAAGATGTTATATATTATGCGGCATGGAAAAACAGAATGGAATGCATTACATAAAATACAGGGAAGAGCGGATATCCCATTGAATGAAGAAGGACGCCTGATGGCGGAAAAAGCATGGGAAGAGTATAAGGATTTGCACATAGATGTGTGTTATTGTTCTCCGTTGATAAGGGCTGTTGAGACAGCACAAATTGTGTTAAAAAACCGGGAAATTCCAATAATAAAAGATGAACGGCTGATGGAAATGAGTTTTGGTGATTATGAGGGAATCGAAAACAGCTTTGCTATTCCGGATTGCCCGATTAATATTTTGTTTCAAAAGCCGGGAGAATATCACGAATCGATAGGTGGAGCAGAAACCTGGGAGGAACTCTTTGCAAGAACCGGAGCATTTTTGAAGGAAGTGATAGACCCGCAGCTACAGGAAGGTAAGGATATCCTGATTGTGGGACATGGTGCGATGAATGCAAGCATTATCTGTCAGGTGAAAGGTATGCCGATTGAGGAGTTTTGGAGTGCGGGACTTGAACAGTGTAAAATTTTGGAAGTGTAAATTGGATAGATGTTGGAATATGATAAGTGAATGGAATGGAAAAACGGAATGACATGAGTAAATTGGAGTGGACAATAAAATTAATTATTATAGTGGCTGGTTCAGTCGTTGCGGCATATGGCATTACGCTGGCGCTGTATGCGGGATTTGGTGGTGCCACCCTTGCGGTATTATGGCAGGGAATTTCAAAAACATTTCATGTAAGCATCGGTATGGCATCCATGATAGTAGCCATAGTTATGATTGTATTTGCGTTTTTCTATGACAGGTCACAGATACATATCGGCACGATACTTTATCAGATTGTATATAGCCTTTGTGTAGATTTGTTTGCAAATGCACATGTGTACAGTACGCATATATGGGTAAATGCACTTATCATGTTATTAGGAATTGTGATTTTTGCCATAGGAACCGGATTTTATGCGGCAGCCTCCCTGGGGCGGGGTTCTTATGAGGCACTGACTTTTTCTCTTGCAGAGAAGAACAACTGGCAGGTAAAAATTGTACGAACGGTACTGGATGTCGTGATGGTTGTGACAGGTGTTATGCTGGGCGGAAAATTTGGCATATGCACCATAGTAACAATCCTCATTTCCGGACCGGTCATCCAGTTTACTGCGGCAAAAACGAAAAAGTTAATTTGTGTTGCTTGTGGCAACGACCGTTCTGATATCTAATAGAGGTATCAAAACAAAGGAGGCACATAGGACTGTCCCACTGTGCATCTTATAATTCAAGAATAACTCCTTTGCCGGCATATGGAGAATGCGAAGAATAAGAAACAGACCGAGTCGGAGAGGGCAGAAGCAGAGAGAGTGGAAGCAGAGGCTGAATTGGAGGAATAGACATGGCAGCTACAATTATTTATTTGGTAATTTCATTATTGGTTTCACTTATTTTTATCATACTTGGAATTATGCAGTATAGGTCTGAAAAACCAGTATCAATAAATACAGGAGAGAAACCACTTCGTAAAGATGAACTGACAAATGTTACGGAATGGAACCATAGACATGGCAGAAATTTTATTATTTTGGGTTGTGTGCTATTTATTACACAAGCTGTTTTTGGATATTTTATTAAAAAGCTGGATGGCGTTGTGGTTCAGGTGGTTATTTATATGATAGTTCTATTTTCTGAAATCGCATGGGTTGAGTTTGAACATAATATGATGAAAAAGAAAATGATAAAAAAGCATTGAAATAACAACTTATAATTGACCGAGCTCTTTGAGTGAGGGATACTTCTTGTCCGAAGGGTAAGAAAGTGGAACTGAGAAGAATTAAAACAATCGGAAGTTATAAAGGAGAAACACTATGGGATTATTTGGTAAAAGCAAAAAAGAGCGAGAAAAAGAGTATATGAACAGATTAGATGTTCCATTATGTTTAAAAGAAGACTTTGAATTGATTATTGATGATGTATTTACAATTATGGGGGTTGGAACAGTTGCCACAGGAAACATATCAGCAGGAATGTGTAGAGAAGGAGAAAATGCGTGTGTTTATAAAACAAATGGAGGTGTATTAGAGACTATAATTACTACCATCGATATACATACAAAAGAACGAAAATCAAATGGTTGTGGATATAAAACAGAGCATGTTGGACTTGGGTTAAGAGGAGTTTCTAAGGAACAATTAGAAAAAGGAGATAGAGTGATTGTAAAGAATGCCAATATGTATGGAATGTAATTACAAATTCCAGTTTGATGGAGAAAAAATCATTCATGCCCTATGTTATATAGTTTTTGTATGTTTTCATGAAGACTCCTTTATATAGTTCGTTTTGCCTTCCTGATAATGTTCTTACACATAGGCGTGTAAGGAATGTTATTCCTTGATTTTTTTCATACGCCAAATCCATGAAGTCGATGAAGATAATCTTGATGTCAGGAGTGCCATTCAGTTCAATGATTCTATCGATATATTTTGCTCTCGTGATTGCTTTTTATATAGGCACCCACTTTCAAAAACACAAATTTTTTTATTTTTTGAAAGTGGAAACTATGTAAAGGCAACCCGAAGGCTGTCCGGACATCAAAGCCTATAGAAACGCTCAGAGGCTGTTTTACAGTGGGGAAAAAGAAAAAATATCAAAAAATTGATGATTAATGGTGAGCTTGTGATAGAATGAAAAAAGAGAAAAGCAGAAAGGATGTAGTTGTGGAGAATATTTGTTATGATTAGAAAGTTGCTGAACGGAGATATCGATAGAGTTGCTGACATATGGTTAAAGACAAATCTGAAAACGCATTATTTTATTTCCAATCAATACTGGAAAAGTAATTATGAATTAGTGAAAGAAATGATGTCACAATCCGAAGTCTATGTGTTTGAAGTGGATAAGATGATACAAGGATTTGTAGGACTAAATAATGAATATACTGAAGGTATTTTTGTTTCTGAAGAAATGCAGTCATGTGGCATAGGTAAGCTTTTATTGAATTATATTAAGGATAAAAAAGATAGATTACAATTAAATGTATACCAGAAGAATGCCAGAGCAATTTCTTTTTACCAAAGAGAAGGGTTCATTATTCAATGTAAAGGTTTGGATGAAGTTACTGGTGAAAAAGAATACACTATGCTATGGAAACAAAAATAGAAATCAAAATTTGACGGAGTGACAATATATGAAGTATTTATATTTGCATGGACTAGGGCAAAAACCAGACAGTTGGAATAGAGTAATAAAAGAAACGAAAGTATCGAAAAGCAGTTGCAGTTTGAGTTTATCAGAGCTGTTAGAAAGGAAATCTGCTACATATAAGGAATTATATTCAGCATTCTCATCAGAATGCGACAAGGAGAACGAAGAAATTGTCTTGTGTGGGCTTTCTCTAGGAGCTGTTCTGGCACTTAATTATGCGATAGACCACCCGGATAAAGTAAAGGCACTCGTATTAATTGCAGCACAATATAAAATGCCCCGAAAATTATTGAAAGTTCAGAATATATTGTTTCATCTTATGCCGAATTCGGCATTCAATAAAATGGGCTTCAAAAAAGCAGATGTTATTAACCTATGTGGTACGATGGCTGAATTAGATTTCAGTGACTCACTGCATAAGGTGTCTTGTCCGGTATTAATCGTTTGTGGAGAGAAGGACAATGCAAACAAAAAAACTTCAAAAGAACTTTGCCATTATCTGAACAATTCCTACTTCCATGAACTTATGAAAACAGGTCATGAAGCAAACATAGAAGCCCCGGAAGAGTTGGCGATTGTGTTGCAAAGATTTTATGATAGTATCAGTTAACTTCCTGCTTGTGAGGATTGCACCATTTGCATTATATGTAAATAATCTGGAAGAAGCAAGAAATTTTTTTGTGAAATATTTTGATGCAAAATCAAACGATGGATATCATAATTTTCAGACGGATTTCCGCTCTTATTTTCTTTCATTTGATGATGATACACGCATAGAGATTATGAATAAACCAGAAATGTCGGATTGTCCCAAAGAGCTTACTCGTACCGGATATGCGCACATTGCTTTTAGCGTAGGCAGCAAAGAAAAGGTTGATGCTTTGACTGCAGAGTTAAGGGCGGATGGTTATAAAGTTGTCAGCGGTCCAAGAAAGACTGGAGATGGTTATTATGAAAGTTGTATTGTTGCATTCGAAGATAACCAAATTGAAATTACAGTCTGAAAAATAGGAGGCACAAATCGGAAATGGACGAGGTTTGGAGAGATAATCAAAAAGCAGGCAATGCAGGAAGAGAGGGAAAACCTTGAATCCTGCATTTTTTATACGCACTAAACCAGGAGTAGAGTGCAAAAATATCGAAATTCATATAGAATAAAGGTATCAAAATATCAGGGAGGAGAAGAAGTCCGGCAAACGGACGAGGAGGGGTATGGATAAAGAAAAAACAGGCGAATATATCAGAAACCTTCGGAAAAAGAAAGGCTGGACACAAATGCAGCTTGCAGAACAGCTTCATATTTCAGACAAAGCAGTTTCGAAATGGGAGCGCGGAGTTTCCCATAGTTAAAGATACCACACCAAATATGATGAACCCACGCTTATACACTACCAGCTATAATAAACCGCAAGGACAGCAATTTGATGATACTGCTGTCCTTTCTTTTATAAAATTGCAGTACACATAAAAAAGCTGTAAAATGATAAATATATTTGTCCTTGTAACAATTCTCGGACATTTGCCTGTTATACTATCTGCAAAAAGCAAAGGAAGTGAGAATATGGAGCAGATTTTAATTGTCGAGGACGACAGTTTTTTGAATAAGATGTTAGACTATAACCTGACCGCAGACGGCTACGGCGTGACTTCTGCCCTAAATGCCAGAACCGCAGCCGAAGCCATCCGCCAGCGGGAATTTGATTTAGTGCTGCTGGACATCAACCTGCCGGACGGGAACGGTTTTGAACTGTGCAAGCTGATAAAGCCCCAGCACCCGGACACCATCGTAATATTCCTGACCGCCAACGATCAGGAGAGCGACCAGATACGGGGCTATGAGGTGGGCGCGGTGGACTACATCACAAAGCCCTTTGTGATCGGGGCCTTGCAGCGAAAAATCAAAGCCATGTTCGCCATGCTGGAACACCACAAACCGGCCAAGGACATTTACGACGACGGGCGGTTGTTTCTGGACTTCTCGGAGCAGACGGCTTCCTTAAACGGCAAGCCCCTGACTCTATCCCCGATGGAGTACAAAATGCTGAACCTGTTTCGTAAAAATCCCCGGCAAGTGCTGACCCGTGGGCAGCTTTTGGAAAAGCTGTGGGATATAGACGAGCGGTTTGTGGACGAACACACCCTGACAACCTCCATCAGCCGGATTCGCAGCAAGATTGAAGCCGACGGCGGCGCACCCTACATCAAGACCGTTTACGGCATGGGGTATCAATGGACGGGAGGCGAGGTAAAATGAAGTTTCAAAACCTCTCGGTAAAGCGGCTGTTTGGCCGGGTGGCAATGGAGCTTGTCCTCTCCATGTCCGGGATCACCATAGCCCTGTTTCTTGTGACAAAACAGATTGCGGTGCTGCTGACAGGCGGGACGCTGCTGCTGTGCGCCCTTGTGGGGATTTTTGTACTGACGCAGGCGTTTGGAAAGCGGCTGTCGCAGTTTACCGCTGACCTGTGCCAGACCTTAGACCACATGATCGCCGGGAATGAAGCGCCAAAACGCCCGGAGGACAGCGAAACCCAGCTTGCCAGAATCGGACACCGGCTGGCAAGGCTTTACCAGATCATGCAGGAGAACCGCCGCCGGGTGGACGAGGAACGGCAGGAGTTACAGACCCTTGTATCGGATATTTCCCATCAGGTGAAAACGCCGGTAAGCAATCTGAAAATGGCGACGGACACCCTGCTGGAAAAGCCTATGACCGAGGCGGAGCGCACCGACTTTATCCGTGGAATCCGCACCCAGACAGATAAACTGGACTTTCTCTTTCAGGCCCTTGTGAAAACCTCCCGGTTGGAAACGGGCGTAATCCAGTTGAATAAGAAACCGGTCTGCCTCTTTGATACCGTGGCGCAAGCCATGAGTGGGATCGTGTATGCAGCGGAGAAAAAGGAAATTGCCGTGTCCGTGGACTGCCCGGAGGATTTGACCTTTTCCCATGACAGCAAGTGGACATCCGAAGCCCTCTTTAACCTGTTGGACAATGCGGTGAAGTATACTCCGGCAGGTGGAAAAATTACGGTGTCGGTGATACCGTGGGAAATGTATGTGGAGATCAAAGTAGCCGATACCGGCAAGGGCATTTCCGAAAGCAATCAGGCCGCTATCTTCCGGCGCTTCTATCGTGAGGAAGAAGTACACGAACAGCAGGGTGTGGGCATTGGCCTGTATCTGGCCCGCGAGATCGTAACACGGCAGGGCGGCTATATCAAAGTGGTTTCTGAGCCGGGCAAGGGTTCAGAATTTTCCATTATGCTGCCGACAAAATAGAATGCGGCGGACGGTCATTCTCGGCTGCCCGCCGTAAGTCTTTTCGCAACAGTGTGCCGATAAAGCTGCCAGTGGCAGTTTTTCGGCGGAAATGTCCGAGCGTTGTAACATTTCACCCCGATTTTCGATGAAATTTTTTGGCCGCTGTAACATTTCGCGGACATTTGGGTTTTACAATGACCTTATCAACAGGCAGAAAGCCTTGAAAGGAGTTTTGAGTATGAGCGTTTTGCAGACGATTGATCTGAAAAAGTATTACGGCACAGAGCCGAATATCACCCGCGCCCTTGACGGCGTGAACTTCTCCGTGGAGGACGGTGAGTTTGTGGCCGTTGTGGGAACCTCCGGCAGCGGCAAGTCCACCCTGCTTCACATGATGGGCGGGCTGGACACTCCCACCAGCGGAACAGTGATTGTCCGAGGCGAAGAACTGGCAAAGAAGAACGACGAACAGCTCACCATCTTCCGCCGCCGCAACATCGGCTTTATCTTCCAGAACTATAACCTTGTTCCGATCCTGAATGTGTATGAGAACATCGTCCTGCCGGTGGAGCTGGACGGGGACACGGTGGATCAGAAGTTTTTGGACGAGATCGTTCATCTGCTGGGGCTGGAAGATAAACTGAAAAACATGCCGAACAATCTTTCCGGCGGACAGCAGCAGCGTGTGGCTATCGCACGCGCCTTGATTACCAAACCGGCTATTGTGCTGGCCGACGAGCCGACCGGCAACCTTGACAGCAAGACCAGCGCCGAGGTGCTGGGGCTTATCAAGCGCACCAGTGCAGAGTTCCGGCAAACTGTTGTGATGATTACGCACAATGACGACATTGCCCGCCTTGCAGATCGGATTGTCCGCATTGAGGACGGCAGGATTGTGGAATAAGGAGGTGGCAAGCTATGACATGGCCTTTTGAAAATGATACCAGTGACATTGAAAAGAAGCTGGCAAAGCGCAGTTTGCATCGTGAACGGCAGCGTAATTTATTTGCAATCATTGCTCTTGTGCTAACTGCATTTATGATAACTGCGACATTCAGTATTGGTTTTAGTTACTTTGAAACCTACCAAATGCAACAAATTCGGTTAATGGGAACTACCGCTGATGTCGGAATCACAAATGTAACAGAAAATCAGTTGGTTGAAATTTCAAAATCAAACCTTGTCCTTGACGTAGGTATACAGCAGCGTTTAGGCAGTGTTGATACAGAGCAACTGCAAAATGCGAGATTAGGTATAGTTTGGATAGATGATACCGAGTGGGAACACCACCGTCTTCCTACTATATCAGGTGTTGTAGGAAATTACCCATCAAGTAAAAACGAAATTATGCTACCTACATGGGTGCTTGAACAGATGGGCATTTCTGATCCGCAAATAGGGATGGAGATTGTGTTGTCATACCAAATTGGCGATAGCTATGATTATGTCACGGACACCTTTTTGCTGTCGGGCTACTATACGGACTACATTCCAATGCGCACAAATAATCGTGGTTATGTTTATGTTTCATCCGCTTTTAAGGATAGCTTAAATGTATCACTGGATAATAGTGTTACGGCAATGATCCGTTTTCAAGGCAATGATAATGCTGACAAAAACTGTGAAAGATTGCGGCGTGAGATTGACTTTACAGAAGGGCAAACATTTGAAATTGTACCATTAGAACAGGCAAATGGTGGAACTATTATTTTAGCTGTAATAATTTTAGCAGTTTTTATATCCTTTAGCGGCTATTTGCTGATTTATAATATTCTTTATGTCTCTGTCATAAAAGATGTGCAATTCTATGGCCGTCTTAAAACGATTGGAACGACTCAAAGGCAGATAAAGAGAATTATCTATAAGCAGGCAATCAGAATCTCTTGTATTGGTATTCCGATTGGTCTGTTACTTGGTGCGGTTGTTTCCTTTGGCATTGTTCCTTACTTCCTGAATATGATGTATTCAACAAATTCTGATGTGGGAACAAAAGTATCTTTTTCGCCGTTTATTTTCATAGGAGCGGCCATATTTACGTTCATTACCGTTATGATTGCAAGCATGAAGCCCGCCAAAATTGCCGGAAGTGTTTCACCAATAGCAGCACTCCAATATACAGCAGCCAGCACAAAGAGCAGCGCCAGAAATTGTAGCAAAATGAAGTTGTCCAGAATGGCATGGAACAATGTCTTTCGTAATGCTAAGAGTACAACCCTTGTTTTTGCATCGCTTTTTTTCGGCCTTTCCTTGTTCCTTGTCGTCACAGGGCTATTACATGGTTTAAGCCCGGAGAATTATGTGAGCCAATGGGGAGTAAGCGATTTTGCACTCACATATAGTATCCACGAAAGAGAAGATTTAATTTCCAGCGAAATGGTTTCAGAGATTGGTCAGCTTGACGGCATTGAGAATTTGAGGTTGACCTATGCACCTTATCCTCAAGTAGCAGTAGATGTTGTATATGACGATGCTGTATTTCACGAGTTTCTTGAGTCATTAGACGGAGTAAACGGCATTGATTTTTCTGATCCGGCAAAATTAGAAAATTATCAGCAAAACTTTTTTAGCGGGGTTTTTGGAATTGACAGTGCATATTTGGAAGAAATCAATAAAACCTTAAACTTGCCTATTGACACGTCTGCCTTTGAACAAGGAAAGGTTGTGCTGCTGTCCAAAACAGTAGAAGACCTTATTCAGCCGGGGCAGGAAATAACAATCCAGACGCAGAACGGACAGCATTCCTTTATTGTAGCGAACGGTTATTTGAATGAAGGGTTTCGAGCAGGAGGAGGCAATGAGAGAGGGACGGCTCCTGATTTGTATATTAGTCAAACAGCTTTGAAAGAACTCTTTCCGCAATATAGAGTGTTCCGCGTGGCCTTTGATACGGATGGTCAACATGACGAAAGTATACTGCAAGAATTAAAGCAAATCACCGCATCACAAGCTAACATTGATATTATATCCCGATATGAACGGCGAGAAGAAATGCAGGAATATCTCATTACAGCAAAGGTTTTAGGAACAGGGTTGTCCGTGATCCTGCTGCTTGTTGGTGTCATGAACTTTGTCAATACAATGGTTGTCAATGTAAATACTCGGCGCTATGAATTAGCTGTTCTTGAAAGCATTGGAATGACAAAGCGACAAATCAAACGAATGCTATTTATGGAAGGTTTCTATTATTGGGGCGTTTCCCTTTCCCTTGCAGTCACCATTGGAACAGCAATCTTCATCTTGCTATATATGATTTTTAGTAAAGTGGCCTATTATGCTGTTTTCTCTTATCCATTTATCCCGCTGGTGCTGGTGTCTGGACTGGTGTTGCTAATCTGCCTTATTGTGCCTATATGGGTCTACAAAACTGACGTTAACCTTCCAGTTGTGGAGCGATTGCGGTTGACAGAGTGAGTTTAATCAAATAGCAAAACATCCTTAGATCAATCATATCGAAGCGGAGCAGATTTTAGCTGCTCCGCTTCTTTAGTATTTTTCAAAAAATTCTTTTGAAATGTCCGAGCTTTGTAACAATTCAGCCTGTTTTTTTGTCGAAATCAAAGGCACCTCGGACATTTATAGTTCTTCCAAAAGTTTGATGATAATATTACCATTCATGGAAGAAGCAATCTGTTATTGCAATAATGCGAAATTGACGATAGAAAGTTTTTCATATCTCGGTCAGCTCAACAATTACATTACTCTGCTGATACAGCCAGTCCGTAAATTCTTTCGGGCTGGCCGTTCCTGTTTTTACAGCCTTTTTTCTCTGTAAGGCTTCTTTCTTAAAGTCGGAAAAGGAAGCCTGTATTTTTTCCAGACGGTCAGCCGGAAAGCCTGCGGTATTTTTTACCCGGTTTATTTTGTTGCGCCAGTTCTGGCATTCATTTTTATAAAGCAGGTCATAGTTATTTTCTCTTGACCTCTCGTCAAATTCCCGCTTGTTTTGAAGCGCCTGTGCTTTTCGGCACTTGTCGCTGCACAGCTCATACCGCTGGCTCTTTGCCAGAAAATATTTTCCACAGACCTTGCACCGCCGGAAGCAAAGCCCCCAGTCATTCAGCCTGTTCAGATAATAGGTAATCAACGGGTAGAGGGACGCATAGGCAGACACACATTCTTCTGTGCGCCGGTTGTCCGGGAACCAGAGGTCAAGCCGGGTATCTTCTGACGGTGCGCCTTTGAAATAAAGGCTGCCAGCTTGAAATTGTTTCGGTTTTCCTGTCTCCCTGTCAAAGCTCATGGTTTCGTTTTGGAATACCCCGGTCAGTCTGCTCATTTTATCCATGAAGCGGTCACAGGCAGCGTTACGGTCACGGGGTTCTCTGGCAAGCAGATAGCTGTTCCAGATACGGAACGCCACATACATTTTCAGAGGGTCGTTGCTAAGATATTTCTCCCAAAGAAATTCGCTTGCCGCCTGCTCCAGCTCCGGCTGTTTCCATCGGTTGGAGTGGAGAGCTTGCCGCAGCGGAGAAAGCCCGTATAAGTTCCAGTCTCTGTCCGTGTCACGCTCAAAGTTTATCAAAAAAGTTCCCAGTGGGCGTGTCATATCACAAAGCACCTCTGCGTTTTGGCTCCCGTTCAGACGGAAGCGGATCTGCTGTTCTTCCCCAATCAAAATCCGCTCTTTCATTTTCTTCCTGTCCAGCGTCAGGACAAACAAAATCCTCTCAAAACATGGCTCATGCCGTATAAACTGATTCTCCATCCCTATCCCCTGCCTTTGTTTATGGTAATTATATAATTCAGTTATATCCGTTACACTCATGGTATCGCAGAATCATTGTTTTGTCAAGGATAGTACGCTATGATGATTGCGGTTGGTAATTTCGTACCGCACAGTACCTTGACAAGTGAATGACCGTCCAAAAGGGATATGACCGGCAGGAGAAGTGACGCATTCGGCGCACCAATGCAGGGAAACACCGCAGGAATGGGGCAGGAAAACGGCTTTTGGGGAGAACGGCAACAGGAAGCATTTTAACCTATTTGATTTATGGGAGGAACAGAATGAACGATAAAAAGAGATTGAACAGCTACGAGGATTTACCGCTGGTTCTGGATGTGGCGGACATTCAGCGGATTATGGGAATTTCAAGAGCGAGCGCCTATGAGCTGGTACACACACCCGGCTTTCCAGCGTTCCGCAGGGGCAGACTTATCAAGGTCAGCAAAATTGCTTTCTTTGAATGGATGGCAAAAGGCTCCGAAACCGTACCGGGAAGCGACAAATAAGCGTGAGGTATCATTCCCTGACTTGCAATACTGCCGCACTTTCCAAAGGGGCATACAGAGGGAAAAAAACTTAAAAATGATACCGAGACGCTACATCAAAACAGCCTATCTGCGTACATCAGATAGAAACGGAGAAAGGAGCCGGTTATGGCAAGAATGAGTAACAAGCGGCGGTTGGAATGGTCTTTCTTCTTAAATGACCGCAGCCGTATCACTTACAACGAACTGTGCCGGAAATGCCAGCACGAATGTAAACAGAGCTTCCGGGCGGTTGTGGTTGACTGCCCGAAGTATCTTTCCAAGCGTTCCAAGAAAAAGGACAAGACTGCCGGAAACGGCAAAATCCCTTAGGAACTAAGGGCGCACTTCTATACATAGTCTAAAGACCATGTATCGTGCGTCCTGCGGAGCTTACCTCTGCCGCTGATAAAATCAGCAATCCGAGGTCTGCGTTCGCTTCGCTCCGACAAGGTGGCTACCCCCCCTTGCGCCGCTAAAGCGGCTATCCCCTGTGTACCCGCCGCAAAGAGAAATCCGCTCTGCGGTTTTCCCTTTTCATCGGGTTTTATAGAAGCACTGACACACGGACTGTCTGCGGATGGTCTTTCTTTATCTTATCAGCAAAGGATGTGAGAACATGGAAAAATCTTTGGAACAGTTGAAGCAGGAATATGAAAAAACCACTGTCCTGCTGGAACAGGAAAAACGGAAAATGCAGCGTTTGAAAAACCGGCAGGCGTATCTGGAAAGCGGTTCCCGGAAACAGAGGACGCACCGGCTGATTACCCGTGGGGCAGCTATTGAGAGCATTGCACCACAGACAAAGGAGCTATCCGAAGCGGAATTTTATTCCCTCATGGAAAGCATTTTGAATCTGCCGCAGGCGGAGCATTTCATCCGGTCTGCCACAGAGAACCACGCCCGTATTTCCGGGCAGGAGAAAGGCGGTGACTAAGGATAGCACTTTATCATTTTTCAATCGCACAGATCAAGCGCAGCGCCGGTCAGAGCGCCATTGCCAGCGCAGCCTATCGAGCCGGGGAGCGTCTTTACAGCAGCTACTATGGAGAAGTCAGCGACTACACCAAAAAGGGCGGCGTGATCGCTTCGGAAATCATGCTGCCGCCCCATGCGCCGGAAATATATCTTGACCGGGCGACCCTCTGGAATGCTGTGGAGAACTGCGAGAAACATCCAAAAGCACAGCTTGCCTATTCCTTTGATATTGCCATGCAGAATGAATTGACGCTGGAAGAAAACATGGAGCTGGCGAGGAAGTTCGTACAGGAGCAGTTTGTGACAAAAGGCATGATTGCCGACCTTGCTTTTCACAGCCCGGAGAAAGAGGACGGCGGCATCCCTAACCCGCATTTTCATGTGATGACAACCATGCGCCCTTTGAACCCGGATGGCACATGGGGACAAAAACAGCGTCGGGAATATCTTCTTGATGAAGATGGAAACCGAATCCGGGATAAAAACGGCGATTATATGTTTAACGCTGTCCATACAACAGACTGGCATGAGCCGGAAACGCTGGAACACTGGCGGGAGCAGTGGGCGGCTGCCGTTAATACAAAATTTGAGGAAAAAGGGCTGGATGTGCGTATCGACCACCGTTCCTATGTGCGGCAGGGGCTTGACCTGATACCTACTGTCCACGAGGGAGCTAATGTCCGGCAGATGGAAGCAAAGGGCATCCGCACCGAGAAAGGGGAACTGAACCGCTGGATTAAAGCCACCAACCGGCTCATGCAGGATGTGAGGAAGAAGATCAAAGCCCTGTTTGTCTGGATGGCAGAGGTAAAAGAAGAACTTTCCAAACCGCAGACACCGAGCCTTGCCGACCTGTTGATCGCTTATTACAACCAGCGCAACGCAGGGGCATGGAGCAATAAAGCCAGAACCGGAAACTTAAAGCAGTTTGCCGAAGCCGTCAATTATCTGACGGAAAACAAGCTGCTCACATTAGAGGATTTGCAGGAGCGTCTTTCCTCTGTCAACGAAGAATTTGAAGCGTTAAGCGACTCCATGAAAAAGAAATCTGCCCGGATAAAGGAATTGCAGGAATTGATACGGGAGGGCGAGAATTACCAGCGGCTAAAACCTGTTCATACGGAATTGAACAATATCAAGTTTAAGAAACAGAGGGAGAAATTTGAAACATCCCACGATGCGGAGTTACGGCTGTTTTATGCCGCCCGCCGTATTTTGAAAGAAAAACTGGACGGAAAACCCATTGCCCTGAAAGCATGGAAACAGGAATACGCACAGTTAAAAACAGAGTATGCCGAACTGTCTCCGCAGCACAAGCCACTCCGGGAGGAAGTCATACGGCTACGGCAGGTGCAGAACGCCGTAGATACCGCACTGCGCCGGAGGGAGCAGCCACAGGCAGTACAGAGAAAGAAACATGAGATGGAGCTATGATATAACCGGCAGCTTTACCGCTACCAGTATTTTTATGGAGGGAGCATTTGAATGTATTTGAAGCGGTGAAACAGTCTGTTACCACCCGGCAGGCTGCTTCATTCTATGGAATCCGGGTGGGGAGAAACGGCATGGTCTGCTGTCCATTCCACAATGACCGCACGCCCAGCATGAAAGTGGACAGCCGCTTTTACTGCTTCGGCTGCGGGGCTTCCGGGGATGTGATCGACTTTGCCGCTTTGCTGCATGGATTGGGGAAACGGGAAGCTGCGGTCAGGCTTGCGGAGGACTTCGGCGTTTCCTATGAGAAATCCGGCAATGCGCCGCCAGATAGGAAGCGTCACAACAGGTCACAGCCCCGACAAAAATCAGCGGAGCAGAGATTTCAGGAAACGGAACGGTATTGTTTCCGGGTGCTATGCGATTATCTGCGCCTGCTGGAGCATTGGAAAACAGCACACGCCCCACAGCCGCAGGATGCCATCTGGCATCCTCTTTTTGTGGAAGCGTTGCAGAGGATAAGCTACACAGAATACCTTTTGGATATTTTGTTATACGGAGAAATAGAAGAAAAAGCGGCATTGATCGCCGCACAGGGAAAGGAGGTGTTGCGGCTTGAACAGCGAATTTCAGAGCTTGCCGCCGGAAACGCAGGAAGCGGTCAAAAGGACGATGGACACAATGGAACCGGCGCAGACACCGGCAGAAATCCGGGAAACATTAGAGGGGACGCAGAAAGGCGGCGTGAAGAACAGCATCCGAAACTGCCTGACGGTGTTCCAGCGTGACCCTCTGTTTCGCGGGGCGCTGCGCCTGAACCTTTTGACGGAGCAGATTGACATTGTGAAGCCGCTGGGCTGGGAGCGCACCAGTACCACGCTGACCGACATGGACATGAACTACCTGCTTTTGTATCTGGAAGAAAATTACGGGCTTACCAGCGAGAAAAAGGTGCAGAGCGCCATCAAGATTGTTGCCAATGAAAACCGCTACCATCCAGTCAGGGATTACCTGAACAGCCTGCAATGGGACGGCACAGAGCGCATCCGTTACGCCCTGCATCACTTTCTGGGAGCCGATACGGACGAATACACCTATGAAGCCTTGAAACTGTTCCTGATGGGAGCCATCCGGCGGGTATTCAGACCGGGGAGCAAGTTTGAGGTCATGCTCTGTCTGGTTGGTGGTCAGGGAGCCGGGAAATCTACCTTTTTCCGGCTGCTGGCAGGCAGGGACGAATGGTTTTCAGACGATTTGAAAAAGCTGGACGATGAAAATGTGTACCGCAAGCTGCAAGGGCATTGGATTATCGAGATGTCGGAGATGATTGCCACAGCCAACGCCAAGAGTATTGAGGAAATCAAGTCATTCTTAAGCCGCCAGAAAGAAACCTACAAAGTGCCGTATGAGACACATCCGGCAGACCGGCTGCGGCAATGTGTATTTGGAGGGACGACCAACCGGCAGGACTTTTTGCCCCGTGACCGCACCGGCAACCGGCGCTTTCTCCCCGTGACGGTGTACCCGGAACGGGCGGAGGTTCACATACTGGACGATGAAGCGGCGGCGAGGGCGTATATCGAACAGATGTGGGCGGAAGCCATGACGGTTTATCGCAGTGGGAAGTATAAGCTGTCATTCAGCATGGAAATGAACCGATACCTGAACGCCCACCAGCAGGACTTTATGCAGGAAGACACACAGGCCGGCATGATCTACGCCTATTTGGAGGACTACACCGGCGACAGGGTATGTTCCAAGCAGCTTTATGAGGAAGCGCTGGGGAACTTAAATTCCCCGGCAGACTGGGAGACACGGGCAATCTGCGAGATTATGAATACCGGCATTGCGGGCGGCATCATACAGGGCTGGGTAGCCTACAAAAGCCCGAAGCGGTATAAGAAATACGGTTCTCAAAAAGGCTGGGAGCGTGTCAACCAAGCTCCGCCGGAGGGGGACGGTTTTCAGGAAATCACGGAAGAAGAAGCCCGGCAAATGGAACTTCCATTCTGAAAAGCCACCGGTTGACAGTTTGGTTGACGCTTTGGTTGACAGCCGGTTGACGGGGAAAAGCCTGATATTTGGGGCATTTCTCTCCTTTGTCAACCATGTCAACCAAGAAATCAAAGAAAAAGTAAAAAGTAATAATAGAGCGCCTATGGATTGTTTTCAAAGTCTTTTCTGCCGGTTGACACGGTTTGGTTGACACGGAGACAGTCTGCGGCTGTACACCTGTCTGACATTCCCTTGTCGGGCATATTTCATTTATGGAGGTAACTGCCTATGGCAAAAAGCAAAAACGAGAGCAATAACAAAAACAGCGGCACCCTGCTTACCGAAAAAGACGGCACCCAGTATTTTGTCATGGGGAAAGTCCGTATCAAGGTATCGGAGCATTTCGCACAGGATGGGAAGCCGCTTGACAGCCTGCTGGAAGATGTGATCCAGCACGCTGCCGCCGCTTCCTGAAAAAATACGGAATAACGACTGTCAATCAGCCCACGCTTATGATATACTTGTACCAGCGAGTATTGTATAAGCGTGGGTTGTTTCTTTTAGAAGGAGGATTTTTAACCGTGAAACAACCATACAATACAACGATTTATAACACTGCACTATATTTGAGATTGAGCCGTGACGATGAATTACAGGGGGAAAGCGGCAGTATCCAGACCCAGCGCATGATGCTTAGACAGTATGCCGCAGAGCATGGGCTGACCGTTGTAGACGAGTACATTGACGACGGATGGAGTGGGACAAATTTCGAGCGTCCAAGTTTCCAAAGGATGATTGATGACATCGAAGACGGGAAAATCAACTGCGTTGTCACAAAGGACTTATCCCGTCTGGGAAGAAACTATATCCTGACCGGTCAGTACACGGAAATCTATTTCCCCAGCAAGGGAGTACGCTACATTGCCATCAATGACAATGTGGACACCATCAACGGAGAAAGCGAGCTTGCACCGTTCTTAAACATCCTGAATGAAATGCACGCCCGACAGACCAGCAAAAAGGTCAAGGCTGCCATGCACACAAGATTTGCCAATGGCGCACACTATGGAGCCTATGCACCGCTGGGCTATGTAAAAGACCCGGACAAAAAAGGTCATCTTCTGATCGACCCGGAAACACGCTGGATTGTAGAGAAGATTTTTGACCTTGCTGTACACGGGCGTGGAGCCGCCAGCATTACACGGATTCTGGTGGAGGAAAAAGTACCTACCCCCGGCTGGCTGAACTATGAAAGATACGGGACTTTCGCCAATATCTACGCCGGTGCGCCCGCAGAAAAAGCCTATGCGTGGACGATAGCACAGGTCAAGAGCATTTTGAAAGAGGAAACCTACATCGGTCACAGCATTCACAACAAGCAGAGCAACATTTCATTCAAGAACAAGAAAAAGGTGCGGAAGCCGCAGGAAGAATGGTATCGTGTGGAAAATACCCACGAAGCCATCATTTCTGAAGAAGTGTTCCAAAAAGTTCAGGAGCTGATTGCAAGCAGACGCAGGAAACGCAGAAACGGTACGACACAGATTTTCGCAGGATTGATAAAATGTGCAGACTGCGGATGGTCTTTAGCCTATGGGGAAAACAAGCAGAATAAGAACCCATACGGGTACTACCATTGCAGCAAGAACGGGCAGGGATTACGCCAGTGTTCCATGCACTATATCCGCTATGATGTACTGTATGCCTATGTGCTTGCAAGACTGCAATACTGGTCTATGCTGGCACAGAAAGACGAGGACAAGCTGCTGAAACGCCTGCTCAATGCCAGCGACAGGGAAAGAAACTCTGCGAAGAAAAAGCAGGCTGCGGAGCTGAAAAAGGCAGAGAAGCGTAAAGCCGAGGTTGACGGGCTGTTTGCTAAAATGTATGAGGACTGGTCTGCCGGACGCATAACCGAGTATAACTTCAATATGCTGTCCGAGAAGTACCAGAACGAGCAAAAGGAGCTTGAAACAAAAATAAGACAGCTTCACGAAACGATGGAAGCCGCCGTACAGACCGCAGCGGATGCTGAAAAGTGGATTGCCCTGATGAAACAGTATGTCAACCCTGTGGAGCTGACCGCCGAACTTCTGAACACTCTAATTGAAAAAATAACCGTCCACGAAGCTGTCAAGGGCGAGGACGGAAGCCGTGAGCAGGAAGTAGAAATCTACTACCGCTTCATCGGCAAAATCGACTGACCTTTCTTTTTTACCCAACAATATCTTTAATTAAGGGAGACGGGAATCTCATTTCCGGATATTGAATTAATGGAGAAGCTGGCACAGGTATTTCAGGTGGATGTTGCTGATATTATCCGGGGAGAAGAGGCTGGCAGGGCAGAGCATACGGTAAATGAGCTGGTAAAAGATACTATAGATATTGCAAAGAGGGAGAAAAAAAGACAGATACGAAAGTACCGGTGGGTGTTGTGTATTCTGTTTGTGCTATTTGGAGTTTTAATCGGATACAGTGTAGAGAACATTCAGAAAAATTATATTTTAGAATATCATTTATGCATGAATGCAGTGGTTGAATCGAAGGGTGAGGTGATTTATGTAAGAGAGACAGATACAAATGGAAAAAATCCCGGAAAGGTATATCGTCTGGCGCAAGATGATGCAATCCCGGTAACATTACCGGATGGAAGTGCCGGAAGTTTTAAAGATATTAAAGAAGGACAACATATTCAAATCTGGTATTTGGGACACCGGGTATTATGGAAAAATGCATGGATACCGGGCGTAGAAGAAGTAGAGATTACAAAGGAGGTTAAAAAAGATGTATAGAATAAAAAAAGTAATTTGTTGTGTGATAGTATTGGCAATATTGGGGAGTATGCCAGTAAATGCAAAAGAAGTATTACAGAATGAAAATGAGGCATGGGATATAGAAAAAGGAAACGCAAGAACTATATTAATAATTACAAAAGATGTTTGGAGTCCTTCTGATAGAGTGTGTGTACGGGCAACATTACAGATTCAAGATTCATATAGCCAGATAGTGGGAATATCAAATGTAGAAATATGCGGCTCGTTAGCAACAGGAGTATCAAATATGAAAGCAAATACCTTCAAATGAGGTTGTTATACTACCATCATTACTTAATTACGGTTGCAAAAAAATAAGCTAAAAAGAAATATCCACTTGTAAGGACAATCTTATAAGTGGATATATTTTTACTGATATTTTTCAAAGTAAAGGTAACGATTTGTTACTTTAGATATGAAAAATTACCGTAGAAAATAATTTAATGCTTTTTTGATAGATTTTTCCAATAAAGTATGCTATTTTAGTTCTATATATGGATAAACAAATGTGATAAAAGATCCATAATTTACAAAGGAAGGGAAAACTATCATGGAAAAGATCAAAAAGCGTATAGCTAACTTAAAGGTTGCAGGAAAATTAAAAGTATATCGAATGACAGTGCTTGTTATGACATTATTTTTAGTGTTGGTGGCACTGATCTCGACATTAGTGATCCGTTCAAATATAGAGAAGATTACGGAGGTCTGGTCTCCGTCATTGGAATATCTGCAGGATTTAGAGACAATGACTGCGAAATACAGAATCAAACAGTATCAGCATCTGGTAGAATCAGATGATGCAGTCATGAACTCCTGCGAAGAAGAAATCCAGAAGCTGGAGAGTCAGATCCAGGATACCAGTGTGAATCTGGATGCAATCATGTCCGCAGACAGTGATGCTCAAAAAGGACAGGATGATTACAAAGTAGCAAGCGCTGCATGGGAAACATACAGAGATGCTTCAGATGAAATCCTGAAGTTGAGCCGTGAGGGTAAACAGCAGGAAGCATCGAAACTGATGACCGGAGAGGTGTATGAAGACTATAAGTCATTTGCTGAGAAATTAACTAAATTAAGTGATGCGTTCCAGGCAGAATTAGACCGGGCAAAGACCATGGCCAATGTATGCACCATCATCATATTTGTCGTGATCGTGGCAGCAGGTCTTGCGATTGCTGTAGTGACGACACTGATCGGAAAGATCATTACCAATTCCATTACCGAGCCGGTAGAACAGATAGAGGCAGCAGTTGCCAGCCTGCGTAAGGGCGAACTGTCTAATGTAGAAATGCTTACCTATGAGTCTGAGGATGAGCTTGGCGATACCATCAGAAATCTGAAAGAAGCCATGGGTATTCTGGCAGATTATGTCAGCGAGATCTCTGTGGAGGTAAAGGCAATAGCGCAGGGTGACCTGACCAGAAATGGTGATGATATTACAGATTTCCTAGGAGATTTCTCGGAATTGAAGGCATCACTGCTGTATATTCTGAAACGGTTTAACAGTACCCTGACCGAGATCAGCAATCTGGCAGAACAGGTATCATCGAATTCATCCGAGGTGGAAAATGCATCAAAATCCCTGGCGGACGGTGCAACAGAGCAGGCAGGAGTCATCGAGGAATTGAATGCCACCATTGATACGGTCGTGGATCTGGCGGCAAATACAGCGAAGGAAACACAGAGTGCATCTGCACGTGTAAAAGCCTCTGCAAATAAAGCGAATGAAGAAAAAGAAAAAATGAACGATCTGCTGAAGGAAATGGAGCACATTACAGAAATCTCCAAGGAGATCGGTAATATTATCACAGATATCGAGGATATTGCATCCCAGACCAACCTGTTATCCCTGAATGCTTCCATTGAAGCTGCCAGAGCAGGAGAAGCAGGAAGAGGATTTGCAGTAGTGGCAGATCAGATTGGCAAGCTGGCAGCAGACAGTGCAAAATCTGCTGTAAATACAAGAGATCTGATCGATAAGACCTTAGTGGAAATCGAAAAGGGCAATATGATTACAAGAACAACAGCAGAATCATTCAATCAGATCATTGCAGATATGGAGTCCTTTGCAGAGCTTGCAGAGAACACCATGGAGAAAGCCAACTCCCAGGCAGAGTCCTTGGAGCAGATTGGCCAGGGAATTGAACAGCTGTCCGGCGTAGTACAGGGCAATGCTGCATCCTCCGAAGAGAATACTGCAATCAGTATTAATCTGGCAGAGGGAGCATCCAAGATGCATGACCGTGTGAATATCTTTAAGCTATTCTAGAAAATGGCAGGAATAGAGTGAAGTTGTCGGAAGGAAGGTTCTTGTTGTGATTAATGATATATTTAGAGTGTTTGGAGAGCAGACAGCAGAAATCTTATTTGAGATCATTACAGGATGTATGGATGATTACCTGTATATATTTGATTTGCAGAATAATACCTTTGAGATTTCACAGTCAGCTGTGAAACGGTTTAATATGTCGAAAAATGTTCTGACAGATGCTGCAAATGAAGTTATGAAGGTAGTATATGAGGAAGACCGCAGGATGCTTGCAAAGCATCTTGCGGATATATGCGAAGGAAGAGAAAATGTACATAATCTTCATTACAGGTGGCTTGATAAAGAAGGTATGCCGGTCTGGATTAACTGCCGTGGTATCGTGATCGTTGATCAGCAGGGAAAGGCAGAGTATCTGGTCGGGTGTCTGAATGAGACCGGCAACAGGAGAAGAGCCGATAATGTCACAGGACTGCTTGGCGGGCCGGAATTCCTTGCTTATCTGCGTGCACAAAAGGAACCCATTTCCAAGGGGTTTCTTATGCATATAGGAATTGATGATTTCGGAGCAATCAATAGCTCCAGGGGAACTGATTATGGTAATTATATCCTGAAAAGCGTAGCCGGCTGTATGAAGGAATGCCTTTCAGACAAGCAGAGAATTTACCATCTGGTAGCGGATCAGTATGTGATCGTGGATCTGGAAGCTTCCTCCGCAGAAGACGCTGTGGCACTGAAAGAAAAGATTACAGATAAACTTCATAATTTCATAGTAGCCGAAAATTATGAAGCTATATTTTCTATTTCGATTGGTGTTATAGATGCAGCAACATTTTGTGAGGGAACCGAAGAATGCCGCAAAAAGTTTGAATTTGCCTTGAAACAGGCAAAAAGCATGGGTAAAAATGGATTCTATATTTTTGACCAGGATGACTATGAGGTCTTTTTACGAAAAGGAAGAATCATAGCAACACTTCGTAATGCTATTGTGAACCATTATGATGGCTTTGAAGTATACTACCAGCCGATCGTGGACTGTCAGTCCGAACAGATCATTGGAGCAGAGGCACTGATGCGTTTTTCCATGATAACGGAAGAAGGGCGGGAGTTTGTTTCACCGATGGAGTTTATCCCATTATTGGAAGAGACCGGATTGATCATTCTCGCTGGAAGATATATTTTGAACGAAGCTGCAGCAATGTGCTGTGAAATGCAGAAATATATTCCTGACTTCCGGATGAATGTAAATGTATCCTATGTTCAGATTCTGCAAGGCAATGTGGAGCGGGATATTCTGGATGCAATTCAAAAATATTCATTACAGCCGGAATGCTTATGTGTTGAAATGACAGAAAGCGGATTTATGGATATGACACCTTCGTTCTGTAAATTTCGTAAAACTCTGGACAAGAACGGAATTCCCTTTGTGGTCGATGATTTTGGAACAGGATATTCGAATCTTCATTGTATCCGTGATATGAATCCAAGTTACGTGAAAATGGATAGGGATTTTACTGCCAAGGCGATGAACAGTGCGAGGGATTATGAATTATATAAAAATATCATCCCAATGGTACATAGTATTAACGTCAGGATATGCGCAGAAGGCATCGAGGAAAAAGAATGGCTCCTAAAAATGAAAGAAATGAAGGTTGATTATCTGCAGGGATATTATTTTGGAAGACCATGTGGAGAGAAACAGTTTCTACAGCAATATGTCAGTGGCATCAATGTTAAATAAAGAGAGTAAGAGTTATAGGACAAAATGTGTTGATGAAAACCGCTTTCAA
>NZ_QTWP01000009.1:0-63605 GCF_003461185.1 Roseburia sp. AF20-18LB
AATTATGTATGGATCTATACAGGAAAAATGACGAGCTGTATCGAAAATTCAACAAGCATAAAAAAAGAATGGTCAAAAGTTTTATACTACAAATCAAAAGGAGGTATTTCTAAATGGAAAAGAGAAATGTAATGGCAATAATATTAGAGAAGGTGGCTCGAAATTCTGTAAAGGTGGCAGCAGACAGTAGATGTATGTATTGCCTTCATCAACCGAAGCAGCCCAAAGGTATTGAAAAGTTTCGTAAGTAAATGGCTTATGATATAGATAAAGGAACATGAAGATAGTTTAATGATATGTACCGAATAGTTTCAATATTTTATCAACCTATATAAATGCTTGGGTGGTAATATTCAAATATTGGGACAAACAGAAAGAATAAAATGTAATTAAAAAAACCGTTCAGGCTGAAAGGAGAAAAGCATGAACGGTTTTTTTACTGATAGAAATACGATAGCCGGACGTTTTTTTTACTGTCCGGTTTTTTTTATGTGCAAAATTCTTGAAGCATAAGAAGTTTGCCTGCCATATCCGGGCACCGCCCCTTTCCGATTTTGAATATTTCAAAAATCGGAAAGGAGAAAGCCATAGATGGCAGAAAGAGAAAAATATTATATCGGACTGAACGGACAAACCTTTGAGGTCAGTAAGGAGCTGTACGAGGCTTATTACAAAGGGCAGCGTAAGGAGAAATACTTTACCCATGACCTGAAACAGGAGCATATAAAGGTGGATAAGGAAACCGGAGGGATAATTGTCATTTCCAGCAGGGAAGATTCTTACGAGCGGCTTCTGGAAGCAGAGAAGCAATTTGCAGAGGAAGCGGAGAATGTAGAGGATGTGGCAGTTCGGGCGGTCATGCTGGAGAAACTGAACGAAGCCTTACATACACTTACAGACGAGGAGACAGCTATCATTCATGCTCTGTTCTATCAGGAAATCAGTGAGGTGGAACTGGCGAAGAAATTAGGAATAGCCAGAACAACCTTACAGTCAAGAAAATATAAGATATTAGAGAAACTGAGAAAATTATTGTAAAAAATAAATTTTTTTCGGCAGACCCCTTTACCTAGCGGCGAATTAGGTGAAGGGGTTTTCTTTTGTTTAAAAATATTCCCCTTTTACTGCACTTTGACAACTTCATATCTGTGCATCAGACACATATCCGACCGGCCGGAGAGCCGGAAAGCACAAGTCAGGGTACGCCATGACGGACCAGTGTGAAAAGAACCGCACTATCCTGAGCGGGAACTACCCGTGGCTTTACTGCCCGTGGTGGGGCAGGATGCGATGATACCGGTCGGAGATAATGATACTTCCACGCCAGTGGCCCGCATAAGTGACGGGAAAATGTACACCCACGTTTGAGAAAGAATGTGGGCGGCTTTTATGATGCCTGCTTACCGGCAGGATGGCTGATGCACTATATATGGGGAAATGCCTGTTCCTGGCATTTCCCGGCGTGAAACCTAGTGCTTCTTGGCGAAGCACCCGCTGGTGTGAGCCTTAGAAGTACTTTTCACGCTATAAAGCAGTAGAAATCATGGGCTGGATGGAAACTCATTTTTGTTAGTAAAAAGCCAAACCAATACCTCCAGCCTATTCCTGTGCTGCTTTATGGCACTAAGAAATTTTAGGAGGCGTAACGATGGCAAAGAGTGCAGAAGAATTATTGATTTATTTATTTGATGAGATTTTACCGAAACATGGAATGAACCTGAGGGTAAAACAGAAAGAACTTTCTCTTGAAATGCTCCGGGCATTGCAGGAAAACAAACTGGCTTTATGTGAGGCGGAAGTGGGGACAGGAAAAACTCACGCATATATCCTTGCACTGACGGTATATAACATTTATTTGGGCAGGAAGGTTCCGGCGGTCATATCCACATCTACCATAGCTTTACAGAAAGCATTGACAGAGGAATACATACCGCAGATATCCGGCATTCTTTTAGAACACCATATCATTGATAAACCATTATCTTTTGTGGTGAGAAAAGGAAAACAGCATTATGTTTGTGACTCCAGATTGAAGATATATGAGACAGCCATCATAAATTTGCAGAGAGAAGCGGACGCTGATCTGATACTGGAATTGGAAAGGCTGGGAGAGAATGGAGATGACAGGATTGATTTGGATGATGCAAGTCTGACACCTTATGTAAAAGGAAGAATCAATGTGTTTCACTGTAATAGGTCATGCCCGTATTCTGTTTTATGCAGATTTATGAATTTTAAAAAGAAGTGTATGACAGGCAGTTTTGATTTTCAGATTACGAATCATAATTATATCCTTGCCGATCTGATTGGGCAGAAACAGGGAAGAAAATCTCTTTTTCCGGGATATGGTGCAATGGTGTTTGACGAGTCCCACAAGCTGATAGACGCTGCCAGACAGATGTACAGCACAGTCTGGAATGAGCAGGAGGCAGAACTTATTGTGACTTTGAGTGAAGTGAGCAGAAGAAGTACAGCAGTAGATGAACTTAGTGTATTACGGAGTCAGCTTGAGGAATATAACAGGAAAATATTTGACAGGCTGTCAGGTGATTTGACAGGAAATCACACAAGAGAGGGAAGCAGGACTGAAATAACAATAGGTGTTATGGAAAAAAGTTATGTCAGGAACATGATAAAGATTTTAGAGCAGCTTCCCTTATCCTATCAGGAAAACAGCGGACAGAAAATGCGGATGCAGAACCTGAAAAGACGTTGTCAGGAGCTGGCAGACAAGCTGACGGTATTTCTAAACAGTGATAATTACATTTGCTGGATGGAAAAGAGGGAGAACAGCAGGCTTGCCCTGTGTGCGGTTCCTATGGAATTGGAGCAGATTTTATTTCGTGATATCTGGAGCAGAATGATACCGGTCATTGTCACGTCCGGCACAATGTCAGTCAGGGGCGATTTCAGACATTTTAATAAGATGACAGGGTTGTCTTTTGCTGCTTCTTCCAGAATCATGGAAACCAGCAAGCCGTCACCTTTTGATTTTCAGAGTAACGGTCTGCTCTATATACCGGAGCGTATGCCGTTCCCAAATATCCGTGATGACAGGTACATACAGGCGGTGATGGCGGAAATATTGCAGATTGTGTCTGCCACCCATGGGCATACCCTGATTCTTTTTACATCCTATTGGCTTATGGAGAAAGTGTTTTATGGTTTGAAGGAGCAGCTTTCCGATTATCCGCTGTTTCTTATGGGCAGAGGCAGACTGGATGTGATAAACAGATTCCGAAGAAGTGGAAACGGAGTATTGTTTGCCAGTGATAGTGCCGGAGAGGGAATTGATCTTGCAGGGGATATTCTTTCCAGCCTGATTGTGGTAAAACTGCCGTTCCCCGTGCCGGATCCGGTTATGGAATACCAGAGAAACCAGTACGAGGACTTCGACTTATACCGCAGGGACATCATCATCCCGGAAATGCTGATTAAACTCAGGCAGTGGTTCGGGAGGGGAATCCGCAGGGAAAAGGACACGGCGGTATTTTCTATTTTAGATAGCAGAGCATCCCTGCGTGGCAGATACCGTACAGAGATTTTGAACACACTCCCGACCATGCCGGTTACGGACAGGCTTATGGATGTGGCAGATTTTATTATAAGGAAGAAAGCGGACAGTTATTTTATGGATAAGGAGTGGAACGAAGAATGAAAATCATAGGGATTGCAGTGGGTGCTGTAACAGGCACCCTGCTTCTTATATTTCTGGTGGCTTGCATTGCCGTTGTCAGGGCTGGGAAATGTATGAAGGCGATGGAAGAAATGTGAAGTTTATAAAGGAATATCGAACAAGCTGGCTGTCATATAGTAAGATAAGCCAGTTTGCTGATTTTGGGAGTGAAAAATGGAGAATTGGGAAAAGCTGAAGTCTGCTGATATACGAACGGTTAAGCGGGATGAGCTTATAGATATTACAAGGATTCCAAAAGATGATTCAGACTGTGAAGATAAAGAAATGCAGATGAGAACTTTTTTAAGAAATATAAAGAACCCATATTGTTTTATGGTAGGGGATGTAATAGTAAAATCTTCTTTTACAGAAGAAGTTAGTCTGAAACAAAGACTGCGGGAACTGGCGGATGGAATATAGAATGAAAATTGCTATAAAGGTCTGGAAAAAGGAGAAGTTCTGTGCTAATATGTGTATAGGACTAAAGAAATAGAAATCACTTCTTATTTATAGCAGATTGTTCTGGCTAATATGAATAAGGAGTGTTTTTTATGCTGTCAAATAACTTATCTAAAACATATCTATGTGGTGGCTATCTTCGTTTATCCAAAGAGGATGATGATATTGCCAAAAGTGAAACTCTGCAAAGCAACAGTATTGAAAATCAGAAAGAATATATTGAAGATTATCTGCAAAGCAAACCGGAAATTAGGGTTGTAGATTTTTACATTGATGACGGCTACAGTGGTGTAAATTTTGACAGACCTGATTTTCAGAGGATGCTGCAGGACATTAAGGACAAGAAGATAAACTGTGTCATTGTCAAAGACCTGTCACGATTAGGAAGAAACTATATCGAGGTTGGAAAATATATTGAGAGGCTTTTTCCTTTTCTTGGAGTACGCTTTATAGCAATCAATGATAATTTCGACAGTGCTGATGATGCGGCATTATCGAATAATATAATTGTTCCCTTTAAGAATTTAATCAATGACGCATATTGCAGGGACATATCAATCAAAATCAGAAGCCATTTGGAAGTAAAGAGAAAACGCGGTGAATTTATTGGTGCTTTTCCAGTCTATGGATATATGCGGGGAGAGGATAAAAATAAACTGATTGTCGATCCGTGTGCGGCAGAGATTGTAAAAGAAATTTTTGCCATGAAAATGGAGGGAATGAGCCAACAGGCAATTGCCGATGAACTGAACCGTTTGGGAGTGCTCTCTCCGGCAGAATACAAGAAAGAGCAGGGGAGCGGATATAAGACGGTATTCCAGACACACAGCAGGGCGAAGTGGACTGCGGTTGCAGTTCTGCGTGTTTTGACAAATGAAGTTTACATGGGAACTCTGATACAGGGAAAGGAGAGTACCCCCAATTATAAAGTCAGGGTGAGGGAAAAGAAACCGAAGGAAGAATGGATTCGGGTAGAAAATGCGCATGAGGCAATTATAAGCAGAACTGATTTTGAACTTATTTCAGATATTTTACAGAAGGACACAAGGGTAAGTACAGGAAAAAGTGCAGTTTCTGTATATTCCGGTTATCTTGTCTGCGCGGACTGCGGATGCAGCATGGTAAGAAAAAAGGTTCGCAGTGGTTCTTTAGAATATGTATATTATGTCTGTTCTGGAAATAAGAAGGACAAAGATATATGCAGTAGTCATAGAATCAGTGAGAATACCTTGAACATGGCCATAACAAAGACATTGCAGCTTCATTTGAAACAATTGGGCGATTTACAGGAGAGTATTCGGTATATACGGGAGACATCCGGTAATTCAGATAAGATAAAAAAACTGGTGCTGCAGTCAGAAAAACGGAAAGAAGATATCGAAAAATATAACCGGTTAAAATTGGAATGCTATGAGGACTATAAAAAGGAACTGATTACGCAGGACGAGTATATGCTGTTTAAAAAAGAATTGGATAATAGAATTGAAGAGATTCAAAGGGCTATTACAGAATTAGGAAAGAAAAAAAGAATGTTATTGGATGGCGGATACGAAAAGGAAAGTTTACTAGAGAAATTTTTGACAAGTAAAGAGATAGAATTGAAGCGTTCCATATTAGTCCGCTTTATTAGCAGGATATATGTATATGAGGATCATCGGATAGAAATTATCTTTCGTTATCAGGATGAAATCAGGCAATTATTAGGGATAGTAGAAGAAATTAAGCAGGAAGTGGCGCTTGAGGAGGTGATTTGATGGCACGCACAGTCAGAAATCACCCGGTTCCGAGAGATAAGATGCAGGAAGAACGGGGAGCGGAACAAATACCTGAGGTTAAAACACAGGAAATCTCCGTTGGATTATATATTCGATTGTCAAAAGAAGACAGCGGAAAACATAATCAAAATACGGTAGAAAACCAAAAAGCGTTGTTAGAGGACTTTGTCAGAAGCAAAGCGGATATGAAAGTATTCGATGTTTATATTGACAATGGCTTTAGTGGGACGAATTTTGAACGTCCCGCTTTTCAAAAAATGATGGAAGATGCGAAAAGCGGAAAGATTAATTGCATTATTGTGAAAGATTTGTCTCGTTTTGGACGCAGTTATTTGGAAATAGGGAATTACTTGGAAAAGATATTTCCCTTCTTAAATATACGGTTCATTTCTGTAACAGACCACTTTGATACTTTTGCTGCAGCTTCTTCTGAAAGCGGCAGACCATTGACGAATGGGCTGGAAATACCGCTGAAAAATATTATCAATGAGGTGTATGCAAAGGATATTTCCAGAAAAGTAGGCTCTGCCATAGAAATCAAGAAAAAAGAAGGCAGATATGGCGGCGGAGTTGCACCCTATGGTTATCGGAAATCGAAAACTGTTAAGGGAAAATATGAAGTGGATGAGGAAGCAGCCAAGGTAGTGCGCTATATTTTTGGACTGCGCTCTGAGGGTTATGGATATTGCAGTATAGTAAAAATTTTGAATGAGAAGGAAATAAAGTCACCCAGTGCATACCGTTATGAAAAAGGAATCGTAAAGAACGAGAAGCTGAGGGATGTGCTTTGGAAAGCTTATGCCATAGAGGATATGCTTCGTGATGAAGTGTATTTGGGAAATATGGTACGGGGTAAAACGCATTCTGCTATGCACAAGGGAGAAAAGAGGCATCCTGTTCCGAGGGAGGAATGGATTGTTGTTCCGGGAATGCATAAGCCTATTGTATCTAAAGAACTCTTTGATGCGGTACAGGCTGTGAATGAAAAGAGAGCGCAGGAGCATAAAAAGAAATTGGAAAAAGCAAAAGAAAATCCGAAACGTGATAATGTGTTTAAAGGAAAAATCTTTTGTGGAGATTGTGGCATTACCATGGGGTGTAGTGTCGGCAAACATAACTCTAAGAGTTACTACTGCACAAATTACAGGGAGAATGGTGCAATGGGATGTGTGAAAAAGCATATCAGTGCAGGAAAATTAGAAAAGGCGGTAGCAGAGGCAGTTCAGATATATCTAAAAATGTTCTTAGAGAGCAGAGATATAATCAGGTCAAGAAACGGAAATATTGAAATCAGTAAGAAACGGATGGTACTTGAAAAGGAGATAAGAGATTTAGGACAAAAAGAGGTACAGCTTCAACAGAAATTGAGCAGCAGTTATCTTGACTATAAAGACAAATTACTTACGGTTCAGGAATATTTTATGCTCAAGGAAGAATATCAGAGGGCATTGGCACAGACTGATGAAGTCCGTAAAGAGAAAGAATTGCTTTTGCATGAAATGCAGGAAACTTATGGAGATAATCTGGAACTGTCTCAGGCTGCAGAGCAGTATGCAGGGCAGGATACGGTTACACAGGACATGATAGATTCTTTGATAGAACGGATAGAAGTATTTGCAGGAGGACGTATACATGTTATATTCCGATTCGAGGATGATTGCCGGAGGTTATTAGAGAAGAAAGAAGAGATGGAGGTCGGGGAATGAAAAAGTATACGATTGCTAAGTATATCCGGCTTTCTATGGAAGATTTAGATTTATGCGATTCTGAAGAAAAGGCTGAGAGTGTAAGTATCAGTAATCAGAGGAATTTTATCAATGTTTTTATGGAGCAAAAGGAAGAATTTAAAGGAGCAGAAGTCAGGGAATTTGTAGATGATGGATATTCCGGTACCAATTTTGACAGACCGGCGATGAAAGAGATGCTTCGGCTATGCAAGCAGGGAGAAATAAATTGTATTATCGTAAAGGACTTATCACGTTTTGGACGAAATTATCTGGAGGTTGGAGATTATTTGGAACAGATATTTCCTTTTTTGGGTATCCGCTTTATTAGTATCAATGATGGGTTTGACAGTAAAAATTTTTTCGGACAGACAGGTGGAATGGATGTAGCTTTCAAAAATTTTATTTATGAAATGTACAGCAGAGATTTGTCTGAAAAGGTAAAAAGCGGGGTTACAACCTGTATGAAAAGGGGAGAGTATTACGCAGGTTGTATGGTGTATGGCTACCAAAAATCGTCTGATGGTAAAAGAATGGAAATTGATGAAGGTGCAGCAGTCACGATACGGCGTATTTTTCGGGAATTGGCTGATGGAAAAAGTGCAAAAACTTTGGCAATTGAACTTAACGCAGAGGGAGTACCGACTAGACTGACTTATAAGCAGGCAAAGGGAGAGCAGCTTAATCGGCATTATAAAGCAGATATATGGAATCGTAACAAGATACATTCCATTATCCATAATCGGGTATATCAGGGAGATATGGTGTATCGAAAGGCTGTCCGCACAAGGGTTGGAAGTAAACGGAAGGTAACTCAGCCGGAAGAAAAATGGTTTGTGATACCGGAACATCATGAGGCGATTGTCAGCCGGGAACTTTTCAAAAAAGCAAATGACAGTATCAGAAAAAGAAAAACAGCAGAATATGACCGTTCTTCCGTCCACCGGGGGATTGTCTTTTGTGGATGTTGTGGAAATCGGCTAGAACTGCGGAAAACCAAAACACCATATTATCTATGTAAACGAAGAAACTTGCTGGATGATGCGGCGTGCAATGAACTTCGTGTGGAGAAAGAGCAGATTGAGAGGACAATATGGACTATCTGGCAGGAACATTGTCGGTTGTTTGCGACAATTCCTGTTGCGAGTCTCTATGAGCAGCAGATTGAGAAGCTGAGGAAGCAGGAAAAAATACTAAAGCAGAGTTTAGAGCGTTTTCCGGCTGAAAAAATCAATTTGTATGAACAGTTCTGTTCCAGCAGGGTAAAGCAGGATATGTTCTTGAAAGAAAAGGACCAATTGAGCAAACAGGAAGAAGTGGTACGGAAAGAAATAGAGAAAGTCTCCGGACAGATTGATATGCTGGAAAAAAGACAAAAGAATTATCAGTGTGCTGCTGATCTTGTAGAAAGGTATAGAACAAGTGAAGCATTGACAGAAGAATTTATGAGTGAGATGGTAGAGAAAATCGTAGTGTATGAAGACAAGCGGATAGAAATTGTCTGGAAGTATCGGGAAGAATTTGAAGAAATATTGTAAGAATCTGAAAAGAGGAAGCCTAAGGAAGCAGAAAGGCTTCTTCTTTTTGTATATTATCTATCCATAGTTAATATTTTAGATGTCAATAGTAGGAAAATATTGTATAATATATATGTATTTTTTGACAACGGAGGTATTAATCTATGGCACAGATGACGTATATAGAGAAAGATTATTTCGAGAGATTATTTGACATGGAAATGGGTTATGTATTAGATTTCACAAATTATACATATCAAAGATTCGTTGCTGATACTATTAATATAGATGTTTATAAAAAGTATCATAATTTATCCAAGGCAAAAATCTTAAGAGCAATTATGGATGATTATGATAATGTTATTGTTGGAAAATTGTTACTTGGACTAATGCAATATATGCAGGCAAGAAAACTTGTGACAGATGAGAAAAATGAAATCTTTCAGAAATGCTCTCAAATAGGGTATCGCTTAATCGGAAAGAAAATTTCTGAGAAATCGGTTGATACTGTAGCTGAATCTCCCAAAAAAGAATTTGATTTTAAAAAGTATCTTGATGAACTTAAAGAGTTGGCAGATTATCATGATAATCCGCAAGCAAGAGGATATCAATTTGAGAGATATTTAAATAGGCTATTCAAAGATTGTGCGTTAGAGCCAAGAGAAAGCTTTAGGATTAAGGGAGAGCAGATAGATGGAAGTTTTGTTTTAAGGAATGATATATATTTATTAGAAGCAAAATGGACGAACAAGTTAACTGAAAAAAGTGATTTAGTGGTATTTAATGAAAAGGTATCTTCAAAATCAGGCTTTACAAGAGGGCTATTTATTAGTTTTGCTGGCTATAGCAATGATGCAGTTGAAACATTATGTAATGGTAGAAAAGTTAATATAGTGTTAATGACAGTACAGGAGTTGGCAGTAGCCTTAACAAGGGAAATGAATATTTCTACTGTGATATGGAACAAGGTTAGGGCATTAGCAGAAGAGGGAAATTATAATAAGTTGGTATTTGAGATGTGAGTTATAACACCAAGGTATGGGATAGCAGTGGAGTATGGCTAAAGTGGTACTACAAATTGTAACTGTGCTTATGCAAATTTTCTTTAGAAAACTGTTTTCGGTTCAAAATCAGCAGACACTAATTGAATAATCTACAAATGAATTATGAGGAGAAGCAGTAATGATAAGACGAGAGAACGTGATAAAAAGATTTATAATGGGAATGAGCGTACTCACTGCATACATTTATTATACAGGAAATTTGAATATGCATGATATAAATATTAGTGCAGAACAATTTATGTGTGATTTGCTGAATATTCTTTATAATATGGATTTAAAAAATGCAAATAATGTCACATATAATAATTCGGGATATGACTTGATCAGCGAAAATAAAAAAATAATTATACAGGTAACAGTTACGGATACACCAGAAAAAATAATACGAACACTTAATACTATTAAGCATAAGGTATTTGAATACTCAGAGTGGACGGAGAAACTTAGAGAAATAAGAGTGCAAAAAAAATTAGATCCGTCGACATATACTTCTAAAGTGCAAGACGATGAAAAGAAAATTAGGTCTAAATTGGCGGAGAATGTGAATTTAAATGATTATACATTATATTTTATGGTAATGAAGCAAGACGCAACCATGCAGAGAAAATATAAGGGTGAGAATAATCAGGGGTATGTGTGTATAGATGAAGTTAATTTTGACAAAAAGAATATTTGGGATTTCAGCACGCTTATTAATAAAGTTAATAGTATATCGGAAATTTCCAGCAATGGGGAAGATGATTTATTAACTGAAATAAATCATTTTATGGATAAAAATATCAATGTATTTGGAATGTTATCTGAACATGGAAATAGCCTTAACAATAAGGTTAAATCTATTATTAAAGAATATGCAGATAATTTTACAGAAAAGTTATTTCGACATAGATATGTTAGGAATAGTAAGGTTACATTAAATAGATTGTTTGTAGAACCTAAAATGAAAGTTAAAGAGTATTCTTTGGACAATTTTATTGTTATATTGGATAATTTTTTGTGGAATGAAACAAAGAAAAGAATATTGTTTATTGAAGGCGATGCAGCAATTGGAAAAACAAGTCTAGTTTCATATTTGTGTTATCACTATTTAGAAAAAGATGATATAAGTAAAGCAGTTTTTCTTAATAGTGATTTAGTGTGCGTAAGATTACGTGAACTAGATTTTTCCGATCGGAATAAAAGTATTCAAGAGATTTTATTAGAATATTTAGGCTTTGAAACAATGGAAAAGTTTAAGACTCTATTCGCTGATTGTATTTTGATTCTAGATGGTGCAGATGAAATGAGCATGATTGAAGGAATACATAGTACGGGAATGGAGGACTTGATTGTTTCCATTAGAAAAATATTTAAGAATAACAAAATAATTATAACTTCTAGACCACAATTTATTGATACAAGAAGATTTGATGCAAGAAATTTTAGCATTGAAAAGGCAGAAATTTTGCATTTTGATAAAGAAAAGAGAAAACAGTGGTTAGAAAAGTATGAGAGCTGTGGGGAGAGTGTACCTGAAAAAACAAAAGAATATATAATAAATATAGATGATAATGTAGCATCAGGAGTAGCCGATACACCTTTGGCACTATATCTTTTGGTTGCATGTGATATGCGAGAGGAACTTCAGGGAAATGTGTGGGCTTTATATCATGAAATATTTCATAATGCAATCATTAACACAGAGTATAATGAAAATTTTGATAATAGTCTTGAGCATCCAATAAAAGATTATGAAGAGATTCTATATAAGATTGTATGTAGTATTGCATTCAGAATGTTTAAAAATTCAATGGAAGAGAGGTATTATATAAGTTCACATGAACTTGATGAAATCATAAATGAATCGGGGGTTGACTCCGTAATTGTAAAATGGGTTCGAAAATGTTGTGTCCTTTGTGCATATTGGAAGAGCAATGGTAAGGCAGGTGCATTAGAATTTTATCACAATAATATTCGGGACTATTTTTTTGGTGAGTATATATATAATAAACTGAGCTTGCTAATGAATGAAAATGATGTTGAGAATCCACAAAATTTTCTCACAACAATGTGTGAAATAATGCAATACGGATATATAGCAGGAACAACATGGGAACAAACATTTTTGTTCATTTATAATAAGTTACAATATGATGATAAGAATTATGAGTGTGATCTTGAGAGTATGGTGATTTTTCTGCAAAGTATATATACAAAAATTATTTTAGCTGATGATACAATTTGGACGTATAATTACAGTGGATACAATTATCAGAAAATCAAGAATACATTATTTAATACATTGTTGTTAATTCGAGTTTATCAAAAAGGAGCGTTAATAGAAAAAAACAGTACGAAAACTACTTTTTGGAGTTCAGATGGTGAATTTATACAAATATTAAATTCAAATATTTTTGCGGATTGGTGTGATATGTTTAAGCAAAAAGTAATTATATCGAATAATAATATAATCTCGATAGGGCAAAACTGTCTACTCGATGGATTGAATTTTGAAAATAGGAGTATGCAGAATGTTGGATTTCAAGATTCGAGCTTAAGAAAAGCAAGCTTTAATAATACAAATTTGAATGGTATTGATTTTGCTTATAGTGATCTTTCAAATGCGTTTTTTTCAGGAGCAATATTAGAAAAAATAAATTTTTCAAATGCTCTTTTGGATGATATTGATTTTAGTAATGCTACTCTTATTAATTGTAATTTTACAGGTGCCAAAATTAGAAGGGGAAAATTTGACTTAACTAAAGTGGTAGATTGTGCATTTAAAGATTTGAAAGTGGAGGATGTAAATTGGGGTACTACGAAAATTCAGAGGTGTCATTTAGAAAATGTAAAGTTTACAAATTCATGTTTAGATAGAATAAAACTTAGAAAGGAAACGATTAATAATTCTGAATTTATAAATTGTAGTTTAAAAAAGGCGGATTTGGAAAGATGTAATGTTCAAGAAAGTATATTTGGAGAATGTGTGTTAGATGAAATTATATTAATTGGTGCAGAACTTTGCAATATAGAAATTACAAAAACATCATGCAGAAACGCAAATTTAAGTAATTCATCTATTGAGGATAGTCAGCTTATAAGTATAGATTTTGAAAACACAAGCTTTACTCAGGCAATTTTAAAGAAAAATAGCTGGGAACATATGAAATTTCGAAATTCAGATTTTAGACATACACAAATTTTTACAGATGATTTCATCAAGTTAAAAAAATATGATGCAGATTTAAGATGGTCAGTGGAGAAGAATGAGGATTTTTAAGATAAGTTAGGTTAGTCCACGCAAGTTTGAAATTTGTCAGCTCTAAAATAATAATTTATTCAAAATTTTTGGTCCTTACTTGACATCAGCAGACGATGGACCAAGCCCGGAATGTACGAAAGATTTACTGGAAGGGCTGAAGGAGCGCAATGTCAAAGCAACCTTTTTTGTAATCGGAGAGAAAGCAGAGGCATATCCGGATTTGATAAAGAAAATTCAGGATGATGGGCATATCATAGGAAATCATTCCTATACCCATGTGAACCTTGGCATCTTATCGAAGAAAGATGCCTGTGAGCAGATTCGAAAGACCAATGATGCCATTTATCAGATTACCGGGGAATATCCGCAGTTTTTGCGTTCTCCTTTCGGAAGCACCCAGAAGAATCTGGACTGTCAGATGAATATGATAGAGGTGCTCTGGGATGTAGACCCAAGGGACTGGGAGGTGCAGAATAAGGAAAAAGTCGTCAATAAAGTAATGACGGATGTCAAAGATGGTGATATTATTTTATTACATGACGGTTATGACAGCAGTATGCTGGCAGCCTTTGAGATTATTGACCGGCTGCAGGCACAGGGTTATGAATTTGTAACGGTAGATAAGCTGATATTTGAGTTACCTTGAGAAAAAAGAATGTTTCAATGGATTTTTTGTGTGTTTTCACTGGAAAATCGAGAAAAAATACCAGAATAGACTTGTCAAAAGGCAAAAATTAAGGTATGGTATCTTAGGATGAAATGAATTATTTTAAAGCTCAAATGTCATTTTGAAACCAAAAAAGTATAAAAATGAAGAAAAATAAGAGTAAAAATGCAAGATTCGTTTTGAAATTATGCAAGGAGCAAAAATGGATTTATTTGATTACATGCGGGAACAGAATATGGAAAAAGAGTCTCCCCTTGCGGCAAGACTTCGTCCCACGACCTTAGACGAAGTAGTCGGGCAGGAACATATTATCGGAAAGGACAAGTTGTTATATCGTGCCATTAAAGCAGATAAGTTAAGTTCTATTCTTTTCTATGGACCGCCGGGAACCGGAAAGACCACGCTGGCAAAAGTGATTGCCAATACCACCAGTGCTGAATTCCTTCAGATGAATGCTACATCTGCAGGAAAGAAGGACATGGAGGAAGTGGTGCAGCAGGCAAAGAACAATCAGGGAATGTATGGAAAGAAAACGATTCTTTTCATCGACGAGATTCATCGTTTTAATAAAGGACAGCAGGACTACCTTCTGCCTTTTGTAGAAGACGGAACGATTATCCTGATTGGTGCCACAACGGAAAATCCATATTTTGAAGTCAATGGAGCTTTACTATCCCGTTCCATTATTTTTGAACTGCATGCACTGGAAAAAGAAGATATTAAGAAGCTTTTGGTGCGGGCAGTTACTGATAAGGAAAAAGGAATGGGTGCATATCAGGCAGTCATCGATGAGGATGCACTGGAATTCATGGCAGATGTAGCCAATGGAGATGCAAGGGCAGCCCTTACCGCCATTGAACTTGGAATCTTAACCACACCACGAAGCGAAGACGGACTTATCCATATTACAATCGATGTGGCACAGGAATGTATCCAGAAGCGTGTAGTGAAATATGATAAGGCAGGCGATAATCATTATGATACGATTTCTGCATTTATCAAAAGTATCCGTGGAACAGACCCGGATGCAGCCCTTTATTACCTCGCAAGAATGTTATATGCAGGAGAAGATATCCGTTTCATCGCAAGAAGAATCATGATCAGCGCGGCAGAGGATGTTGGTACAGCAGACCCGATGGCATTGAATGTAGCGGTTTCTGCAGCACAGGCAGTAGAACGCATCGGTATGCCGGAGGCACAGATTATTCTTGCAGAAGCAGTTGCCTATGTGGCAAGTGCACCAAAGAGTAATGCATCCTATATGGGACTGAATCGTGCGATGGATGTGGTAGAACATACCAAAACGGCACCGATACCAAATCACTTAAAGGATGCACATTACAAATCCGCCGGAAAATTAGGACATGGTCTGGGTTATCTTTATTCTCATGATTACCCGCATCACTATGTCAGACAGCAGTATCTTCCGGACGGGCTGACGGATTCGGTATTTTATGAGCCGACCGACAATGGAAAAGAAAAAGAAATCGCCCAGTGGCTTCACTGGTTAAAAGAAAATGATGAATGATACAGGAGGAAGGAATAAGATGCAGTCTTATCAGGAAATGTCAAAAGAAGAATTGTATAAGGTAAAGGAAGGTCTTGAAAAAGAGTATGCAAAATACAAGGGAATGGGTCTTTCTTTAAATATGGCAAGAGGAAAGCCGGCAGCAACCCAGCTCGACCTTGCTATGCCGATGCTGGATGTATTAAACAGCAGCAGTGAATTAATTGCAGAAGATGGTACAGACTGTAGAAATTATGGAGAATTAAAAGGAATTCCGGAAGCAAGAAAATTAATTGCAGATATGGTAGGAAGCACACCTGACCATGTCTTTGTATACGGTAATTCCAGCTTAAATGTTATGTACGATACCGTATCCCGTTCCTTTACCCACGGTGTCATGGGAAGTACACCATGGTGCAAACTGGATAAAGTAAAATTCTTATGTCCGGTACCGGGTTATGACCGTCATTTCGGAGTAACAGAATTTTTCGGTGTAGAAATGGTAAATGTACCGATGACTTCTGAAGGACCGGATATGGATATGGTAGAGCGTCTGGTAAGCAGTGATGATTCCATCAAAGGAATCTGGTGTGTACCAAAATATTCCAATCCGCAGGGAATTACTTATTCCGATGAAACTGTCCGCCGTATGGCAGCATTAAAGCCGGCAGCAGAAGATTTCCGTATTTACTGGGACAATGCCTATGTAGTACATCATCTCTATGAAGATGAGCAGGATGACCTTTTAGATATCATCAGCGAATGTGAGAAAGCCGGCAACCCGGATATGGTATATGAATTCTGCTCTACATCAAAGGTAAGCTTCCCAGGAAGCGGTATTGCAGCAATTGTAACCTCTAAGGCAAACCTTGAGTTCATTGAAAAACAGTTTACGATGCAGACCATCGGACATGATAAGATTAATCAGCTTCGTCATGTACGTTATTTCAAAAATATTGACGGAATCAATGCACATATGATGAAACAGGCAGCAATTATGCGTCCGAAGTTTGAAATGGTAGAAAGAACATTGCAGGATGAATTAGGCGAGCTTGGAATCGGTTCCTGGATTAGCCCGAAGGGTGGATACTTCATCTGCTTTAATACTTTACCGGGATGTGCAAAGAGTGTTGTTGCCAAAGCAAAAGAAGCAGGCGTTGTTATGACACCGGCAGGAGCACCTTTCCCTTATGGAAAAGACCCGGAGGATTCTGTTATCCGTATTGCACCAAGCTTCCCGACTATGGAAGAACTTGAGACAGCAACTAAAATTTTTGTACTTTGCGTCAAACTTGCAAGCGTAGAAAAACTGCTTGCAGAATAGAAAGAATCATATGAAACAGGAAAAAAGACAGGGAATTTTATTTATTATAGGAGCAGGCTTCTTCTTTGCACTGATGACATTTTTTGTCCGGCTGTCAGGAGACCTGCCTACGATGGAAAAGGCTTTTTTCCGAAATGCAGTAGCTGCCATTGTGGCAGCTTTTCTGCTCATCCGGGCAAAAGAGCCATTCTATGCACCAAAGAAAAGCTGGGGCGGACTCTTCATGCGAAGCTTCTGCGGAACGGTAGGATTAATCTGTAATTTCTATGCCATTGACCGGCTGAATATTGCAGATGCCAATATGTTAAATAAGTTATCGCCTTTCTTTGCAATTATTATGTCAACCTTTATCTTAAAGGAAAAGGCAAATAAAGTAGAATGGGGAGCAGTTGTGCTGGCATTTACCGGAGCACTACTTGTCATTAAGCCATCCTTTGATATACAGTTTGTTTACGGACTGATTGGAGCACTGGGCGGACTGGGTGCAGGAATTGCTTATACCTATGTGCGTAAATTGGGAAAAATGGGAGTGAAGGGACCGGTTATTGTCCTTTGTTTTTCACTCTTTTCCTGTGTTGTCACATTGCCATTTTTTATCATCGGATATAAGCCTATGAGCATGACACAGTTTGTCTGCCTTATGCTGGCTGGCGTATGTGCAGCAGGCGGACAGATCTGCATTACCACAGCATATACGAAAGCACCGGCAAAAGAGATATCTGTTTTTGATTACACCCAGATTGTCTTTGCAGCACTTCTTGGCATTCTGTTCCTGGATCAGATACCGGATGTCCTCAGTATTGCAGGCTATATTGTAATCATTGGAACTGCCATATTTAAGTGGCAGTATAATATGAAATACGACACCTAGAAAAGGAAATTGGAAAAGATTTCTGAAAATGCACTTTTTTACGGTAATGCGTAAAATTACAGTTGCGTTGAATTAGGCTATCACTTATAATGATACTCAAAGTAAATATATTGGGCGATTGCGAAATTGGATAACCAGTCTTTCCAATGTTTGACATCGTCGCTGCATTGGTCGTCAACTTCAGATGCATGATAAGGGCTGTTAGGGGCACTTAGAATTTCGTCTGTTCTTTGGCAACGCTGGCACAGGGACGTGCCAGCGAGGCGCAATTGAACATGGATGTGAATTTGCGCCGGTTGCCGGAATGTACGATGTCCATGCCGAAATTCTTAGTGCTCCTTGCAGGCTTTATGCCGCATCTGCAGTTGGCGGACAGTACAGCGACCCCGTTAAAGCAACGGAAAGACAGTTTACAATCAAGCAAAACATACACTTAAGAACTGCTGGCATTCCAGTACAAATAACTCCAAATCCCCTTTCATAGCAAAATTTTGAAAGAAAAGCTGTCCCCTTTCGCAATCGCCTAAAGAAAATCACATAGAGAAGGAGAAGAAACATGTATACATTAGAAGATATTCAGGCAGTGGACATGGAAGTTGCAGATGCCATTACCAAAGAATTTGACCGTCAGAACAGCCACATTGAGCTGATCGCATCTGAGAACTGGGTAAGCCCGGCAGTAATGTCAGCAATGGGCAGTGTAATGACCAATAAATATGCAGAAGGATATCCGGGAAAGAGATATTATGGTGGATGTGACTGCGTTGATATTGTAGAGAACCTGGCAATTGAGAGAGCAAAAGAGCTGTTTGGCTGTGACTATGTAAATGTACAGCCACATTCCGGTGCACAGGCAAACATGGCTGTACAGTTTGCTATTTTAAAACCGGGTGATACCGTAATGGGAATGAACTTAGACCATGGTGGACATTTAACACACGGAAGTCCGGTAAACTTCTCCGGAACATATTTCCATATTGTGCCTTATGGTGTAAATGATGAAGGCTTCATTGACTATGACAATGTTATGCAGATTGCAATGGAATGTAAGCCAAAGATGATTATTGCAGGTGCATCTGCATATGCAAGAACCATTGATTTCAAGAAATTCCGTGAAATCGCAGATGCCTGTGGTGCAGTTCTTATGGTTGATATGGCACATATCGCAGGACTTGTTGCAGCAGGACTTCATCCAAGCCCAATCCCATATGCAGATGTTGTAACAACAACAACCCATAAGACCTTAAGAGGACCAAGAGGCGGAATGATTCTCTGCAATCAGGAAGCAGCAGATAAATATAACTTTAATAAGGCAGTATTTCCGGGAATCCAGGGTGGACCTTTAATGCATGTCATTGCAGCAAAGGCAGTCTGCTTAAAAGAAGCGTTACAGCCGGAATTCAAGGTATATCAGCAGGGTATTATTGATAATGCCCAGGCACTTTGCAAGGGATTATTAAGCCGTGACATCAGGATTGTATCCGGCGGAACTGACAACCATCTGATGTTAGTAGACCTTACTAATTATGATTTGACAGGTAAGGCAGTAGAAAAATTATTAGACTCTGTAAATATCACCTGTAATAAGAATACCATTCCGAATGATCCAAAGTCTCCATTTGTAACCAGTGGCGTCCGTCTCGGTACTGCAGCTGTTACATCAAGAGGCATGAATACAGAGGATATGGATAAGATTGCAGAAGCAATTGCCATGATGATTAAAGAGGGTGAAACAGCTTCTGAAAAAGCAAGAGCAATCGTATCAGAGTTAACTGCAAAATATCCTTTGAAATAAATTACAAAAAATTTCGTCAGGAAATTAATGATTTCTTAAGAAATCTTAGGAATTATCCATGCTGTATTTCAGATAAGAAAATGATAAAATAGTCGTAAAGTATGAAAGCTTTACGGCTATTTTTTCGATTGTCAGGCATTCCTGAGAAACTGCCAACGGCAGCTTCTACAGGTAAAAGGCAGAAAAAAGGAATTATTCAGGAGGAGACAGATGAGCAAAAAGAAGGTAGGCATTATTATTGGAGTTATTGCAGCTGCAGTAGTTGCAGCCGGAGTAGGATTCTATTTCCTAAGAGGAAAGAGCAGTGGTGGAAATTCGGCAGACAAGGTATATGTAGAAAAAGTATCTGCAATCATGAACCAGTCAGCAGGAGTCAATAACCGTTACAGTGGTGTGGTAGAACCACAGGAGACCTTAGAGATAAATAAGGATTCCGAACGTAAGGTAAAGGAAGTATACGTTTCTGTTGGTGATGAAGTAGAAGAGGGAACCGTATTATTTTCCTATGATACAGAGGATTTGCAGATGCAGATAGACCAGGCAAAGCTTGAGATGGAAGGCATTGCAAATGACATTTCAAATTCAAATGCACAGATTGCAGAATTACAGAAAGAAAAAGCAAGTGCACCGGAAGACCAGCAGTTTGAATATACCACACAGATTCAGACTCTGCAGACTTCCATTAAGCAGTCAGAATATAACAAGAAAAGCAAACAGGCAGAGATTGACAAATACCAGAAATCCATCGACAACTCAGAAGTAACCAGTAAGATGGCTGGTGTTGTAAAAGAAATCAATGAAAACGGGGTGGATTCCAATGGAAATACTGTAGCATATATGAAAATATTAGCTACAGGCGAGTACCGTGTAAAGGGAACGATTGATGAGACTTCTGTAGGAACAATATCTGAGGGAACACCGGTTATTTTACGTTCCAGATTAGATGAGACGCAGACCTGGACAGGAAGTATTTCCAAGATTGATACTGAAAGCACGCAGACTGACAGTAATTCTTCTTATATGTATGATGGAAGCAGCTCCGGAGATTCTGCGTCCAAGTATTCATTCTATGTTACTTTGGACAGTACAGACGGACTGATGTTAGGACAGCATTTATATATAGAGCCGGATTACGGACAGGGCGAGGTTGAAGAAAAGGAAGGACTCTGGCTGTATGACTATTATATTGTGCAGGATGATGGAGACCCATATGTGTGGGCAGCAGATAAGAAGAACCGTCTGGAAAAACGTAAAGTGGAATTAGGCGAGCATGATGAAAATCTGGGTGAATATGAGATTAAATCCGGACTTTCTGAAGATGACCTGATTGCATTCCCGATGCAGGGACTGTATGAGGGTGTAGCTGCAGTTACCAATATGGAAGAAGTAGATTATTCTTCTCCGTTATACAATCAGGAATCTACAGATGATTCCGGTATGGATGAGGGAATGTATGATGAAGCCGGAACTGAATCTATGGATGAAGGCATGTATAATACTGACGGAACCGAATACATGGACGAAGGAATATATGATGAAGCCGGAACTGAATTAACAGATAGCGGCGAGTCAGGTGCGACAGATTCGGAGGTGGTTGAATGATTCTGAATCTGCAGCATATCTATAAAGATTACAATCAGGATAAACTGGTAGTTCCGGTATTGAAGGATGTATCTTTACAGGTAGAAGAAGGAGAATATGTTGCTATCATGGGACCGTCCGGTTCCGGAAAGACAACATTGATGAATATTATCGGATGTCTGGACAGACCGACTTCCGGAACCTATGAACTGGCAGAAAAGGATGTCTTAAACTTAAAAGACCGTGAGATGTCGGCTGTCCGACTGAACAGTATTGGATTTGTATTCCAGAGTTTTCAGCTGATGCCAAGGGAAAGTGCACTGGATAACGTATCACTTCCGCTGAGCTATGCCGGTGTAAAGAAGAAAGAACGGAAAGAAAGAGCACAGAAGGCATTGGAGCGTGTAGGCTTAGGAGACCGTTCCGGATTCCGCCCGACACAGCTTTCCGGTGGACAGAAGCAGAGAGTGGCAATTGCCCGTGCCATGGTAAATAATCCGAAGATTTTACTGGCGGATGAGCCGACCGGAGCATTGGACCAGAAATCCGGTAAACAGATTATGGAACTGTTCCAGAGCCTGAATGATGAGGGCGTTACCATTGTCATGATTACCCACGATATTAATATTGCAAAGCAGGCAAAGAGAATCCTCCATATAGTAGACGGAGAAATATTTACAGACGATGAGGAGGGCAAGGCATGAAAAAGAAAGTTATAATTGCAATTCTAATCGTAGTTTTAACCGGAGGTGGAATCACCGGAGGAGTAGTAGGATACCGGGCATACCAGAACAGTAAGCTGGTAGCAGAGGTACAGTCAGTATCCATGTTAAATACCGGTTTCTGGGGTGACAGCATGGAAAGTGACGGAACCGTGACCAATGGACAGCAGCAGGATGTTTATGTCAGCACAGAGCAGACCGTTCAGAAAGTATTTGTAACAGAAGGACAGGAAGTATCCGAAGGTGACCCACTGTTACAGTATGATATGACCAATATTGACCTTGCAATTGAGATGAAGAAATTAGACATCCAGACGACCGAAAATAATATTGCTGTAGCACAGAAGGAATTGGAAAAGCTTAAAAATACCAAGCCGGTCAGCAATACCACAACAAGTACACCGTCTGTAGACAGTGTGACACCATCAGCACCGGAAACACCATCTACGGATACTTCTGTAACCACACCGGATACGGTAGAAGAGAAGAACGGAGATGCCTATAATTATATTTCAACAACGGCGCAGCCATATACCGGAGATGGAAGCCAGGAGAATCCATACCGCTTCTTATGTACAAAGGAAGCATATGTCTATGGAAGCTATCTGAATACATTGAAAAGTGAGGGGAAGGTTGCGGTATTTGAAATTCATGACGGAAATACCGTAGCCGGAACCTTAATCAGTGCATGGACAAAAGTCGGTGCAGCTTTAGAGGAAGCAGACCCGGATGCAAAATGGTATGTTATTGATGGAAGTAAAGTAATTAATGAGCCGGATATCCCGGATACCCCGGTCGAACCGGTTGTACCGGATACACCATCTGTACCGGATGATAACCAGCAGAGCGGATATACGGCAGATGAACTGGCAAAAGAGATTGCGGATAAAGAAAAAGAACTGACTAAGCTTGATCTGGATAAAAGAAAAGCGGAGCTTGCGTTGAAACAGATGGAAAGCCAGTCAGAAGATGGAATGGTTTATGCTGAGTTTAATGGTACCGTAAAGAAAGCAGGAGATCCGGATAATCTTCCAAATGATGGAAGTGCATTTTTGACACTTTCCGGTTCGGATGGTCTATATGTAAAAGGAATACTAAATGAGCTTGCATTGGAACAGGTGAAGGTGGGACAGAGTGTTACAGCAACCTCCTGGAGCACCGGAATGGTATTCGATGCAACGATAACAGAGATTAATGATTACCCGGAAGATGCAAATGGATATTATGGCAGTGGTAATCCAAATGCCTCCTATTATGGTTATACTGCATATATTGAAGACAGTACCGGACTTAGCAATGGAGATAACTTAAGCCTTTCCATCAATCTTGGCGGAGATGAAGATGCTTCTGATAAGATTTATCTGGATAAAGCGTATGTGCGTAAGGAAGATGGTAAGAGCTATGTCATGAAGGATGATGGAACCGGTCATCTGGTAAAGCAGTATGTGAAGACAGGAAAGACCATATACGGATATGCAGTAGAAATCAAATCCGGAGTTACAATGGATGATTATCTTGCTTTTCCATATGGCAAGACAGCAAAAGAAGGAGTCAAAACCAATAAGGATGAAGATTCCGGAACTGAAATGTATTAGTAGGAGGGACGAACATGTTAGAAAATTTAAGATTATCTTTTCAGGGTATCTGGTCACACAAGATGCGTTCCTTCTTAACTATGCTGGGTATTATTATTGGTATTGCAGCAATTATTGCAATTGTATCTACGATTAAAGGAACGAATGAACAGATTGAGCAGAACCTGATTGGCGCAGGCGATAACAATGTTACAGTGCAGTTGTATCAGGGAGATTATTCCATGGATTTTTCCTATGGAAGTGTACCGGGTGGAATTCCGGTAATTACAAATGAAGCACTGGAGCAGATTAAAGATCTGGATGAAGTAGAGGATGCATCTTTATTCCTTTCCAGACAGGATTATGATGGAGCATACTATAAAAATACTTCTCTTTCCGGCGGTTATATTATGGGAGTAGACAATGGCTACTTTAATACTGCGGGAATGATTATGAAGAGCGGGCGCTGCTTTACCGAAGAGGACTACAGTGATTTTGCAAAGGTCGCAATCTTAGATGAAGATTCTGCAGAAGCATTATTTCAGGGCGAGAATCCAATTGGAAAGACCATTGAGATTAAGCAGCAGCCATATATTGTTGTAGGAATTGCAACCAAGAGCGAGCAGTTCGAACCGGTTATCAATTCCATGGATGATTATTATACTTATTCCCAGGACAGCAGTGGTAAGATTTATGTACCATCTGTAACCTGGCCGATTATCTATCGTTATGACGAACCACAGCAGGTTCTCATTAAAGCAAAGAGCACCAGCGATATGACCAATGCAGGAAAGAAGAGTGCCGATATTTTAAATGGCTATCTTGCAACATCGGATGATACCATTAAGTACAAATCCGAAGACTTACTGGAGCAGGCAAAACAAATTCAGCAGTTGAGCCAGTCCACCAATACCATGTTAATCTGGATTGCCGGAATTTCCCTTCTGGTTGGCGGTATCGGTGTAATGAATATCATGCTGGTATCCGTAACGGAGCGTACCAGTGAGATTGGTCTGAAGAAAGCAATCGGAGCAAGAAAGTCTGTTATCTTAGGACAGTTCTTAACCGAGGCAGCAGTACTTACCAGTTTAGGCGGATTGATTGGAGTTCTGGTGGGAATCATATTAGCTGAGATTATCTCAAAACTTAGTACCACACCGGTTGCCATCAGTGCACCGGCAGCCGTAGGCGGCGTGGTATTCTCCATGATTATCGGAATTATTTTCGGTCTTCTGCCATCCTATAAGGCAGCAAACTTAGACCCAATCGAGGCATTGCGTCACGAGTAAAAAATAGAAAAATGTAGACCTATAGGACAAGATGTAAAAAAGAGAGGAAAATTCAGAAGATGAAATTTCCTCTCTTTTATGTTGCATTTTTATGGCGTAAATGGGCTGTTTTTATATCAGAAAGACCAAGAAAATAATCGGAAGAAACACTATAGTAATGGCAGAGCTTCAGAAGATGGCGGATAGGAAGCTCATTAGCACCACGCTCATAGCGGGCGTACATGGTCTGGGAAGTTCCGAGAACGTCGGCAATTTCCTGCTGGGTTTTGTCATGGTCTTCGCGTAAATTACGCATTCGCTGTATATAATCCATATAATCTCCAAATCTAAAAATAAATCCGGAATTTTTCAAAAATAAATTTATATAATTCTCAAAAAATCCAGAATATATCCTAAAAATAATATGTCTTGCAGAGGACTTTTTTAATTTATCATAATAAAGATGTTTACTATTGATTTTAGTAAATATATGTACTAAAATAGAGAGCAGTTCAAATGATAACAGGAAGATAAAAAGGAAAGGCGGACATTTATGAAAAACAGAAAGATTTCAACAGCAATAGCGGAAAAAGTTATGACAGGAGTATTAACGATACTTATGGCAATATCAGTTACAGCCTGTGGCAGCACGAAAGAGCAGGCAAATCCAGCCGCCACAGAAGTGACCGAAGCAGTTGTCACAACTGAGACAGAGAGCGAGACAGCAACGGAGGCAAAGGTAGAAAATGAGATCGTGACAGAGACCGAGGCAGTGACGGAGACAGAAACAGAGGAGCCGGTGCTGTTTCGGGTGAAGGTTACGAATTCAAATGGAGCATATTTAACAGACCAGCCAAGCAGTGAAGTATATAGTGAATACTTTTTGGTGGAAAATGGAACAGAGTTTGATGTATTAGAAGTTTTTGAAAATGATACAGAGGCGGCTACCTTTTATGGGGTTGATTGGAATGGACATAGAGAGTTTTTGTGGGATAAAGATGTCACCGTTATCGACTAACCATACATTCATCACATTTTTCAGTAACACAGTATTTTAGATATAAAGAACTGCAAAAATTTTGTTAAAAGAAAAATCGCTTAGACCGTGAATGTGCCAAGGCACATTCTTTTTCCAGAAATGAACATGGATATAGTAAAAAGTAACAAAAATTCCTTCCGAATTTTGTTATGGGTTTTATGGTTTTACGATGGTTTACGATGGTTTACGATGGTTTACGAATGGAAAACTTGATAACATAGTCAAATTATGATATGATGTGACTATAATATAGGCGGAGGTGTTTTTTATGCATGCATTACAGGAAACAATACGACCATCTGCAGATTTAAGAAATCATTATAGTGAAATTTCAAAACAATGCAGAGAAGAAAATGAAGCGGTTATAATCACAGTAAACGGTCGTGGTGATACAGTCTCTCTTTCGTATGAGGAATATAAAAGAATGAAGTCAAGAATAGAACTTTTGGAAATTCTTACAGAAGCGGAAGATGATGTAAAGAATGGTAGAGTAGCACCGGTTCGTGAAACATTTGATGATTTAAGACAAATGCTTGGGGAGGAATAGAATTATTGAAATATGAAGTTGTTCGTACAGAAACGGCAGATGCGCAGATTAGAAAAATCGTATTGTATATAGCCGAAAATTTTGGTAATAAGGTTGCACTGGAAAAATTAGAAGAACTGGAACAGAATATTCTTGATTTGGCGGTTCATCCATTAAAGGGGGGAGAACCGCATTATCTTGTATTGAAAAGACAAGGGTATCGGGTGTTGATATTGGAAAAAAATCTGGTTTTCTATAAGATAAATGAAGAAAATAAAAGAGTTATAATCTATGCTGTTGTTGACCAACGCCAGGATTACTTAAATATAATTAGAGGATTGTAGAATCCTCTTGCGTAAATCCACTCCCCGCGCTATAATAGGAAACAGAGTAAAAACAGCGTTTGACGAAAGCTAAGATTGACGGAATAATTCAGAGAGCCGGCGGCTGGTGTGAGCCGGTATTAGGAAGCAATTGGTCCACTTTCGGAGGCTGGTGGTGAAAGCCACGGGTTCGTACCCCTTATGATACGCAATGAAGTGGTCGCAGGCAAAGAAGAGAAGACGTAAATGTGATGCGGCAAAATGGGTGGCAACGCGGAACGGTAGATAGGCCTTTCGTCCCATGTATGAAAATGCATGGGATGGAAGGCATTTTTTATGCGAGTAGCGAGAAAAATCGCATGCTTGCATGCAGATTTGGCGAGCACCGCATGCTTACGAATCAATCCTATAAAATTTTTAAAAAAAGCACATGATATCAAAGAAGGAGAACAAAGATGATTGATTTAAAATTCTTACGGGAAAATCCGGACATCGTAAAAGAGAACATTAAGAAGAAATTCCAGGATCACAAATTGCCACTGGTAGACGAGGTAATTGAGTTAGATGAGCAGGCAAGAAGTGCACAGCAGGAAGCAGATGCATTACGTGCAAACCGTAACAGTATTTCCAAGCAGATTGGTGCATTGATGGGACAGGGCAAGAAAGACGAAGCTATGGCATTAAAAGAGCAGGTAAGCAAAGATGCAGCCCGCCTTGCAGAGTTAGAAGAGCAGGAAAAAGATTTACAGGAAAAGATTACCAGGATTATGATGACAATTCCAAACATCATAGACCCATCCGTTCCGATTGGAAAAGATGATTCCTGTAACGTAGAAATTGAAAAATTTGGTGAGCCGGTTGTTCCGGATTTTGAAATCCCATATCATACCGATATCATGGATCGTTTCCATGGTATTGATTTGGACGCAGCAGGAAAAGTTGCGGGAAATGGCTTCTACTATCTGATGGGAGACATTGCAAGAGTACATTCTGCAGTTATTTCTTATGCAAGAGATTTTATGATTGACCGTGGATTCACATACTGTGTACCACCATTTATGATTCGGAGCAATGTTGTAACCGGTGTTATGAGTTTTGATGAAATGGATGCCATGATGTATAAAATCGAAGGCGAGGATTTGTATCTGATTGGTACTTCTGAGCATTCCATGATTGGTAAATTCATTGATACCATCAATGATGAAGAAAAACTTCCATATACTCTGACCAGCTACTCTCCATGTTTCCGTAAAGAAAAAGGAGCACATGGTATTGAAGAACGTGGTGTATATCGTATCCACCAGTTTGAGAAGCAGGAAATGATTGTTGTATGTAAGCCGGAAGAGTCCAAAGAGTGGTATGACAAGCTCTGGAAGAATACCGTAGATTTGTTCCGCAGCTTAGATATTCCGGTACGTACCCTTGAGTGCTGTTCCGGAGACTTAGCAGACTTGAAAGTGAAATCCTGTGACGTAGAAGCATGGTCTCCACGTCAGAAGAAATACTTCGAAGTAGGAAGCTGCTCTAACTTAGGCGATGCACAGGCAAGAAGACTGAAAATCCGTGTCAAAGGCAAGGATGGAAATAAATATTTCGCACATACCTTAAATAATACTGTAGTTGCACCACCTCGTATGCTGATTGCGTTCTTAGAGAACAACCTCAATGCGGACGGAAGCGTAAATATTCCAAAGGCATTGCAGCCATATATGGGTGGAAAAGAAAAACTGATTCCACTGGATTAATAGAAAATAAGAATTTTGGAACCTGATTTTAGAAAATGAGTTTCAAACAGTGAGAAAATCAAAAGAAACAGGAAACTGTGTTTTGTGTATAAAATTCACAAGACACAGTTTCTTTTTTATGAAGAACTATTGTGAAAAGTGTGATAATTATTGATAAAAATAACCGGATATTGTATAATATATACAAATACTGTGATGAATCACGACAAAAAACAACCTGTGAGGGGAGCAATACAGGTATCATACAAAGGAGGGGCACATGGCAGAACCAAGAGAATTGATTCTGAAACTCGGTCAGAAAATTACAGACCGAATCGGAGTGAAAGTTACGGAAAATGACCCGGAATACTGGGGCTTGGCAAGTGTAGTGACGGATGAGATGGCAGAAGTTGCACTGGCAATGAAAGTCAGAGTACCGGCTACCGCAGCAGAAGTAGCAAAGAAATGTAAGAAGAGCGTAGAGCGGACCGAAGAACTCTTAGAAGAAATGAGTGTCATCGGAGTCATTGAGTACAACCGGGAAAATGAAGACCATCATAAGCAGTACATACTGCCAATGTTTGTTCCGGGCTGTGCAGAATTCATGGTAATGAATAAAGAGCAGGTGGAAACACATCCGGAGATTGCAGATTTCTTTGAACAGATGTCAAAACTTCCGCTGGAGAAAGTTACACCTATGGTTCCGCTGGGTGGAGCAGGAATCGGAATGCATGTTATTCCGGTAGAAAAAGCAATCCCGGCAAACCAGCAGTCGGCAAGCGTGGAGCATATTTCCCACTGGCTCAATAAATATGATAAATATTCCGTTGGTGCATGTTCCTGCAGACGTCAGCAGCGAATCCGTGGGGAGGGAACCGGAGACTTAGAGGATGATTTATGTATTGGTGTCGGTGATATGGCAGATTACTGTGTAGAGACTGGAAAGGGCCGTTACATTGATTATGATGAAGTAATGGAGATTCTGCAGCGAGCAGAGGATAATGGCTATGTCCATCAGATTACGAACATTGATGGAGAAGATAAAATCTTTGCAATCTGTAACTGTGCAGTCGGTGTATGTAATGCATTGCGTACATCCCAGCTTTTCAACACACCAAATATGTCACGCTCCGCATACCGTGCCAGTGTAGAGCCGGAGAAATGTGTAGCCTGCGGAAGATGTGTAGAGTACTGTCCGGCTGGTGCAGCAAAGCTTGGACAGAAACTATGTACCAGAGATGGCGGACATATCACTTATCCACAGCAGGAACTTCCGGATACCACCAAGTGGGGACCGGAAAAATGGAATCCAAATTACAGGGATGATAACCAGATTAACTGTTATGACACCGGTACCGCACCATGTAAGACAGCATGTCCGGCACATCTTCCGGTACAGGGCTATATTAAGATGGCATCCCAGGGAAGATATCTGGATGCATTGAAGCTGATTAAGACGGAGAATCCGTTCCCGGCAGTATGTGGAGCAATCTGTAACCGCCGCTGCGAAGATGCATGTACCAGGGGAACCATTGACCAGGCAGTAGCTATTGATGAAATCAAGAAATTCATTGCGGAACAGGAGCTCCATGCAGAGAAGCGTTATATTCCACCAATGTTGAATTATTCTGGAAAGCCTTTTGAGGAGAAGGTAGCAGTAATCGGAGCAGGACCGGCAGGAATGTCAGCCGCATTCTATTTAAAGAAAATGGGTTATCCGGTTACTGTATTTGAAAAAGAAAAAAGACCGGGTGGTATGCTGATGAACGGTATTCCATCTTTCCGTCTGGAAAAAGATGTGATCAATGCAGAAATCGATGTGCTGCGCGAGATGGGGGTAGAATTCAAGTGCGGCATAGAAGTTGGCGAGGACATCACCATAACACAGCTGCGTGAACAGGGGTATAAAGCATTTTACATAGCAATTGGTGCACAGGGCGGACGTATGACCGGAGTACCGGGAGAAGATGCCGTAGGCGTAGAAACCGGAGTAGACTTCTTGCGTCGTGTCAATTTAAATGAAGAAGGCGTGAAATTATCTGGCAAGACCGTAGTAATCGGTGGAGGAAATGTAGCAGTAGACGTTGCAAGAACCGCACTTCGTACCGGATCTTCCGATGTATCCATGTTCTGTCTGGAATCAAGAGATATTATGCCGGCAGCCGATGATGAGGTGGCAGAGGCAGAAGAAGAGGGCATTGTGGTAAATAATTCCTGGGGACCAAAGGAAATCCTTACCGAGAATGGCAAAGTGACCGCAGTGGTATTCAAAAAATGTATCGCTGTACTGGATGAGAATAAACGGTTTTCACCAAAATATGACGAAGAAGAATTATTAACGGTTCCTTGTGACCAGGTATTATTATCCATTGGACAGTCTATTAAGTGGGGGGCTTTATTAGAAGGAAGCAAAGTGGAATTTAATCCGAACGGAACCTTAAAGGCAGATCCGGTAACATATCAGACCGCAGAGCCGGATATTTTTACCGGTGGAGATAACTATACCGGACCAAGATTTGCTATTGATGCTATTGCAGCAGGAAAAGAAGGCTGTGTATCTATTCACCGTTTTGTCCATGAAGGACAGAGCCTTACTTTGGGACGTAACAGAAGACAGTTCATTGAACTGGATAAAGACAATATTAAAGTTGAGACCTTTGACAATGCAAAACGTCAGGTGCCGGGACATAAGGCTGGAGATGCAAAGCATACTTTCCGTGATTTACGAAGCACCTTTACCGAGGAGCAGGTACAGAAAGAAGCAAACCGCTGCTTAGGCTGTGGTGCTACCGTAGTAGACCCGAATAAGTGTATCGGCTGCGGAATCTGTACAACGAAGTGCGAATTTGATGCCATCCACTTAAGCCGTGACCTGCCGGATGCAAGCCGCATGGTAAAATCAGAAGACAAGTTAAAGGCAATCTTCCCATATATGTTAAAGCGTGAGATTAAGATTAAATTCAAAGGCAGGAAGAAATAAAAAGCAGGATGTGAGTGTATGCATGAACTGGGAATTATCATTCATATTTCCAAAACATTAAAGGAAGTAGCAGAAGAAAATGAAGTGACGAAGATAGGTTCTGTTACTTTGGAAATTGGAGAAGTCAGCGGAATTGTCCCGGAATACCTTTTAGACTGCTGGGACTATTACCGGAAGAAATCGGACCTGTTATCGGAATCGGAATTGCGTATCGAGACGCTTCCGGCGGTAACCATGTGCGAGAATTGCAAAAAGACTTATCCGACTGTAAAATTCGGCAGACAATGTCCGTACTGTAAGAGTGATGACACCTATCTGCTGACGGGAAATGAATGCAGTATCAAAGAAATGGAGGCCTGCTGAGGCAGGCTTTCCAATAAATAATTTACCAAAGAAAGAAGGGGTTAAAATGTTGTTTCATGTTTATGGAGGAAATGGAATTTATCAGTGGATTGCCATGCTGGCAGTCTTAGCCGGACTTATTTTATTAAATGAGTTTGCAAGAAGAACCAAGTTTGGTGGACTTATGATGTTTGGAATTATTCCGCTGGCACTTACCGTTTACTTTGTTGTAATTGCAGTATGCGCAGGACAGGGCGTAGAATGGGCCGTAAATAACCAGACACATCTTTATATGAATGGATGGTTCCATTACGCAAAACTGTATGCAGCACTTGCCGGATGTATCGGCTTTATGATGATTAAGTATGAATGGGGTATTGGAAAGAAACAGTGGTTCCGTGCATTCCCATTTGTAATCGTAGCAATTAATATTTTGATTGCAGTAGCCAGCGATTTCGAATCCGCAATCAACGGCTGGTATTCCTGGTGGTTATCTTCCGAAGATGTATGGCTCTATGGTGGCTGGCACAACGTAATGAACGGAATCGCAGGAATCTTAAATATCCTTTGCATGACAGGCTGGTGGAAAGTATATTCCTCCAAAGACAAGAAAGATATGATCTGGCCGGATATGATCTGGGTTTACATTGTAGTATATGATATCTGGAACTTCGCTTATACCTACAATTGTCTGCCAACCCACTCCTGGTTCTGTGGTGTAGCACTGCTTTTAGCACCTACTATTGCAGCATTAATCTGGAACAAGGGTGGCTGGATTATGAACCGTGCAAATACACTGGCAATCTGGTGTATGTTTGCACAGATTTTTCCACTGTTTCAGGAGACTGCTGCCGATGGAACAACCTATTATCCATGGGCAACCATTTCCAGACAGTATGCAGACGGAACGGTAAATGGCATTGTAGCAGGAACTTCGAACAATGCAGATCCGACCGCAATGACAATCGTCAGCGCACTGGCACTGATTGTAAATGCCATTGCTTTAGGATACATCATTTACAAATCTGTAAAGAATAAGAAGAATCCGTATACCAACGAAGTATTTACAGACTTCAAGTATTATAAAGATGCACTGGCAAGAGCAGATGTAAAATAGGGTATAATTGAGGAACTGGAAATGAAAGTAATTGAAGTAAAAAGAAGTATATTTGAAAATAATGATAAGGATGCTGCCAGCTTAAGAGAACAGTTAAAGGGAGAGAAAACATTTCTCTTAAATCTGATGTCTTCACCGGGAAGTGGTAAGACTTCTACCCTGGTGCCAACGGTCAATGAACTATTAAAGGACTACCGGGTAGGAGTCATGGAAGCGGATATTGATTCCGATGTAGATGCATGGACGATTGCTGATAAGACAGCAGCAAAGGTTGTACAGCTTCATACCGGCGGTATGTGCCATCTGGATGCAGACATGACCAGACAGGGCTTGAAGGAGCTTGGCACTGAGGATGTAGATATTGCTATCCTTGAAAATGTGGGGAACCTTGTCTGCCCGGCAGAATTTGATACCGGAGCAGTGAAGAATGCAATGATTTTGTCCGTACCGGAAGGACACGACAAGCCATTGAAATATCCATTAATCTTTACCGTATGCGATGCACTTATTATCAATAAAATTGATGTGCTGCCATATTTTGACTTTGATATGGATAAGGTAAAGGAGTATGCATGGAAACGGAATCCGAATCTTAAGATATTCCCAATCTCCGCAAAGACCGGAGAGGGAATGGAAGCATGGTACTCCTGGCTGAAAGAAGAGGCAGATAAATGGATGAAATAAAGTATCCTTTTGGGTGAGAAAACAGCCGGAAACATCACAAAAAAACTAGCAAAAGAACAAAAAATAATTAATTGATTAAAAAATGCCCTTGCAATAGGGATAGAAAAGTGCTATAGTCCTAGCTGTAGACGAAGATGTCAAAAACACGAAAACGTGTTTTTGGCATCTTTTTTTACTTTACAGGAAATTGTTTTCCTGTAAAGTAAAAAACGCTCCGCGAGGATGCACACTGCGGCGTATAAGGTAGATATCGCAAGCGACCGCCGCAGGCACGAGAATGTGCCAAGGCACATGCTTTGCTCCGTGCGCTACTCGCATAAAGAGTTTCTCAAGTGAAAAGAAGGAGGATTAGATATGAATACTGGAGATACAGCCTTTATGCTGATTGCAACAGCACTTGTGTTTTTTATGACACCGGGACTTGCATTTTTCTATGGAGGTCTTGTACGAAGAAAGAATGTATGTAACACGATGATGGCATGTGTGGCAATCATGGGATTGTCGGTAGTGCTTTGGACACTGTTTGGTTATTCCCTTGCATTTGGTGGCAATCACGGAGGTATCATCGGAGATTTCCGTTGGATAGCCTTGAATGGTGTAGGCTGGGAGACAGGACCTTATGCAGATACCATTCCACATCTTGTATTCTGTGCATTCCAGATGATGTTTGCCATGATTACACCGGCACTGATTACCGGTTCCTTAGTAGGAAGAATGAAGTTTAAGGCACTGTTTCTCTTTGTAACACTATGGTCCTTTGTTGTATATTATCCACTGGCACATATGGTCTGGGGAGAAGGCGGACTTTTAGCAGCCATTGGCTCTGTTGACTTCGCAGGAGGAGATGTGGTACATATCAGTTCCGGAATCAGCGCGCTGGTTCTGGCAATCATACTTGGAAGAAGACGTGGCTATGAGCAGGTTACTTATCGTATTCATAATATTCCGTTTGTTGTATTGGGAGCATCCCTTTTATGGTTTGGCTGGTTTGGATTTAATGCAGGAAGTGCACTGGCAGCCGATGGACTGGCAGCCCATGCATTTATGACATCTGCAATTTCTGCAGCAGCAGCCTTATTATCCTGGATGTTTATTGATGTTGTAAAAGAAGGAAAGCCAACCCTGGTAGGCGCATCCACCGGACTTGTAGTAGGACTTGTGGCAATTACACCGGGTGCAGGATTTGTTCCAATCTGGTCAGCATTTATTATCGGAGCTTTGGTCAGCCCGATTTGTTACTTCGGAGTTGCACTTATTAAGAAAAAACTGAAAATTGATGATGCGCTGGATGCATTTGGATGCCATGGAATCGGCGGTATCTGGGGTGGAATTGCTACCGGAATTTTTGCACAGAAATCCATTAACAGTACTGCAAAATGGGATGGACTGGTGTTTGGAGATTACCGTCTTTTCCTGGCACAGCTGGAAGGAATTTTAATTACCATTGTAATTGCAGTGGTTGGTACCCTGTTTTGTGTAGCAGTGGTAAGAATCTTTACTCCGCTTCGTGTGAGCTTAAAAGAAGAACAGCTTGGACTGGATGTAACACAGCATGGAGAAAATGCTTACCCAAGCTTCAACGGATTAGACCAGTAGGATAGAAAAGGAGATAATCAGATATGATGATTAAAATAGATGCAATTGTGCGGGAAGAAAAATTCGAAGATGTAAAAGCAGCATTAAATGCCATCGGAGTCAACGGTATTACGGTATCGCAGGTTATGGGCTGTGGTGTGCAGAGAGGATATAAGGAAATCGTCCGGGGCATGGAAGTGGCAGTGCAGATGCTTCCGAAAATCAAATTTGAAATCGTAGTATCTTCCGAAGAATGGGAACAAAAGACCATCGAAGCCATTCAGAAGGCAGCCTTTACCGGAGAAGTCGGCGATGGCAAAATCTTCAGCTATGAGATTCGCTCCGCCCAGAAAATCCGTACCGGAGAGACCGGCTATGACGCATTACAGAGCAACGATTAAAGGAAGGATAGATTAAAAAAGTAACACAAAATTGATTAAATTTAGACCTTGACATTAAATTTAAAAGGGAGTAAAAACAATAATTAAATAATTCATATGAGGAGGAATTTGAAAATGAATGGTTTAGTTATTGTATTAATAGCCATCGTATTGTTGGCTGCCGGTTATTTACTTTATGGACGCTGGCTGGCTAAGAAATGGGGAATCGACCCGAAAGCTGAAACCCCTGCAGTAAAATATGAAGACGGAGAGGACTTTGTTCCTTCATCCAGATTTACCGTATTCTCACATCAGTTCTCATCTATCGCTGGTGCAGGCCCTGTAACGGGACCAATCCTTGCCAGTGTGTTCGGATGGGTACCTGTATTCTTATGGATAGTAGTTGGTGGATTGTTCTTCGGAGCAGTACAGGACTTCGGTGCTCTGTACGCATCAGTTAAGAATGAGGGAAAATCCATGGGTATGATTATTGAAAAGTACATCGGTAAGATGGGAAGAAAACTTTTCATGTTATTCTGCTGGTTATTTACCCTTCTGGTAATCGCAGCATTTACAGATATGGTTGCCGGAACCTTCAATGCATATCCGGCAGGTGATGGTAATGCTGTATATGCTAATGGTGCAGCAGCAACCGTTTCCATGTTATTTATTGGTGTTGCAGTTATCCTTGGTATTATCTTAAAGAAAGCACCAAAGATGAACGAAATCGTAAAAGGTATCGTTGCAATTGCATTAATCGTAGTAATGTTTGCAGTAGGTATGAAACTTCCAATCTATACCAATAAGACCATGTGGATCTACATTATCATGATTTACTTATTCTTAGCATCGGTACTTCCAATGTGGCTTTTGATGCAGCCAAGAGATTATATGACAACCTTTATGCTTCTTGGTATGATTATCGGCGCAGTTGTTGGTGTAGTAGTTGCACATCCTGCAATGCAGTTAAATGCATTTAACGGATTCGTTTTAACCGGAGCAGACGGAAGCAAATCCTATCTGTTCCCGACCTTATTTGTAACCATTGCCTGCGGTGCTGTTTCCGGATTCCACAGTCTGGTATCTTCTGAGACATCATCTAAGACCATCCGCAATGAAAAAGATATGCCTATGGTTGGTTATGGTGCAATGGTAGTAGAGTCATTACTTGGAATTATCGTATTGGTCGTTGTTGGTGCAGTAGCTGTAAATGGTACAAAACCAGATGGAACACCATTTGCAATCTTCTCATCCGGTGTTGCAGGCTTCCTTGAGATGTTAGGGGTACCAAATGATGTGGCAACTGTATTTATGACCATGTGTGTATCTGCATTAGCACTTACTTCACTGGATTCTGTAGCACGTATCGGAAGAATGTCCTTTCAGGAATTATTCTATGAGGATACAACAGACCCTGCAAAAATGGGTGGTGTCCGCAGAGTATTAACCAATAAATATTTCGCAACAATCGTAACCTTATTCTTTGGATACTTATTAACACTGGGCGGATACAACAATGTATGGCCGCTGTTTGGTTCTGCAAACCAGTTACTTGCAGCACTTGTTCTGATTGCACTGGCTGTATTCTTAAAGACTACCGGACGTACTGGCTGGACACTGTATGTACCAATGGTAAGCATGCTGGCAGTAACCTTTACTGCACTGGTTCAGAAATTCATTGCACTGGTAAGCAATGTAATGAATGGAACTGCAGTATTCTTAGTAGATGGTTTGCAGCTCGTTGTTGCAGTTCTTCTGATGGTATTAGGTGTTATGGTAGCAGCAAGCTGCTTTACCAAACTGTTAAAGACCAAAAAACAGGAAGAAGCATAAATTGAATAGAAATTAAATTGAAATTTTTAAATGGAAATTACATTTACTTCTTTTCAAATGGGGAAAAATAAGATACAATCTTGAGTTATGAGATAGTAAAGGAGCAAATGACGATGATTAAGGTAGTTAAATTTGGTGGAAGTTCACTTGCAAGTGCAACACAGTTTGCAAAAGTAGGCAGGATTATCACATCAGACCCGGAACGCCGCTATGTTGTACCAAGTGCACCGGGAAAACGAAATTCCAAAGATACCAAGGTAACAGATATGTTATATGCATGTTATGCTCTGGCGGAAAATGATGAGGATTTCGATAAGGAATTAAAAAAGATTGCAGAACGTTATGATTCCATTATTAACGGACTGAACTTAAAGCTTTCTCTGAAAGATGAGTTTGAAGTAATTGCGAAGAACTTTGCAGCCAAGGCAGGTTCTGATTATGCAGCTTCCAGAGGCGAATATTTAAATGGAATTGTAATGTCGAACTATTTAGGCTATGAATTTGTGGATGCGGCAGAAGTAATCTTCTTTGATAAAGATGGTAACTTTGATGCAGACAAGACAGATAAAGTGTTGAGCAAACGTCTTTCCAAGGTTGAACGTGCTGTAGTTCCTGGATTTTACGGTTCCATGCCGGACGGAAGTGTTAAGACCTTCTCCAGAGGAGGCTCTGATATTACTGGTTCTATTGTTGCAAAAGCAGTACATGCAACAGCATATGAGAACTGGACGGATGTTTCCGGTTTCCTGATTGCAGACCCAAGAATTATTGACAATCCGGAACCAATTAAAGTAATTACATACCGTGAGTTAAGAGAGCTTTCCTACATGGGAGCAAGCGTATTACATGAAGATGCAGTATTCCCGGTTCGTAAAGCCGGTATTCCAATCAACATCCGTAATACCAATGCACCGGAAGATGAGGGAACATGGATTGTGGAAACAACCTGTCACCAGTCCAAATATACCATTACCGGTATTGCCGGAAAGAAAGGCTTCGTATCTGTAAATATTGATAAAGATATGATGAATTCAGAAGTTGGTTTTGGACGTAAAGTGCTTTCTGCATTTGAAGAAAACGGTATTAATTTTGAACATATGCCATCTGGTATTGATACCATGACCGTATTTGTACATCAGCCGGAATTTGAAGGCAAGGAACAGGCAGTTGTATCTGCAATTCACCGCCTTGCAAAGCCGGACAGCGTAGAATTAGAGTCTAACATCGCCCTGATTGCAGTTGTAGGACGCGGTATGCGTTCCACCAGAGGAACATCCGGAAGAATCTTCTCAGCACTGGCACATGCAAATGTCAATGTAAAGATGATTGACCAGGGGTCATCTGAGTTAAATATTATCATCGGGGTAAGTAATTCTGATTTTGAAAATGCCATCAAAGCAATTTACGATATTTTCGTAACAACACAGTTATAAGAAACCTAAAGAAAATATATAAAGAAGATGTAGAAAAAGAGACCTGTTATTTTGCAGGTCTTTTTTTGCTTTACAGGAAATTGCTTTCCTGTAAAGTAAAAAATGCTCCGCGAGGATGCGCACTGCAGCGTATAAGGTAGATGTCGCAAGCGACCGTCGCAGGCACGAGAATGTGGGATAAATGTCTGGTAAATAAATTTAAAGAGTTTCATAAAAAGCAGGTGGAAAGTCGGAATATTTGTGGTAAAATAAAAGAAATATGCTGGAGGGAATATAATGGAAGAACTGGGTAATATTGCAGTCTTTTTAGCTGGATGGAATAGTGAATATCAGACCAGATTAATTAATGGTATTATTCGTAAGGCAAAGGAAGCAAACTATGCAATCTCTATTTTTACCTGTCAGGCAGGGAGTGAGATTTCGGATAAGCATGTGCTTGGAGAAAATAAAATATATTCGCTGGCTAATCTTTCGCGTTTTGATGGCGTAATTTTTGCGACAAATACAATTTGGGAGAAACCAACAAAAGAGGAAATTATTCGAAGAATACATCACGCTGGCATTCCTGCAGTAAGCTTTGAGGAAAAGGTAGAAGGCTTAAGCCTGATTGGAATAGATAATTATAAGGCAATGCGGGAGATGGTAGAACATGTTGACAGTCATGGCTATCATCCGATTCATTTTGTAGCTGCAAATGCAACAAATGAAGAGAGTAATATCCGCCAGAAGGCATTTGAAGATTTTGTGAAAGAAAAGAACTATTCTGCAGAAGATTATGCGGTATGGCATGGGGATTTTTCCTTTGACAGTGGCGTACAGGTAGTGGATGCCATGGAAGAGGCTGGAAGGATGCCACGGGCACTTTGCTGTGCCAATGATGAGATGGCATTAGGTGCCTGCAACCGTTTGAAACAGTTGGGATATCAGGTGCCACAGGACATAGCAGTAACAGGATTTGATGGCTCTTATGATACCCGGCGCTATATTCCGGGAATTACTACGGTAGACAGACCCAAGGAGACACTGGGATATACCGCTATGCAGTTGCTTTTGCAGGAAATTGAGACAGGGAAGAAACAGAAACTGATTTTGACATCACGTGTTGCAGTGGATGAAAGCTGTGGCTGTGTTTTAGAGGACAAAAAGCGTGTGGCATCTGCGATAGAGACGTTATACCTTGAAAAAAAAGAAAATGAAAAATATACTTATCAGATACACAATATGGAAGATGAGATGATGGAGTGCGAATCATTGGAAGAATTAATCTTCTGTATCCGTCAGAATATTGGAAAGTTTACGACAGAGGATGTATATCTGTGCCTGAATAAGAGTATTTATTATGAGATGACCGGCCGTGGTAACAGCATTTTACGTAACCGCACAATTACCCGGGATTATGAAAACAAGATATACATAACCAAATTAAATAATGAGGACGGCATGCCGGAATTTTATTCTTTTACCAGTGAGCAGATGTTCCCGGCAATGTGGAATGGCAGAGGTTCAGGGGAATATCTCTATATGCCGGTTCATTTCAGGGATAATTGCCTGGGATATATGATACTGACCGGTACATTGGATACAAAACATATTCCAAATTATTATGTCTGGATTCGTAATATCAGTAATGCATTGGAAAAGTTAAAGAATGTATCAGAACTTCGGAATGCTGCCCGTAACATTGATAATATGGCAGTCCGCGACAGCCTGACAGGAGTTTATAACCGGATGGGAATCAACCGTTTTGTGGTAGATATGGTAAAACAGGCAAATACCAGCAGACGTCGATTGTTATTTATCTTTGCTGATATGGATGGGTTAAAGAAAATCAATGATGAGTTTGGTCATGAAGCGGGTGACCAGGCAATCTGCCTTGCAGCAGAGGCATTGCAGGAGGCGTTCTGTGAAAAGGAACTGATTATCCGTTATGGAGGGGACGAATTCTTAGTGGTTTCTGATGCTTTAAGCTGGGAACAGGCTGAAGAAAAGAAAGCTCAGATAACAGCCTTGTTAAAGCAGTGGCAGAGGGATGAGAAGCTGCCGTACCGTCTGTCTATGAGTATTGGTTATTACCAGAAGGAGCCGGATACCGAGGCATCCATGGAACAGTATATTAACTGGGCAGATGAGCGAATGTATGAGATGAAATGTAAGAACCGTGAGCAGCGAAAATAAATAATAAGTATAAAAAGCATGAAAGGCATTGGAGCAGAAAAATTTCCTGTTCCGATGCCTTTTTGACAGTTGCAATGCATCTGCAGGTTAAGCCATTTGATTTACAGTTTTATAGCGGTAAATCATTTCTGCATGCTGCTGTTCTTCCGTCTGGATATGGTTTAAAATCTGACGGACTTTTGGAGAAGCAAAGCTGAATAAATCGTTGTTGTATGCAGAAGATACATACTTTTCACTGGAAATGGAATCGCTGCACAATAATGCATCGTGCTTCTTGTCGGCATTTTCACTGGATGCATGGTAAGCAGCGTTTGGCTGATAGTTCTTCGGGGCAGCAATACCAACATCAGGCGTATCACCGGAAAGCAGACTGCTGATGGTGTCATAGTGTTCTGCTTCTTCTTTCTGAATGACCTCAAATAATTGTTTTAATTCAGGGTCTTTTGCTTCGCTGCTGTAAAAGGCATATTTGTCGCGGCAAAGTTCTTCCTGCTGTTTTAAATCATTTAACAGCATAGTCTCTTGTTCGGTTAAAATCATTTTGTCATCACCTCATCCGTAATATAACCCGAAAGGAGTATTTTTATACAAATTATGCGAAAAAAAAGATAGAATTATTGATTGCACTTGATAACTATGCTATGCTAAAGTGTATTTAACCATTTAAATTGGAATCAAAAGAGAATAGGAGCGAACAAAAATGTTAGACCAGATTAACAGCATTCTTGGTAAAATTGATAATTTTGTCTGGGGTGTACCACTTATTGTATTGATCCTTCTGGTGGGAATTTTTCTTACCATCCGCCTGAAGGGACTTCAGATTAGAAAATTACCATTAGCAGTAAAATATTTGTTTGAAAATGAAAAGAGTGGCGAATCCGGCGAAGTATCCAGTTTTGCAGCACTTTGCACTGCATTATCAGCAACCATAGGAACCGGAAATATTGTCGGAGTAGCAACTGCATTGGTAGAAGGTGGTCCGGGTGCGTTATTCTGGATGTGGATAGCAGCACTGGTTGGAACTGCCACAAAATATAGTGAGTGTCTACTGGCAATCAAGTACCGTGTGGTGGCAGAAGATGGTCATATCATCGGCGGACCATTCTATTATATTGAAAATGGAATGGGATCAAAGTGGAAATGGCTTGGAAAATTATTTGCCTTCTTTGGTGTAGGTGTAGGCTTATTTGGAATCGGAACCTTTACACAGATTAATGGTATTACCAGTGCAGTAAAGGGTTTCTTTGACCCGGATACCACCTGGACAGTTGACCTCTTTGGAAGAACTTATTCCTGGACTGTAATTATTGCAGGTATTATTCTTACCATCTGTGTGGCGCTTGTTATCATCGGTGGAATTAAGAGAATCTCTACAGTATCACAGGTCATTGTACCATTTATGGCACTGACTTATGTGGTTGTTGTATTAATTATTATTGTGATGCATATTACAGAGGTTCCAGCAGCATTTGCAACTATTATAAAGAGTGCCTTTGGATTTAAGGCGGTAGCCGGTGGTGCAATGGGAAGTATTATTGTAGCAATGCAGAAAGGTATTGCCCGTGGTATTTTCTCAAATGAAGCAGGACTTGGTAGTGCACCAATCGCGGCTGCAGCAGCCCAGACCGATTATCCGGTAAAACAGGGACTGGTTTCCATGCTTGGAACTGTAATTGATACACTGATTATCTGTACCATGACAGGTCTTGCAATCGTACTTACCGGTGCATGGGACATGGGCTTGGAAGGTGTTGCTGTTACAACCAAGGCATTCCAGCTCGGACTTCCGTTCCCAAATCAGGTAGCATCCTTTATCCTGATGGTATGTCTGGTATTCTTTGCATTTACCACAATCTTAGGATGGGATTATTACAGTGAGCGCTGTCTGGAGTATCTGACCGGACATAAGAAGGCTGTTGTAAAAGCATACCGCTGGTTATACATCTTAGCGGTATTTATCGGACCGTTTATGACAGTATCTGCTGTATGGACCATTGCAGATATTTTCAACGGACTGATGGCTCTGCCGAACCTGATTGCAGTTACTGCATTGAGCGGTGTGGTTGTGGCTGAAACCAAAGTTTATATGGATGGATTAAAAAAAGATAAGATTCAGCCATAGAAAGATGGGAAAAAGGGAATATTAGATTATCGTTAATTAGGAGCAGGTACAGTGAGAAAGTTATTGCGTTTTTTAAAGGATTACAAAAAAGAGAGCATTTTAAGTCCATTATTTAAATTATTAGAGGCATCCTTTGAATTGTTTGTGCCTTTGGTTATGGCAGCAATCATTGATACCGGTATTGGCAATAAAGATGGCGGATTCATCTTGAAAATGTGTGGAATCTTGATTTTGCTGGCATTAGTGGGACTGACCTGTTCCATTACTGCACAGTATTTTGCAGCAAAAGCGGCAGTAGGTTTTGCAACTAAGGTACGTCATGCATTATTTGACCATATTCAGAAATTGTCCTATACAGAGATGGATACCGCAGGAACGGATACCATGATTACCAGAATGACCAGTGATATCAATCAGGCACAGTCCGGTGTCAATATGGTACTCCGTCTGTTTTTGCGTTCTCCTTTTATTGTATTTGGTGCCATGATTATGGCATTTACCATTGACGTAAAGGCAGCGCTTATCTTTGTGGTAACGATTCCTGTTTTATCCGTTGTGGTATTTGGAATTATGATAATTACAATTCCGTTGTTCCGCCGGGTGCAGGCATCTTTAGATAAAGTCCTTGGAGTAACAAGGGAGAATCTGACCGGAAGCCGTGTTATCCGTGCCTTTAATAAAGAGCAGGAAGAAATTGCAGATTTTGATGAGAGTAATGAGAGGCTGACGGATGTACAGCTCTTCGTAGGAAAAATTTCAGCATTGATGAATCCGCTTACCTATATTATCATCAACGTGGCACTGGTTATTCTTATCTGGACAGGTGCAATTCAGGTAAATATCGGAAAGATTTCCCAGGGTGAAGTAGTAGCATTGGTAAACTATATGTCCCAGATTCTGGTGGAATTAGTAAAGCTTGCAAACCTGATTATTACGGTAACCAAGGCAATTGCCTGTGGAAACCGCGTGCAGAGTATTTTTGAGATGGAGACTTCCCTGGTGGATGGAAATGGAAGCAAAAAGGAAGATACCGGATATACCGTAGAATTCCGCAATGTTTCCATGCGTTATAAAGGTGCCGGAGCAGATACCTTAACCGGCATTGATTTTAAAGCAAAGCCAGGAGATACCATTGGTATTATCGGTGGAACCGGTTCCGGGAAGTCCTCTGTGGTCAATCTGATTCCTCGTTTCTATGATGTCACGGAGGGACAGGTTATGGTAGATGGCATGGATGTTCGGGAATATAAGATTACGGATTTAAGAGATAAGATTGGTATTGTGCCGCAGAAAGCAGTGCTGTTTGCGGGAACCGTCCGAAGCAATCTTGCCTGGGGCAAAGAGGATGCGACGGAAGAAGAGATGCAGCAGGCACTTTCCGTTGCACAGGCAGCAGAAGTTGTAGATAAGAAAGAAGGTAAGCTGGATGCGGAAGTAGAACAGGGTGGAAAGAATTTCTCCGGTGGACAAAAGCAGCGTCTTACAATTGCCAGAGCACTGGTAAAACAGCCGGAAATCCTTATCATGGACGACAGCTCATCTGCACTGGATTATGCTACCGATGCTAAACTGCGTCAGGCAATTCATAATATGCCAAACCGTCCGACCGTATTTATCGTATCACAGCGTGCCGCATCCATTATGTATGCCGATAAGATTATCGTATTAGATGATGGAACTGTTGCAGGAACCGGCACCCATGAAGAATTGTTAAAGGATTGCAGCGTATATCAGGAAATCTATTATTCGCAGTTTAAGAGGACGGAAGGAGGACACTGATATGAAAAAGGAATCAAGACAGAAGGAAACCCTTGGAAGAATCCTTAAGTATATGAAAAAGTACTGGTTATTCTTAGGTTTGTCCATTGCATTAGCGGTGATCAGTGTAATTTTAACCTTATACATTCCGATTCTTACCGGAGATGCCATTGATTATATCGTAGACAAAGGAAAAGTAGATTTTACTTATATTACACCGATCCTTAAGAAAATGGTGGTAGTCATTCTGATTACGGCAGCTGCCCAGTGGATTATGAATGTCTGCAACAATAAGATGACTTATAATATTGTCCGGGATATCCGTAAGGATGCTGTCCGCAAAATAGAGATTCTTCCACTGAAATATTTAGACGCTCATTCCTACGGTGAAATAGTCAGCCGCGTAATTGCGGATGTAGACCAGTTCGCAGACGGACTTCTGATGGGTTTTACCCAGTTGTTTACCGGTGTGGTAACAATTGTCGGAACATTAGGCTTTATGTTGAGCGTCAATGTAAAGATTACGGCAGTGGTAGTATTTTTAACACCGTTGTCTTTTGTGGTAGCAGGATTCATTGCAAAGAAAACATTCTCCATGTTTAAGCTGCAGTCGGAAACAAGAGGAGAGCAGACTGCTTTAATCGATGAAATGATTGGAAACCAGAAAATTGTCCAGGCATTTTCCCATGAAGATGAGGCGTTGGAAAGTTTCGATGAAATTAATGGAAGACTGGAAAAATATTCCCTTCGTGCCTTATTCTTTTCCAGCATTACCAATCCGAGTACCCGTTTTATCAATGCGTTAGTTTATGCAGGTGTTGGCGTGTTTGGCGCAGTTTCAGCTATCCATGGTGGAATCAGTGTTGGGCAGTTATCCTGTTTCTTAAGTTATGCAAATCAGTATACGAAGCCTTTTAATGAGATTTCCGGTGTCGTAACTGAGTTACAGAATGCACTGGCTTGTGCAGCAAGAGTATTTGAGCTGATTGATGAAGAGGCACAGGTACCGGATGCAGAAGATGCAGTGGTATTAGAGGAAGTAAAGGGAGATGTGGATTTAGAGCATGTTTACTTCTCTTATGAGCCGGGGCAGAAGCTGATTGAGGATTTTAATCTCCATGTCAATCCGGGTGAGCGTGTGGCAATTGTCGGACCGACCGGATGCGGTAAGACAACATTGATTAATCTTCTGATGCGGTTCTATGATGTCAACAGCGGAATCATCCGTGTCAGCGGCGTGCCGGTTAAAGATATGACAAGAAGCAGCCTGCGCAGCAGCTATGGTATGGTATTGCAGGAAACCTGGTTAAAGGAGGGAACCATTCGTGAGAACATCTGTATGGGAAAACCGGATGCTACCGATGAAGAAATCATGGAGGCAGCAAAAGCTTCCCATGCCCATAATTTTATCAAACGTCTGCCCAAGGGCTATGATACGGTAATTGCAGAGGACGGTGGCAATCTTTCCCAGGGACAGAAACAGCTTCTTTGCATTGCCAGAGTTATGCTTTGCCTGCCGCCAATGCTGATTTTGGATGAAGCAACTTCATCGATTGACACACGAACTGAGATGAAGATTCAGGAAGCTTTTGGCCGGATGATGAAGGGAAGAACTAGTTTTATCGTTGCCCATCGTCTGTCTACCATTGAAGAGGCAGACATTATTCTGGTTATGAAAGACGGTCATATTATCGAACAGGGCAATCATGAAGAACTGCTTCAGAAGAATGGCTTCTATGCAGCCCTTTATAACAGCCAGTTCGCACAGTCATAGAATTGATTTATAGTGTTACATGTTGTAACAGCATTTCGTACGTTACCCCAAGTTCCGGATTAAAATTCCATGGAACGAGAGCTGCCTGGCAGCCGGGGTAACGTTTTTTGATGTCTAAAATGCATTCCATGGCGCCGCTTACGGGAGAATCATTAAGGGAAGAAGTCCGTTCATTTCCAAAGAAAGCGTCTTTCCCGGTAGAAAGCAAAATGGTATCATTAACCCGTTTTACAATCTCATCGGTCTGGGAGGCAATATATTTCGTTACCCGTTCGTCCTGCCAGTGACAGGCTTCTGCAATGGTATCCCAGATCCACGCAGCCATATTATTAAGCTGGCTGTGAAGACCAAAAGATACAGAATAATCAAAAGCATGGCTGCCATAGCGTATGACATGCTTTTTGGCTTTCTCATAAGTCTGATGCAGAAATGCCAGTGCCGTACTGACCGGAAGCTCTGTATCAATGGATGCACCAAAGAGCTTTTTCTGCTCAAAGAGTGTATCACAGAATTTTTCGTAATCACTGCCGTATAAACCGGTAAGATTGCATTCGTCAAGGCAAATTGCAGGATAAGATTCCAGTTGATAGCGTTTAAGAGCCTGCTTCATGGCAGGAAGATTATTATCAATTAAAGTAATCGATGAAAAGTGTCCGGCAAGGAGCGATAAATCCCAGTCGTTACAACCGCCGGCACCAAAGATGGCAAGGGAGCTGTCAGCAGCAGTAGAGGCAATCAGATAATTGCTGATGGCATTGCGATAATCTGTCCAGTCTTCGTAGGCGTGAGGCAGAAACTGTTTTTGCAAGAGGTCTTCGTAAAGTGACATGGGATACTCCTTTCGTTATGTGTATCAGAACGGTTGGTATAAATGTGGTTATTTTTGATGCTGAGCGGGAAAGAACATTTTCCAAGTGCCCCTAACAGATGAAAAAATATATCTGCACGCAGCCACTCGGCAAATGCCTTTCCTATCACCACAACAGACCACATTTATACAAACTGGTTTGCTTCCTCATCATATTCGGAGTCGATGGCAGAAAGCTTGCTGCAGAGCTCATCTTTCGAAAGATTTAATGCAGAACAGAGTTCATTTAAGGTAGGGTAGAAGTCCCGAAGCTGCGTGTTGATGTAACTTAATAACATGACTGGGTCATTTGGTATATTCATGGTGTAATATCTCCTTTTATCATTGATTGCATAGGTGCTTGCGAAAGGGGGAGAGGATTTCCTGATAAAAAAGTTTTAAGGCATTCGCTGCACATTTGATTTTAAGATGATGAAATGCCACAGTTCTAAGTAGCCCATTTTTCTTTTTCGGATAAAAACAGTCTTTTCCATGTTTAACAGAATATTGGTACTGTCCGTCAAAGTACGGATGCCTTTTAAGGGCTGTTAGGGGCACTTGGGATTTCGTCTGGCAACAGGCAACGCTGGTACAGGGATGTACCAGCGAGGCACATTTGAACATGGATGTGAATTTGTGCCGGTTGCCAGATGAAATCAGAATTATGCCGAAATTCCTAGTGCCCCTTGCAGACATTATGTGGCATCCGCTTTTGACGGACAGTGCCGATATTCTGTCAAAGCAAGTGAAAAGACAGTTTATAATAAAGAAAAATGGACTACTAAGAACAGTTGGCATTTCACATCCCCAAAAATCAAACGTACATCGAATGCCACAAAATTTCTTTATCCTTAAAATCTCTCCCCATTCGCAAGCACCTATGGATTATTCAGGTATATGCCCAATTTTAGTCTAAAATTTATCGGCTGACAACCTGAAATTAATATAGAAAATGATTTACATTACTGATTTATCATGGTAGTATACTAAAGTGATGGAAAAAGAACTTAATAAAAAGATATTACAAAAAGAGGAGGAACTCTATTATGAAGAAGAAAATGTTGACTGTTTTACTGGCAGCTGCAATGACCGTGTCACTGGCTGGCTGTGGAAGTAAGGATGCAGATAAAAAAGACAATGCATCTGTCCAGAATACTGAAAATGCAAAGAGCGACAATGGTTCAGACCGTACCCAGTTTGTTGTAGGATTTGACGCAGAATTTCCACCATATGGCTATATGGATGAGGATGGAGATTATACCGGATTTGACCTTGAACTGGCACAGGAAGTATGCGACCGTAACGGATGGGAACTGGTAAAGAAACCAATTAACTGGGATTCAAAAGATATGGAATTAGAGTCAGGTTCCATTGACTGTATCTGGAACGGATTTACCATGAATGGAAGAGAAGATGATTATACATTCTCTGATCCATATGTAGACAACAGTATCGTTGTAGTTGTTGCAAAAGATTCGGATATTAATAAATTATCAGATCTGGCAGGAAAAGTAGTAGACGTTCAGGCTGATTCTTCAGGACTTGCAGCATTACAGGGAGATGATGCAACTGACGAAAATAAAGAACTGACTGCATCCTTTGCAGAGCTTCAGCAGGTAGCTGATTACAATACCGCATTTATGAACTTGGAGTCCGGTGCTGTAGATGCAGTGGTATTGGATATCGGAGTAGCAAAATACCAGATGTCATCCAAAGGAGATGCTTTCCGTATGTTAGATGAGCAGGTATCCAGCGAGCAGTATGCAATCGGATTTAAAAAAGGTAATACAGAGTTAAGAGACCAGGTTCAGAAGACCTTGGATGAGATGGTAAAAGATGGAACATTTACTACTATCGTAAATAACTACACAGATTATAATTTACCAGAAATGGTTTGCTTAGGAGAATAGATATGTCATTTATTGCTGTAGCACAGCAGCTGGGTTCCGGTATGCTGGCATCACTTTCTATATTTGTATTAACATTGGTATTTTCACTGCCGTTAGGACTTTTGGTGGCATTTGGAAGAAAGTCACGGATTAAGCCGGTGCAGTGGCTTGTAAAATTATACATATCCATTATGCGTGGAACTCCGCTGATGCTTCAGCTTCTGGTGGTGTATTTCGGACCATATTACTTATTTGGAATCCGAATCTCCAAAGAGTATAGCTTTTATGCAACAATCATTGGTTTCTCCATTAATTATGCGGCATATTTCGCAGAGATTTACCGTGCAGGAATCGAGGGAATCCCGGTAGGGCAGTATGAAGCAGCCAAGGTATTGGGCTATTCCAAGGCACAGACCTTTTGCAAAATCATTTTCCCACAGATGGTAAAACGTGTAGTGCCGCCGGTAACCAATGAAGTTATTACACTGGTAAAAGATACTTCCATGGCATTTGTACTGGCTTATGCAGAAATGTTTACCATTGCAAAACAGATTGCAGCCCGTGTCAGCAGCATCATGCCATTGTTTGTAGCAGGACTTTTCTACTACATCTTTAACTTTGTAGTGGCATTTATCATGGAACGAATTGAAAAGAAACTGAGTTATTATAAGTAAGGAGAGGAAAAGAATGAAGCTGTTAGAGATAAAGAATGTAAAGAAAAGCTTTGGGGCTGTAGATGTACTTCATGATATTTCACTCTCCGTGGAACAGGGTGAGGTTGTAGCAATTATCGGTCCTTCCGGTTCCGGTAAATCAACACTGCTGCGTTGTGCCACACTTCTTGAGACTATGGATGAAGGAGAACTGGTTTATCTCGGTGAGCATGCGGTGTCAACCGGTGCGGATGGAAAATCCCAGTATGTGGGAAACGCAGAATTAAAAAAGATTCAGGGATATTTCGGACTGGTATTTCAGAACTTTAATCTGTTTCCACATTATTCCGTGTTAAAGAATCTGATGGATGCACCGGTACATGTGCAGAAGCGGAATAAAGAAGAAGTAAAGAAAGAAGCAATGGAGCTTCTTGAAAAAATGGGGTTATCCGATAAGGCAGACTGCTATCCATGCCAGCTTTCTGGTGGACAGCAGCAGAGAGTTGCCATTGCAAGAGCGTTAGCACTTCATCCACAGATTTTATTCTTCGATGAGCCAACCTCCGCATTAGATCCGGAGCTTACCGGAGAAATCTTAAAAGTAATCCGTCAGCTGGCAAGTGAGCATATGACCATGGTAATTGTAACCCATGAGATGGCATTTGCCAGAGATGTGGCTGACCGTGTCATTTTTATGGATGGCGGTTATATTATTGAACAGGGTGACCCGAAGGAAGTAATCGAGCATCCGAAAGAAGAGAGAACAAAGCAGTTCCTGGCAAGATTTGCCCAGAATTAGGATTGGGTAAAACCGGGATTGCATTATTTATAAAGTCTGCTATAATTCGTCATAGGTATTTGCTTCAACGACCAATAAATATGTATGAGAACAAGCATAGGAGAAGCTATGAAGATAATTATAGTGGGCTGTGGTAATGTAGGTGCAACACTTGCAGAACAGCTTAGTAAAGAAAAACATGATATTACAGTAATTGATTGCAGACAGCAGGCTGTAGAGGCAGTGACCAATGTATGTGATGTAATGGGAATTATTGGAAATGGTGCAAGTTTTAATGCACAGACAGATGCAGGGATTGCAGATGCAGACCTTATGATTGCAGTGACAGGTTCAGATGAACTGAATCTTTTATGCTGTCTGATCGCAAAAAAAGCAGGAGGCTGCCATACGATAGCAAGAGTCAGCAATCCTGTATACAGTAGAGAAATAGGTTTTATTAAAGAGGAATTAGGGTTGTCCATGATTATCAATCCACAGCTTGCAGCAGCACGCGAAATGGCGAGACTGCTGAAATTCCCTTCCGCGCTCAAAGTGGATTCATTTGCCAAGAGCCGGGTGGAATTAGTCAACTACCGGATTGAGGAGGACAACCCTCTTTGTAATATGCAGCTTAAGGATATGGGAAGCAGACTGCATTGTGACGTACTGATAGCAGTGGTTGAGCGTGGAGATGAAGTATATATTCCGGATGGTAATTTTGAGTTGAAAGCCAGGGATGAGATTTCTATTGTAGGGACACCGGCTAAAACTATTGAATTCTTTAAGAAACTGGGCGTGCCTACTTCTTCTGCGAGAGATGCACTGATTGTCGGTGGCGGAAGAACTTCTGTTTATCTTGCAAAGCAGCTTTTGGAAATGGGTATCCGTGTCAAAATTGTAGAACGTGACGAAGAACGCTGTGAAGAATTAAATGAAATGGTTCCAAAGGCGATGATTATCTGTGGCGATGCAACAGATAAAGACCTTTTAATCGAAGAGGGATTGTTAGAGACAGAAGCCTTTGTAGCGACCACTAATTTTGATGAAGAGAATATCATGCTGGCATTGTTTGCAAAGAGTTTATCTTCTGCAAAACTGATTACTAAAGTTCATCGTATTTCTTATGATGATATTATTGACCAGTTAGATGTAGGAAGTATTATTTATCCGAAATTCATTACTTCCGAGAGTATTATCAAGTATGTACGTGCCATGAAAAACTCCATGGGAAGTAATATTGAGACATTGTACAAGCTGAATGATAACCGGGTAGAAGCACTGGAATTTTTAATTAAAGAGGGTTCTCCGGTGGTTGGAATTCCACTGCAGGATCTTCGCTTGAAACCTAAGATGCTGATTGGATGTATCACCCATAAAGGAAAAGTGACCATTCCAAAAGGACAGAGTGTAATTGAAGTGGGAGATACGGTAATTCTTGTTACCACGACGACAGGGTTACATGATATCCGGGATGCATTAAGGTAGGAGGCTTGTCATGAATTATTCCATGATTCGATACATATTAAGCAGTGTTATATGCTTCGAGGGAATCTTTCTTCTGCTTCCGGCAGCAACAGCAGGTATTTATCAGGAAAAGGAAGGCTTTTTATATCTGATTACCGGACTTGCCTGTATGCTGATTGGGTTTTGGGGCAGAAGAAGAAAACCGAAGAGCAGTGTATTTTATTCAAAAGAAGGATTTGCAGCAGTTGCATTAAGCTGGATAATCCTCAGTCTGATTGGTGCATTGCCAATGTATTTAACCGGAGAATTTCCATCTTATATTGATGCGTTATTTGAGACAATTTCCGGCTTTACGACAACAGGCTCAAGTATCTTAAGTGATGTAGCGGCACTTTCCCGTGGAACAGCTTTCTGGCGTTGCTTTACCCACTGGATTGGTGGTATGGGTGTGCTGGTATTTATTATGGCAGTCATGCCCCTTTCCGACAGCTCCAGTATGCATCTGATGCGTGCAGAAAGCCCGGGACCATCTGTTGGAAAACTGGTTCCAAAGGTAAAGACTACTGCAATGATTCTCTATGGAATCTATGTAATCTTTACGGTGATTGAGATTATTGCGCTGTTAATAGCAGGAATGCCACTCTTTGATTCCATGACATTGACCTTTGGTACCGTGGGAACCGGTGGATTTGGACTATTGAACAGTAGTATAGCATCTTATAGTACAGCGGTGCAGATTATCATTACGGTATTTATGATTATCTGTTCCATTAATTTTACTGTATATTATATGTTTTTGATTAAGCGGCCGAAGGAAGCACTGATGTGTGAGGAAATGCGTTACTATCTTTTGATAGTATTCGGTTCGGCACTGCTTATTGCATTTAATATCAGAGCCAGCTTTGCTTCTTTTGGAAAAGCATTCCAGCAGGCAATCTTTCAGGTGGCATCTGTTATCAGTACTACAGGATTTGCCACGGCAGATTTTAATCTCTGGCCGGAATTTTCAAGAATGATTCTGGTGCTTTTAATGTTTGTCGGAGCCTGTGCCGGAAGTACCGGCGGTGGATTTAAGGTTTCCCGTCTCATTATTATGGTAAAATCTGTCCGTAATGAAATTATGTCTGTGACCCATCCGAGAAGTGTGCAGAAGGTACATATGGACGGAAGACGAATACCGGATAATGTGGTAAAGACTGTGTTATGCTATCTGGCAGGCTATGTTGTTATTCTTATCGTATCAGTGTTGTTAATCAGTCTTGATAATTTTGATATGACAACGAACTTTACAGCAGTTATGGCAACCTTTAATAATGTCGGACCGGGACTTAACAGGGTAGGACCGACCGGTAACTTTGGTGGGTTCAGTGTTTTATCCAAGCTGGTATTGATGTTTGACATGCTGGTTGGTCGATTGGAATTATACCCGATGTTAGTGATTTTTGCACCGGGTTTATGGCGGATTCATCCTCACCGCCATGTTGGCAAAGTTCAGTAAATCTTAATAAATAATAAGGAATCCCTCCTTTGTCTGTATGCTATAATGTGTTTGGAATAGCAGACAGGCAGGAGGGATTTTTATGAAAAACCGTATTCTTGTGGTGGATGATGAGAAGGAGATTGCAGACTTAGTAGAAATATATCTGGTAAGTGAGAAGTTTGACGTAATCAAGTGTTACGATGGAGATACAGCAATAGATGCAATAGAGCATGAGAAAATTGACCTTGCAATTTTGGATATTATGCTGCCGGGGATTAGTGGACTGGAGCTGTGCCGCCGGATTCGAAAAAAAGAGAATTATCCGGTTATTATGTTAACTGCAAAAGATTCCGAAGTGGATAAAGTAACCGGACTTACCATAGGAGCAGATGATTATGTGACAAAACCGTTTCTTCCGCTGGAACTGGTTGCAAGAGTGAAGGCACAGTTACGCCGTTATGAGCGCTATGGAGCAAGGACGGACCAGCCGGCAGAGAATATGTCTTTTGACGGTAATATAATAGAAAATACATCTGCAAATGGTTCATATGATGCGGCAGATGGAACGTATGCATCAAATCATGCAGGAACGGAATCGGATGATACTATTATATGCCGTGGAATTTTGTTAAAGAAATGTGCACATGAATGCTATCTGGATGGAGATGAGATTTCACTTACACCGACAGAATTTACGATTTTGCAGGCGTTGTGTGAAGCAAAAGGCAGGGTACTCAGTGCGGAAGAGCTGTTTCATATTATCTGGAAAGACGAATATTATAGCAAAAGCAACAATACCATAACCGTTCACATCCGGCATCTGCGGGAGAAACTTAAGGATACCGGTGAACGTCCAAAATACATTAAGACAGTATGGGGAGTGGGATATAAGATTGAAAGATGACAATAATAAGAAAAAACTGGATTTTGCACCGGTAAGACGAAAAATATTTTCCCGGATTGTATTACTGATGGCAGGAGCTTTCTTTGGCATCTGGTTTCTCTATCAGTATGTGCTGCAGGGCAGATTTGCGGATGGAATTGTAAGGTTTCTTTATGATTTTACCAGCATGACTTATGAAGATGCGAGAGATTTCTATTGGCATAATATCGGAAATCACTTCGAACTGATTTTCTTTGGGGCAATTGCACTGGTATTCTGTCTGATGTTTTATTTCTTTTTAAATTCATTTACAAAATATTTTCAGGAAATCGATGACGGAATCAATGCATTGGTGCATCATGATGGCAGACAGATCCGCATGTCGAAGGAAATGGCTGCCATGGAAGAAAAGTTAAACAGCGTGAATGCAACTTTAAACCGGCAGCTTTATGATATTCAGATGGCAGAGAAGAAGAAGGATGAGCTGGTATTGTATCTTGCCCACGATATCCGGACACCGCTTACCTCTGTGATTGGGTATCTGAAATTATTAGAGGAGATGCCGGATATTTCAAAAGAGCAGCAGGATAAATTTATCCATGTCACCCTGGACAAAGCACTGAGACTGGAAGTTCTGGTGAATGAATTTTTTGACATCACCCGTTTTAACCGGCAGGATATTGAACTGGCAACGACAGAGATAGATCTTTATTATATGCTGATGCAGCTGTCGGATGAAGTGTACCCGCTTCTTGCACCGGAACATAAGAAAGTGGAAATACAGGCTGATGAAAACTGCAAAGTATATGGGGATGCAGATAAGCTGGCGCGGATTTTTAATAACATATTAAAAAATGCCATTGCCTACAGCAATCCGGACAGTACCATTGTCATTTCCGCATGGGAGGAGCCACCGGGAACCGTTATCCTGTTCAGTAATCAGGGGCAGACCATATCACCGGAAGAACAGCAGCGTATTTTTGACAAATTCTATCGGCGGGATGAAGCGAGACAGACCAACAGCGGAGGAGCGGGTCTGGGACTTGCCATCGCAAAAGAACTGGTGGATCTGCATGGAGGAACCATCCGTGTAATGAGTGAAAACGGCCGGACAACATTTAAGGTCTGCCTGCCGAGACGAAAAATGCCGACAGCTTAGAAACGCCGGTTGTATTTTTATGCGTATTATTTTATAATATTCGTTATGAGTAAAGAAGAAAAAAAGCTAAGACAACAAAATAAAGAGAAGATAAAGAAGGAGAAAGCCGCTGCCAAAGCAGAAAACAAGCAGGAAAAGCGGGCTGTCAAAGAGCAGAGCCGGCACGAAAAAGCCGCTTCAAAGGAATTGGAAAAGCAGGAGAAGCAGCAGCGGAAAGCAGAAGATAATAAGCGCCGTCATACCGATATCAAATGGGACCGGCTGGATAATACGGCACATCTTTTTCCGGTAATTGCAGGAGAAGCAATGAGCAATGTGTACCGGATTGCAGTTACTTTAAATGAAGAGGTACAGCCGGAGTATCTGCAGCAGGCACTGGATATCGTACTTCCGAAATTTCCGGGCTTTAACTTGAGACTGCGTCAGGGAATTTTCTGGTATTATTTTGAAGAGAATGGCAAGAGTGCTCCAAGAGTACAGGAAGAAAGACATTTTCCATGCCGTTTTATCAGACAGAATAAGAACCACAGCTATCTTTTCCGGGTAACTTATTATAAATGCCGGATTAACCTTGAGGTTTTTCATGTACTGACAGATGGCATGGGCGGAATCAATTTCTTAAAGGAGCTGACCTATCAGTATTTAAGACTGGTGCATCCGGAACTGAAGGAGAAGCTGGGAGATAAGTTAAGCAGCGACACATCCATGAACCGTGAGGACAGCTTCCTTAAAAATTACAAGCACAGCTATGCCAAGGGATATAAGACAAAGAAAGCATATCTTATCAAAGGGGAAAAATTACGAACCGATGAATTTGGAGTGATTCATGGATTTGTAAAGATTCCGGCATTGAAAGAGGTATGTCATAAATATGGTGTCAGCATCAATGAGTATCTGGTTGCGGCATTTGCTTACAGCGTATATCGGGAATATCTGCATGGTATGCCGGACAAACGTCCGATTCGTGTAGCGGTTCCGGTGAATTTAAGACCGTATTTTAATTCCATTACCACCAAGAACTTTTTTACGGTAGTATCTGCAGAGTTTGAACCGGTGGAGGATTCCTATACGTTTGAAGAAGTATTGAAGATTACTACAGAGAGTCTTCATCAACAGATTAATAAAGAGCATTTAGAGGAACTGTTTTCTTACAATGTGTCCAATGAGAAATTATTGATTGCAAGAGCAGTACCGCTGTTTTTGAAAAATATTGCCATGCGTTATGTGTATACATCGGCAGCACTGGCAAATACATCCACTGTAACCAACATTGGAAATGTGAAAGTGGAAGAGGATTACCAGCCATATATCAAGATGTTTTATGCATTCCTTGCCATGTCAAAGGGACAGAATATCAAGGGAACGATTTGTTCCTATCAGGATACGCTGGCATTTACCTTTAGTTCTGTTTTAAAAGATACATCCCTGCAGCGTGGATTTTTCCGGAAACTGTCAGAGGATGGTCTGAATGTGGAAATAGAAAGTAATGGTGTGTATTATGAGTAAATGTAAGAACTGTAATGTGGAAATCTTAGATGACAGCCAGATCTGTCCGCTGTGCCACAGTGTATTAGAAGAAGGAGAAGAAGGACACAATACCTATCCGGATGCATGGATTCCCACCAGAAGATTAAAATTTGTGACAAATATTATATTCTTTCTGGTGTTATTAGGCAGTGTGGCAGCAGGCTATCTCAATTATATCTGGTATCAGGGAAAACTCTGGAGCCTGATTGCAATTGCAGGACTTTGGTATCTGTTCCTGATTTTCCGGCTGGATATTTTAAGCAATAATGGATATCGGACGAAAATCATAGCAACCACATTATCCGGAATTTTATATGTGATTCTGATTGACTGGATAGTGGGATTCCATGGCTGGTCGGTTAATTATGTGCTTCCGGCAGGCATTATGCTGTTAGATGCAGGTATTGTTCTGCTCATGATTATCAATTCCAGAAACTGGCAGAGTTATCTGATGTTCCAGTTGTTTGGAATTGTATGCAGCCTGATACCGCTGCTTTTGATAGCACTTCACATCGTGACCCATCCGGGTTTAAGTGAACTGGCATTTGGAATATCGGTATTTTTATTCCTCGGAACGCTGATTATCGGTGACCGCAGAGCCAGACTAGAGTTAAAGAGAAGATTTCATGTAAGGTGATTATGGAAGAAAGTAAGACGAGTGTACAGGGCAGAGTCATCCGTGACCTAATTGCCCGTTTTGCAAGTGATAACTTGATAGGAAGAAAATTAAAGACCGGAGAGCTTCGTAAGAAAATGGTGGAACCGGCGTGGAAATGCCCGGACTGTTTTCTGATGCAGAAAATTAAGATGCCACAGTTTGAAATGGAGCTTTTAACCTCCATGCAGAATCCGAGGGAAGATAAAGTGGTTCTGCAGCTGCATGGTGGCGGGTATATTGGAAAAATGCGAAATGCCTACCGCACCTTTGCCGGACTTTACAGCGAGGTGGGAAGAGGAATCAGTGTGCTGACCATCGATTACCGCGTGGCACCGGAGCATCCATTCCCGGCAGCATTGGAAGATACGGTGGAAGCCTATGAATGGCTGCTAAGTTGTGGATTTAAGCCGGAACAGATTATTGTGGCAGGTGATTCTGCCGGAGGTGGACTGGCATTGGCATTTTGCATGTACTTAAAGGATCATGGGAAGGCACTTCCCTGCGGACTGATTGCCATGTCTCCATGGACAGATCTGACTGCCAGCGGTGAATCCTATGATACGAATTATGAGCGGGACCCGTTATTTGGAAATACAAGGGACAGTCTCATTTATAATAAGGATTATGTGGGAGACGCAGACGAAACGAATCCTTATATTTCACCGTTGTTTGGTGACTTCACAGGATTTCCGCCAATGCTGATTCAGGTTGGTTCTTATGAGATGCTTTTAAGTGATTCCACATCCGTAGCAGAGAAGGCAAAGAAGCAGGGCGTAAAAGTCCGCTTAAGCATTTACGAAGGAATGTTTCATGTATTCCAGATGGCAATGCTTATGATGCCGGAATCCAAGCGGGCATGGGCTGAAGTCGGCAGATTCATTGAGATGATTTCGGAATAAAAATCCGCTGTATCGGAAAAGACTGATTAAAATGTCTTAACCGGGACAGCGGATTTTGAATATGCGGGTAACTAACGTTTGTTAGTCAGGTGTGACACGTTCATATAATTTGGCAGTCCATTTTCGTAGGAAATGGAAGTCTCGCCCTGAATCAGTGGGAGAAGATATTCAACCATTTCTTCAGTAACATCATTTCCGCGCTCGTTAATCCATGCTCTCGGAACGGATTTTGCTTCATTCGCAATGTTCTTGATTTCTGCATAACCATATTCGATGGTATATGGTGCATTGGAAGTACGGTTCATGGTTACCATGGAAGCGGTAATGCCCTGTTTTGCAAACGCAACAGCATGTTCACCGGAAGCAACAGCTTCATTTAAATCGGTGGCAGAAGAAAGGTGGGCAGCGCAACGTTGTAATACATTTACTTCTACAGAACGGACTTTTACGTTGATATTGTCTTTAATCAGATATTCCAACGCTTTACCGGCACCGCTTAACTGGCTGTGTCCGAAGGTGTCTTCCATGCTTTCTCCGGCACAGATGTAATTGCCCTCTGCATCATGAATTCCCTCAGATACGGCAATGATAATATTGTTGTGTTTCTCTAAGAGAGCACGCACATCTGTTAAGAACTCCTCCTTGTCAAAATTGCATTCCGGAAGATAAATAAGATGCGGTGCATCGCTGTATTCATTTCTGGCAAGGGCGGAAGCGGCGGTCAGCCAGCCGGCATCACGTCCCATAATTTCTACGATTGTTACACTCTTTACGGCATAGATAAATGTATCATGTGCAATTTCAAGTAAAGAAGATGCAATATATTTGGCGGCGGAGCCAAATCCCGGAGTGTGGTCTGTTACCATCAGGTCATTATCGATGGTCTTTGGAATACCAATAATGCGGACATTGCTTCCGATTCGCTCGGCATATTCGGAAAGCTTTAATACGGTATCCATGGAATCATTTCCGCCGATATAGAAGAATGCACCGATATTCAGCTTTTCAAACTGCTTGAAAATATAGTTATAAGAAGAATCATCATCCATAAAATCCGGCAGCTTAAAACGGCAGGAACCAAGGTACATTGCCGGTGTGTGAATCAGACGCTCTAATGCATTTTCGTCTGCTTCCATAATTTCGGAAAGGTTAAGATAATGTTCATTTAAAATACCTAAGATTCCATTTACGGAACCGTAAACAGTGCCATAGCAGCCGGCAGCACCTTTAATGACACCGGCAAGGCTTGCATTTATTGCAACGGTTGGTCCACCGGACTGGGCAACCATGCAGTTTTGAATCGATGTATTCATAGTCAGACTCCTTTGTGATTTCAAAGATTTGTGTTAGGATATATAAAAAAGTTATAGTTATTATAAGAAAATATCCTACAAGAATAACTATATATGATAGAATCGGAAAAGGCAAGACTAATCCGGCGGGAGTGGGAAGAACCGCAAGAAAAAATAAAGGAAAGGCAAAAGAGATGGAAAATTGTATGCTCTGCCCAAGAGAATGTGGCGTAAATCGTAAAAAAGGTGAAATGGGAGTCTGCGGTCAGACAGCAGTTATAAAGGCTGCAAGAGCAGCACTTCATATGTGGGAAGAACCGTGTATTTCCGGGCAGAATGGCTCCGGAACGGTATTTTTCAGCGGCTGTAATTTAGGCTGTATCTTCTGCCAGAATCACAATATTGCCACAGGAAAAGCTGGAATTGAAATAAGTATAGAGCGGCTGGCAGAAATTTTCCTGGAATTGCAGGAAAAGGGTGCAAATAATATCAATCTGGTAACGGCAGGACATTTTGTGCCACAGGTGGTTGAGGCATTGAAGCAGGCAAAGCAGCAGGGACTTTATCTTCCGGTTGTTTATAATACCAGTTCCTATGAAAAGGTGGAAACACTTCGCCTGTTAGAGGGCTATGTGGATATTTATCTTCCTGATTTAAAATATGTTGACAGCGCAATCAGCAGCAGGTATTCCCATGCAGCGGACTATTTTACTTGTGCCAGTGCAGCGATTGCAGAAATGGTGCGGCAGGTAGGCGAGCCGGAATTTGTTTTCGAACGGGCAGCAGGCAAAGAAGGCAGCAGTGCGGAATTTCCGGCAGATGAGAAAAAGAAAATTTCGGAACAGCAGAATAATATGATATTTGACGCAGCAGAATATCAGGAGCGCAGCGAAGCCGGGGAGTCTCTTCTGATGAGAAAAGGCGTCATTGTGCGCCATCTTGTTATGCCGGACTGTGTGGAAGATTCCAAGCGTGTGATATCTTATCTTCTTAAGACCTATGGCGGTCAGATTTTTATCAGCATTATGAATCAGTATACGCCGCTGCCACAGTGCAGGGAGTATCCGGAATTAAGCCGCCGGGTAACGGAAGCGGAATATGATGCGGTGGTGGATTATGCGATTGAACTTGGCATTGAAAATGGCTTCATCCAGGAAGGGGGTGTAGCAGAGGAGAGTTTTATCCCGGAGTTTGATGGAGAAGGGATTGTACGGAAAGATGAAGATAGATAATTAAAAACAAACTTATTGAACATATGTTCTTCACATGGTATAATATTAATGTATAATTGAAAAAGAAAGCAGGATGTGTTTTCCGATTATTAGATGCCCTCTAGTTGGTAAAGGAGGGTGATGCCCTATGAACACAATAGAAGTTCTTACTTTGTTGCTAGTAATATTCGCGGCGCTATCTTACATAGATAATCATAATAATAAAAAGAAATAGCATCCCACTCGTCCAAAAGTAGATGCTATTTCAAAAATAGTTTTCACTGAGGGCAAATCGGAGCATATCCGATTACCTTTCTAAGTAAATTATACACTAGGGTACTTGGCTTTTCAAGTACCCTTTTTTATTTGCCATTCATTCGTAAGAAGCTGCCGGTGGCAGGTCCTGTAGGTGCAAGTGGCGAGAAAAATCGCATAGTCAATATGTGTGATGCTTAGAAATTCCGAAGTTTATTATTAGTTTGATCAAGCAAATAGTCTATTGATACATTATAATAGTCCGCAAGTTTTATAAGAATATCGGTTGGAATATCACGTTTCCCCAATTCGTAATAAGAATACGCTACTTGACTACAGCTAAGAACCTGAGCCATCTGCTCTTGCGTTATATCTGAATCTTCACGTAAATCACGTATATGCTTGTAACGATGAATTGTAGTTGCCATTTAGTTACCTCTCTTGAATTTAATATACATAAAACAATTTGTTATATTGATTTTTAAAACAAAATGTTTTAAAATATAAATGCTTAAGAAAAAGTGATGAATAGATTTGGAGAGAGGAAGAGAAAATGAAAAGAGAAATAGTTAAAAAAACTATGATGTTACTGGCAATATCAGGGATGATTTTTTCGGGCTGCGGAAAAGAAGAAAAAACATATGTGCCACAAAAGAAAACTGAAACCGAAATAAGCAAATCAGAAAATGACAGTGAGTTAGAAACGGAAACAGAGGGTATATCAGAAGGGAAAAATTATAAAATAACAACGGAATATGATTTGGAAGATTATGCATCAGGATATGTTATTGTTTCTAAAAATGATGGATTATTATACGGAGTAATTGACAAAGATGGCAATGAAGTTATTCCGGTTGAATATGACAACATCCAGCTTGTCAGGGGAGAAGAGGAGGAAAGTGATAAGGATGAAGTATATTTTGTGTGTGAATATGAAGGGGAAGAGGAAGTTTTAGATAGCAATGGACAGAAGATTCTGGATGGAAAAGTAGAGAGAGTTACACCTCATTTAGGAGAGATTAGTGCCGATTCGCCCTTTTTCTATGAACTGAATTATACATATTCTACAGATTATATGAATCAGGATATTTCGCTTAGATATTATGATATAAAAGGGGATATGCTATGTGATATTAATCTTCTTGAGATAGAGGATATTGACCGTGCAATGTATGATACAGTAGATTTAACGGTATTAAATACAGAGCTTATTTCTAATGACAGGATATTGGTTTGTATAGGTGGTGCATTGAAATCAAAAGATGAGTCAAACGGCTTAGAAGCATATTACAATGTATCATTATACAATTTGAAGGGAGAAAGATTACAGGAATGGAATGAGCTGGCTACTCCAAGTGGCATGACAGTAGAAGATGACAATAGTTTTATCTTTGTAACAGTTGATTATTGGGCAGAAGGTTATCAGTATGAATTATATTCGATAGATGAAAATGGCAATTTGACAGATTTAGGGGATTTGGAGTCTCAGAATAAGTATAGTTTATCAAGTGCAGGACAACTTCAGGTGAATGAAGAAAGCTCAAGTAGTGAGAATTCTAGTGACTATACATTGGGGAAAAATGGAGAGTATAGATTATATAAAACAAATGATACATGGAAATTGGAAGATTCCAATGGGAATCCATTATATGACAAGCGTTATTTTGAGTGCTGGCATAAAGAAGACTGCTTTTTCCTGCTGAATGAAGATAATCAGATTTGTTTGATAAATAAAAATGGGCAGATGCTTGTAGATTATGGAACAATTACATGGAACGGAGAATATGGAATGTTTGGAGATTCTGAGATAACGGATGATAGCATTCGGTCAGATGGAAATAGTGTATGTTTTGAAGTTGCAGGGGATGACGAAAATATTTTGTACATATTATTTCCGGAGGAAGACAATTTAGAATAATATTATATTACAAGATGATATCATCTTTAGGAGGTCAATATGGGAATTGGAGATACAAGCGTATTTTAGGCATATTTGAAAGGAGCATTTAGCAAACTGACGTGACCCCAAAAAGTTAGACTTTTAAGCGTAGCAGTTTTAT